>NZ_JBQFJF010000001.1:3275000-3420557 GCF_056536105.1 Ruegeria sp. AL7
AGTCAAATATACTAACCCGAGCGACCTGCGTTGATCAGCTGCACGGCTGGGAGACCATATGGGGTTGCTCAATTGTCCTCGTCCAAGTGGCGGGGGCGGGAAATGTATGTTTTTGGTTCAGAAGAACGATCGCCTTTAGTTACCAGCTGGGTGATCACGATCGACATAGTCGAAGCCTGCAGGCCGAAAGGCCGAAAGGCTTCACGCGCTCAAGTAGCCGAACAGGCGGTAGCGCAACATGTTATGTCTTTCTTTTTCTGGATCAAATCAAGCGCGAGAAGGGCGTTTGGTGAATGCCTTGGCAGCAAGAGGCGATGAAAGACGTGATACTCTGCGATAAGCCATGGGGAGCTGAGAATAAGCTTTGATCCATGGATTTCTGAATGGGGCAACCCACCTGAATGTTTGTTATTGTTGGCACAGCTGATCAATAATGAGCATGACCAGGTACTTAAGACCTGAATACATAGGGTTTTAAGAGCAAACCCGGGGAACTGAAACATCTAAGTACCCGGAGGAAAGGAAATCAATTGATACTCCCCTAGTAGTGGCGAGCGAACGGGGACCAGCCGAGCCGTGAGTGTGAATAGAACCTGTTGGGAAGCAGGACCATAGAGGTGACAGTCCCGTATATGAAGCATGATCGGACGTATTAAGTAGGGCGGAACACGTGAAATTCTGTCTGAAGATCGGAGGACCACCTTCGAAGGCTAAGTACTCCTTGCTGACCGATAGCGAACCAGTACCGTGAGGAAAGGTGAAAAGCACCCCGACGAGGGGAGTGAAACAGTACCTGAAACCGAACGCCTACAATCAGTCGGAGCCTCCTTGCGGGGTGACGGCGTACCTTTTGTATAATGGGTCATCGACTTGGTCTCACGAGCAAGCTTAAGCCGTTAGGTGTAGGCGTAGCGAAAGCGAGTCTTAATAGGGCGAATGAGTTCGTGGGATCAGACCCGAAACCGAGTGATCTAGGCATGGCCAGGTTGAAGGTAAGGTAACACTTACTGGAGGACCGAACCCACATCCGTTGAAAAGGATCGGGATGAGCTGTGCCTAGGGGTGAAAGGCCAATCAAACTCGGAGATAGCTGGTTCTCTGCGAAATCTATTTAGGTAGAGCGTCATCCGAATACCCCGGGGGGTAGAGCACTGGATGGGTAATGGGGCCCCACAGGCTTACTGATCCTAACCAAACTCCGAATACCCGGGAGTACTAGATGGCAGACACACTGCGGATGCTAACGTCCGTAGTGGAGAGGGAAACAACCCTGACCTACAGCTAAGGCCCCCAATTCATGGCTAAGTGGGAAAGCAGGTGGGACGACCAAAACAACCAGGAGGTTGGCTTAGAAGCAGCCATCCTTTAAAGATAGCGTAACAGCTCACTGGTCTAAATAAGTTGTCCTGCGGCGAAGATGTAACGGGGCTCAAGCCATGAGCCGAAGCTTAGGATGCCGTAAGGCATGGTAGCAGAGCGTAGTGTGACATAGAACTCATCCGTATTTGCATCTGTGTTGTGTAACAGCAGCGGGATGTAATGACGGATCGAGTTCTTTCGATGAAGCCGGCCTGTGAGGGATCCGGTGGAGAGATCACTAGTGAGAATGATGACATGAGTAGCGACAAAGAGTGTGAGAGACACTCGCCGAAAGTCAAGGGTTCCTGCTTAAAGCTAATCTGAGCAGGGTAAGCCGGCCCCTAAGCCGAGGCCGAAAGGCGTAGGCGATGGGAACTAGGTTAATATTCCTAGGCCAGGAGGATGTGACGGATCACAGGTGTAGTTCAATCTTATCGGATTGATTGGGCTGCTGAGTGGTTCCTGGAAATAGCCCTCCATCAGACCGTACCCTAAACCGACACAGGTGGACTGGTAGAGCATACCAAGGCGCTTGAGAGAACGATGTTGAAGGAACTCGGCAAAATACCTCCGTAAGTTCGCGAGAAGGAGGCCCGGTTCCTAGGCAACTAGGGGCTGGGGGCACAAACCAGGGGGTGGCGACTGTTTATTAAAAACACAGGGCTCTGCGAAGTCGCAAGACGACGTATAGGGTCTGACGCCTGCCCGGTGCCTGAAGGTTAAAAGGAGAGGTGAGAGCCTTGAATTGAAGCCCAGGTAAACGGCGGCCGTAACTATAACGGTCCTAAGGTAGCGAAATTCCTTGTCGGGTAAGTTCCGACCTGCACGAATGGCGTAACGACTTCCCCGCTGTCTCCAACATCGACTCAGCGAAATTGAATTGCCTGTCAAGATGCAGGCTTCCCGCGGTTAGACGGAAAGACCCCGTGCACCTTTACTACAGCTTCGCACTGGCATCAGGATTGTGATGTGCAGGATAGGTGGTAGGCTTTGAAGCGGAAACGCAAGTATCCGTGGAGCCTCCCTTGAGATACCACCCTTCGCACTCTTGATGTCTAACCGCGGTCCGTTATCCGGATCCGGGACCCTGCGTGGCGGGTAGTTTGACTGGGGCGGTCGCCTCCTAAAGCGTAACGGAGGCGCGCGAAGGTTGGCTCAGAGCGGTCGGAAATCGCTCGTTGAGTGCAATGGCAGAAGCCAGCCTGACTGCAAGACTGACAAGTCGAGCAGAGTCGAAAGACGGCCATAGTGATCCGGTGGTCCCGAGTGGAAGGGCCATCGCTCAACGGATAAAAGGTACGCCGGGGATAACAGGCTGATACTGCCCAAGAGTCCATATCGACGGCAGTGTTTGGCACCTCGATGTCGGCTCATCTCATCCTGGGGCTGGAGCAGGTCCCAAGGGTACGGCTGTTCGCCGTTTAAAGAGGTACGTGAGCTGGGTTTAGAACGTCGTGAGACAGTTCGGTCCCTATCTGCCGTGGGTGTAGGAGACTTGAGAGGAGTTGCCCCTAGTACGAGAGGACCGGGGTGAACGATCCACTGGTGGACCAGTTGTCGTGCCAACGGCAGTGCTGGGTAGCTATGATCGGACAGGATAACCGCTGAAGGCATCTAAGCGGAAGCCCCCTCAAAACAAGGTCTCCCTGAGGGCCGTGGAAGACCACCACGTCAATAGGCCGGAGATGTAAGCGCAGTAATGCGTTCAGTTGACCGGTACTAATCGCCCGATAGGCTTGATTTGATCCAGTAATGGAAAGACAAATCAAAGACATACACACCCTGAGTTGGACAACGTTGATCTGATTAACACAACCGTGCAGGACCGCGCATCCGCTTCGCGAATACGCTGCCTCCTGCCCGTCGCTTTTGCTCCGCAAAAACAGCGACGTGGGGATTTTCCTCGGTTTGGTGGTCATAGCGCAAGTGAAACACCCGGTCCCATCCCGAACCCGGAAGTTAAGCACTGCCGCGCCAATGGTACTTGGGCTTAAGCCCCGGGAGAGTAGGTCACCGCCAAACCTAGCAAAATCCCCAAATCTCTCTAAAACGATGAAAACAAATCTGACTCTGACGCGGGATGGAGCAGCCCGGTAGCTCGTCAGGCTCATAACCTGAAGGTCGTAGGTTCAAATCCTACTCCCGCAACCAATACTTCCAGTCAGATATCAAACACTTAGCCTCGCATCACGCGAGGCTTTTTGTGTTGTGCGACAGCGTGTGGAAGCACTGTGGAAGCAAGCGGGGCAAAAATATCGTGTGGCTGCACAGCAACAGAAATAAATTAGGCAATTTCCCGCAAAAGTGTCGCTATGAGTAGAAAAAGTGTGAAAAAAAGCTACTCAGCAAAAATTCTGTGCTGAGTAGCGTATTATTGCGTTAGTTTTGATACTGTGGCTGGCTTAGTTAAGGTAGCACCGATCCTATCCGTACAACTTAGAGTTTGATCCGTGGCACTATACTGTTTTGGTTAGGTCAAAAAAACAAATTTGTAGTCACGATGCAGAGCGAAACTTTCCGCTTGTATACATACGAGATGCTTCCGACTGGCGGCTCAGCATTCGCTCGTATGCCATACGTTCTTGTTCTAAATCACGTTCTTGATTTTTGTTTGTTTCTTGATCCCGGTTTACCACTTGGTCACTCTCGCGTTCCATTTTTGGTCCTCCCGTCTGTGGATTCACTCTGAAGCAAGACGTCAATTACATCAATACTTGTCTTGACCTCTAGTGTTTATCAGCAAGATATTGTGTCGATATCAAGGAAAAGGTTTTTTATGACAAATCGCGTTGAACTCGTTTTCGGTTTGGTTGGACCGATTGGCTGTCCGATACACGAAGCTGGAGAAATCCTTGCTTCAACTTTAAAAAAGATGGACTACAAACCAATTACCATAAGTCTTAGCAGTGAGATGGACCGGCTGTTGGCCGCAAAGGGCGTAACGATCACCAACCATGGCGATTCAGTTCTTCACACTAAGATAATAAAGGGAAACGAAGTTCGTAGCGCGTTTAAGAACGATGCAGTTTTGGCGTCTGAAGCGATCCGGCAAATAGTCGAGTACCGGAGGTCATACGCTGAAGACGCAGGAGAAAAAGACGAGAAAAAGCTTGATGAGCTGGCTGTTGTTCCTCTGGACGAGCACGCATTCATCATAGACCAACTCAAGCGACCAGAAGAAATCGAACTTCTTGTTAAGGCTTTCGGTAAGCGGTTTGTGCAAGTATCGGTGGTTGCTCCGCTGGAAAAGAGAAAGCAGTCACTGGTGTCTCGCTTGCACTCGACGCAACATGGCTGGGATAACAAAAAATGCGACGCACACGCAGATGAGCTTATCGCGCTCGATCAAAACGAAAAGCTACATGAACGTGGTCAGCGAATCTCGAAGATTTTTCATCTGGGCGATGTCTTCTTCTCTGGGGACACAGAGGCTACTCTTGAAGCTTCAAGCCAACGTTTTGTAAAGGCTTTCTTTGGGCGAAACAACATAGCGCCGACCCGCGACGAATTTGGTAGCTACATGGCCAAAGCAGCATCCCTACGCTCAGTGGATCTTTCACGCCAAGTTGGAGCTGCCATTACCACTCCCGAAGGTGACCTTATCTCAATCGGTTGCAACGAAGTACCGAAGTTCGGCGGCGGCAACTACTGGGACGAAGAAAAAACCAAAATGCGCGACATCGACTTAGGCGGTGAAGCGAACAAAAACGAAATCAACCGCATGATTTTCGACTTCTTGGAAGTCCTGAGAAAACGTGAGCTAATCGCTGATAACCAAAGTGTCGAAGAAATCTTAAGTGACCCTAAACACCGCAAGTCTATCAAAAAGTCCCTTGTTGCAAGCGTCACTGAGTACGGGCGCATGGTACATGCGGAAATGAACGCACTAAGCGACGCAGTGCGCTTGGGACGCTCCGTGAAGGGGGCAACTATCTATGTGACCACCTACCCGTGCCACAATTGCGCAAAACACTTAGTCGCCTCTGGAATAGAACGAATTGTCTTCATTGAGCCATATCCTAAAAGTAAGGCTGAAAGCCTGTTTCAAGATATTGTTGTTCCAGATTCAGCAGATAGGGAAACTGTATCAATTGAGCACTTCTATGGGATTTCACCAAGGCGCTATCGGGACATCTTCGAAAAGGCCAGCCGTCAGAATGATGATGGCGAAGTCGAGCATTGGTATGAAAACGAACGCGCTCCGAGGCTCGGGAATATTGCGGTAGGTGGCACGCCTCGTGAGCTAGTGGCGATCATCGAAAATCTCTATAGTTAATCCGCTTTTGCACCAACTCACCGAGTAGAGCGGATTACACTGACCAAGGTCAGGCGGTTAGTTCGACAGCTGAAGCTGGGCCGGTCAAGTCTGTTTAGCCAAGTGTTCCCTATGTGATTAATTTTTTGATGATTACGCATCACCTATCTAAGAAGTTCTAACAAATTATGTGTCGATTCAACGTAGTCGATATTTACACTGCGCTTTCAAAAGACGCTTTTCGACGGGCATAGTGTTTTCCTTTACAAGCCTTGCCAATACCTCAACGTGATTTTCCATGAACTCAAAAAAGTTGTCCGCTGATACCTCGGAAATCGCGGCTCGGGTGACAAACAATCCCGCAAGCTGCGCATCCAGCTCTCGCATCTTTGCCGCGCGGTTGGCTTCCATCACGTCGTTGGGCAGAACGCCCGCACAGTTCTGCAATAGGTCGTTGCCAACCACAGCCTCAAATTGGTGCCAAAGCTCATGAGTGGGCCACCGGGCGCGGTTTCCGTCTGCGACGGGCAGGCAATAACGAATGCGCCCCAGCGCGTCTGTGAAGGCGTCTCCGATGATGTCGTGCACGTCCTGCCAGTTGCGCATTTCGAAGCGATTGCGGAGTTGCTTGGAACCAAGCCGCATCTCAAAGCGCCAGACCTGACTTGAGGCCCGGTCGGTCAGATCAAGGGGCTGTTTGCCTGCGGCTTCAAGTGCTGCATTCCAGATGGTCAGCCAGCCCATCTTGTTCTGCTGGATCACTTCGGCCCGCTTGTCATAGATAGCCAATTGCCGATTGGCGACTGCCCCGGCCCGCAAACCAACCACACGCGCGCCGCTGGATACCGTCGCGGTCTCATCAACGCCCGTATACTCCGTGACCTTGGTTCCGGGTGGAACCACCAAGCCTTCGCGGTCGGGTTCAAACCAAGGGGCCAGCAAGTCTACGGCGAAGTCAGCCCGTGCGACCCGCAATTGCGTCTCTACATATTTGATCCCAAACGCTTCCATGCATTCGCGAAAGTGTCGCTCGGCCCCTTCAAGGCCGCCTGTGGCGAGGCCAAAAGCGCGGAAATCAAAAGTGATGCCGGGATTGTTTGGAATGCGGTCTTGCGGGTCTTGGAACAGCCACACAGCCCCATGGTCGCCGGTATTAGCGGTGAAGCCTCGCGCGCCCTTGCTGGTCACATTGAGAGACACGGAGCCGAATTCTAGAACGCAATCGCTATAGGTTTCTTTGGCATGCTGTTTGGCGGATGCCAGTTCTTCGCGAAACTCCTCCAGGATATCGGCTTGGATTGTGAACTTCAGCCCATCAAACCCGGAATGCAGGATTGTTGCCTCCATTTGCGCTGACCTTCGCTTTCGTATTCGTGGAGGGGGGTGTTACAAGACCCCCCTCTATCGCGGCATGCCCTGCCGCTGGGATAGTTGGCGATGTGGGGAAAAGATTGCGGGGGCTTTTGCCCCCTTAGTGCCTCCGGCGGAGCAGCATTTGTTTTGGGGCCGGAGCGAAGCCGCTCCGGTGCTGCCACTACCTGGCATTGGTTTGACGGCCAATCCAGATTTCGGCGCGCTCCGCGCATTTGGCGATATTGAGCAGGTCCGAATGGTGGAAGCTGGTCGAACTCCGCCATTCGCCGGTATCGGTCTTGTAAGAGCGGGACATATCGACCGAGTAGAAGCCATCATTGTCCCAGATGGTTGCGGTGATCAGGCCAATCTTGAATTTCTGTGCTGGCTGGTTTGCCATGGTTCAGTGTCTTTCTGTTGATGTTTGTGAAAAGGGGCGCAGGACCGTTTCGCCCGCGCCCCGTCAGAGCCATTCCGGCCCCAAAATCCCGCACGGCGCTGCCAACCCCGTGCGGGCAAAACTCAGACTTGCGAGGTGTTACGGCGGCGGCGACCTTCGGCCCAAATGCGCAGATCGCGACGGCGGTAGCGAACTGACCGGCCCGGTTTGTAGAAGGAAGGGCCAAAGCCTGTGACGCGCCATTTCTGCATGGTGCGCACGCTTTGGCAGAGATAGTCTGCTGCCTCGGTCTCAGTGATAAATCCATCCCAATAGTCTGATGTGGGGATGATCTGCTCGGTGGCGATTGCCTGCTGTTGCATGTTGTTCGTCCTTTCAGTGCAAAATGCTATGGGGCGAACATAGGAGCGCTTGGGTGCGAATTTCGAGCGAAACCGCTGGACGAATTAACCGCGAATTTGAACAACAATTCGTTTAGTAGGCTAAGCGCGCTCACGGATGCAATCTTTTAACTCCCTCATGACGCGCGACGTTGGAATGCTTGGATCGACTTTCCGAAATGCCTCAGTGCAAAAGCGAGCGGCGTTTGTTATCGGCTCGCCTGACGAAGTAACGTCCCGTGTAAACGCCTGACTGGTCGTTCCATCCCAAAGTTCAGCGATGTTACGCATCCATAGACGCAACCCGTATGAGCGGACTTGTCCGGGTCTTCCTTTCGGGAGGTTCGCGCTCTTGTTGCTGGCTGCGATTTCCAATCCTTCAATCACTGAACGCAGCGCTGGAACATCCAAAATCACGCAAGGGACACCAATTTCCAGATGCTTCAAAGACACCGCCAGAGAGGGCTCGCTTGGGGCGGCTAATGATCCAGTAATACTTTTCTCCGCGTCACTATCAGCGTGCCTGTCGAGTTCCGACTGTGCTTTCCATGACAACTGCTCAAGTGAAGATTTCAGCCGATTGGCTTGTTTCGCAATGTCCTTCAGCTCGCGCGCAACGTCGCTGTTTCGAGGAAGGTTCTCATATTTCGCAGTTTCCCAGCGGTACATAGCAGCGCTGTGTTCAAGTTTTTCCGTGAAAACCCCGATGTTCGCAGGGTAGAGCTCCCCAACTTCACAAAGGTATTGAACGTCGTTGGCATCGTATGTGTCGTTGTAGAATCTTGGTGGAACTACTTGGTTTTCGGGTACGATAAGTATGGGACTGCCTCTTCTATCGTGGACGAGCTTAACCGGGTTCCGATTCTTCTTATCTGGGTTTGCCTTTTATCGGGTAAGGCATGCGTCTGGTAGGTATGACGAGGCGCAAAGTATAGCCACTAGTTTGAGAACGGGCGCATACTGCGGTGTAACCCAATGTTGCGCTAACTAGAGGCTGACAGGCCAATAGCTTGAAAGTTTGTTATGCGGGACTTTGCGGCCATTCAATATTTTTGCGAACAGCGTCAATTGCCGGAACGGCACGAAAAGCTCGATGGGTCCCGAGGGTCACCATTGCCGTCATACTTTGCGACTTCCGGATAGGCGCAAATGGGTCTGGCCCCGGCTGGCTGAGCCTGACCGTCTAGCCAAAACGCGATGATCTCGTCAGGTGCTTCACCCGTTTCCGCCCACTTGTCGATCTCGGTAAGGAAATTCACCCACGACGGGCCGGGGCCTCCAAAACAATGTTCCACTCCGGGCATCATGAACAGGCGGACATCCTCGGCGGCGCTCGGATCATGCGCGATTACGTCGTCATAGTAGCCAACCATCGCCAGCCCGGATTGCGCGTTGTCGGACCAGCCGGAATACAACAGCATCTTGCCCCCGCGCCCACGAAACTCAGAAAGATCAGGGTTAGTTGCATTCAAGGTTTCCGCTGCTGCTGATGAATCCTTCGCGTAGGTTCTGAAATCGAAATTCTCGTATGTCCAAGTCGGGTCGTGATAGACGAAGCTCTGCATGATCCCGTTGCCAAAGCTGAAGAAGGCGTTCGGCGAGACCGGAGCCTCGAATCCGCCGGATCCGACGCCTTCCTGAAAATCTCCTTCATCTTCCTGATATTTTAGGCCGCCGGTCAGCCAGCGACTCCAGCCGCCTTCGGCAGTCTCACCGCCAAACGGAAACCCGAAATAAAGTTGATTGCCGTCGGTGTCCCTTGGCCCTTCGTAAACGACCTTGAATGCTGCAACTTCCTCGGCGCTCAAGCAGACTTCGGATTTTTCAGCATCGCATTGGAGGCTGGACACGTCGAACTTGCACTGGCGCGGGTCATTGAGAATACCGTCTTCGAGTCCATCCAACCCATCGCAAGCGGCCAGATAGGATGTCTCAACCAATTTCTGGGCCTTCGGACCCAGAACCGCTTGTTCCAAGTCCTTGGGATCAGGGTACATCACCTGATTGATGCTGGTCGCCTGCACCGCAATTCCCGTCCAATCAATGGCGTAGGCGCCAGCGGCAACCGCGTCGAAATCCTCGGGATAGCGTAGAGCGGACATGATTGCCTGACCCCCGCCCCGCGAGCAACCTGTGAAGTAGCTCCGGGCAATCGATGTCTCGTAGTATGAGTTGATAAGGGCTTTGGCCGTGACCGCCGTTCGGTGTACCGCCAGATGCCCGAAGTTGACCAAGGCTTCCAAATCATTGAGGGCCCAGCTGGCGTCTGCTGGGTGGCCCTGATGCCCTGTATCGGTACCAACCGTCGCATAGCCAGATTGAAGTGCTCCGTACAGAAGCGCTGTATTCATCACGGACCCGACAAAACCACCCCCGCCACCCATGACGAATTTGCTGTTCCAATTGTCTGGAAGCAGTAGCTCGAAATGTATCTTGCTACCGATCACACCCTCGACCCTGCAATGCGGCACGGGGTCTGCCAACGGCTCCACCGAAACAAGGCGAAGTTCTGGAAGCGGATCAAAACGCTTTTTCTCGCACTCAGCCTCACTTGCGAGGACCGGAGCTCCCGTCGACACAATCCAGGCAAGAATGAGCGCGCAGGTCCGTTGTATAAAACTGGGATTCGGAAACAGCTGCCAGAGAGATACCCGCATCACATACCTTTTGGAAAATGGTGATTTCTCCGGCACCCTAACACGCGACAGGAACCTAACAACAGACGTCAAGGGTAAGATCAAGGCCCGCTCTGGGCTCAGACCCGTCATTCGAGAAATCGGCTTGAGGCGTAGCTTTACCCTACCCGGGGTATACCCGGCCCCGCGTATACCCCGGGTAGGGAGGAAATCCCTATGTAACGTATTGTATACGTAGACGCCCTACGTAATGTAGCCCGCCTATGTATACGTTTATGGGGCCGGTCCCGCAAAATGCCTTACCTAACTAGGCGCAGCCCATGGCTGGGTTCCTGCGCACCGACGAATGTGTTGAGCCGCGCGGCGTTTTCTTCCGCCGCTCGCCGTACCGGATCATCAGCCAGATGCGCATACCGCATCGTGGTTTGAATCTGACTGTGACCTAGCAGCCGACCGACCATCTGGATTGGCATGCCCGACGACACGGCATTCGACGCATAGGTGTGGCGTAGGTCATGAATACGAACATCATTCAAACCGGCCCGCTTACGTATACGACGCCATGGTTTTTGCAGGTCGGTCGCGTAATGGCCGGGAACAGCCCCGGCTATAACGTAAGTGTTGTCAGGAAGCCGTGGCAGCGCGCTCAGAACCGCTCGGGCCGCTTGGGGCAGGGGAATCCGCCGCGCGCCTGTTTTGGTGTCTGGAAGCTCCATTCCGGCGTCTGTGATGAAGGACCATTGCAAGGTTTGGATTTCACCAAGGCGGCATCCAGTCAGGATCAGTAATCGGAAGGCAGCGACAACAAAGGGCGTCTCCGATCCATCCTGCTCCGAATCCGTCAGAGCCTGTCCGAGTCGTTGCAATTCGTCTGGGCTCAGAAACCGTTCTCGTTTCTCTTCGCGGTACTTCGGGACATGGCGACAGGGGTTTGATCCGTCAGGCCGCAAGCCCCAGATTTCCGCGAGATTGAACATCTTGGACAACACGCCCAATGTCCGATTGGCTTGATAGGGTTTGCCCCGAAACTTGTGGTGCAACTCGGCTATGTCTTTTCGTTCCACATCGACCACTTTGAAGCTGCCAATGGCCGGAACAATGAATAGGTCGATGGCCCTGCGGTATTCCCCTTGGGTGGACGGCTTGCAGCGCTCCTTGACGTGAGAGTCAAAGAACCGCTCACACAGGGCAGCGACCGTGGGCGCACGGCGATGCTGTGCAATTTCTTCGGCTGGGTTCTCGCCCTTGGCGACTTGGCCCATCAGTTCCTTGGCCAGTTTGCGCGCCTCGTCGACCGTGATCTTGCCATGTCGACCGATGGAAACGCGCCGTGTCCGTCCGCCTTTGCGATACTGAGCTTGATAGGTCTTGGCCCCGGAGGGCATCACACGCACCCCGAACCCGGCTATCTGGCCGTCCCAGACAAAGTAATCTTTCGCCTCAACAGGCAGGGCTTCTACGGCACGTTTGGTCAGTTTGGGCATCCCTCATCCTTTCTCTTTCATCGCCCCGTGGAAGCATTGTGGAAGCAACTGGAAGCGGCTCATGGCGTAAGGGGTAGGAATGAAGGGTGGCGGTCGTCAATAATAAATAAACAATTCCAATAAGATAGATTAAGTCAGCGTTTTCGGGCGTAGTTGGGGCAGGTGGGCGTAAGCTATCTCATAACCTGAAGGTCGCAGGTTCAAATCCTGCTCCCGCAACCACTTCGGTCGAACAGAGTCTCGAACAAGCCGCCTCAGGGCGGCTTTGTTCATTCTGGGCCAACCCAATCATCGCTGCCAGGACACCCTCCAGTTCGATCTGGACGCCATCCCGTTCATGTTTGATCGTAACACGTTCAATCAGGCCCCGGATAATCTCCAAGGCCCCGGTGCGGATCGACGGATCCGATAGCGCCTGTGCCAGATCTGCTGAGCAGCCTCATCTGACTGGTCCAAGTTGATTGTTAGTGCATCATCGGCCTGTGATTCATCGGGATGATGGTTTCAGGTGCCGGCGGGTGATAGCCCAGTGCACTGTGGGGGCGTTTTGTATTGTAGTGTCTCCTCCATTGTTCGATCAGGATTTGTGCTTCGCGCAGGCTGTAGAAGATTTCGCCGTTGAGTAGTTCGTCCCTGAACCGGCCATTGAAACTTTCACAGTATCCGTTCTCCCACGGGCTGCCAGGTTCGATGTAAGCCGTCTTGGCGCCGACGGCGGCGATCCAGTCTCGGACGGCCTGGGCGACAAATTCCGGCCCGTTATCCGAACGTATGAAACCGGGTGCGCCACGAAGGATGAACAGATCCGTCAGGGCGTCGATCACGTCGACCGAGTTCAGCTTGCGCTTCACTCTAATCGCCAGGCACTCCCGGCTGTGCTCATCAAGGATGTTCAGCGTCCGAAAAGCTTTGCCATCGTCGGTTCGACAATGGACGAAATCATAGCTCCATACATGATTGCGATACTCCGGCCTCAGCCGAACACACGACCCATCCACTGCCCGGCAGTCGATACGCAGTATCGATGAGAGGGGTTCAGCCAAAGCCGTCCTTTCTTCGGTTGTTTCACTGGCACTTTCAGCCCCTCTCGTCGCCAAAGCCGTTCAATTCGCCCATCGCTGACAGACCATCCAGCCTCTCTCAGCAATGCAGCGATCCTGCGATAGCCATATCGGCCGTATTGACGGGTCAGCTCGATCATGTCGGCCACCAATCGGTCTTCGTCTGCGCGACCTTGTGGGACACGCCGTTGCGTGGATCTGTGTTGTCCAAGCACGCGGCAGGCGCGTCTCTCGGAAACGTTCAATTGGTTGCGAACATGGTCAATACAAGCACGACGACGAGCGGAGCTCAGTAGTTTCCCTTCGCGGCTTCCGTCAGGATCAGCTTGTCCAACGTCAGATCGGATACCGCACGTCGCAGTCGCTCATTCTCTTTCTGAAGCCGTTTCAGTTCTTTCAACTGATCTACGCCCATTCCGCCGTACTTCTTGCGCCAGCGGTAATAGGTTTGTTCAACAACGCCGATCTGCCTGATCGCATCAAGACGGGACATGCCTTGCCCCATCAGAACTTCAACCTGCCGTAACTTCGAGACAATCTCTTCGGGCTTCGGTCGCTTGTTTGCCATTCGTGGTCCTCCGTTTCCTAAACATAGCGGTGGACCAGTTCAGTTGGGGAGGCTCACTCATTCTAGCTGGATGTGGAGGGATGGTAGCTGGAGCAACACCTATCGCGCATTTGGTGCCGATGAAGAGTTGTCTGAGTTAAACGCCAATCTCACAAAGTTGGCGGATGAAATAACTCAGCAGGTATTGTTGATTGACCAGTTGGAGGAAAGGGTAAGAACGCAAACTGGAACTGAAAATGCAATGCAAACCCTCCTCGAAGAGTTTGAATGCTCCCTCGAATAGGATGCTAGATTTACTGCTTTGGCGTTAGTGCTCATTCTCCGGCCAAGTCCGATCCCTGGCAACAGCGCCAGTCGCTGCGTTATAGTAACCCGAAAGCAGATATCCGTCGGGTCAGCAAACCGGATTGTTCGTCAAGTTCAGACGCGCGCACAGCCTACCACTAGGCGTATCATTCTTTCCGCCAGCGACTTATCACATCCCCAAAAGTAAATTCGCGCCAAGGTTCCTGCCATTCTTTGTGGAAGCGAACGCCTTGGGATTGTGGCTCGGGATTCTGCATCGGCATCTGCACAATCGCTGGCAGCAACACAGCATCTCCGACAACGACACATTCACCAGGGGCAAGATTGGGTAAGATGTCCGTAATGCCGCTGGAGTTGTCCGGAAAGAGCCGCTTCACATAGTTTTGGTCGGTATTGTTGGTCAGCCGAAGCGCCAAAAAATTGTTGCATTGCGCGAAGATAGTCTCCGAAACCTCTGACGGTCGCTTGCTCACAACCATCAAACTGAGCCCGTACTTTCTTCCTTCTTTTGCAATGCGCTCCAACGATTTTCTAGAAGAACGATATGCAGCGTCGTCTCTCTGAGGGATGTAGTTATGAGCTTCCTCGCAGACAAGCATGACTGGTACATCATTCAGTAATTCTTGTCTTTGTAGCAGCTTCGAGTAGTGAAAACAGAAATCGAAGATCAGTCGAGAAACTAGGCTCACCGTAATACTCAACACCTCAAATGGTATGCCACTTAGGTCGACAATGGTGACATTGGATCGATTGAGGTAACCGATGAATTGCTTCATGATTTGTTCAAAGTCATCAGTCTGGAAACACTTCCCATCATCTTTCTTGGCTTGTAGCAAGAAGCGTAGGCGCTTGTCGGAGAGTTTGGTTTCAAGACGTGAGAGGAAGCGATTGAATTCTCCATAAAACGGACCGCTGGTTGCCTTATCCGCTTTGGCCGTGGATGTCGGGACGAAAGTACATGAGTTTTCGAAGTAATGAAGTTTTCGATCTTCTATTAGTGTTCCATCAGAAAGCTTGGGTTTGTTCTCGCCGTCCAGTCGACCGATGACCTCACGGTTCATGTTGTCGATGTACCGGTGTACCTCCGTGATCGAAAAGTAGACCGGTGTGTCGTAGGGTCAGGATTCATAACCAATAGATGACGGTTGCGTTGCTTTCGACCTGGGATGCAGGCGCTTATTCCTTTGTCTTTCAACGCGTCTCGGAACCGGTCTGCATCATAGCCGCGATCCCCGAGCAGCCAGTCGACTTCTGGTATGCTGCTCATTAGCGCTCGCGCACCGATGTAGTCACTGACTTGGCCAGCGGTGACAAAAAGGCTGATCGGTCGCCCTTGGCTGTCACAGATAGCATGCAGTTTAGTATTCATGCCGCCCTTGGTTCGGCCAATCAGGCGGCCACGCCCCCCTTTTTCGCGGCCCTGCTGGTCGCGGTGCGATGTGCTTTCAGATAGGTCGCGTCCACTGCCCGGCAGGGCATTGCGGAGCAATGTCCCGAGAGGGGATCATCACGGTCTTTTCCTCGCCGTGTTCGGCGGCCAGGCCGGTCATCATCCGCGCGAAGATGCCTTTCTCACTCCAACGCTTCCACCGGCTATAAAGCGTCTTGTGCGGTCCGTATTCTTTGGGAGCGTCTCGCCACCGCAACCCATTGCGATTGATGAAGATAATCCCGCTCAGCACCCTCTTGTCATCGACCCGTGGCTTGCCGTGCGACCGCGGGAAGAAAGGGGAAAATTTGGCCATCTGCTCGTCGGTCAGCCAGAAAAGGTCGCTCATATCACCACTCCATTTTTCGAGCCGTGAATCATGCAGCGCCTTGAGAATCAATGCATCCTGACCCTAATCGGGAAGAAAACGACAGCTGTCAAATCAAGACCCGCCAACCGCTGAAGCCGAGTTCCGCAAAACATGGAAAGCAACGCGGCAACACCTCATTGCCCAAGGCCTAAATTGGATCACCAGGTCTTTTTAAGTGATGGATATTTGAAACTCTCATTCCTCGGACCCGGACAATCGGCCGGAAAATCATCAGACCTAAGCCCGATGTAGCGAAGCCGGGCCCGGGATATTCTGCCTCCAATACAGGATAACGCCTCGAACAGGATTGGAGACGAGAATGAATAACCGGAAAAGAACTGGTCAGCTTCTCAGCACGGTAGCGCTGGCGTCGCTGATTGTGATGACACCCTATGTGCCGGCTTTTGACGCAGACGGTCATCTGCGGTTGGAACCTGCTTACGCGTTTGCAAAGAGCGGGAAAGGGAGTGACGGCAACGGCGGGGATGATGACCATGACAGCAATTCCGGGTCGGGCAGCGGCGGTGATCGTGACGACAATTCCGGATCGGGTAAAGGTGGTCACGATGATGATGACGACGACGATGATGATGATGCCGATGGTTCGTCACGCTCGGGCCGGGGCGATAAGAAGGACCGGTCCCAGTCTGGGGGGCAGTCATCGGGGTCGGCTGGAATAACAAAGGTCGAGACAAGCGCGAGCGGCATAGAAGTACGCTATGCTGACGGCACCAAGGAAGAGATTGAAAACGGCCGGTACGAAAGAAAGAACGCGCAGAACCGAACAGTCGAGGAACGACCGGCCACCGGTGCCGACGTTTCGCGCCTTCGGTCACTGGCAAACGGTATCTCAATCGACAGCGTGCGCTCGCCCGGGCAGAGTGGTGGCGCTGGAAGTAACCCGGCAAAAATCGAAATTCAGGGCAACAATATCGAAGTCAGTTACGCAAACGGCTGGAAAGAAGAGATCGAGGGCGGGCGTTACGAGTTGAAAGACCCGTTCAACCGGACCGTCGTAGAAAGAACCGCAACTGCGGCGGATCGCAGCAGACTTCAGGCGATTGCCAACTGAGTAACTAATTTTGACGATTGTGCGGGGCGGTTTCTTTTCTTGAGAGACCGCCCCGGTCTTTGAGCGCCTGACCCCTAGTCTTTCTTGTTCCAGGCCTCATGCGCGATAAGAGCGGCCTCCACCCGGTTTCGCGCATGGAGCTTGGACAGGATCGCCGTCATGTAATGCTTGACGGTTTTCTCCTGTATTCCCAACTCATCGGCTATTTCCCGATTGCTCAGCCCTTTGGCGACGCGTCTTAGGATTTCTTCTTCGCGATGGGTAAGATCATCTATGGCGTCAGCTTCTTGCTGCGACCCGTTTCTGCGATTGATCTGAAGCAGCATACGCGAAGCAAGACCCGGCGAGACGAACCCTTCGCCCGAGGCGATACTGCGCAGCGAAGCTGTCAATTCGCGTGCTGTCACGCCCTTGACGATATAGCCAATGGCACCCGCCTCCAAAGCGTCTGCAACGTCACTGCTGTTTTCAGAGACCGTCAATATCGCAATGAAAGGCGGGTTTGCCATTTCAGCAATTCGACGGGTCGCGCTAATGCCGCCACCGGGCATCGACAGGTCGAGGATGGCGATGTCAGGCTGATGGGTTCGGACAAGGGAAACGGCCTCATCCGCATTTGATCCGGCGGCGAGAACCTTGAAGCCGTCGGCTTCCTCTAAAGTGCGGTGCAAACCGTCCCTGAAAATCGGGTGATCATCTGCGATAACGACGGATGTTGTCATGATGCACTCATCTTTCTGGGAAACAATGTCATAGCAACGGTGGTGCCCTCGCCCGGGGTTGATGTCACCTCGAACCGGCCACCGATGCTTTCGACCCGGTCACGCAAGCCGACAAGGCCCTGGCCCCCGTCCTCACGCAGAACCGTCTCGCCGGAGGGGGCGAACCCGGGGCCGTCGTCGCTGACCTGAACGGTGATGCGATCACCTTGTACGTTGCAGGTGACAGTGCACTGGGACGCGGGCGCATATCTTGCGGCATTGGAAAGCGTTTCCTGCAGGAACCGGAAAACGCACAACTTGCCCGAGATCGACAAGTCGGGCGACGGATTGCCCTGAAAGGAAATACCGGGGCGAAAAGGGCTGTGTTCAGAATGGTCCTCGACAGCTCTTTTTACCACATCAACGAGCGCCAGATTTTCGATGTCTGGCGCGAACAACCCCCGTGACAAGGCGCGAATTTCTGCCAAAGACTTCTGCAAAGATTGCTGAATTTCTTCGGCCTCGGTGGGCATCTCCGGCTTGTCGCCGAATGCAGCCTCCAGTCGAAGGGCGGCGAGGGACAGGTATTGGGCAGGGCCGTCATGCAGTTCCGCGCCGAGTTTCCTGAGGAACCTGTCCGTTTGCGCAGCATATCTTTCCGATGCATCAATGACGCGCGACCGCAGCATGGCATTCTGTGCGGCCATCTTTTCACTTTCGGCAAGACGATCATTCAGAAGGCGCCCTTGCCGTCGAATGGTGTTGTCGCCGATTGCGACAATGGAAAACAGAACAATCGTGCTTGCCGCAAAGGCCGAGCCAACGATCAACCAGCTTGTTCTTCTGGCTCTGGCCATGTCCAGTTCCAGCTGATCGGCCTTTTCATAAAACTCGGCGACCGCGATGATTTTCCCCGACCAGATTTCGCGAATGGGGCTGTAGACTTCCAGCAATGGAATGCCAAGCGCAGCCTCTGCCGCGCTTTCTTCGTCGTCCAGCTCTTCAAATGAGCCCGAGATTTCTCCAGCCCATGCGCGTTTCAGGTCATCTGTCGGCTCGAAGCGGCGACCGATGATGGCGGAATCCGATGCGTATGCAATCTCGCCATCCTGTTTCCAGAACTTGTACGAGGCAATGCGTTCGCGCATCGGCTGGGTCATGAAAATCTCGTCCAGCGCCCGGCTGGCCTGTTCGGAAAGGCGGTCTCCATGCGCCAGCTCCTGGCTGAGTGGGGACAAAATGCTTTCCATGTACAATGCCGCAGAGTTGGCGGAATTTTGTACAACCGCATTTTCGATCCGGTTCGATACCCAGTGACCAACAAACACCGTTGCAGTCCCCATGACCACAACACTTGCCGCGAGAAAAACGCGCGACAAAGACCAGTTGCCAATTGTCAGGTCGGTAATTTTGGGTCTCATTTCGCAATCGACTATGAACGACAATTGTTTGACGCGCTACAGACCATGGTCTGATGCGCTTCTCCAATGTTCCAAACCTGATGCGCAGATCGGGACTTGGCCCTTTTGGGTGCACCCCGGCAGGTTTCCGCGTCCCGATCCCAGTCCCGGTTCAACGGGTTTTCAAACACTCCGACAGGGTTTGCGCCATGTTACGAATGACTTGCGGGTACAGAGACGGCCCGGGTTCCAGAGCCGAGCCCAGTGGATCGATCACACCGGATTGTGCCGATGTTCCATCCAACACGGTTTCGACGATGCCCGGATTGAACTGTGGTTCAGACAATACGCAGTTGATGCCTTCGGCGTGAATGCGACCTTGAATGGCGGCAACTCGCGCGGGGCTTGGGTCGGACGCGTCGCTCAGGGAAATCGCGCCCGATGCAGGGAAACCAAACGCAACCTCAAAATACTGGTAGGCATCATGAAACACGATGAAGCTGCCGCCGCGAACCGGTTCAAGCAACTCTTTCACTTCTGCGGAAAGCACGTTCATTTCTTCGCGCGCCGCTTCGGCATTTGCTAAATACGCAGCGGCGTTGTCGGGATCCGCTGACGACAGTTGATCCGCGATCAGGGTCAGCCAGGCTTTGGCATTCGTTGGCGAAAGCCAGGCATGTGGGTCATGAGAGTCATGATCATCATGGCCTTCGTGATCGCCATGGTCGTCATGGTCTTCGTGACCCGCATCGTCCGCGTGATCATGCGCCTCAAACAATGCGTCTTCCCGGAACTCAAGAAGCCCCGTACCCTTTGCGTCCAATAGGGCTGTGGCGGTCGCACCTTGGGCAAGAGTTTCTATCGCACTTTCCAGCCAGGGTGTCAGGTCTTCTCCTACCCAGAACACCAGATCGGCGTTTTGCAACGCGGCTGCCTCGGACGGGCGCAGATTGTATTCATGCGGCGAGGCACCCGGTGCGACGATCAGGGCAGGTGTTCCCACACCCGCCATGACACGGGCCACCAGCGAATGAACCGGGGCAATGTCCGCGGCAACGTTTGGCGCATCTGCGCGGGCCGGTCCACCCAGCAGTGCAACTGTGATAGATAATGGAAGAAGAAGCGTTCTGGACATCGGGCCCTCTGTGTGATTTTATAACATTTCAAGCGGCAATACATGATATGTAATAACATGACAAGTGATGTGCACCCAGTTATTGGCAAAGACGCGGCTCCGGTCGGGTTTCAGGAACATGACCACCAGAGCTGCGTCGCAACGGCTCTGACATCCGCCGAAGTCCGGTGCAAAGCGGAAGGGCTGCGGCTGACGCCGGTTCGGCGCAAGGTTCTTGAGATGTTATTGCACGAACATCGCGCCCAAGGTGCCTATGCAATCCTTGACCGGTTGCGCGACGAAGGGTTCGGGTCCCAGCCTCCGGTCGCTTATCGGGCGCTGGAGTTTCTTGTACAAAACGGATTTGTCCACAAGATCGAGCGGCTGAACGCGTTTGTCGCCTGCTCTCATCCCGGTGCGGCGCATTCACCTGCTTTCATGATCTGCCGAAAATGCGACGCCGTAGCCGAGGCGCAATCTGCCCCGTCCAAAGGTGTTCTTGGCGCTGCCGCGCGCGCGGCGGGTTTCGAGATCGAGCGAACGGTTGTAGAGGCTGAAGGTCTCTGCCCCGACTGCACCGAAAAGGCATAAAGATGGCGCTGATCACTGTCGAGAAACTCAGCGTCCGCTATGGCGCGCATACCGTACTGCATCATGTGGACATGGTCATTGAGCCGGGTGAAATCGTAACCATCGTTGGCCCGAACGGATCAGGAAAGACCAGCCTGCTGCGCGCCATTATCGGTGCGACACGGCCTTGTGCCGGTCAAGTGTCACTGAAGCCCGGATTGAAAATCGGCTATGTGCCGCAGAAACTGCATGTCGATCCGACACTACCGATTTCTGTCGAACGGTTCATGCGTCTGACCGATCCTGTGTCGCGCAGGCAATGTGTCGAGGCGCTTGAATCGGCGGGTGTGCCGGATCTGTTGAAACGCCAGATGTCGCAACTGTCCGGTGGACAGTTCCAGCGGGTGCTGCTGGCTCGGGCTTTGATCAACCGCCCGGATATTCTGTTGCTGGACGAAGCGACACAGGGGTTGGACCAACGGGGGTCGGCCAGCTTTTACCAGCAGATCGAGGCTGTCCGGCGCGAGACCGGATGCGCCATTCTGATGATCAGCCACGAACTGCACGTGGTCATGAGTGCGTCGGACCGGGTGATATGCCTCAATGGGCATGTCTGTTGCGAAGGATCGCCGGCTGTGGTCGCCTCGGCGCCCGAATATCGGGCCTTGTTCGGAACCGGAACAGGCGGTGCGCTTGCCCTTTATCGTCATGAACATGATCACCATCATGATCATGACCATGATGCGAGTACACAGGAAGCGGCGGAATAATGCTGGATGATTTCATGATGCGGGCAACGCTCGCCGGTATTGGCGTGGCGTTTGCCGCGGCCCCCCTTGGGTGTTTTGTCGTATGGCGTCGCATGGCGTATTTCGGCGATGCAACCGCACATGCCGCAATTTTGGGCGTGGCCCTGTCCCTGACGTTTCAGATGTCGATCTTCACGGGCGCGTTGGCTGTCGCTTTGGTCATGGCGCTGACCGTTTCGCTTTTGGCCGGTCGCGGATATGCGATGGACACGCTGCTGGGCGTTCTGGCACATTCTGCGTTGGCCTTCGGGCTGGTTGCAGTTTCATTCCTGTCCGGTCTCCGGATTGACCTTATGGCGTATCTGTTTGGGGATATTCTGGCGGTCTCCCGTTCTGATCTGATCGTGATCTGGGGCGGTGCGGCGCTTGTCGTGGCGCTGATTGTCTGGCGTTGGGCGCAACTTCTGACCGCGACATTGAACGAAGAACTGGCTTACGCCAGCGGATTCGATCCAAGACGAGAGCAACTGATCCTGACCCTGTCTCTTGCCGTGACCGTGGCGGTGGCGATCAAGGTTGTGGGTGTTTTGCTGATTGCCGCAATGCTGATCATTCCGGCGGCAGCGGCGCGTAACCTTGCGCGGTCACCAGAAACGATGGCCTTGATCGCGGCGGGAATAGGCGCGCTTTCAGCCATCACGGGGTTAAGGGCTGCGTATGTTTTCGACACTCCGGCAGGGCCTTCGATCGTCTGCGTTGCCGCGATCGTGTTCGCGTGCCTTAGCCTGATTGGATGGCGAACACAGGACAGGGCTTAATGGTTCCATAGGTCTTCGCGGCCGTAGCATCCCGGTCATCCGGTAATGTGACCAAAGCGAAAACGCCACGAAAAAAGGCCCGCAAACCTGCGGGCCTTGATGCATTTCTACCCGCGTCGTTTACTGCGGGATATCGCCTTCCAGCCCTTCAACATAGAAGTTCATGCCAGCCAGCGTACCGTCGTCGGCCACTTCGCCCTCGGCCAGCCAGTCGCTGCCGTCCTGCTTCTTCAGCGGTCCGGTAAAGGCATGATAGCTGCCATCGGCCAGCGCCGCTTTCAGCGCCAGTGCCTCTTCCTTGATGTCCGCAGGAACTGCATCCGAAATCTCACCGATTTCTACCATGCCCGGCCCGATACCGTCCCAGGTGTTGGACGAGGTCCAGGTGCCGTCCATCACAGCTCGCGTGCGCGCAATGTAATAGGGTCCCCAGTTGTCGATGATCGAGGAAACACGCGGTTTGGGGGCGTATTCGCTCATATCCGAAGCCTGACCGAAGGTGATCACGTTACCCGCCTCTTGTGCGGCGGCCTGCGGAGCGGTCGAGTCAGTGTGCTGCAGGATCACGTCGGCGCCCTGTTCGATCAGAACCGAGGCGGCGTCAGCCTCTTTTGCCGGGTCGAACCAGGTATAGGCCCAGACGATCTTGAACTGGACATCCGGGTTTGCCTTCTTGGCGTGGATATAGGCCGAGTTGATACCGCGGATCACCTCGGGGATCGGATAAGACCCGATATAGCCGATGATGTTCGATTCGGTCATTCTACCCGCGATATGCCCCTGAACCGCACGACCTTCGTAGAAACGCGCCGAATAGACCGAGACGTTGTCGGCCATCTTGTAGCCGGTCGCGTGCTCGAACTTCACGTTCGGGAATTTCTTGGCCACATTGATGGTTGGATCCATATAGCCAAATGAGGTGGTAAAGATCAGATCTGCGCCTTCCAGCGCCATCTGTGTCATCACGCGTTCGGCGTCCGGGCCTTCCGGCACCGATTCAACGAATACAGTCTCGACCTTGTCGCCGAACTCTTCTTCGATCGCCAAACGGCCTTTGTTGTGTTCATAGGTCCAGCCACCGTCGCCGACAGGGCCGACATAGACAAAACCGACCTTGGTCTTGTCTTGCGCCACTGCGCCGGTCGCAAGACCAAGCGCTATCGCGGCAGTTGTCAGAAGTGATTTGAATTTCATGTAGTTACTCCCCAAGTTGGTTCAGTTGGCCTCTAGTGTGAGGCATGGAAGGTCCGGCCCAGTGAGGCAGGTGCGCTGCTCTTGTCGGCCGAAAGGATCACAAGCACAAGGATCGTGATGAGATAGGGTGACATTGCCAGATACTCGACGGGAATGGCAACGCCCGCTGCCTGCAAATTAAGCTGCAAGACGGTAATGCCGCCGAACAAATATGCACCCAGCAGGACCCGCCATGGTTTCCAGCTGGCAAACACCACCAGCGCCAGCGCGATCCAGCCGACACCTGCGGTCATGCCCTCGGTCCATTGCGGTACACGGATCAGGCTGATGTAAGCCCCACCCAGGCCCGCGCAGGCCCCGCCGAACAGGATCGCCATGATACGGATTTTGATAACCTTGTAGCCAAGCGCATGGGCGGCATCGTGGTTTTCACCAACCGCCCGCAGGATCAACCCGACGCGGGTGTATTTCAGGACGGCCCAGACCACAGCGGTCAGCGCAATGCCCAGATACAGGATGGGGTCGTGCCGAAACAGGATCGGGCCGATGACCGGAATATCGCTAATCAAAGGGATGTGGATATCGCCCATGCTGGGGGGTTTGACGCCCACATAGCTTTGCCCCATCAAGGCGCTGAACCCCAGTCCAAACAGGGTCAGCGCAAGGCCGCTTGCAACCTGGTTGGCCAATGCAAACTGTGTCAGCAGGACGAACAGCAGCGACAGCACGGCCCCGCCAATGGCGGCAGCAACAAAGCCCAGCCAGGGCGAGCCGGTTTCGACCGAGATCGCAAAACCGCTGATCGCGCCAACGATCATCATGCCCTCGACACCAAGGTTCAGAACGCCTGCCTTTTCCACGACAAGCTCTCCGATCGCGGCCAGCAGAAGGGGGGTTGCGGCCACCATAAGCGAGGCAACCAGAAGAACGGGATTGATTTGACCAAGGTCCATGATCACGCCACCTCGCTACGCGCCGCACGGATGCGGAAGTTTGTCAGAAGATCGAAGGCCAGCAGGAAAAACAGCAGCATTCCCTGAAACACCTGAATGGCAGCGGCAGGCAGACCCAGCTGCGATTGTGCAATTTCGCCGCCAATATAGGTCAGCGCCATCAGGCCCCCGGCCAACAGGATACCCACCGGATGCAGGCGGCCCAGAAACGCGACGATGATCGCGGTAAAGCCATAGCCCACGTTGAAATCGATGCTGATCTGACCGGACGGGCCGGACACCTCGAACATACCGGCCAGCCCGGCCAAAGCGCCCGAAATCCCAAGGCAGAACAGGATCAGGCGCGCCGGATTCACACCTGCAAACTTTGCCGCGCGGGGGGCCTCACCCGTCAGACGGATATGGAAGCCCAGCATGTGACGGTTCAGCAATACATAGGCAAAGATCACCGCGATGAAGGCCGCGACAACACCCCAATGCATCCCGGAACCGGCAATCAGCTCGGCATTATGCGCGCTTTCATAGGATTGCAGGTTGCGCGATCCGGGAAAGCCGAACCCTTCGGGGTTTTTGAGAAGACCCAGCGAGACCGAGGCCAGCATCTGCTCGGCCACGTAGACCAGCATTAGCGACACAAGGATTTCGTTGGTGCCGAAACGCACCTTCAGCAAGGCCGGGATCGTTGCCCACAGCCACCCGCCAAATGCGCCTGCGACCACCATGATCGGGAAGATGTACCAGGCGTCGAGCGGATAGAAGGCCAGACCTGCGCCCGCGCCGAATATGGCGCCCATGATGTATTGTCCTTCGGCCCCGATATTCCAGATACCGGCCCGAAAACCCAGCGACAATCCGATTGCGATCAGCACTAGGGGCGCGCCTTTGACCAGCAATTGAGGGCGGTAATAGAATGCGAACTCGCCAAACAGCGGCTCCCAGAAGATGGTACCGATGGCTTCGACCGGATTTTTTCCCAAGATGGCAAACAGCAACCCGCCAAACACCATTGTCGCCAGCACCGCCACAAGGGGGGTCGCGTAAGACCAGGCCCTGGACGGCTGTGGCCGTTTCTCCAACACAATCATCTGCTCATCCCCCCAGATGTTTCATCTTTTCGCAAATACTCTCGCCGAAGGCGGCCCAGCAGATCACACATGTGCCACCTCCATGCCATGGGCGCCGCCCATCATCAGGCCAATCTCATCCACGGTCAGGCCGGTTGTCGGGCGCGGTGCGCTTAGTCTGCCTTCGTTCAAGGCTGCAAAACTGTCCGAGATTTCCATCAGCTCATCCAGATCCTGCGAGATGCAGATCACCGCTGTGCCTTTCGCCGCAAGATCGAGTATGGCTTGCCGGATCGACGCGGCCGCCGCGGCATCCACCCCCCAGGTCGGCTGGTTTACCACCAACACATCAGGGTTTTGCAGCACTTCGCGTCCAATCACGAATTTCTGCAGATTGCCGCCGGACAAGGACCGCGCTGCGTTTTCGGGCCCGGGCGTGCGAACGTCGAAGGCTTCGATGATCTTTTCGGCAAAACTCCGAGTTTCGGTCCATTTCAAGAAGCCATTTTTCTCAAGCCCTTCCCGCACAGATCCGGTCAGCAAAGCGTTTTCGGTCAGGCTCATGTCGGGTGCCGCTGCGTGGCCTAACCGTTCCTCGGGCGCGGTCAGAACGCCCAGCTTACGGCGCGCCGTCGGGCCGAGCTTGCCGATCGCCTGACCGTTGAACTTGATTGCATCCGCCGATGTCAGGATTTCCCCGGACAGCACGCCCAGCAATTCATCCTGCCCGTTTCCGGCAACGCCGCCGATGCCCAGAACCTCGCCCTTGCGGACCGTCATGTGCACATTGCGCAATGCGGTGCCGAATTCCGAAGGCGAGGGGACTGACAGCCCACTGACATCCAGCGCGACCTCGCCCAGTTCCCGGCCCGAGCGTTCAGGCGTCTGCAACGTCGACCCGACCATCATCTCGGCCATGTCACGCGCCGAGGTTTCAGCGGGGACACATTCGCCCACGTTCTTGCCCAGCCGCAGGATCGTGGCATGGTCGCATAGCGTTCGGATTTCCTCCAGTTTATGCGAGATATACAGGATCGAAGTTCCCTCGGAGCGTAGCTTGTTCAGCGTCTCAAACAGGATATCGACCTCCTGCGGGGTCAGAACCGAGGTCGGTTCGTCCATGATCAGCAGTTTGGGGTCCTGCAACAGGCAGCGGATGATCTCGACCCGCTGGCGTTCGCCTGCGGACAGGTCCCCAACCGTGCGAAACGGGTCCAGCGGAAGGCCATAAGTTTCCGACACTTCGCGAATGCGCGATGCCAGATCCCCCATCGGGGGCGGATTCTCCATCCCCAGCGCGATATTCTCGGCCACGTTCAGCGCGTCAAACAGCGAAAAATGCTGGAACACCATCGCGATCCCATCCGCACGGGCCGCGCGGGGTTCGGGCGGCGCAAACGGATTGCCGCGCAGTTTCATGGTGCCGCTGTCCGGCTTCACAAGCCCATAGATCATTTTTACCAGCGTGGATTTCCCCGCGCCGTTTTCACCCAGCAGCGCGTGCACTTCGCCTTTACCGATGTCAAAGGACACCTGATCATTGGCCACAACACCGGGGTAGGCTTTGGTCAGCCCTTGCAAGCTCAAAAGTGGAATGGTCACGCGCTCAGGTCCTTCTTCAACTTGTTTTGCAGGGCCGGGCGCAGCAATTGTGCAGCGACGCCCACGGCGATCATATGCGGATGCTTCCCCATCGACGGGTCACCGATCGGGCAGGTGATCCGGCTTATCCGTTCAGGCGGATGTCCAAGGGCGGCCAACCGCGACCGGAATCGCGCCCATTTCGTAGCCGAGCCGATCAGCCCCGCAAAGCCAAAATCGTGCAAAAGCAGTCTGTTGCACAGTTCAAAGTCAAGGCTATGCGAGTATGTCAGCACAAGATGTTCGGCGGCACATGGGGCGTGGCGGACCAGCTCGGCCGGTTTTGCCGCCGGAACAATTGTCACGCCCACTGGCACAGCTGCCGGAAAGCGCTGACGGCTGGTGTCCACCCAGGTGATCGCAAGATCAGGAAGCGGGGACAGCACATCCACCAGCGCCCGGCCGACATGGCCCGCGCCCCAGATCCACAGATTGCGCGTGGGCTTGTGAACGGGTTCAACCATCCAGCCGTCAATCAGCTGCGGTTCAGGCGCAATCCCCTGTCCGCGCGCCGTCGCCAGCATTCGCTTGACCGACAGGGGCATCGCGCCATCCTTGGTCGGGCGCGCGATGACGGCATCGTCCAGATCATTGACGGTTTTTGCGTCGTAGACTTCGCTCAGCAGCGACACGGCACCGCCGCAGCATTGCCCCAACTCGGGTCCAAGCGCATGATGCGTCAGGCGGGTTGGCGTGGTTTGCAACCGCGCGGCATGTGCCGCCTGGTATTCCAGTGTTCCGCCGCCGATTGTGCCGCTTTGCCCGCCGTCCCAGACCAGCATGGCGGCACCAACTTCACGTGGAGACGACCCTTTGATCCCGGCGATGACCACCCGGACCACTTTGCCGTGGGTTTTGACCGCCTCCCTCAAAGCCTCAAGGTCAAATCCCATCAGATGCCTCCCTTCATCCTCTGGACGCCGCGCCAGACTTCTTCGGCGGTGGCGGGCGCATTGAGTGCCGGATAAGTATCCCCGCAGGCCGCCACCGCATTCGAAAGCGCCAGCCAGGCTGATATTCCCAGCATGAACGGGGGTTCCCCCACGGCTTTCGAGCGATAGATGGTGTCCTCTCGGTTCTCGCCATCCCAAAGTGCGACGTTGAATATGTCGGGCCGGTCGGAACAGGCCGGGATCTTGTAGGTTGAGGGCGCATGCGTGCGCAGGTTGCCGTTTCCGTCCCAGACCAGTTCCTCGGTCGTCAGCCAGCCCGCACCTTGCACGTAACCGCCTTCGACCTGTCCGACATCCAGCGCCGGGTTCAGCGAAGCGCCCGCGTCATGCAGGATATCTGTGCGCAGAATGCGGTTCTCGCCCGTCAATGTGTCCACAGCCACCTCGGTGACCGAAGCGCCATAGGCGAAGTAGTAAAACGGGCGACCACGCCCCGCGATCCGGTCCCATTCGATCTTGGGCGTTTTATAGAAGCCAGTGGCCGACAGGCTTATCCGACCCTGATAGGCCAGTGCGGCAGCTTCGGCGAACGTGTACCGTTCTTCACCAACCGAAACGTGGCCATCCGTGAAAGTGACGGCAGAGGGGTCGGCCTGATGCCGTTCAGCCAGATAATCGGCCATCCGGTCGCGGATCGTATCGCAAGCCGCTTTCACTGCCATGCCGTTCAGATCGCTGCCCGAAGACGCCGCCGTGGCTGACGTATTCGGCACTTTGGCTGTATCCGTGGCGGTGATCTTGACCATCTCAAGCGGGATGCCGAAACGCGACGCGGCCACTTGCGCGACTTTCTGGAACAGGCCCTGCCCCATCTCGGTGCCACCATGATTCAGGTGGACCGAACCATCCTGATACACATGCACCAGCGCACCGGCTTGGTTCAGATGGGTCAGTGTGAAGGAAATACCGAACTTGACCGGAGAAAAGGCGATGCCCTTCTTGATCACGCTGTTTTCGGCATTCCATTTCTCGATGGCCGCTTTGCGCGCGGCATAGTTGCTGGACTTCATCAGCGCTTCGGTCATGCCATGCAGTTCGAAATCGCTGACCTCCATGCCGTAGGGCGTCGTGTTGCCACCAGCGGGCAGGGGGCGGACCGGGGCCGTCCCTGTTTCCACCGCGCCACGGCTGGTCAGGTCTTCGTGCGGGTCGGGATGACCCAGCGGTTTTTCGTGAGGTTGGACTTCGGCAACCTTATGCGCGGGCTCGTAATAGTTGCGACGGCGCAATTCCACCGGGTCCAGCCCAAGTTCATGCGCGGCGTGGTCCATCACACGTTCGATGGCAACCATCCCCTGCGGGCCACCAAACCCGCGATAGGCGGTGGCTGACTGCGTGTTGGTCTTCAACCGATGGCTTTCAATCCGGGCATTGGGCAACAGGTATGCATTGTCAGAATGCAGCATCGCACGGTCGGCGACGGGCAGGGACAGGTCCTGCGCCCAGCCGCAGATTGCGTATTGCAGAAAGGACACGCCCTGAATGTGACCCTGTTCGTCAAATCCCGCGCGATAGGAAATCCGGAAGGCGTGGCGTTTGCCGGTGATGATCATGTCATCATCGCGGTCATAGCGCATCTTGCAGGCTTTGCCGGTTGCCCGTGCAGCCACCGCGCAGGCGACGGCCAGCGCATTCCCCTGGCTTTCCTTGCCGCCGAATCCGCCACCCATGCGCCGGGTTTCGACGCGGATCGCATGCATGGGCAGGCCCAGAGCGTCCGCCACCTTGTGCTGTATCTCGGTCGGGTGCTGGGTCGAGCTGTGGACAAGCATGTCACCGCCTTCATTCGGCACGGCAAGCGCAGCCTGACCTTCCAGATAGAAATGCTCCTGACCGCCGATCTCGAACGTTCCGTCGATGACGTGGGCGGCGCTTTCAATCGCGGCGTCCGCATCGCCCTTGGCATAGATGCGGGGCCCGTCTTCAAATCGGCTGTTTGCGGCCAGAGCTTCTTCAACCGTCAGGATCGGTGTTTCCTCGGCATAGTCGATCTTGCCCAGCCGAACCGCCTTGCGGGCGGCCAGATGGCTGGTGGCAACCACAAGGAAAACAGGCTGACCGATATAGTGAACCGTCCCGTCGGACAGCAAAGGCTCGTCATGGATCGAGGGCGAAACATCGTTGGCAAAGGGCAGGTCCTGTGCCGTCATGACCTTGACGACCCCGGCCGCCGCTTTCACGGCAGACAGGTCCATCGCGGTAATCGTACCCTTGGCGATCGGGCTCAGGCCAAAGGCCAGATGCAATGTGCCCTTTGGCGTCGGGATGTCGTCCACATACCGGGCGGAACCGGATACGTGCAGCGGTGCCGCGTCATGGGGAAGGGGTTTGGTTACGCTCATGCCGATACCTCCAGCACGTTGGTCACTTGGCCCTGATCCTCAAGGAAGTACCGTTCCAGCATCGCTTTGGCGGTCTCAAGCCTGTACGTGGCCGAGGCGCGCATATCCGTAAGCGGTGAATAATCGTCGGCAAAAGCGGGTAGAGCGGCGTCAATCGCCTCGCGCGCCCACGGTTTGCCGATCAGCGCGGCCTCGACATGGGTTGCCCGTTTCGGAATGCCAGCCATACCGCCAAACGCGATGCGCGCATCCGCTACCTGTCCGTCCGAAATGGTAATGTTGAAACATCCGCACACCGCCGAGATATCCTGATCGAACCGTTTGCTCAGCTTGTAGCATTTCAGCCGGTCCGCCTGACGCAGGAAGCTGACGGCTTCGACAAACTCACCCGGTGCGCGGTCCTGTTTGCCGTAATCGATGAAGAAGTCTTCCAGCAGGACTGACCGGCGCTCATCACCTTTGCGCAGGTGCAGCGTCGCACCCAATGCAATCAGCGCGGGCGGGTTGTCTCCGATTGGCGAGCCATTGGCGATGTTGCCGCCCACAGTGGCCGCGTGACGGACCTGAACACTGGCATAGCGCCGGATCATTTCTGCATAGGATGGGTGAATGTCCGCCAAGGCTTCGCCCATACGGTTCATATCGACCATGGCACCGAAACGAATTTCTTCGTCGGTGATCGTGATCTCTTTGAGATCGTCACAGCGGTTCAGGAAGATCACCGGATCAAGATCGCGTAGTTGCTTGGTCACCCAAAGCCCAACGTCTGTTGCGCCCGCAACCAAAGTGGCATTCGGGTTCTCGGCATATACGGCAGCCAGCGCGTCGGACGAGCCCGGCAGCATGGGTGAGGTGGCGGGCGTTGCGACAGGCTTGTCTTTAACCCAGACAGGCACGGGCTGTTTCTCGGCCGCTTCGGCTGCGCGAATAATGGGAGCGTAACCCGTGCAACGGCACAGATTACCGGCAAGCTGTGTATCGTGATCCGTCGCGCCATTGGTGTGACCGGCCACCATCGACATGACAAAACCGGGCGTGCAAAAGCCGCATTGCGAACCGTGCAGGTCAACCATGGCCTGCTGAACCGGATGGACCTCGCCATCGGGGCTGCTGGCGCCTTCGACGGTTCGAACCGCCTTGCCATGCAGTTGCGGCAAGAAAAGGATGCACGAGTTCAGGGCCTTTGCACCACCCGCATCCGTCACCATGACAGTGCAGGCACCGCAATCGCCTTCGTTGCAGCCTTCCTTGGTGCCGGTCAGGCCACGATCTTCACGCAGCCAATCCAGCAGAGTGGCTGTCGGATCGATGTCCGTCAGCTCCACTGTCTCTCCGTTCAGAAGAAACGTGATGTCCATTCGAGAAACCCGTCGCCTTACCCGGTTGCGCCCTGGTGGTGCCCTCCTTCGATGCGACGTAGAAAGAGTGGCGGGCGGATAGCTTGCCAATGGATGTTAGAAACAGCATGCGTGATCTGGCAAGAAAAACTGCCTGTATGATGCATCATTACAGCCAATCGGCGTGGAATTGCGCACCCTGTGTAAATATCAGTTGTTTGAAACTAAAGCGTTTTTTTGTCAGTGAAGATGTCGCTTTCCGAAGCACCTTCTGGAAAATCCGAATAATCGAAAATGATTATTTTGCCAAACAACGGCGCAGGTTCCGGCTTTTGCATGCCTCGCGGCTAGGGTAGCCTGCCGTTCATGAGCAGTACCCCCCGATTCATTCACCTACGTGTTCACACCGAATATTCCCTTCTGGAAGGCGCTGTGCGGCTGAAAAAACTGCCCGCCCTGTGCGAGAAGATGGAGATGCCTGCCGTTGCAGTGACTGACACGAATTCCATGTTTTCGGCGCTGGAATTTTCGGTGACAGCCAGTCAGGCTGGTGTCCAGCCGATCATGGGATGTCAGGTTGATCTGACTTATGTGCAGTCGCAACCGGGGGAAAAACAAAAATCGCCCGCGCCGCTTGTTCTGCTGGCACAGTCCGAGGCGGGGTACGAGAACCTGATGAAGCTGAGCACGTGCCTTTACGTGGACAAGGGCGGGCAGTTGCCGCAGGTCACGCTGGACGAGCTTGCGGACCGCGCCGACGGGCTGATCTGCCTGTCCGGAGGGCCTGACGGGCCGGTGGGCCGCCTGTTGCAACAGGGGCAACGTCCGGCGGCCGAGGCGCTGGTGGATCGGTTGGCCGCGATTTTCCCGGATCGTCTGTATATCGAACTCCAGCGTCACCCAGGTGAAGACGGCCAACCCGAGGCCGAACGCCAGACCGAGCGCGGCCATATCGAGATGGCCTATGCCAAGAACCTGCCGCTGGTTGCCACCAATGACGTCTATTTCCCGACCTCGGATATGCACGAGGCCCATGATGCGCTGATCTGTATCGCCGAAGGGGCTTATGTCGACCAGCAGGAAGGTCGCCGCCGCCTGACCGCGCAGCATTATTTCAAGTCGCAGCAGGAAATGGTGACGCTGTTCGCTGATCTGCCCGAGGCCATTAAGAACACGGTCGAGATCGCGCGGCGTTGCGCCTTTATGGCTTATCGCCGCGATCCCATCCTGCCGAAATTCGCCGATGACGAGGTCGCTGAACTGCGCCGCATCGCGAATGAAGGCTTGCAGAAACGTTTGGCGGTAATCCCCCATGCGGTGACGCCCGAGGAGTATCAGGAGCGGTTGGATTTCGAACTTGGCATCATCGAAGGCATGGGCTTTCCTGGTTACTTCCTGATCGTTGCCGACTTTATCCAATGGGCCAAGGATCACGATATTCCGGTTGGACCGGGGCGGGGATCGGGTGCGGGCTCGCTGGTGGCTTATGCGCTGACAATTACCGACCTCGACCCGCTGCGTTATAGCCTGCTGTTTGAACGGTTCCTGAATCCCGAACGGGTTTCGATGCCCGACTTCGATATCGACTTCTGCATGGATCGCCGAGAAGAGGTGATCCGTTACGTGCAGCAGAAATACGGGCGCGACAAGGTGGGGCAGATCATCACTTTTGGTGCCTTGCTGTCAAAGGCCGCCGTGCGCGACATCGGGCGGGTGCTGCAAATGCCGTACGGGCAGGTGGACCGTCTGTCTAAGATGATCCCCGTGGAAGGTGTCAAACCGGTTTCCATCGAAAAAGCCCTGAAGGACGAGCCGCGCCTGCGGGAAGAAGCGCGCAACGAAGAGGTGGTGGATCGTCTGCTGACATACGGCCAGCAGGTCGAAGGGCTGCTGCGCAACGCCTCGACCCACGCGGCTGGGGTTGTGATTGGCGACCGGCCACTGGACGCGCTGGTGCCGATCTATCAGGACCCGCGATCCGACATGCCTGCGACCCAATTCAACATGAAATGGGTGGAACAGGCCGGGCTGGTAAAGTTCGACTTTCTGGGTCTGAAAACCCTGACCGTGATCCAGAACGCGATGGACCTGATCTTCAAGTCCGGACGGAAGCTGCATATCGCCGCCGATGGCACCGAGCTTTACGAACCTGCCGAGGGGGCCGAGAACCAGATCAACGCCATCCCGCTGGATGACGAGGCGACGTATAAGCTCTATTCAGCGGCCAAGACGGTCGCGGTGTTCCAGGTGGAAAGCTCGGGCATGATGGACGCGCTCAAGCGCATGAAACCCACCTGCATCGAGGATATCGTGGCCCTTGTGGCGCTCTACCGCCCCGGCCCGATGGAAAACATCCCGACCTATTGCGAGGTCAAGAACGGGCTGCGCGAGATTACATCCGTTCATCCGCTGATCGACCACATTCTTGAGGAAACTCAAGGCATTATCGTCTATCAGGAACAGGTGATGCAGATCGCGCAGGTTATGGCCGGGTACAGCCTGGGCGGCGCGGACCTGCTGCGCCGCGCGATGGGTAAAAAGATCAAAGAGGCGATGGATGCCGAACGCCCCAAGTTCGAAAAAGGCGCGGCAGAAAACGGGGTGGATGCCAAGAAAGCCAGCGAAGTCTTCGACCTGCTGGAAAAATTCGCCAATTACGGCTTCAACAAATCCCACGCTGCCGCCTATGCGGTGGTCAGCTATCAAACCGGCTGGTTGAAGGCGAACCATCCGGTCGAATTCATGGCGGGTGTCATGAATTGCGATATTCATCTGACCGACAAGCTGGCGATCTATTTCGAAGAGGTCCGAAAAGGGCTGGAACTGCCGTATATTCCACCTTGTGTGAACCGCTCTCAGGCCACGTTCGATGTTGATAACGGACATCTGGTCTATGCGCTGGGCGCGCTCAAGAATGTGGGTGTCGAGGCGATGAACCTGATCGTTGCGGGTCGCGCGGACAAGCCATTTGTCAACCTGTTCGATTTCGCCCGCCGCGTGGATTTGAAAAAAGTGGGCAAACGCCCGCTTGAGATGCTGGCCCGCGCCGGGGCTTTTGATGAGCTGGACCGAAACCGCCGCCGCGTGTTTGAAAGCCTAGATGCGCTGGTGCAGTATTCGGCAGCGATCCATGAACAGAAGAATTCGAACCAGGTGTCGCTGTTTGGCGAGGCCGGAGATGACCTGCCCGAACCACGCCTGTCGCCGACCCCCGACTGGCTGCCGGCTGAACGTCTGAGCGAAGAGTTCAAGGCCATCGGCTTCTACCTCTCTGGTCATCCGCTGGATGACTATATGCCGGCCTTGAAGCGTAAACAGGTTCTGACGCTGGACGAGGTGACCGAGAAAGCCCGTTCTGGCCCGCTGATTGCCAAGATGGCCGGAGTGGTTGCCGGGCGGCAGGAACGGAAATCGGCCAAGGGCAACCGGTTCGCCTTTGCCCAGCTTTCGGACCCGACCGGCGCTTATGAGGTCACGCTGTTTTCCGACACGCTGGAGAAATGCCGCGAGTTTCTGGAAACCGGCGCTCAGGTGGTTCTGACCGTCGAGGCGACGATGGAGTCCGATCAGCTCAAGCTGCTGGGTCGTTCGGTTGGACCAGCGGATTCTGTAGTGGCCGAAGCCGGGGCGACGGGACTGCGCATTTTTGTAGACGAAGCGCGGGCGGTGCCAACGATTGCAACGGTTCTTGAAGAAGCCGCAACCGCCGCCAAGGGTGCGGCCCGCGGCCCGATCCAACTGCTGTTGCTGGACCCCGGCCTGCCCGGCGACGTCGAAATCGACTTGGGGCGTGTGTTCCCGATCAATCCCCAGATCAAGGGCGCGATCAAATCGCTGGAAGGTGTTATGACCGTCGAAGAGATCTGACACCGCTTTGTTGCCAGACAGTTAGCGCATCGCTAGGCTGACCTTGCAAATATGTCTTCTGATCATGCCACGGGAGGGCGTTGATATGACGATTGCAGGTCTCAATCTCAGAACGATTGTATTGGGGGCGGCGGCATCGCTGGTTTTGGTTTCGGCGACAGCCACGCTTGCGGACGACAAGAAGAAAGAGAACACGATCAAAGGTGCTGTGATCGGGGCCGGTGTCGGGGCCTTGATCGGCGACGGCAAGGGTGCCGCCGCAGGGGCAATTGCTGGTGCGCTGATCGGCGCGAACTCGAAATAAGCGGGGGCGGGATGATGCGTTTGAACGCGATGAAAGTGATCACAACCGCCGCGCTGCTTACAGGGCCCGGTTTTGCACTTGCGGACGAGGAAGCCGAACAGATGGTGCAAGCGGCGCTGCCGCTCATGTATCACACATGCGCGTCGGTCATCGAAGAGGCTGACGGGAATGAAGAATACATTGTGGACGTGGTCGGCAAGATGACGGCGTTGTCACTTTATAACCGTCAGATCGACCTCGAAGCTCATGCCGGTTCGGACGAGGAAAAGGCCGCGCTGCGCGAAACATTTGTGGCGGCTCTGAAAGACGGCTGCGCCGGGGATGAAAACGCCCTGCTGGGTGGCGTCGTCGACGATGCGGTGAAATCAACGCTGGGGCTGTAAGCTTTCAGTAATGTGGCGGGCGTTCGTCACCAAGGACAACGCCGCCTGACCCTTCCTGTGCGCGCTCGGCCTCACGGTGCAGCAGCATCTCGACACGGCGGGTCAGCCGGTCAATCTCGGCCTGTTGCCGGGTGACAACCGCGTTCAATTCGTCAACCGTGCGGGTCAGATGGGCAATCTGTTCTTCCAGATGCTGCATGGAATGCTCCTGTCTTTCAGGCTGCACATAGCGACCCCGTGACGCCTTGGCCAGAGAAAGCGCGCCTTGCCCAGATGCGGGCCATGGGATAGACCGCGCGCGGAACAGGTACACTCCCAAGGACGCCCCACATGGCCAAGCCCAAGAAACAGCCCCGCCCCAAGGCCGAAACGCCGAAAGGGTTCCGTGACTATTTCGGCGAGGAAGTCACGCAGCGCACCGAGATGCTGCGGACGATTGCGGGCGTCTATCATCGGTACGGGTTTGACGCGCTTGAGAGCAGTGCGGTCGAAACCGTCGAGGCGCTGGGCAAGTTCCTGCCCGACGTGGACCGCCCGAACGAAGGCGTCTTTGCGTGGCAGGAGTTTGACGAGGGCGGAAATGGCGACTGGATGGCCCTGCGCTATGACCTGACCGCGCCTCTGGCCCGGGTTTACGCCCAGCACCGCAACGACCTGCCGACGCCTTATCGCCGCTATGCGATGGGTCCGGTCTGGCGCAACGAAAAGCCGGGGCCGGGGCGGTATCGGCAGTTCTATCAATGCGATGCAGATACGGTTGGAACCGCCTCGATGGCTGCTGATGCCGAGATCTGTGCAATGCTGGCCGACACGCTGGAAGAGGTTGGCATCCCGCGCGGTGACTACATCATCCGGGTGAATAACCGGAAGGTTTTGAACGGTGTGCTGGAGGCGATGGGGCTTGGCGATGATCAAGCCGCACGAGACAATGTTCTTCGCACCATCGACAAATTCGACAAGGTGGGTGAGCAGGGTGTGCGCGAGTTGCTGACCAAGGGCCGTCTGGACGCGTCGGGCGCGTTTATCGACGGCGTTGGTCTCAGCGATGATCAGGCAGACCCGGTTATCGCCTTCCTGACTTCCAAGGCCGTCGATACCGCTGGTACATTGGCCAACCTCCGCATTGCCGTGGGTGACAGCAAGATTGGGGCGGATGGGATTGCTGAACTGGAACAGATCGCTGAACTTCTCTCCGCTGGCGGCTACGGCCCCGACCGCATTGTCATTGACCCCTCCGTCGTCCGTGGCCTGGGCTATTACACCGGTCCGGTCTACGAGGCCGAACTGACGTTCGAAATCTTCAACGAGAAAGGCCGCAAGCGGCAATTCGGCTCGGTTGCGGGCGGCGGGCGCTATGACGATCTGGTCAAGCGGTTCACCGGGCAGGAAGTGCCCGCGACCGGGGTGTCCATCGGCGTCGATCGGTTACTGGCGGCGCTGCGCGAAAAGGGCCGGATCAGCGCCCAGGCCAAAGGCCCCGTGGTCGTCACCGTCATGGATCGCGACAGGATGGCCGATTATCAGGCGATGGTGGCCGAGCTGCGCAATGCGGGCATCCGGGCCGAGGTGTATCTGGGCAATCCCAAGAACTTTGGCAATCAGTTGAAATACGCGGACAAGCGCAACTCTCCGGTTGCGGTGATCGAAGGCGGGGACGAAAAGGCAAAAGGCATCGTGCAGATCAAGGACCTGATCCTTGGGGCTAAGATCGCCGAAAGCGCCACGCTGGAGGAATGGAAAGAACGCCCCAGCCAGTTCGAAGTATCGCGCGCTGATCTGGTCGCGAAAGTGCGTGAAATTCTGAACAGTCAGGACTGACCCATGCCCAACCGTTCCCAGATACAGGCCCGTGCCGCGATGATGCGTGTCCGGTTCGAGGCTGCGGGCGCGCAGGTGGTGGATACCCCGCTGCTGCAACCCGCTGAAATGTTGCTGGACCTCTATGGCGAGGATATCCGCGCCCGTGCCTACGTCACCTCGGACGCGCTGCGGGGCGAGCAGATGCTGCGCCCGGATTTCACCCTGCCTGTTGTTCAGATGCACATGCGGGACAGGGCCGAGCCAGCGCGCTATACCTATTCAGGTGAGGTGTTCCGCCGTCAGGAACACGACCCGGACCGTTCGAACGAATATATTCAGGTGGGGTACGAGGTTTTTGACCGCGATGATCCCGCTGGTGCCGATGCCGAAGTGTTTTCGCTGATGGCAATGCAACTGCGCGGGCTGCCTCTGCGCGCAGCGACCGGGGATATCGGTATCCTAACCGCGGCTGTCGAAGGGCTTCGGACCACAGACCGCCGCAAGGCCGCGCTGATGCGGCACCTGTGGCGGCCGCGCCGGTTTCGTGCGCTGCTGGACCGGTTTGCAGGGCGTAAACCGGGGCCCGAAGGCCGTGACGCGCTTTTGGACGCGGACGACCCGATGGCGGTTGATGTTCCGATGATCGGCAAGCGCCGCGGGCCCGAGATTGCCGACCGGATCAAAGCCCTGCGTGAAGATCGCGCTGCGCCGCCGATCTCTGACAATGAGCTGGCCGGGTTGGAAACGCTGCTGAATGTGCGTGAAACCATGCCCTTCGCGTTGGAACAGCTGAGGGATGTGGCAGTGGATCTGCCGCAGATCACCCCGGCTCTGGACCGGTTGGAGGCGCGGATCGCAGCCCTGCAGGCGCGTGGTGTCGATGTCGCACGGCTGGATTTCGAAGCGTCTTATGGCCGGACATCAATGGAATATTATGACGGGTTTGTCTTTGGGTTCTACGCCGAAGGCCGTCCCGACCTGCCGCCTGTCGCCACCGGTGGGCGCTATGATGCGCTGACGCGCCGCTTGGGCGATGGAGCCGAAATCCCCGCAATCGGTGGCGTGATCCGCCCGGACCTGATGCTTGAAATCGAGGAGGCCGCGCAATGAGTGTGAAACTGGGCGTGCCCTCGAAGGGCCGGTTGATGGAAAAGACCGTTTCATGGTTCGAAAAACATGGCATCATGCTGTCCCGCAACGGCTCGGACAGGGAATATGCGGGTAGGGTTGACGGGATTGACGGCGTCTCGCTGGTTCTGTTGTCGGCGGGTGAGATTCCGCGCGAACTTGCGTCGGGACGTATTCATCTGGGCGTCACCGGCATCGATCTGGTGCATGAGAAGCTGCCACGCTGGGAACAGCAGGTCGAAGAGATTGCGCAGCTGGGCTTTGGCAAAGCCGATCTGATCATTGCCACACCCGCCTGCTGGGTCGATGTGGACACGCTGGACGATCTCGATGCGGCGGCAGCAGCATTTCGCAACACCCACGGCCACCGGCTGCGGATCGCCACCAAATATCACCGACTGGTGCGGGAGTTCCTGACCGACGCGGGCGTGGCCGACTACACTCTGGTCGACAGCCAGGGGGCGACCGAAGGTACGGTCATGAACGAAACAGCCGAGGCAATTGCTGATATCACCTCCTCAGGTGAAACCCTGCGGGCAAACCACCTCAAGATCCTGTCGGACGGTCTGATCCTGCAATCGCAGGCCACGTTGTGGCGCAGCCGGGTTGCAAAGGTCGACGCGGCGGATAAGGCGGTTCTGACGGAATTGCTGGATCGGCTGCGGTAACTACAGCACACCGATATCCGCAAGGGCGCGGTTCAGATCATCGGGCAGGGTGTCATCCTGCGCGCGCCCTTTCGGCAAGTCGGCTGGTGTATCTTCGGGCTTCAGGTATCGCCAACCCTGAAACGGGCGTTTCAAGGCGTTCTGGGTCCGATGTACGTTAGGGTCGAGAACGATGGCGCAGCGGCGGATACCGTCCTCGCCGATCACCTCGTCCAGGCGCAGAATACGCTGACGGCACTGTACGACACCCTTGATGACCCAATAGATTGATCCGCCATTCAGAATCTCGGCATCACGTTTGGGCCACATGCGGGTTACGTGGCGCGGATATCCGTCCTCATAAAGCGGTTTGCGGCTGTCTTGCCACGCGATCAGAGAGTCCACGCTTTCCGAACCAACCGAAAGTTTGATGAGGTTCACGTACTTATCCACAGCTTTCCCACAGAGTCGTCCCTTTGCTATCTATCCATTGTAGCTCAGGATTGGCTTTCATCAAGGTGTAGTGGGTGTTAGTCTGGATACCTCTTTCAGCACAGGGAATCACCAATGAGCCGCTTTGCCGCCCCCATCGCCGAGCAGATCTGGGACATGAAATACCGCTTCAAACAGGCGGATGGCACGCCCATCGATCAGACGGTTGAAGACAGCTGGCGACGCATCGCCCGTGACCTCGCGCGGGTCGAGGACGACCCGGATCATTGGGAAGACAGGTTCTACGAGGCACTGGAAGATTTCAAATATCTGCCCGCCGGGCGCATCACTGCTGGCGCAGGCACCGCGCGGCAGGTGACACTGTTCAACTGCTTCGTTATGGGCACCATCCCCGACAGCATGGGCGGTATCTTTGACATGCTGAAAGAGGCCGCGCTGACCATGCAGCAGGGGGGCGGGATCGGCTATGATTTCTCGACCATTCGCCCGCGCGGCGCGGATGTGAAAGGTGTGGCGGCAGATGCCTCTGGCCCGCTCAGCTTCATGGATGTGTGGGACGCAATGTGCCGCACAATCATGTCCGCGGGCTCGCGCCGGGGGGCGATGATGGCCACCATGCGCTGTGATCACCCTGATATCGAACAGTTCATCACCGCCAAATCCGACCCGGCCCGCCTGCGCATGTTCAACATGTCGGTGCTGGTGACCGATCCCTTCATGGAGGCGGTCAAGGCCGACGGCCCGTGGGAGTTGCAGTTTGACGGCAAGATCTATCATACCGTTCAGGCGCGCGATCTGTGGAACAAGATCATGCAGGCCACATATGATTATGCTGAACCGGGCGTGATCTTCATCGACCGCATCAATCAGGCCAACAACCTGAGCTATGTTGAAACCATCGCCGCGACGAACCCCTGTGGCGAACAGCCTCTGCCGCCGTACGGGGCTTGCCTGCTGGGCTCGATCAATCTGGCGCGGCTGGTTGCCGAACCATTTGGGGATGCCGCGCATCTGGATGAACCGGCGTTGCAGGAACTGGTCGCGACAGCCGTGCGCATGATGGATAACGTCGTGGACGCCTCGAAATTCCCGCTGGCCGAGCAAGAGGCGGAAGCGCAGGACAAGCGCCGCATCGGGCTGGGCGTGACGGGTCTTGCGGATGCGCTGCTGATGCTGGGCCTGCGCTATGGGTCCAACGAGGCGGCGCGCCAGACGGAACGCTGGTTGCACGCAATCGCCCGCGCCGCATATCTGGCCTCGGTCGATCTGGCTAAGGAGAAAGGCGCGTTCCCCCTGTTCGACGCCGAGAAATATCTGGCCAGCGGCACGATGCAGCAAATGGATGACGACGTCCGCGATGCGATCCGCGAACATGGTATCCGCAACGCTCTGCTGACCTCGATTGCGCCCACGGGCACGATTTCGCTTTATGCCGGGAACGTGTCGTCAGGGATTGAACCGGTCTTTGCCTATGCCTACACCCGCAAGGTTCTGCAAAAAGACGGCTCGCGCACCGAAGAAGAGGTCGTGGATTACGCCGTTCAGATGTGGCGCGACAAGTTTGGCGACGCAGCTCTGCCGGACTATTTCGTCAATGCCCAGACCCTGACGCCGTCGGATCACGTCAAGATGCAGGCGGCAGCGCAGAAATGGATCGACAGCTCGATCTCCAAGACCATCAACTGCCCGGAAGATATCAGCTTTGACGCATTCAAGGATGTCTACATGCAGGCCTGGGATCAGGGCTGCAAAGGGTGCACGACCTATCGCCCCAACGATGTGACCGGCTCGGTTCTGACCGTTTCGGAAAGCGATGACAAGGTGCCGGGGGAAAGCGCGAATGCGCCTCATGAAATTGAAGGCGGCGACGTCATCTACATGTCCGAACCGCTGGATCGCCCGCAATCGCTGGAGGGGTCGACCTACAAGCTGAAATGGCCCGATAGCGAGCACGCGATTTATCTGACCATCAACGACATCATCATCTCGGGCCGCCGCCGCCCGTTCGAAGTGTTCATCAACTCCAAGAACATGGAACATTACGCCTGGACACTGGCGCTGACGCGGATGATCTCGGCCGTGTTCCGTCGGGGTGGGGACGTGTCCTTTGTGGTCGAAGAGCTGAAAGCCGTTTTCGACCCGCGCGGCGGGGCGTGGGTCAAAGGCAAGTATATCCCATCGATCCTGGCCGCGATCGGGGGCGTGATCGAACAGCACATGGTCGCCATCGGCTTTCTGGAAGGCGAAGGGATGGGGTTGAAATCCGATCCCCAGGCGCAAGTGGTGAACCTGGACGCGCCACGTGGCAAAGCCTGCCCGTCCTGCGGTCAGTACGACATGGTCATGATCGAAGGCTGCATGACCTGCCGCAGCTGCGGTCATTCCAAATGCGGATAGGTATGAAGCGCTGCACAAATTGTGTGGGTGGGCATAAATAGCCCATAAGGTTGATTTTTGCGCCCATTTGAACGGTCTTTAATGCCCGCAGATTCTTAAGACTTTGAAATAAAATAAAAAAGATTCCTGTAGAGTTCTGAGATTGTTCTGCGTTAGGCGACCGTCGATAACATTCGCGCTATTGACCAAGACCAGAAAATCTCAAGACTGTGGCCATGGAACCAAATCGTCTCATACGCGTCACACGCAAAAGCTGACCAGAATGTTGTACTTGCCCAGCAAAACCGCTCGGGCAGTTCCATGGCTATCGGATACCGAATTGATGAAAAACAAATCGCCTATCGAGGAGTCCCCTCAGTACTCCGAATTGAACGCTCGATTTTCCCGTTTTCTGCTGGACTTCCGAAAGGAAAAACTCGCGCAGCAACTCGCCGGAGACGACAAAAACCGTGACGAGATTACTCGCGGAGACTTTCAATCATTCAAAGCGCGGATGACTGAGGGATTAGAACTAACCGATTACGATCTAGATCGTATTCACCGCCGAGTATTGTCTGTACTTCTCCGCCCCGAAGCGGGCTCTGAGCTACAAGACGAATGAGGCCGGAAGGCGTGAAACTGGCGTGTAGACCAATCTGACGTTCACACAATCAAGTAAACCAGTTCTCGGTTCAGTGTGACGCTCTGTGGCGTGGTCGAAGATTCCGTATGTCGATGCCAAAACAAAACGTTAGAACGGTCGACGCGAAAGGCCAACCAACAGACAGCTTTTACTTGTGGGCAGTGCAGCATGAAAGTATCACTGCGACATTTGCTGCGGAGTTTGAATGTGACTAAAATTAATAGAAGCGACATTTACGACAAAAACCTGAACTTTCTTATCGGCTCAGGTGCCTCACACGGGTTGTTGCCGACACTTGAACTTGAAATTTTAGAAGCAGATACCTTTGAAAAGCACTCTCTAGAAAGTTTGGCAACATACTTTGCAGACAACTGTCCGTCATCGAATGATTTGGAACACGAGCGTTTGATTGGCTTAGGAGGATCAGGCTCGCCGCAGTTTCAATCTACGCCGCGTTCTGATGATGCAGCAAGCGGCGTTTCTGGATTGTCTGGTGTTTGATTTCCTTTCTGCGTCTGAGGATTGTTTCGGCTCGACCGAAATAGACATCGGCGGGTGTCAGATTGCTGATGCTCTCGTGGTATCGGTTGTGGTTGTAGTGATTGATGAAGTCGCCGATGGCCTGTTCGAGCGCTCCTGGCAGATAGTAGTTTTCCAGCAGGACACGGTTCTTCATCGTCTGATGCCATCGCTCAATCTTGCCCTGGGTCTGCGGATGGTTGGGCGCTCCCGAACATGATCCATACCCTGCTCATCCAGCCATTTCGCCAACTCGCCAGAGATGTAACTGCTGCCGTTGTCGCTGAGCAGCCGGGGCTTGTGGGCAACGGTGACACTGTCACAACCTGATGCAGCCAAAGCGTCTTCCAGCGTTCCTGTGACATCGTCAGCTTTCATCGTGGTGCAAAGGCGCCAAGAGACAACGTAACGGCTGTAATCATCCAGGATCGTAGACAGGTAGAACCAGCCCCAACCGATGACTTTGAGATAGGTGAAGTCGGTCTGCCAAAGCTGGTTCGGCCGCACAGTCTTCTCATGGAATTCATCCGCCGCTTTGATGGTGATGCAGGCTGGGCTAGTGATCAGATCTTGTGCCTTCAGAAGCCTGTAAACACTGGCCTCAGAAACGAAGTAGCGCCTGGTGTCGGTGAACCGCACCGCAAGCTCGCGGGGCGATAACTCGGGTTCTTCCAGAGCCAGTTCCACGATCTGCTTGCGCACCTTGTCGGGGATGCGGTTCCAAACCCTACCGGCCGGGAATGGCGATCCTCAAGCCCGGCCTCGCCGAAAGACAGATACCTGTCGTACCAGCGGTAGAAGGTCGTTCTGGGAATGCCGAGCTTTTCCAGTGTGCGTTTGATCGGCAGGTGCGAACCGTCAACCAGCCGGATGATCTCAAGCTTTTCGGATGCGGGATATCTCATTCGTCGTCTCCCCCATCCTCGAACATGCTTTTTTTGAGCAGCCGGTTCTCAAGGGTCAGGTCGGCGACTACCTCAGCGCCGACGATTCCGCTCTCAAATCCTTCACCTCAGAGCTGGTAGCCTGGCGTGCGGTATCGCCAGCCAACCGCTTCTTACCGGCCTCAAGGAACTCTTTCGACCAGCTGTAATACAGGCTCGTAGCTATTCCTTCACGGCGACACAGCTCCGCTATGCTGTCTTCACCACGAAGCCCATCCAACACAATACGGATCTTCTCCTCTGCCGAATGCTGGCGCCGTGTCTTCCTGCGGATGTCTTTGACAACTCTCTCTGCTGACGCTTTCTGTTTCCCGGATTTCATTCTCATCTCCACTCTCTGATGGTTACGATGAGCCTGAAATCCTCCGCTACGCAATCAACCTAGTCTGTTCCATGGGTGCTGATGGCGGACATGGTGTGAGCGAGCCCCCTGATCCGGGCCGTAACGGATGTTGCCGCCAGTACATTGGCCAACTTCTGCGTTCGATGTTTCGTTTCTTCCTGCGCGTTCAGACAGTTATGAGTTGGCGGTCGACTTTCGCCACCTCACGTTTAAGTGGCTGAACGCGCCTCGGCGCAAGAGTGTACCACGAATGCCGCTTTGGGCTGTCTTTTGACTTTGCAAAGTCAGCTTTCTGTGCTGCGCCGGAATTCGTACAGGTCGCAGCATTCGGTAGGTTTAGAGTCGACTTGGCCATTCTCCGCGGCCTGCATGAATAGCTGGTCGCAGCCCAAAGCGGACCTTCATCACTAAGCTTTGCAATCTCTGAGATGCGGGACGAAGCTGACTTTTCAGGTCCGGCTATGCGTTCCTTACCTAGCAATAAATTTCGTAGTCTCTATCATGCTGGTTTTGCCCCACTGTCGAAGGAAACAACATGTTGCGTTCAATGCTTATCCCCGCAGTTCTCTTTGCGCCTCATTGTCTGACTGCTGCAGAGAAAGTGTCGGCAACGAACTTCTATGTCGTCAACCAAGAGCAAATTTCCGCGGGCGAGGACGTGTTCTGGAAAGAGGACAACTATGGGACTTATACCGTTGACGAGGGACCAATCGATCCTGGTTTTGTCCGGTGCGTGGGCTCGGGTTTCGGCGGACCCAGCGGTGTCAGCGGCGGTGGCGTCTGTGTTTATGGTGAAGAAGAGGACACGTTCACCATGAGATGGGAGGTTGTTGCCTTCGGCGTCAACAACTGGCGGATTGTTTCCTCCACCGGCAAATATTCGGGGATGACTGGAAGTGGAACGACCAAAACACGTGTGGCGTCAAATTTCCTGGCGCTACCGCACCGTATTTCTGACTGGGAAGGCGAGGTTGCCTTGCCCGCTAGGGATTGAAACTCGAACTGAAATGGTCGGGGATGATGCTGATTTGAAAGGTTGGCAAAGCCCGCATTGGGCTTGTTGTCGCCTTTCGTTACTTTTCACATTAATGACCGGTGGCAGCCCGAAGCGGACATTCTCGAAAGTTGGCACACTACTGCCGAACTTGATAGATTCGAAAAAAGGTTGCTATTGGGAAATGCGCATGACACGCCGACTTGCCGCCATACTTGCCGCCGATATGGTCGGCTACTCACGGCTTATGGCGGCTAACGAGGCGGGAACACTTGCTCGTCTCAAAGACCTACGACGGGACATCATCAATCCAAGTATCGAAAGTGCCGGAGGTGAGATTATCAAGCTTACCGGTGATGGCCTGTTTGCACTTTTTAGCTCGGTCGTTTCTGCCGTTGAGGCCGCAGCGACGCTCCAGAAGGCGCTGCACGCCGCCGAAGCCGAGAGCCCCACCGAAAGCCGGATCAGCTTCCGAATAGGGTTGCACATTGGAGACGTAATCTTGGACGAGGGCGACATTTATGGCGAGGGTGTTAATCTTGCCGCAAGACTCGAAGGCATCGCTGACCCAGGCGGTGTCATACTGTCTGACGACGCATGCCGGCAGGTTCGAGGCAAAATCGAACACGACATCATAGACCTTGGCGAAGTAGCGCTCAAAAACATCTCCGAGCCAGTTCGCGCCTACAAATTGGCGATGGAGGGCAAATCAGATTCCACGCAAAACCAATCTCAACCCACTGACAAACCCTCCATCGCTGTCTTGCCCTTCCAGAACATGTCCAATGATCCAGAACAGGAATACTTCTGTGACGGCGTTTCCGAAGACATCATCACAGAGCTCTCGCGCTTTCCCGAGCTTTTCGTCATCGCCCGCAACTCCTCATTTTCGTTCAGGGGTCGCCCCGTCACCCATATAGATATCGCTCGAGAACTCGGTGTTCGCTACATGCTAGAGGGTAGCCTCCGTCGAGCCCAAAACCGCGTACGCATTACTGCCCAACTCATCGACTGCACAAATGGAGCCCATGTTTGGGCCGAGCGCTACGACCGCACGCTAGACGACATCTTCGCGTTACAGGATGAGATTACACGCAGCGTGGTCGGCGCCATCGCCCCCCAGATATCCATTGCCGAAATAGATCGCGCGTCTGTGGCTCGAGATATCGACTTCAACTCCTACGACCTCTCGCTACGTGCAATGGCGATCTTCTACGCGGGAGGCTTCTACTCTCAGGATAAGTTCGATGAGGTCATATCGGTCTCTGATCGCGCCATTGATCTCGACCCGCGCAACGTCCAGGCCCATTGGATCAAAGCGTTTGCCTACCTGATGCGTTATCTATACCAGTTCGATGAGGACCCCACCGAAAACCTGGGCCTAGCTGATAAAAGCGTTGAACCTCTGTTTCTTGGTGGTCAACTCGACCCGCGCGCCTTATGCGTTCGCGGTATGGTTCGTCATTTCCGTGGAGATTTTGACGGGGCCAACGCCGACTTCAGTTTGGGCTTCACACTGAACCCGAACTTTGCCCGGAACATCTTCTTCATGGCCTGGCATGAATCTTTGGTCGGCCGAACCACACAGGCGCGCGAACATGCCCACCTTGCCCTCCAGCTTTCCCCACGCGACACTGACCTCTGGGTAGGAGACGCCTATCTGGCGCTCGCCCAAGCTGCCTTCGCCGACGCTGATTTTGAAGACGCAATGCGTTGGGGTGAGCACGCCATTCAGATGACGCCGCGTGCGCCGATCCGCCGGGCTCTTATGATCGCCAGTGCCGCCCACCTCGGGCGCGCCGAAGCAGGCCTGCCACATGAGCAGGCGCTGGCGGATTTCGCCCCAGCGTTCCTAGACAGCATTGTCTCCGGAGCTTTGATCCTCTTCCGTCTACCCGAACACAATGCGCTTTTGGTCGAAGGCTTGAAGAAAGCTGGTGTTAAGCCGTAGAGTTGGTCAGGATGCCAAAGCTCGAAACTATCGCAGACAAATCGTGCCAAGGGCCAATCCAATTTTAGCGCAATGTCCTCGAAAGGTTCTAAGCAATCGCTCATTGCTTCAATCGGCGACGACTGTTTCCAGCCCAAAACGGACATTCAACCCAGGACTTTGCAATTCCGGCTTGGCGGGCTTTTTGGTCGAAGAAATTTCTTGCACCAAGGTGCTGAGCCCAAAAAGTTAACAAATAAGACCGTTCCTCTAAGCCGATGTTTTTCCTATGGTTGGTAAGAAGTACCAAGTCGGGAGGTCTTAATGAACAAGCTTATCTCAGTAACGGGTGCCGTCTGCTTTGCTTTCACTGGAGCTTGGGCCGACGAACATACCCCGCCCAACATTCTTGTCATCATGGCAGATGACGTAGGTTGGGCGAGCGTCGGCGTTTACCACGGAGGTGTCAAAAGCATCGAGACGCCGAACTTGGATCGCCTCTCCTCTGAGGGTGCTCGTCTCACAGATTATTATGCCGAGCCAAGTTGTACTGCCGGTCGATCAGCTTTCATGACCGGACAATTGCCAATACGGACTGGTATGCACACGGTTGGACTGCCGGGAGATCCGGTAGGTTTAAACCCAGATGACCCAACGCTTCCGATGTTCCTGAAAAAGTTGGGGTATACGACGGGGCAGTTCGGAAAAAACCATCTAGGCGACCTCAATGAGTTCCTACCGACTGCAAAAGGTTTCGACGAGTATTGGGGTTGGCTCTATCACTTGAATGCTATGGAATATACGTCTGATCCGGATTGGCCAGACGACCCAGAATTCAACGCGCAATTTGCGCCTCGCAACATCATTCATTCATTTGCAACAGAGGAGGTAGACGAAACAGTCGACCCGCGATTTGGAAAAGTCGGGAAGCAGCGCATTATTGATGACGGGCCTGCGCCTCCTGAGCGCCAAAAGACTTTGGATGACGAAGTGACATCTCACACGAAGGACTTCATTTCTCGTGCAGTAGAGTCGGACACTCCGTTTTTTGTCTGGATGGCTCCAGCCCGTGCACACGTCTGGACCCACCTCAGCCCCGAATACGAAGCTATGTTGGGCAATGGGCGCGGACTTCAGGATGTTGTCATGAAGGAGTTGGACAACAACGTTGGTAACGTTCTCAGCCACCTTGAGGATCTGGGAGTCGCCGATAATACCATAGTGATGTTCACCGCAGACAATGGCCCGGAAACACTGACGTGGCCTGATGGTGGTACGACACCGTTTCATGGGGAAAAGGGTACTACTTGGGAAGGTGGCTTTAGAGTTCCTGCGATTATTCGCTGGCCGGGCAAAATTCCAGAAGGTCAAGTCTTGAATGGCATCTTCAGCGGAATGGACTGGATGCCAACATTTGTAGCTGCGGCTGGAGGTCCGACAGATCTAAGAGAAAAGCTCCTAGAGGGATATGAAGGCTATAAAGTGCATCTCGATGGCTACAATCAACTATCTTACCTGACGGGTGAGGATGAAGAGAGCAATCGCCGCGAGCTGATTTACTATCAGGGTACAGACCTCCAAGCAGTACGCTACAACGATTGGAAAGCGCACTTTGTCGTTCAAAACCACGGCTGGTCAGGCCCGAAGGAAGAATTGGTCGCCCCCTTGCTTTTCAACCTCCGCCGCGATCCCTACGAAAAAGCTGCGGAGGAAAGCGGTATGTACGTCCGCTGGATGGGTGAGAAAATGTGGGCATTCGGCCCAGCCGCCCGGTTAGTGCAGGCACATCTCGCTACTTTCGAGGAGTTCCCTCCGCGCGGGAAGCCGGTCGCCAATCAAGACCATGTTGAAGAACAAACATCAACCGAAGGCGGCATCTCTCAGTAGAGGAAGCGAGGCAACCAATACGCCTTTCCCACCGCAGCGTGGGCATCCGGCTCGGATCATCGGATGCCCAAAATAACCGACTAGGAATTTCGCAAAAAGCGAAACCTCTACGAGAAGGAGTCCTCCATGAGTGCTAGATTAGTCCTTCTGCTTGCTGCCGTCGGCCTCGTGCCAATTGCGTTGTCATACGGTCTGATGCCCGGCCGTTCGATCCCAGTTTTGCTGGGATTTCCAGTGGAAGGGACGAACCTGACGCATGTTTTCCGAGCGATTATGGGTCTTTACATGGCAAACGCTCTGTTTTGGTTGGCGGCTGCTTCGAAACCAGAGTTACAACGCCCCGCGCTGTGGGTTCTATTTTTGTTTATGTCAGGACTGGCCGTTGGGCGCATACTAAGCATCCTTATCGATGGAGTTCCGAACGGGGTACTTCTCTTTTATCTTGCAGCCGAGATAGCTTTTGCAGCTCTGGCGGCGGTTTCTCTGAAAAAAGTACGAGGAAACAGGAAGTGGTAAAATGGTGAGGTCTGGCTTTGTTTTCTCGATGATCGCAACTTTATCAGTTTCGGCATCCGCTTTTGCACAATCTTCATCTGTCCAGACCGCGGTGGACGAAAACTTCTTAGAGCTTGAGACTGCCGTTTCCGAAGCGGGAGCTGCTCCAATCGCATCGATAGATCACGCGCGCCTGGCCAAGGCCGAAGGCGTCGAAATGCCAGCATCTCGTGTACTCGTTTTCTCTGATCCAGAGGTAAACACACCTATACTGGAGGAGAACGTACGTGCAGGTCTGGACCTTCCTTTTCGCGTTCTTTCATTCGATCAGGATGGTCGACCGCAGATCGAATACACAGACTCTCAGTTTCTCAAAGTTCGGCATGGTCTAATCAATACCCAAGCGTTGAATGCATTTGAGAACAAGTTGCTCGAAGTCCTGAACGACTTGGATGCAGCACCAGCGCCGACCAAAGGATTAGTTGCAAACCATGGCATCATCGAATTGCGATCTGAGCTCAGCGTTCCAGAGGCAGTGGAACGTGTCAGGACAGCTGTGATGGGACAGGACGATACAGTCTGGTTTGGGGAGATCGATTTTGCGGCCGAAGCGTCCCAACTGGGGACGGAGCTGCCGGATGCTGTTCTCTTGCTATTCGGCGGACCAGCGCCCGGTGGTGTGGCTATGGCGGACTTTCCGGCAATTGGTTTGGATGCCTTTTGCCAAAAACTATTGGTTTACGCGAATGAAGAAGGCGGCTCCGTAGTCATTTTCAATGACATCGCTGCTTTGGCGGAGTTGCACTACGGTTCTTCAGCCGAACCTCATCACGGTTTGAACAAACGGCTGACGGAGACATTTCGCAAGGCAATTGAGTAGCCGCTGTTAGGAAAACGCAAAAAACCTTTGCCGATTGGCCATCTTTTCGTCGTCCGCTTTGGGTTGATTTCAGCGGTTCTCAACGCAACAGGCCTACCACGCTTTGGGCCGTTCGTTAAACTTTGCAAAGGCCGCTTTCTGCGCATTGCTGTAATTGGAGCTTCGCGCGGCATCAGTCAATTTGAACTCGGTAACGACCGTCGCTGACTTCCGTATATGTGGTTGTCCGCCATCAGCACCCATGGAACAGACTAGGTTGATTGCGTAGCGGAGGATTTCAGGCTCATCGTAACCATCAGAGAGTGGAGATGAGAATGAAATCCGGGAAACAGAAAGCGTCAGCAGAGAGAGTTGTCAAAGACATCCGCAGGAAGACACGGCGCCAGCATTCGGCAGAGGAGAAGATCCGTATTGTGTTGGATGGGCTTCGTGGTGAAGACAGCATAGCGGAGCTGTGTCGCCGTGAAGGAATAGCTACGAGCCTGTATTACAGCTGGTCGAAAGAGTTCCTTGAGGCCGGTAAGAAGCGGTTGGCTGGCGATACCGCACGCCAGGCTACCAGCTCTGAGGTGAAGGATTTGAGAGCGGAATCGTCGGCGCTGAAAGAGGTAGTCGCCGACCTGACCCTTGAGAACCGGCTGCTCAAAAAAAGCATGTTCGAGGATGGGGGAGACGACGAATGAGATATCTGTCACCCAACAGTCGCTGCTTGCAGCGATGAGAGGGCAACATCCGAAAAGCTTGAGATCATTCGGCTGGTTGACGGTTCGCACCTGCCGATCAAACGCACACTGGAAAAGCTCGGCATTCCCAGAACGACCTTCTACCGCTGGTACGACAGGTATCTGTCTTTCGGCGAGGCCGGGCTTGAGGATCGCCATTCCCGGCCAGGTAGGGTTTGGAACCGCATCCCCGACAAGGTGCGCAAGCAGATCGTGGAACTGGCTCTGGAAGAACCCGAGTTATCGCCCCGCGAGCTTGCGGTGCGGTTCACCGACACCAGGCGCTACTTCGTTTCTGAGGCCAGTGTTTACAGGCTTCTGAAGGCACAAGATCTGATCACTAGCCCAGCCTGCATCACCATCAAAGCGGCGGATGAATTCCATGAGAAGACTGTGCGGCCGAACCAGCTTTGGCAGACCGACTTCACCTATCTCAAAGTCATCGGTTGGGGCTGGTTCTACCTGTCTACGATCCTGGATGATTACAGCCGTTACGTTGTCTCTTGGCGCCTTTGCACCACGATGAAAGCTGACGATGTCACAGGAACGCTGGAAGACGCTTTGGCTGCATCAGGTTGTGACAGTGTCACCGTTGCCCACAAGCCCCGGCTGCTCAGCGACAACGGCAGCAGTTACATCTCTGGCGAGTTGGCGAAATGGCTGGATGAGCAGGGTATGGATCATGTTCGGGGAGCGCCCAACCATCCGCAGACCCCAGGGCAAGATTGAGCGATGGCATCAGACGATGAAGAACCGTGTCCTGCTGGAAAACTACTATCTGCCAGGAGCGCTCGAACAGGCCATCGGCGACTTCATCAATCACTACAACCACAACCGATACCACGAGAGCATCAGCAATCTGACACCCGCCGATGTCTATTTCGGTCGAGCCGAAACAATCCTCAGACGCAGAAAGGAAATCAAACACCAGACAATCCAGAAACGCCGCTTGCTGCATCATCAGAACGCGGCGTAGATTGAAACTGCGGCGAGCCTGATCCTCCTAAGCCAATCAAACGCTCGTGTTCCAAATCATTCGATGACGGACATCAAGATGGGCGAAGTGGCCGCGGTATGACCAAGGGTGATATTAAATATATATAAAAATCAATGTTTTAGTTTTTGATGGCTGCCGATTATGGGCTATATATGCCCAACGGAACACAAATGTGTGTGGCGTGTCACGCGACATGACCTAAACGTTTTAATAGGTCATTTAAGGCAGGTGATATGAGGAACAGCCCCGGATTTCTTCTGGGGTTGTCCTGTGTCGAGACGCTTCTTCAGGATAGTGGGTATGCTAACAGATGCGCAAATCCTGATCATGCGATTGCAACAGCGCCACAAGACTGCCAGACCGCGCAGCTTTCTCGGCTGTCGACCACCTGTTCCCAAAGTGTTCATACGGGCTGAACAGCGTCAACTCAGGCATTAGCATTCAACCCGAGCTGCCCACTGGGGTCTGCTCTCTAGGCGCCGCCCCGAAACAGCGAGAACCCCCATGGGGTGAATTTGAATGGCAAATGGAAGTGTTCCTCAACACGTTCGATGCCAAAGCGAAAGACCGCGGTCTCGAGGAACGAGGGATCCGGCAGCAAGCGACCAGCTTGCCGATAGTAGTCACCGACCTCGAACTCGACCTCATAGAGGCCTGGCTGCACATCTTGGCCCGTGCTGACCGGATGGAGCAGCAGCCCGTCCGCACCACAGACTCCGGATGCGATTTCCGTTCTCGCAGGACGCACGTGCCATAGCCGAACAGCCAGGCCGGCAGCGGGTATGCCTTCGGCAACATCCACCGCATGAATTGAAATTCCTCCAGCATCCGGACCGGTTGGATTGGTCTGAGGTGTCACGGCGCAATTCTCCTCCTTTGCGGAGCTCCATGCAGATCGCAAGCTCCATCGATATGGTTCTGTCATTTCATTATCTGCCACAGAGAAGGAAGCGCCATTTCAAAATACAGAATAGGCTGTTAGCCTAGTCGAGACTACGCCGACCGGCTTTGGCGCAAAGCGTCGTCTCGTTCTCCCATGCCTCGGAGGGGGTCTCAAGAAATGGCACTTCATCTGGTTCCGCGCGCACTTCAATATCTAGAGCAGGTCGCGCAATCTGGATCAATCCAGGCGGCGTCACGGGAACTCGGTATCTCTGCATCTGCCGTCCACCGGCAGATCGTGGCGATAGAGGAGGACTTGGGAGAGGCTCTGTTTGACAGAGATCCCAAGGGCCTGACTTTGACACCCACAGGCAAGCTTGTTCTGGACCTTGCACGCGGTTGGCGCCTCGACAACGCGCGCCTGTGGTCTACTGTCCAGGAAAATCGAGGCATCGAACAGGGACATTTCAGGTTCGCCGCTATGGATAGCATGGTCAACGGTTTCGTGCTTGAAGTGGTGCGAGCCGTCGCTTTGGATTTCCCGATGGTCACCGTCGATGTCGAAATCATGAGCCCGGACGCCGCCGTCAAAGGCGTTCTCAACGGCGACTTTGATCTCGCTGCTGTTGCAAATGCACCGCCCGTCGATACGCTCGACTTTCATTGGCGACGAGAGTTTCCGCTGGGATGCATCGCCACGAGAGATCATCCGGTGGCGACCAAGTCCTCGATAAGTTTCTCGGAATTCGTGGCGAATCCCGTCGTGTTCCAGAGCTCGGCACTGTCCATCCGGAAACTTCTTGAGGTTCGTCATGGATGGCTCTTCGAGCAGGCTCGCACGCCAGTTGTCGTCAACTCCATTCAACTCATGAAGCTGCTTGTCGCGACAGGCAGGTATGTCGCTGTCACTTCGGAGATCGATGCAGGGCCGGAGATAAAGGACGGCCGGTTCGCCTTTGTCCCGATTAGCGACAAGGATGCGTTTCGTCAGAGCATCTCTCTGATATCCAACGCTCAGATGCCGATTTCAGCCCTCCGTCAGAAGATCCTCGACCTATCAGTCCGGTGTCTTGATGACCTCTCTGGAACGTCCGGTCACCCGATCTGACGTGGTGTTGAATCTCGGCGAGCCTCGAGAGAGATTCTCAGATCATTCTAAAAATGCGAATGTATCGTAAACTTTTATTCTATGGACGACAATAGTGCCTCTGCCTACGCTGTACCGTAGGGGGACGTCACATGACATCATTGGAAGACTTAAATCATGCGGACGATCAGACGGCGCTTGGCTACATCGAACCCTTGATCGAACGAGCGCCCGAGGTCGCAAAACGGGTGGTCTCGCACCGGCCTTTTCGGGATTTGGATGCGCTGACGACGGCCATTCACCGAGAACTCATTGCCCTGAGCGAAGCGGACAGAATTACCCTGTTTTGCGCGCATCCCGAACTCGCGCCCGACAATCCCCTGACCATGACGGCGGAATCCCAAGTCGAGCAGGGTCGGTTCGATCTCACCTCTCCCAAAAGCGAATACCGAGACCGACTTGCATCGATGAATGCCGCGTACCGGCAACGCTTTGGTTTTCCATTCATTACCGCCCTGGCACGCCATGCTGATTTGGACAGCGTAATCGCTGAGTTCACTGATCGTCTAAAGGCCGATCGCGCCTCCGAAATCCGCTCGGCAATCGACCAAATCTCTGCCGTAAGCGCAGCCCGCGTTCTTGCGATCTTCAGGCAGGCCTCGAAACCAGACATGCACGGAAAAGGGGGCGCAGTGACAAGAGGGACCGGGCATGCCAGTTGATCCCGAACATTTGGACGCCGACGACCGGGTGCCGGAAGGAAACCACGGAGCGCTCGGTTGGGGCGAAGAGATCGGAGGGTTGGTGCTCTTCAGTCTGAGCATCATCTTCATGGTCGGTGGCTGGCAGTTGGGGCTCGGGGTTCCGACCCGCCTCGGAACCGGGGCCTTCCCATTTGTCACCGGAGCCATTCTTGCGATCCTGGCGCTGATCATCTGTGTGGAAGAGCGGCGCGGCGATGGTATCGCCGAGACACCGGACTGGATTGAGCTTTTCGCGATCTGCGGGGCTCTCGCCATGTTCGCGCTTACAGCCGATTGGCTTGGACTCGTTCCCGCAGTCTTCCTGACGGTGATCGTTGCCAGCCTGCCGGACCGCACACTTTCTTGGATCGGAAAACTGATCCTCGGGGTGGTCGTGGCGCTCGGATGCTGGGCAGTCTTCATCGAACTGCTAAATCTGCCTCTCCGGCCGTTTCCGGGAGGCTGACTATGGATGTCCTAACACTCTTTTACCAAGGCCTGCTGGTGGTTCTCGAGCCGCAGAACCTGATGTACTGCTTCATTGGGGTGTTTCTTGGAACCTTCATCGGTGTTCTGCCGGGCATCGGGTCGATGGCGGCGATCGCGATGATTTTGCCGCTCACCTTCTATCTCGATCCGACACCCGCCTTGGTGATGATTGCCGGTGTCTTCTACGGCGCGGAATACGGCGGATCGACCGCCTCGATCCTGATGAACGTTCCAGGCACGCCGGCGGCCTCGATCACCGCGATCGAGGGGCACGCCCTCGCGAAAAAAGGCCGCGCAGGCGTTGCGTTCTTTTCGACAGCTACCGCTTCTTTCGGAGGCGGGATTATCGGTATGATCGTGATCGCCGTCCTGTCGCCGTCCCTGGCGCAGCTCGCGCTCAGTTTCGGACCACCTGACTATTTCTCTGTCCTTCTTCTAGGCCTGATCGCAGCCTCGGCCGTGAGTAACGGCGGTGCGTTGAAAGGAATCGCGATGGTGGTGACCGGCCTGATGCTTGGTACAATCGGCATCGACCTGACCACAGGAGACCTCAGGTTCACCATGGGCATTCCGGAACTGCGCGATGGCGTACACATCGTAATCGTGGCGATGGGTCTCTTCGGCGTGACCGAGGTCATCGCGTCGATCCGCACGGCGACCAGCGGAAAGGCGGCTCAGACCGTCGACTACAACGATTTCTATCCCTCAAAAGAAGAATGGAAATCACTGCCTGCACCGATCTTGCGTGGCGGTGCGATCGGATCCTTCATTGGTGCTCTGCCAGGCACCGGCCAGACCATTGCTGCGGCCCTTGCCTATGCGGTCGAGAAGCGGGTGAACCGCCGGCGGAAGGATTTTGGTACCGGTGTGGTTCCTGGCGTGGCAGTTCCCGAGGCAGCGAACAACTCGGCGACTCAAACGGCCTTCATTCCCACCCTCACCCTGGGGGTGCCCGGCAGCCCGCCAATGGCGATTGTTATTGGGGCACTGATGATCTACGGGATCACGCCAGGACCCCGTCTTCTCACTGAACAGCCCGACATGTTCTGGGGTCTGGTCGCGAGCTTTCTCGTAGGCAACATTATGCTGCTGATCCTCAACGTACCCTTGATCGGCATGTGGGTTAGGCTTCTTAAAATTCCCTACAAGTATATGTACCCGACGATTATCGTTCTGATCTGCATGGGTGTCTACAGTCTGAACAACAACGTGTTCGACGTCTGGTTGACGCTGGTGATCGGTGCCGTCGGTTACGTCATGAGACTCTTCCGCTTCGAGCCTGCGCCCCTGCTCTTAGGGTTCGTTCTCGGCCCGCTCATGGAAGAACAGCTGCGTCGCTCGATGCTTCTGTCTCGTGGCGACCCGATGGTGTTTCTGCAGAGACCCATCAGCGCGACGCTGATCGCAATCACTGTCGCCATTCTCGCATTTGCTCTGTTCAAGACAGAGCAGAACCGACGCCGCCGTCGCGCGGCCAAGAAAGCCAATCAGGGAGAAACACCAACATGAGAATTGACCGAAGACTACTTATGAGCACCGGAGCCGCAGCGGCCCTCTTTCTGCACGCACCTGCGGCACTGGCAGAACCCGGAGCCTGGAGCGATGAGCCGGTCAGGATCGTTGTGACGTTCCCGCCAGGCGGCACAAGCGACCTTGTCGCAAGACTGCTCGCCCAGCACCTCGATACCGATTTCGGGCAGAAGGCTGTGGTCGACAACCGTCCGGGGGCGGCAGGAACGGTTGCGGCCGACTACGTCGCGCAACAGGCTCCTGATGGCACGACGCTGATTCTGTCGAACAATGCGCCCTTCACGATCGCACCGACGCGGTTCCAATCGATTCCCTATGAACCGCTCGATGGATTCACGCATGTCGCCTATATAGGCGCGTCGGCGCCCGGCCTCTTTGTTCAGCCCTCCTCCGGGATCACCTCGCTCAACGAGTATGTTGCGTTTGTCAAAGAGACCCCGATGACTTTTGGTTCGAGCGGCGTGGGCTCGATCTCCCACATTCTGGGAGTTGCCGTCGATCAGGCGCTCGGGGTGGAGTCGATCCACGTGCCTTACCAGGGCAGCTCTCCGGCGATCCAAGATTTTCGCGCCGGCGTGCTGGACAGTTTCTATGACATGGTCGTTCAGAACAGCGAGATGATCGAAGACAACGAAGCCGTCGCGATTGCGATCGCTTCACTTGAGCGGAACAAGGAAATTCCTGACGTCCCGACCTTTAAGGAGCAGGGCTACGACATCGTGATTGAGAACTGGGTCGGCCTGTCCGGACCGGCGGGCATCGACCCGGCAACAGCCGAGACAATTCACGACACCGTCCTTGCTGTTTTTGCCAGTCCCGATGTCCAGGAACGGCTAAAGGAACTCGGGATTACGCATGCGGCGATGTCGACCGAGGACTACACAGCCTTCGTTGCGAACTCGATCGAGGTCTGGGCGCCCCTGATCGAATCGGCCGGAATCAAGGAGTAGACTGCTTTGGTTTGGTCGCCATGCTCATCTTGTATGGCGACCAGTCTCCTGCGGTTTATGCCGCGCAAGCCGATGAGACTCATCTAAGACTTTGGCCCGGCATCAACTCCCTTAGTTGCCCCGTCTGACAAGTTCAGTGGACTATGCAAAGTGAACATCAAAGTGCTTTAACGCTTCAGAACTTTGAGGAAAATCAATGTCTGGCTATCTCACGACCCATGTTCTCGACACCGCGCGCGGCCGCCCGGCAGAGGGAATGAAGATCGAACTGTTCCAGATCGAGGGCGACCGGCGCACGTATCTCAAGACGCTCACGACAAACGGCGACGGCCGCACCGATGAACAGGTGATGCCGACAGAACGGTTTGCAAAAGGCGTCTATGAACTAGTCTTCCATGCCGGAGACTATCTGGACCTGGCTGGTGTTGCTCCCGAAACGCCTCGCTTCCTGGACGTCATCCCGCTTCGGTTCATCATGTCGGAAGCGATCCACTACCATGTACCGCTCCTGCTCTCGCCATTCAGCTACGCAACCTATCGCGGCAGCTGACCGCCCTACAGGTATCATGGACGGCGAAAAAGCCGCGCCCGAAAGTCGTAAACATAACCAGTCGCTAGAGTTGAAGCGGGTGAAAGGGTTCTGTCGCAAATTTCGTCCCAACCTGGCAGGTCGAACGCAGTTCTGGTAGCGCGTGCTGGGACTGACAGGAGTAGGTCGTGACGACCTCAGACACGGGTGGCAACTATTCTGTGGCAGAACCGAGGGCGAACTCGGCCAAGAATACCAAACTGCTGTACATTCCCGATCATCAGGTAATCAAGAACTGCGAAACAGAACCGAGCAATGTTCGCCTGTGTTTCATAAAATTGTAGCAATGAGAATCCTGTTAGAGCATTGGTAGTTAGTTCCAATGCAAAGTCGTATTCTGAGAGTGTGTTGGTTTCTTGGGACGCGCCAATTTTCCGGTATTTATTTCGCGTCTACGTCAATCGCCTCGCCCAGTGTTTTAAGCAATTCATTCAGGTTTTCGCGCTGCGTGGGTGATAACCCTCTCAAGAGCCGATGTTGTGTTTCAACGTGATCTGAAACGACATTTTCGATTTTTGAGAACCCGGCCTTGGTCAAACGTATCAAAAAACCCCGTTTATCTTCAGGATTTGGTACGCGCTCTACCAGACCTGCCTTGACGAGCTGGTCAATCCGGTTGGTCATTGTCCCGGACGTCACCATGGTCAGGTCAAGCAATTCCCCGGGCGACAAGCCTTCAGGCTTTCCGGATCTGCGCAGAGTCGCCAGTACATCAAAGCTGGCGAGGTTTAGCCCGTAAACCTTCCAGGTTTTGTCCATCTCTTTTCTGAGTTGAGCCACCAGGCGGGAGAGACGCCCAATCGTTTCCATCGGTCCGACATCAAGGTCGGGTCGGGCTTTGTTCCATTGCGAAATGATACGATCAATGTGGTCCATGGAAGCATATTGCGAAGATTTATCTTGACGTCAAGAGAATGAGTAATATCTTGACGTCAAGATAAATGGAGATTCCTCATGAAACATCGTGTCGACATCGCGCTCACTGCAATCGCGCCGCTGGTCTGGGGCAGCACGTACTACGTTACGACTGAATTCCTTCCGGCCGGGTACCCAGTCACTATGGCTGCCCTGCGGGCTTTGCCCGCTGGCCTGCTATTGCTTGTTCTTGCCCGGCAATTGCCGCAGGGTATCTGGTGGATACGCGCCTTCGTTCTCGGTGCGCTCAACTTCACCGCGTTCTGGACATTGCTATTTGTGGCGGCATACCGGCTGCCTGGCGGTGTAGCCGCAACTGTTGGGGCGGTTCAGCCTTTGATTGTCGTATTCTTGGCCGGGGTGCTGATTGGTACGACGGTCAAGGTGTCTGCGGTGGTCGCGGCACTGATCGGTATCTTTGGGGTCGGACTTCTTGTTCTTGGTTCGGGGATTTCACTTGATCCGATTGGAGTGATTGCGGGCATCGGGGGCGCAGCCTCCATGGGGGCGGGCACAGTTCTGACCCGGAAGTGGCAAGCCCCTGTGCCCCTTTTGACTTTGGCGGCCTGGCAACTCACGGCAGGGGGGCTGTTGCTGGTACCCTTGGCGCTTTTGTTTGAGCCTGCGTTTCCACCATTGAATACGCAAAACATCACCGGCATCGTCTATCTCACTCTGATCGGGGCTGCGCTGACATACATCTTATGGTTCCGGGGCGTTTCCCGGATCGAACCCGGCGCCGTTTCAGCCCTTGGTTTTCTCAGCCCGCTTTCCGCAGTCATTATTGGATGGATGCTTCTTGGTCAGGCTTTGACACCCACCCAGATCGCCGGAGCCGGGGTTGTGCTCACGGCAATCTGGCTTGGACAGCGTGCTGGGCAGATGGGCAATTCCGTACTTTCAAGAACTTCCAATTCACACCTCGTCTCAAAAGGAGAATGCTCATGAAACTTGTTGTATTTGGTGCCACTGGCGACGTCGGTTCTCGTGTCGTGACTGAGGCCATTTCGCGTGGCCATGAGGTTACTGCGGCAGTTCGAAACGAGGCGGGGCTCAAAAAACTACCCAAGGGTGCCAAGCCGGTTGTTGCAGATGTCGCAGACCCTGCGGCATTGGCCGCTGCGATGGCTGGCCAGGATTTGGCCATAAGCGCTGTGCGTACACCGGCCGGGCGTGAAGGTGAAATTGTTGCTTTGACCCGATCCATCCTGCATGTCGCATCTCTTGTCCGTCTTCGCGTAATTATTATTGGGGGTGCCGCTCGTCTGCATATGCCCGATGGCAGCCCGCACACTGTCTTATCAGATCCAGACTTTCTGCCTGAAAGCATAGTCCCAACCGCACGTGCATCCATGGCGCAGTGGGAACTCTGTTCATCGGATGCCTCAGCAAACTGGACCTATGCCAGCCCGTCCGCCTTATTGCAGCCCGGTGAACGCCTGGGCGTCTTCAGAACCGACACAGATAACCTGATTGTTGATGACGCCGGCAACTCAGAAATCTCCATGGAAGATTTTGCAGTGGCAATTGTAGATGAGGCTCAATCGCCCAAATATCCACGCGCCGCCTTTACCGTAGGCTATTGAACCCCCAACGACCTAGTCGTTTTGGCAAAGCGCCCCGTCTGCAGTTCGCAAGCGGGGTGTTTTATCGAATGCGGTCTCGTCACGTGACCTTACGAAAACGAACAGGCCGCGCCACGGCATCGACGGTCGCTGACGTAAGGCAGCTATGAGCCGATTCAACAGGGCGGTCCATGGCGGCTGGTGAAATACTGCAGGTGCACCAATGACCGAGAAAAGCCCTATCGCCACAGGGCAAGTAAATGTCTCACCCAGGATGGCCAGACCCGGCATCACACCGACACCGGCGCGCAGATACGCCTGGCTTGCGACGTCCATGGACCCTAGCGTGTGCACCAGTTTGAAATAGATCGGCAGGGCCACACCAGTGCACAAGGTCAAAAGAACGCTTGTTGCCGCCAATGCCGTTACACTCGGCGTCAAGGTCCATGGACGGTCCGGCAGCAGCTTAGCGCCCATCACCAAAACGCTCCGTCGGATCGCATGTCTGACTAAGGAAGTGTGACCACCACTCTCACGAGTGGGTTTTTCCATCTTGATCTCTGATCAGAAACCATTCCCTGGGTCGCCGCAGCAAGCTGATGCTCAGATAATCAGCTTGGATCAAGGCAAACACATATTTTTGATTCACTTCTGCAACATTCTTGTGAATGCTTCATTCCCGTCTCTTTTCCGCCGGATTTGGTGCTGATAAGCAATGATTGAATATCGGGATGTTAAATAGTGCGAGTGGGCAGATGAGAGCCGGAGTTAACGGTCAGGTAGCCATTTCATGGGATCAAACTGAAATCGACGGACTCGAGGACGCGCCTCTGGCGTGTCTGGCCGTCGGCGCGGCTTGGTCATGGCGCGGACAGGCGATAGTGCTGAGCGCAGAAGCCGAGAGCAGCGTCGAACAGATTGGATATGCGCGGGGCGCTGCAACCCGCATACAAAACCGCTTCCCGATTGTCCGGGAAGTTTCCGGCCACGTGACCGGTGCTTTGACACTTACCAATGGGTCGCAGCGGTTTTCAGCCAACCTTGTTGCCGACACCAATGATGCAGCACCAACCATCGTTTTCGATGGCGCATGCCCGCCACGGGATGAAGAATTCTGGATCGTCGACGTGACCGAGGTTGTGATGGTGCACAAGGCGGGTGTTGAAGGCGGCGGGAATGTCGTTGCATTTCCGGCCTGAACGCGACCTGTATTTTTTTTTGATGAAAGCAGTGTGACAGCAACCGTCGCTATGCGCGCAGGGGCCTGTGCTGCCAGCGGTGAACATATCTTTGCAGATATTCGAAACTGCGTTGAATGCCGTGTTGACTCTGCCGGCTTTGCGGATATAAGCGCGGCTTCATTGGTGTTGGTGGCCCCCGCAAGGGGAAGCCTGTCATGAGGGAAATCTCAAGAGGACAACGCCCTTCATAGTTGCCCGTTTGGGCATCGACCTAAAGAAGGAGATCAGCCGTGACCAAACGCACGTCTGCCAAGTACAAAATCGACCGCCGGATGGGCGAAAACATCTGGGGTCGTCCGAAATCCCCGGTCAACCGTCGTGAATACGGCCCCGGCCAGCACGGTCAGCGCCGCAAGGGCAAACTGTCGGACTTCGGTCTGCAGCTGCGTGCCAAGCAGAAGCTGAAAGGCTACTACGGCGACCTGACCGAAAAGCAGTTCCGCCGCATCTATGCCGAAGCCGAGCGTGTAAAAGGCGACACCGGTGAAAACCTGATCGGCCTGCTGGAGCGCCGTCTGGACGCCGTCGTCTATCGCGCCAAGTTCGTACCGACCGTCTTCGCTGCGCGTCAGTTCGTGAACCACGGCCACGTCAAAGTGAACGGCAAGCGGGTGAACATCCCCAGCTACCGCGTCAAAGAAGGCGACGTCATCGAAGTGCGTGACAAGTCCAAGCAACTGGCTGTTGTTCTGGAAGCTGTTGCCCTGGCCGAGCGTGATGTTCCTGACTACATCGATGCTGACCACTCGAAAATGACCGCAACGTTCGTTCGCGCACCAGGCCTGAGCGATGTGCCGTACCCGGTCATGATGGAACCGAACCTGGTCGTCGAATTCTACGCGAAGAACTGATCTTCGCATTCCGACCTGGAATTCAGAGCCGCACCTTTGGGTGCGGCTCTTTTCATTTTCAGCCCAGCAGAACGATATCTGACGCGCCTGCGCTGCGACGCAGCTCGTGAATGTCTTTTAGTTCCGGGTCGTTGATCCATCCCAGCGCCGCGTCCCGGTTGGGAAAGGAAAGCAGGGCTGCAACGTCAGGCAAGTCCGGCGTGCCGTCCAGCGCGGTTGTTTCTTTGGTGGCGTGTTCGACTTTTCCGCCATGGCGGGCCAGTGCAGGCCCGGCCTGTTCGCGATAAGCGGCCAGCGCGTCGGGATTCTTTACGGTAAGTTTTGCGTAGGCATAGATCATGGCTTTGCTCCTTGATGTGTGGGCAAAAGCTAGGGTGTGACCTGCTTTGCGAAAACGCGTGTATTTGCATCAGTGATGTGCGAATTTGCATGTATGGATATTCATTGGGATGATTACCGGGCCGTACTCGCCGTGGTCCGCAGGCGCACCCTGTCCGCCGCGGCACAAGAGCTTGGCGTCAACTACACAACTGTCGCGCGCCGTATAGCCCGCGCCGAAGCGGCGACAGGCGAAGTGCTGTTCGAAAGGCTGACCGACGGGTATCGACCGACAGAAGCAGCGCACCTAGTCGCTGCGTATGCTGCCCGGATGGAAAGCGCAGAACACGCAATGCTGCGAGGTTTGTCAGGGCGGGATGCCCGGCTGGAAGGGCAACTGACCTTAACCGCGCCGCAACTGTTAATTGCCCATGTGCTGGCCCCGGCGCTGGGCGAGTTTGCTCAAAGGCACCCTGCTGTGTCTTTGCAGGTGCGCGCGGCAAACGAGATTCTGGACCTTAATCGGCGCGAAGCCGACATTGCGATCCGGATCAGCCGCAACCCCGGCGATACGTTGAAAGGTCTGCGCCTGACGCAACAGCACAGCGCTTGTTTTGCCACGTCGGAATGGGCCGCGCGAATGCAGCAAGATCCGAACGCGCCCGTGGATTGGTTGCTTTATGAAAAGCAGCCGAACCTGCCGGACGGCGTCGACAAAATCTATCCGAACTCGCGGATACATATGCGCTTTGATGACATGGTCGCGATGGCGGGTGCCGCACAATCAGGGTTGGGCGTTGTGCGTATGCCGGTGTTTCTGGGCCGCTCACTTCGGGGCTTGGTGCAGGTTCCGATCCTTTCACCGCAACCCTACGCAGATATCTGGATCGTGGCGCACCCGGATGTTTGGCCTTCGGCAAAACTGGTCGCGTTCCGCGACATCGCGGTACCCTTTTTCAAACAAAAACGCCCGCTGTTTACGGCGTGATCATATCGGCAATGGTCGTCCCTCGGCGATTGCTTCCATCGCGAAATACGACGTGACACTGTCCAGCTCGACCTTTTCGATCAGCCGTTGATACACCTTGTCGTAAGACGCCATATCCTGTGTAACGACTTTCAGCTGATAATCATAATCACCGCCGATACGATGAAAATCCACGACCTCGGGGATCGTCAGAACGTGGCTGCGAAAGGCCTGTAGCCACTCGGTCGAATGATGCCGCGTGCGCAGCATGACAAAGACCACAAGGCTCAGTCCCAATTTCTCGCGTGCGATGCGGGCGGTTGAACCGATCAGGACACCATCTTCGTTCAAAGCCTTCAGACGTCGCCAGCAGGCGTTCTGGGAAAGCCCTACACGATCCGCCAATTCCCGTTGCGACAGGGTGGCGTCCTTTTGCAGCTCTTTCAGAACGCGTGTGTCAATTTGATCTATTTTAGATGACATAACTAATCATATGACACAAAGTATTTAAAATCTACGCAATTATAGGTGAAGTTTTCGCGCAAATAATAAATCACATTACTCGGGCAGTTAGGAGCCAATGCAATGTCCCTGTCCAAGTTTCGTGCGGAACTCTGTTCCACCGCTCACAATTCAAACCTGCGCGATGGGCTGATCGGAGAGAATGTTCTGATCCCGGGTCTGCATGGGGACGTGCCGCTTGTCTATGCGGATTACGTCGCTTCGGGTCGCGCCTTGCGGCAGGTCGAAGACTTTGTGGCGCAACATGTGTTGCCGTTTTACGCGAACAGCCACACCGAGGCCTCTTACTGCGGATCTTACATGACACATCTGCGCCGCGAGGCGCGGGCGGAAATAGCCCGCATTGTAGGTGCCCAGGAAGAGGACGCGGTGATCTTCACCGGGTCTGGTGCCACTGCGGGGCTCAACCGGTTGGTCAGCCTGCTCGGGGTGGCAGAGGCCGACCAACCGGTTGTCTTGATTGGTCCTTACGAGCATCACTCGAACATCCTGCCGTGGCGGGAAAGCAAGGCACTTGTGGTTGAAATCCCCGAAGCCGAAGGTGGCGGTGTTGACCTGGGGGCGCTGGAAACCGCGCTGTTGACCCATGCAGGCGCAGATCTTCTGATCGGTTCCTTTTCGGCGGCGTCCAATGTAACCGGAATTGTCACTGACCCTGATCCGGTGACGCGGTTGCTCAAGGCGCATGGTGCCGTGGCGATTTGGGATTACGCCGGGGGCGGGCCTTACCTGCCGATGGATATGGGGCCGGCGGACGCGCGCAAGGATGCGATCGTCGTTTCCCCGCACAAGTTTCCGGGCGGTCCGGGGGCCTCGGGTGTTCTGATCGTAAACCGGGCTGCAGCCAAACGGAACTGCCCCAGCTGGCCGGGTGGTGGCACCGTTAGATTCGTGTCACCGTGGCGGCATGACTACAGCGCGGACCTGTCTGCGCGGGAAGAGGCGGGAACGCCCAACGTGATCGGTGATATCCGCGCGGCGCTTGCCTTTATCGTCAAGGATGTCGTCGGCACGGAAGAAATCGCAAGACGCGAGGCGCAGTACAACCAGATGGCGCTGGACGGGTGGAAGGATAACCCGCACCTGACATTGCTTGGGGTCAATAATCCGCATCGCCTGCCGATCTTCTCCTTCCTTGTGCGCGACAACGCGGGACAGCCTGTGCATCAGCAGCTGTTTACCCGGATGCTCAGCGACGTCTACGGCATTCAGGCGCGCGGCGGCTGTGCCTGCGCAGGGCCTTATGCCCACCGCCTTCTGGGGATTGACCGCGCCGCGTCCGAGGCGCTGCACGCGGCCTTGTCTGCGGGTGAAGAGATGAAGAAACCCGGCTGGGTACGCCTGAATTTCTCGTACCTGATGAGCGAGGAAACGGTTCAATTCATCATCGACAGTGTCAATGATCTGTCCCGCCGTACCGAGGAATTCGTGCCGTATTACAACGCCGACCCGGCGACTGCGCGCTTCAAGGCCGCATGATGGAATTGCCGCTTTTCTCAATCCGTTGAGACAGGTATGAGGGGCCCAATCAACGGAGCCTCTCATGACCAAGATCACCCCGCAACCCGGCATTATGGACATCGCGCTTTATCAGGGCGGCCAGTCGCATGTGGCGGGTGTTGAGCATGTGATCAAGCTGAGCTCGAACGAGAATCCGTTCGGCCCCAGCCCCAAGGCGATTGAGGCGGTGCGCGACAGCGCGGCAAATTTGCATCGGTACCCAAACACTGACCACGCCAGTTTGCGCGCGGCTATCGGCGCACGTCACGGGCTGGACCCTGCGCAGATCATCTGCGGTGTCGGCAGCGACGAGGTGCTGCAATTCATCGCTCAGGCCTATGCGGGGCCGGGGGATGAGGTGATCTATACCGAGCACGGGTTCTCCATGTACCCGATCATCGCCCGCATGGCAGGTGCCGCACCGGTCATGGTGGCCGAGCGCGACCGCAAAGTCGATGTGGATGCCATTCTGGCCGCCGCAACCAGCCAAACGCGGATCGTGTTTGTCACCAACCCCGGTAACCCGACCTCGACCATGATCTCGAACGACGAACTGGACCGTCTGGCGCAGGGTCTGCCCGATACCTGCCTGATGGTCTTGGACGGCGCCTATGCCGAATTCGTCGACGGTTTCGATGGCGGCGCGTCTTTGGTGGATGCGTATGAGAACGTGATCATGACCCGTACATTCTCGAAAGTGTACGGGCTGGGCGGGATGCGGGTCGGCTGGGGGTATGCGCACCAATCGATTATCGATGTACTGAACCGGGTGCGTCAGCCCTTCAACCTGTCTTTGACAGCACTGGCCGCAGCCGAAGCAGCGATCAGCGACGTCGAATTCCTGACGTTCTGCCAATCCGAAAATGCGCGCCTTCGGGTGTGGCTGGCCGAGGAGCTGGACAAGATCGGCGTACCCTCGGACCCGTCCTGCACCAACTTCATCCTCGCGCGTTTTGCCGACAGGACCGAGGCCGAGGCTTGTGACGACTATCTGAAGACGCAGGGTTTGATTGTCCGCCGGGTTGCAGGCTACAACCTGCCGAATGCCCTGCGGATCACCGTGGGCGATGAGGAAGCCTGCCGCCGCGTCGTTGCGGCGATTACAGCATTCAAAGAGGGTGCAGCATGAGCCAGATTTACGACCGGGTTGCGCTGATCGGGCTGGGCCTGATTGCGTCCTCCATGTTCTGGGCGATCAAGCGTGGAGGCCTGGCCGGGGAAGTGACCGGCTATGCCCGGTCCGAGGCGACACGTGACACGGCGCGCAGAATCGGGCTGTGCGACCGCGTCTGTGACACGGCGCGCGAAGCGGTCGAAGGTGCGGATCTTGTCGTTCTTTGCGTGCCCGTGGGGGCAATGGGGGCCGTCGCAGAAGACATCGCGCCCGTGCTCAAGCCCGGCGCGACCCTGTCGGACGTGGGGTCGGTCAAGCGGCATGTCATTCAGGCGGTTCAGCCGCATATCCCCGAAGGTGTGCATTTCATTCCCGCGCATCCTTTGGCTGGGACAGAGCATTCCGGTCCGGAATCGGGTTTCGCAAAATTGTTCGACAATCGCTGGTGCCTGCTGGTGCCTGTCGAAGGGACCGACCCGGATGCAATCGCCCGCCTTCGGGCGTTGTGGGAAGGTATGGGGTCCCATGTGGATGAGATGGACGCCGATCATCACGATCTGGTTCTGGCCGTCACGTCCCATGCGCCGCACCTGATCGCCTACACGATGGTTGGTGTGGCCGACGATCTGCGCCGGGTGACCGATAGTGAAGTGATCAAATACTCGGCCGCGGGTTTTCGGGATTTCACCCGCATCGCGGCATCGGACCCGACCATGTGGCGTGATGTGTTCCTGTCCAACAAAGATGCGACACTGGAAATCCTGGGCCGGTTCACGGAGGAGCTGTTTGCGCTGCAACGTGCCATCCGCACCGGGGACGGGGAACATTTGTTTGACTACTTCACCCATACCCGTGCTATTCGTCGCGGCATCATCGATGCAGGGCAGGACACCGACGCACCGGATTTCGGGCGGGGAAAGGCAGGTTCATGAGGTCATACCGGGGGCAATTTCTGATCGGGATCATGGCGTTGTGCGCCATGGCCACACAGGCAGCACCTCTGGAACGATCTCTGGTTCCTCCTGCACGTCCGATTCTGGACCAGCACAACGTACAGGTTGTGTCCGCCGTTGCCCCGGTGTCCGTCGCGGCCATAACCGATCTGCGCCCCATCTCACGTCCGGTTTCACCGCAGGTCACTGCCGCCCTGGCGCGACCTTCGGATTTGCCACTGCTGGGGCCCGACACCTCGCTGATGCCTAACATGAGACCTGAATCGCTTGAACAGCAGGTGCTTTTCAAAAAACGCAAGCTGCGCAAAGGGTCCGTTTGCGGAGATATCGCAATTCAGGGCAAGCCCGTCGGCAGGGTCGGCAGCGAGAATTCAGCCTGTGGCGTAAAAGATGCAGTGCAGATCACCTCTGTTTCCGGTGTGGCACTCAGCCGCCCGTCGACAATGGATTGCGGCACCGCCGTTGCGCTGAACAAATGGGTCGATAAGACAGTCAAACCCACCTTCAAACGTCGCGGCCCGGTGGTCGAATTGCAAGTGGCGGCTCATTATGCCTGCCGAACCCGTAACAACCGCAAAGGCGCGCGGATTTCCGAGCACGGCAAAGGGCGCGCGATCGATATTTCGGCCTTCAAAATGGCCGATGGTGAGGTGGTGACCGTCTTGGAAGGATGGCGCAAGAACCCGTCACAGAAGCAGCTGCAGAAAATCTGGCGCGGCGCGTGTGGCCCGTTCGGCACCGTTTTGGGGCCGAACTCGGATAGCTACCATCGCGATCATTTCCATCTGGATACGGCACGCTACCGCAGCGGAGCGTATTGCCGTTAACGAAGGATCAGCCGCGGGGCAGGGCCCAGCGGCACCGGCCCCAGGGCGACAAAACCATCCCGGAAGTTCAGCTGAAGGTCCAGCGCGTTGGGGTTGCCGCCCAGCCCTGCCAGAAAATTCAGTGCGCGGGTGACAGGATCAACCGCCTGATCAGGCAGGGCACCTGCCGCGTTTGCCATGTCGACCATATCGCGCCAGTTCTCGGCCTTGACGGCGATCTCGCCACTGGGAACACCCTGCGCGTCTACATCCAGTTTACCGGCAGCAAACAGACGCAACCCACCCCATTTGATCTCGGCCAGTCGCAGGTCGATGGCCACGGGCTGTGGTCTGCTGTGTTCCAGCGCTGACCTGTCCCAGACTTTGCTGAACGTGGTGATCATGTCCAGTTCCAGCGTTTCGAAGGACTGCGGCAGCGACGCGGCCGAGTTCATAAGGGCCCGCAACCGGTTACCGGGTGTGAACCCATCCGCGCGGGCGGTAATGGCATAGGCTTCGGGCTGGGATGTTTGCGCCATGATCAGGCTCAGGGTGTCCCCGGCGGCCAGCGCTGTGGAGTTTTCGGTCACCGACCATGCCCCTGCCGTCAGCGCCAGTTTCTCAAGCACAAGCGAAACGCCGGGCTGCAACTGTAGTTCTGCAATCAATTCATCGGCGACAATCGTTGAGGTTTGATCGTAGTAAGACAGTCGTTGCGGCGTCTCGGCAAACCGCAGCACCTGCCGGCCGGGCCAGATCGCGGGGCTTTCGAATTCGATCCAGTCCGCACGCCAGGCTGTGCCATTCACCGGATCTGCAAGGACAGGGTTGTTCAGTCGGGTCACGTGATGGGTCGGATACCCTGCCGTTGCCACGTCCGAGAAATCAGCCAGCCAGCCGCGCGCCTGTTGTTGATCAAACCAGCCAGTGATTGCCGCGCGCAGACCATATCCGGCGACAAACCAATAGGCGCTCCAAAGGATGCCGATAAAAATGATCACTCGTATGACACGGCGCATGAGCTTTGGCCCTTTTTCCTGCCTCGGAATTGATGTTTATAGGCCCAAACGGGCAAGGACCAGTGCAATGACGATGTGGGTTTTCGGTTATGGATCGCTGCTGTGGAATCCGGGCTTTCCGGTCGCGCGCAGCGAACGCGCGACACTGCATGGCTATGCCCGGTCCTTCTGCATGAGCTCGATCCACCACCGGGGAACCGAGGAAGAACCGGGGCTGGTGCTGGCGCTGGACGAACAGGCAAACGCGACCTGCACCGGTCTGGCCCTTGCGGTTGAAACCGGTCACGAAGACCGCACCCTGCACGAACTGCGCGAGCGCGAGCTGATCTCGTCGGCCTATGTCGAACGTATGCTGGATGTGCATCTGGAAAATGGCGACATCGTCAACGCCGTGACCTATGTGATCGATGCCGACCATGTGCAATACTGCGGCGGCATGCCTTTGGAGGATCAGGCCCGGATCATCGCCCACGCGGTTGGCGGACGCGGCCCGAATGATGAATACCTCTACAACACTGCCGAACATCTGGCCGAGATCGGCCTGCGCGACCCCGATCTTGAGTGGTTGGCGCAACGGGTGCGCAGTATTACCGCATAAACTCTTGGCGTCACCAGTGGAATTTCGCTAGTTTCGACGCAGAGCAGGCAAATACCGGGAACCACGCGCATGGCGCAGGCACATCAGGGCGCGAGACCCCATTTCTCGCATCCAACGCGACAGATTCTGTTGATGTTGATGGCGATCGGCCTGTCCGGGCTGGGTGTGTTTCTGGCGCTGCCCTATGTGTTGCCGGTGTTCTTCGCCAACCCGTACCTGAACGGCTTCATCCTGATGGTGTTCCTGATCGGCGTGTTTGCCTGTTTCTATCAGGTGACACAACTGATCGGGTCCGTGCGCTGGATCGAGGCATTCGTCGGCGGTGTTGTTCGTGAAGACGCCCGCACACCGCAATTGTTGGCACCTCTGGCCTCATTGCTGCGCGAACGGGGTGCGCGGTCGCAGATCAGTTCGACCTCGACCCGCTCCATTCTGGATTCCGTGGCCGAACGGGTCGAGGAAGAGCGTGAAATCACCCGCTATATCACCAACGTGCTGATCTATCTGGGTCTTTTGGGTACGTTCTTTGGACTGGCGACAACCGTACCGGCCATTGTCGATACCATCCGCAGCCTAAACCCGCAGGAGGGCGAGGAAGGGCTGGCCGTTTTCAACCGCCTGATGACCGGGCTCGAGGCGCAATTGCAGGGGATGGGTGTTGCGTTCGGATCGTCTCTGTTGGGTCTGGCCGGGTCGCTGATCGTCGGCTTGCTCGAAGTTTTTGCAGGGCACGGGCAGAACCGCTTCTATCGCGAGCTTGAAGAATGGCTGTCTTCGATCACCCGCTTAGGTTTCGCAGGTGGAGAAGAAGGCGGTGCCGAAATTGCCGTGCTCACGCCGGTGCTGGACGCCATGTCCGAACAGATGGATGCCTTGCAGGATCTGTTCTCTGCGCAGGAAAGCGACCGGGCCGAGGTTTCCGCCAAGCTGGGTTTGCTGGTCGATGTGATCGGTGAGATGAACAACCGTCAGGCCAATACCGAAAGTGTTACGGCGGCGCTGGAACGCGTGGCGCTGGGTCAGGAAGCCCTGCTGGATCACATGCGCGATCACGGTGCGGGTGAAGGTATCGACGCCGAAAGCCGGATGCGCCTGCGCTCGATGGATGTGCAACTGCTGCGTATCCTCGAAGAGATTTCGGCGGGCCGGCAGGAAAGCATGAATGAGTTCCGCAAGGATATTGAACTGCTGGTCAAGGCGCTGACCCTGCCGCGCGGTGCGGTACGCACCACGCCGGAAGGAGAATAGTCCATGGCGCTGTCCCGCCGCACCGGTCAACGGTTCCAGGGCTCGGTCTGGCCCGGTTTCGTCGACGCGATGACGGGGCTGTTGATGGTGCTGACCTTTGTGCTGACCATCTTCATGGTGATCCAGTTTGTGCTGCGCGAAACCATCTCGGGTCAGGAAGACGAACTGACCACATTGGCTGACGAAATCGCGGCGCTGGCGGGTGCGCTGGGGCTGGAAGAACGCGAAAACAGCCGGTTGCAGGCGCGACTTGGGGCGTTGAATACCACCCTGTCTCAGGCTGAAGACGATCTGGCGCAAGCCCAGTCACTGATCGCGTCACTGACCACCGAGCGCGACCGCCAGGCTGCCGCTCTGGATCAGGCGCAGACCCGGATCACCAATTTTGAAGCGCAGGTAGCAGCCCTGCTGGCCGAACAGGAACGGGCACTGGGTGATATTGCAGTGCTTGAATCGCAGCGCGCGAAACTGCTGACCGAGCAAGAGGCGTTGAACCTGGCCCTTGCCCAAAGCCGCGAGGAAATCGACGCACAGACCGAAGCCGCCCGTTTGGCCGCTGCCCGTCGTGAAGCACTGGAAGCGCTGGTGGCGGACCTGGAGCAAGGCAGCGCCGACCGGGACGCCCAGATCACCACCCTTGAACAGCAGCTCAGCGATGAAGAAGCCGCCCGTCTGGCCGAAGCCGCTGCCGCCGAGGCGTTGCGTAACCGCCTTCTGGATGCCGATGCCGAGCTGACGGCCATGACACTTGCTCTGGAAGCGCAACGCAAAGAGGCCGAAGACACACTCACCCTGCTGGCCGCAGCACAGGCGGCGCGTGCCGCGTTGGAGCGTCAGTTTGGCGACGTGAACCCGGATGAACTGCGGGCCCAGCTTGAAGCCGCTTTGCAGGCGCAGACGCAAGCGCAGGCGGATGCTGATGCGCAACGCTCTCTGGCCGAGCAGCGGCAGGCCTTGTTGGACCTCGCCAATGCGACGCTTTCGGATGAAAAAGAAATCTCTGCCGAGGCGCAGAGAGAGGCCGCCCTGCTGAACCAGCAGATCGCCGCCCTGCGCGGGCAATTGGGCTCTTTGCAGGCTTTGCTTGATGATTTCGAAGAACGCAACGCCGCCGCCGAGGTGCAGATTCAGACCTTAGGGCAGGACCTGAACGCCGCACTGGCCCGTGCCGCATCCGAAGAACGCAGGCGCCGTCTGCTGGAAGAAGCGGAGCGCCTGCGTCTTGAGGCCGAGGCCAAGGCTCTGGCCGGGCAGAACCAGGAACTGGCGGCACAGGCCGAGGACCTGCAACGCTATCGCTCGGAATTCTTTGGTCGTTTGCGGGACGTCCTTGGCGGTCAGGAAGGGGTGCGCATCGAAGGCGACCGGTTCGTGTTCTCGTCCGAGGTTCTGTTTCCGACCGGGTCCGCCGTGCTGTCCGCAGAAGGGCAGCAGGAAGTCGCCAAGGTGGCCAGCATCCTGCGCAGTGTCGCTGCTGAAATCCCGCCCGGTCTGAACTGGGTGATCCGGGTCGACGGCCACACCGACAACGTTCCTCTGGCCGGGTCGGGCAGGTATCGCGACAACTGGGAGCTCAGCCAGGGTCGCGCGCTGTCGGTTGTGCGCTATATGGTTGACGCGCTGGGCATTCCGCCCAACCGCCTTGCAGCCAACGGGTTTGGTGAATTCCAGCCCGTCAATCCGGCTGACACGCCCGAGGCACGCGCGCAAAACCGCCGGATCGAGTTGAAGCTGACCGAAAGGTAAGGCCACTGGCCCTTAGCAGTCACGAAAACAAACAGCCGATCCGCAACCGGTTAGTGGCGATCCCGGCCACAGTGACCCGAACCGTTGGAAAATCAAGGCGGTGCATGTCCGCCAGACGTTTCACACGCGGCCTAACCGAGATGCCAACGCGACGCCGGGTAGGCGGGTGGGCCTTGCCAGCGCTGGGCGAAACCAAAAAAACCCGCCTTGGTAGGCGGGTTTTCTGTTAAATGCGGCGGGCGATCAGTCCGCCGTCAGAAGCGGAGGCTTGTCACCCGAAATGCGCGGTTGATCCGGGCCAAGGATCTCAAGATCCAGATCACCTTTCTTGACCGAGACACGGACCACACCGCCTTTTGCCAGCTTGCCAAACAACAATTCTTCGGCCAGCGGTTTCTTGATGTATTCCTGAATGACGCGACCCAGCGGGCGCGCACCCATCTTGTCGTCATACCCTTTATCCGCCAGCCATTCGGCGGCTTTGGGTGTCAGATCAATGGTCACACCACGATCCAGCAACTGCGCTTCCAGTTGCAGGACGAATTTCTCGACCACCTGCAAAATGACCTCTTTCGGCAGCGGCGCGAACGAGATCACGGCATCCAGACGGTTGCGGAATTCCGGCGTGAACATGCGTTCAATCGCGGCGGTGTCTTCGCCCTCGCGACGGTCACGACCGAACCCGATCGCGGCCTTGGCCTGCTCTTGCGCCCCCGCGTTCGAGGTCATGATCAGCACCACGTTGCGGAAGTTCACTGTACGGCCGTTATGGTCGGTCAGTTCCCCATGGTCCATCACCTGCAACAGGATGTTGAACACGTCCGGGTGCGCCTTTTCAATCTCGTCCAGCAGCAACACACAATGTGGATGCTGGTCGACACCGTCGGTCAGCAGGCCGCCCTGATCGAACCCGACATAGCCCGGAGGCGCGCCGATCAGACGGCTGACCGCGTGTTTCTCCATGTATTCCGACATGTCGAAACGCAGCAGTTCAACGCCCAGCGTGTCCGCCAGCTGTTTCGCCACCTCGGTCTTGCCCACGCCGGTCGGGCCGGCAAACAGATAGTTGCCGATGGGCTTTTCGGGTTCCCGCAGGCCGGCGCGGGCCAGTTTGATTGCGCTGGCCAGCGCCTCGATCGCCAGATTCTGACCAAACACCACCCGTTTCAGCGAGGCTTCGAGGTCTTTCAGCACCTCGGCATCGTCCTTGGTGACGTTCTTGGGCGGGATGCGGGCGATCTTGGCAACCACGGCCTCAATCTCTTTGACACCAATGGTTTTGCGCCGTTTGCTTTCCGCCACCAGATGCTGCGCCGCGCCAGCCTCGTCAATCACGTCGATGGCCTTGTCGGGCAGCTTGCGGTCGTTGATGTAACGTGCCGACAGCTCGACCGCCGTTTTGATCGCATCAGCGGTATACTTGATGTCGTGATGTTTTTCGAAATAAGGCTTCAGACCGCGCAGGATCTTGACGCTGTCTTCAACCGAAGGCTCGTTCACATCGATCTTCTGGAACCGGCGCGACAGGGCGCGGTCCTTTTCAAAATGCTGGCGAAACTCTTTGTAGGTGGTCGAGCCCATGGTGCGCAGCTTGCCGCCCTGCAACGCAGGTTTCAGCAGGTTCGACGCATCCATTGCCCCGCCCGAGGTTGCACCAGCACCGATCACGGTGTGAATTTCGTCGATGAACAGCACCGCGTCGGGGTGCTCTTCCAGCTCGGTTACAACCGCTTTCAGGCGTTCCTCGAAATCGCCGCGATAACGGGTCCCGGCCAGCAGCGCACCCATGTCCAGCGAGTAGATGGTGGTGTTTGCCAAGACATCCGGCGCCTCTCCGGCGACGATCTTGTGCGCCAGACCTTCGGCGATGGCGGTTTTGCCCACGCCCGGATCGCCCACCAGCAGCGGGTTGTTCTTGCGGCGGCGGCACAGCACCTGGATACAGCGTTCCACCTCATCCGCGCGCCCGATCAGAGGATCGACATCACCCGCACGCGATTTCGCGTTCAGGTCAATGCAATATTTCCCAAGCGCACTTTCCTTTTGTTCCGTGTCGCCGGAACCTGTCTGAGCTTCTTCTTCCACCTGATCCGCACCGGATACCGACCGGCTTTCGCCATACGCGGGGTCTTTGGCCACGCCATGGGCGATGAAATTGACCGCGTCATACCGGGTCATGTCCTGTTCCTGCAGGAAATAGGCGGCATTGCTTTCGCGTTCAGCGAATATCGCGACCAGCACATTGGCACCGGTCACTTCGGTCCGGCCCGAGCTTTGCACATGAATCGCGGCGCGTTGAATGACGCGCTGGAACGCTGCCGTTGGTACGGCTTCGGACCCGTCAATATCCGTGACCAGATTCGATAGGTCCTCGTCGATGAACTCAACCAGAGTGCTGCGCAACTCGTCCAGATCAACGCTGCACGCTTTCATGACGCGTACCGCATCGGGTTCTTCCAGAAGCGCCAGCAGCAAATGCTCCAGCGTTGCAAATTCGTGTCGCCGTTCATTCGCAGCCGCAAGGGCCGCGTGGATGGCTTGTTCCAGTGTGCTCGAGAATGAAGGCACGCGGGTGCTCCTCTGTCTTGGGTCAGAAGGGGGCGGGCTTTCGGCCGGAACCCCATCCCAACCATGTCCTCATACTATTAGAGTTTGGTTGATCGTGGCCCGGCTTCAAGGGTTTTCTTTCACTTGACAGTCACATTTGTTGTGACCGTGGCCGTGAAGAGGGGCAAATAAGCATCAGAACCTGTCTTTTCTACCCCGGATTTCGGCGAAAACCGCCGCAGGATCGGCGTTTACCATACCAAGATGGGCCTGAATCGCCGGATCCGTGGCCCTCAGGAACGGGTTGGTGGCTTTTTCAAGCGCCAAAACCGACGGAACAGTGGCTTCGCCAGCGGCGCGGGCGCGGTCGATATCGGCAATTCGCTGTTTCAGCGCAGCGTTCTCGGGATCGACGGTAATGGCGAATTTCGCGTTGGATTGTGTATATTCATGCCCCGAACAGACAAGGGTGTCGTCCGGCAAAGCGGCCAGCTTGCTCAGCGACGCCCACATCTGCGCCGGGCTGCCTTCGAACAGACGCCCACACCCGAGGGCCATCAGGCTGTCAGCGGTAAAGACGACCGCGCTTTGCGGAAGATAAAACGCGACATGACCAACCGTGTGCCCCGAAACGTCCAGCACCTCGACCAGTTCGCCACCCACCTCAAAGCTGTCGCCTTCGGCAACCTGCTGGTCCAGTGGGGGCAGGCGGTGCGCGTCGGCGGCCGCACCGATGACCTTTGCGGGGTGATGGGTCAGAATTTCGGGCAGCCCTTCAACGTGATCCCAGTGATGATGGGTCAGCAGCACATGTGACAAGCTCCATCCCCGATCTTCCAGTGCTGCAAGAATCGGCGCGGCTTCGGGCGCATCGATCAGCGCAGTCTGGCCATTGCCGCTGTCATGGGCCAGAAAGGCGTAATTGTCGCTGAGGCACGGGATTGTAACGATTTCAAGAGGCATGGCCTTTTGCCCTTTCATTGCTAGACTGCGCCCAGCTAAGCCGATTGACCGGATGTCCGCAATGCATCTTGATGTGCAGGATCTGAGGAACTTCTACTACCGCAGCACCCTTGGGCGCGCGGCACAGGCAGCTATTCGCGGGCGGCTGACCGAGCTCTGGCCCGAAGCCAAAGGTCAGACCGTTGCCGGTTTTGGCTTTGCCGTGCCGCTATTGCGCCCTTATCTGGCCGGTGCGCGCCGGGTCATCGGGCTGATGCCCGGCCCGCAGGGCGTGATGCCCTGGCCTGCGGGGATGCCCAATGTCTCGGTGCTGACAGAAGAAACCCGGTGGCCCATTGAAACCGGTCACGTGGACAAGCTGGTGGTGATGCACGGGCTGGAAACGTCCGAGCGGCCAAACCAGCTGCTGGAGGAATGCTGGCGTGTTCTGGGCCCTGGTGGCAGGGCCGTGTTCATTGTTCCGAACCGGGCGGGTCTGTGGTCACGTACGGACAAAACGCCATTTGGCTTTGGTCGTCCCTATTCCGCCACTCAGCTGGAAAATCAGCTCAGGTCGCATTACTTCCTGCCCGAGGCGCATTGCTCGGCTCTTTACATGCCGCCGTCCTTCCGGCGGTTCTGGTTGAAATCGGGCAGTCTGATCGAAAAAACCGGACAGCGCATTCCAACTGTCATGGCGGGCGGGGTGTTGATGGTTGAGGTCACAAAGAACATTCATCCGCCTCGGGGCAATGTCACCAAAGATGCCATAAGGAAGCCGATCAAGGCGCTTGACGGTTTGCTAAAGCCTGCATGACAACTGCGTGCATCCCAAAGTGACAAATTCGCGAGAAAAAAGTCACAGGAATCGCAAAAACCTGCATATTCGTAACATTTTTCAACCGGGTTGACGGGTCCAAACGGTCGCACTTGGTGTAAGTGCATGAAAATTAACATTTTGTGGATAAATCTGTTACCGCTATAGCGTATTGCTTGGTTGGTTCACCTCTGCTACATCCCCGGTGATTTTGATCCCCGACCGTCTGGCCGGGGTTTCCTCACGCCCCAAGGTAGCGGCCGCTACCCAAAATCGGGGCCTCAAATATCGGAAGGGTGGACGTGTCCGAACCAGCTTCGATTTCCACAGGCATCGCCGAGCGCTATGCCACCGCGATCTTCGAGATCGCAAAAGAGAATAATGACCTTGCGGGTCTGGAATCCGGCATCAATGATCTGGCAGCAGCACTGGGCGACAGTGCCGACCTGCGTGACCTGATCGCATCGCCTTTGATTTCGCGGGCCGAGCAAGAAGGAGCAATTGCCGCTGTTGCTGACAAGATGGGGCTGAACGCCATCCTGCGCAACACGCTGGCTCTGATGGCGCAGAAACGCCGCCTGTTTGTTGTGCCGCAACTGGTGCAGGTGCTGCGTGACATGCTGGCAGATGAGCGTGGCGAAGTGACCGCTGATGTCGCCTCGGCCAAGGCGCTGACCAAGACACAACTGGAAAAACTGTCCAAGACGCTGTCCGAGCGTGTGGGCAAGACCGTAACTATCAATGCGACCGTGGATGAAAGCCTCATCGGCGGTCTTGTCGTCAAAGTGGGCTCGAAAATGATCGACAGTTCGATCCGTTCGAAGCTGAACTCCCTACAGAATGCAATGAAAGAGGTCGGATAAATGGGAATCCAAGCTGCAGAGATTTCTGCAATCCTGAAGGACCAGATCAAGAATTTTGGTCAGGAAGCCGAAGTGGCCGAGATCGGTCGCGTGCTGAGCGTCGGTGACGGGATTGCCCGTGTATATGGCCTGGACAACGTTCAAGCCGGTGAGATGGTCGAATTCCCCGGCGGCATCATGGGTATGGCGCTGAACCTGGAAAGCGACAACGTCGGTGTCGTTATTTTCGGTTCTGACCGTGACATCAAAGAAGGTGACACTGTCAAGCGCACCAACTCGATCGTGGACGTTCCGATCGGTGACGAGCTGCTGGGCCGTGTTGTTGACGGTCTGGGCAACCCGCTGGATGGCAAAGGTCCGATCAATGCCACCAAGCGTGGCGTTGCAGACGTCAAGGCACCTGGCATCATCCCGCGTAAATCGGTGCACGAACCGATGGCAACCGGCCTGAAATCGGTTGACGCGATGATCCCGATTGGCCGTGGCCAGCGCGAGCTGATCATTGGTGACCGCCAGACCGGTAAAACCGCTGTGGCTCTGGACACCATCCTGAACCAGAAGGTCTATAACGAAGCAGCAGGCGACGACGAGTCGAAGAAACTGTACTGCGTTTACGTTGCGATCGGTCAGAAACGTTCGACCGTTGCCCAGCTGGTGAAGAAACTGGAAGAATCCGGTGCGATTGAGTATTCGATCGTTGTCGCCGCAACCGCGTCCGACCCGGCACCGATGCAGTTCCTGGCACCCTATGCCGCAACCGCGATGGCGGAATACTTCCGTGACAATGGCCGCCACGCGCTGATCATCTATGATGACCTGTCGAAACAGGCCGTGTCCTACCGTCAGATGTCGCTGCTGCTGCGCCGCCCGCCGGGCCGCGAAGCCTATCCGGGTGACGTTTTCTACCTCCACTCCCGCCTGCTGGAACGTTCGGCGAAGCTGAACGAAGACTTCGGCGCAGGTTCGCTGACCGCTCTGCCGGTTATCGAAACCCAGGGTGGTGACGTTTCGGCCTTTATTCCGACCAACGTGATCTCGATCACCGACGGTCAGATCTTCCTGGAAACCGAACTGTTCTATCAGGGCATCCGTCCTGCTGTGAACACCGGTCTGTCGGTTTCGCGTGTGGGCTCGTCGGCTCAGACCGACGCGATGAAATCGGTTGCCGGTCCGGTCAAGCTGGAACTGGCTCAGTATCGCGAAATGGCGGCCTTTGCACAGTTTGGTTCCGACCTCGACGCCGCAACCCAGCAGCTGCTGAACCGCGGTGCGCGCCTGACCGAGCTGATGAAGCAGCCGCAGTACTCGCCGCTGACCAACGCGGAAATCGTCTGCGTCATCTTCGCGGGCACCAACGGTTACCTCGATAAGATCGACGTGTCGGATGTTGGCCGCTACGAGGCTGGCCTGCTGGCGCATCTGCGCGGCAAGCACGCTGACCTGCTGAAGTGGATCACCGACGAAGATCCGAAGATCAAAGGCGACGCGTCCGACAAACTCAAAGCAGCGATCGACGAATACGCCGCGACCTTCGCTTGATAGGAGGTTCCGATGCCTAGTCTGAAGGACCTTAAAAACAGGATCGAGTCGGTCAAATCGACCCGCAAGATCACCAAGGCCATGCAGATGGTCGCGGCCGCAAAACTACGCCGCGCCCAGGAATCTGCCGAAGCCTCGCGCCCTTATGCCGAGCGGTTCAATGCCGTGATGGCCGGGCTGGCGGCGTCGGTCGGGGGCAGCGACAGCGCCCCCAAGCTGCTCCGTGGTACGGGCAGTGATGATGTCCATCTGCTGGTTGTGTTGACAGCTGAACGCGGCCTGTGTGGCGGCTTCAACTCGAACATCGCCAAGCTGGCCCGCCAGAAGGCGGAAGAGCTGCGCGGCAAGGGCAAGACGGTCAAGATTCTGACCGTCGGCAAGAAAGGCCGCGACGCGCTCAAGCGTGATTTTGGCGATCTGTTCGTTGGGCATGTGGACCTGAGCGAGGTCAAGCGTCTGGGTTATTCCAACGCGCAGGACATCGCAAAGGACATCCTGTCCCGCTTCGACGGGGGCGAGTTCGACGTTGCCACGATCTTCTACTCGAAGTTCGTCAACGTTGTGACCCAGATCCCGACGGCACAGCAAGTCATCCCCGCCTCGTTCGAGGAATCGGAAGGTGACGACAGCGGTGCCATTTTCGACTACGAGCCCAGCGAAGAGGCCATTCTGGCCGACCTGCTGCCCAAGGGGGTTGCGACCGCGATCTTCTCGGCTCTGCTCGAAAACGGAGCGTCTGAACAGGGCGCGCGGATGTCCGCAATGGACAACGCGACACGCAACGCGGGTGAGATGATCGACAAGCTGACGATCCAGTTCAACCGCTCGCGTCAGGCCGTGATCACCAACGAGCTGATTGAAATTATTTCCGGCGCCGAGGCGCTGTAGAGACAAACCGGAGACGAAACATGGCGAATGCAAAAGGCAAAGTCACACAGATCATCGGGGCCGTCGTCGACGTGCACTTCGAAGATCAGCTGCCTGAAATTCTGAACGCGCTGGAAACCACCAACAACGGCAAGCGCCTGGTGTTGGAAGTTGCTCAGCACCTGGGTGAAAACACTGTCCGCACCATCGCGATGGACGCGACCGAAGGTCTGGTCCGTGGTGAAGTGGTCACCGACACCGGTGCACCGATCTCGGTTCCGGTTGGCAACGCCACCCTGGGCCGCATCCTGAACGTGGTCGGCGAGCCGATCGACGAAAAAGGTCCGGTGGAGGCAACCGAAGCGCGCGCGATCCACCAGCCCGCACCGACCTTTGCCGAACAGTCGACCGAGTCCGAAGTTCTGGTCACCGGCATCAAGGTGGTTGATCTGCTGGCCCCTTACGCAAAAGGCGGTAAGATCGGCCTGTTCGGCGGCGCTGGCGTTGGCAAAACCGTTCTGATCATGGAACTGATCAACAACATCGCAAAAGTGCACTCGGGCTTCTCGGTGTTTGCGGGTGTTGGTGAACGGACCCGTGAAGGCAACGACCTGTATCACGAGATGATCGAATCGAACGTGATCAAGCCGGACAACCTGTCGGAAAGCCAGGTGGCCCTGGTTTACGGTCAGATGAACGAACCTCCGGGTGCGCGTGCGCGTGTTGCTCTGACCGGTCTGACCCTGGCCGAGCAGTTCCGCGACCAGTCCGGTACCGACGTTCTTTTCTTCGTCGACAACATCTTCCGCTTCACGCAGGCGGGTTCCGAGGTTTCGGCTCTGCTGGGTCGTATCCCGTCCGCTGTGGGCTACCAGCCGACACTGGCCACCGACATGGGCGCCCTGCAGGAACGCATCACCTCGACAAAGGCCGGATCGATCACTTCGGTGCAGGCGATCTACGTGCCTGCGGACGACTTGACCGACCCCGCGCCGGCAACCTCGTTTGCGCACCTCGACGCGACCACCGTTCTCAACCGTGCGATCTCGGAAAAGGGTATCTACCCAGCGGTTGACCCGCTCGACTCGACCTCGCGCCTGCTCGACCCGGCCATCGTCGGGGAAGAGCACTACAAGGTTGCGACCGACGTTCAGCAGATCCTCCAGCGCTACAAGTCGCTGCAGGACATCATCGCCATCCTCGGCATGGACGAACTGTCGGAAGAGGACAAGCTGACCGTGGCCCGTGCCCGTAAGATCGAACGCTTCCTGTCGCAGCCGTTCGACGTGGCCGAGGTCTTCACCGGCTCGCCGGGGGTTCAGGTTCCTCTGGATGTCACAATCTCGTCGTTCAAGGCGGTTGTGGCTGGCGAATACGATCACCTGCCCGAGGCAGCCTTCCTGATGGTTGGCGGCATCGACGAAGTGATCGCCAAAGCCGAAAAAATGGCAGCAGCAGCCGCCTAAGGAGTATCCCTGATGGCAAACACGATGCATTTCGACCTCGTCAGCCCCGAGCGGAGCCTTGCTTCGCTCGAGGTCACCGCGGTCCAGATTCCCGGCGCGGACGGGGACATGACGGCGATGCCCGATCACGCCCCCACCATCACAACGCTGCGCCCCGGTCTGCTGAAGGTTGAGGCACCCGAAGGGTCCAGCGAATACCTGGTCACCGGCGGGTTTGCCCAGATCAACGGCGACAGCCTGTCGGTTCTGGCCGAAAAGGCGGTTCCGGTTTCGGAAATCACCCGTTCGCATATGGACGAGCTGATTGCCGAGGCACGCGCCTCGCACGAAGCGGCAAAGGGCGGCGACGACATGTCGATCGTCGACGAAGCCGCCAAGCTGCTGGCCGATATGGAAGCTCTTGGGACACATATGAGCCTGTAATTGGCTTAACAGTGGAAAATTGGAACGGCCTCGCGATTGCGGGGCCGTTTTTTTTGTCGTGCTTTTGCCAGAAAGCCGGGGTAAGTTGCGGAAATTCAAGTATAATGATGAAAACATGAAAAAATTTCTGACCCATCCCATTGGCATCGATCAGGGTGAAAGTGTTCTGTTTTCGGAATTTGCCGAAGGCGGGGACATGTGGACTGGCGAAGGCCCCCGCGAACGCCGGAAACCCATCCAATTCAAGGGCACGTTTCTTAGCCCGCCCATGGTTCAGATCGGGATTTCCCTTTGGGATGTCGACACATCATCAGCCCTGCGCGCCGAGGTTCAGGCAGAAAATATCACCTCGGAAGGGTTCGAAGCGGTGTTTCGGACATGGTCCGACACGCGGATTGCCCGGATCCGGATCAGTTGGACCGCGTTTGGAGAGGTAGCACACCCCGACGACTGGAACATTTCCTGATCCGGGGCTTGCAGGACAGGCGCGGGGCTCAGTCGTCCTGCGCTTCGATCATGTCGACCCGTGTGGCGTGGCGGCCACCTTCGAATTCGGCCCCCAGAAACGCATCCACAATATCCAGCGCCTGACCTTCGCCGACGACACGCGCACCAATTGACAGCATGTTGGCATTGTTGTGCTGGCGGATCATCCGCGCAGAAAACGCATCTGAACAGACGCCGCAGCGAATGCCGGGTACCTTGTTTGCAGCCATCATGATGCCCTGACCCGTGCCGCAGAGGATAATACCCAATTCGCAATCACCCGATGCAACAGTCAGTGCCGCGGCCTTGCCGTGTTTGGGATAATGGGTGCTTTCAGAGGTCGTCGGGCCGATATCGACCACGTCCCAGCCTTGCTGCGCGATGTGGTTGGCCACGGCCTGACGCAGCTCGATTGCCGCGTGGTCGCTGGAAAGAACAATGCGTTTGTTGCCAGTCATGGAGATCGGTCCACTTGTGTCGTTGATCGCGCACATGGGTCAGGCTTGTGCGCAATCGATGGTTCAAAAAGAAAGGGACGACACATCCCGTCGCCCCGTCCAAACTCAATCCATCTGGTACATGGATTCGTAGATCGGCGTCAGTGTCTTGTCTTCGAACAGGGATGACACGCTGGTTCCGTTCCAGATGTTCAGGATCGCCTGCGTAAAGATAGGCGCGGTCGGAACAATGCGGATGTTCTTGGCGCCCAAAATCTCTTTGGTCGGTTGGATCGTGTCGGTCAGCACCAGCGACTTCATCACCGAATTTGTCACCCGTTCCACCGCAGGGCCGCTCATGACGCCATGCGTGATGTAGGAATGAACTTCTTTCGCACCGTTATCCAGAAGCACCTGCGCCGCCTTGCACAGCGTTCCGGCGGTGTCGCACATGTCGTCGACGATCAGACAGATCTTGTCCTTCACATCCCCGATCACGGTCATCTCGGCGACTTCGCCCGCTTTCTCGCGGCGCTTGTCCACGATCGACAGAGGGGCGTTGATCCGCTTGGCCAGTTCACGCGCGCGGGCAACGCCGCCCACGTCGGGTGAAACCACCATGATTTCATCCAGATTTCCCTTGAACTGATGCTTCACATCCAGCGCAAAGATGGGCGAGGCATAAAGGTTGTCCACGGGCATATCGAAAAAGCCCTGAATCTGGGCCGCGTGCAGGTCCATTGTCAGGATCCGTTCGATCCCGGCCCCGGTCAGCATGTTGGCCACCAGCTTGGCGCTGATGGGCGTGCGGGCCTTGGTGCGACGGTCCTGACGAGCGTACCCGAAATACGGGATCACGGCAGTGATCCGCTGCGCGGACGACCGGCGCAGGGCATCTGCGATGATCAGCAGTTCCATCAGGTTGTCATTGGCCGGGTTCGAGGTCGGCTGGATAATGAACATATCCTCGCCGCGCACATTCTCGAATACTTCGACGAAAATCTCACCGTCGTTGAACCGTTCGACACGCGCATCGACCAGACCCTGATCAACGCCTCGGTACAGGCTCATGCGGCGTGCGATGGCTTGGGCAAGCGGAAGGTTGGCGTTCCCAGCGATAAGCTTGGGTTCGTGAAGTGTCGGCATCGGCTGAGGTCCCCGGGCAGCAATGGCAATGTGACAGAATCGTGATGTTGACACCGCTTAGCATGGCCTTACCGTCCCGCAAAGGTAACGCAGCGGAGAAAGTGCACATGACCCAGATTGACTACTTTTTTGCGACACTCTCACCCTATTCCTATCTGGCGGGGATGCGGCTGGAAGAAATTGCGGCGAAACACGGCGCGACGATCAACTATAAACCGCTGGACATTATCGCCCTGTTCGCGCGCACCGGGGGAACCCCTCCGAAAGACCGGCATATCTCTCGTATCGAATACCGCGCACAGGAGTTGCTGCGCCAATCGAAGAATCTGGGGATGGAGTTCAATCTGAAACCGGCGCACTGGCCGACCAACATGGCCCCGTCATCTTATGCGGTTATTGCCGCGATCAAGGACGGTTCGGGCGATGTGGGTAAGCTGTGTCATTCCTTCCTTCGCGCCTGCTGGGCCGAGGAAAAGGATATCGCACAGGACGATGTCATCCGCGAATGTCTGACGCAAGCCGGGTTTGAACCCGGTCTGGCAGACAGCGGCTTGCTGGTTGGGGCAGAAACCTATGCCGCCAACCTCGAGGAAGCCGTGGACCGAGGTGTCTTCGGCGCACCGTTCTATATCACGCCCGACGACCAGCGGTTCTGGGGTCAGGACAGGCTGGATGATCTGGACCGGCATCTGGCCGAGATGAACGGGTGACGGTCAGGGCCGCGATGCAATCGGTTTTCGTCAGGCACTTGGGTGAGGGGGAGCGGAAACTGCTCGCCCTCCATTGCACGATTGCACATTCCGGTGCCTGGTCCGGTTTGGCCAGTGCGCTGGATGGCTGCGCGTCATTTATTGCCCCGGATATGTTGTCGCATGGGCGCAGCCCGGATTGGGACGGGCAGGGTGATTTCTTTGACGCAGTGACCAAACCCGCCCTGGCTGAATTGACCGAACCCATGGATGTAATCGGGCATTCCTTTGGGGCGATGATCGCGCTCAGGCTGGCGATCGAACATCCCGACCGCGTGCGCAGCCTGATCCTGATCGAACCCGTGTTCTTTGCAGTTGCAAAACAGGATGCGCCGCTGTTGTTCGAACAGCACGAACGGGACTCCGAGCCGGTCAATGCGGCCTTCGCATCTGGTGACAAGGTTTTGGCGGCGCGCCTGTTCAACAGGGCGTGGAGCACGAAGATCAGCCCCAAATGGCCTGATTTGCCCGAACGCACGCGGGCAAATATGGTGCGTGGAATCGATGCGGTTCCGGCTTCGCAGCCTGTGCTCTACGATGATCAGGCAGGGTTGCTTAACGCCGATCAGCTTCGGCGTGCATCGATGCCGACCCTGCTGCTGAGCGGGTCAGAGACGCCGCCGGTGATCCACGCGATTTGCGCAGGGCTGAAACGGCGCCTGCCTGATGCACGCCATGAACGCATCAACGGCGCAGGGCACATGCTGCCGATTTCACACCCTGATGAAACCGGCGCTTTGCTGCGGGCGTTCTGGCAGGCCAACGCCCCGTTAGGCGTTAAAGCAGATTGAGAAACTGATCGATCTCCGCCGCTCCGATGGACCAGTCGCAAACCAGCCTGCACGCGAGGTTTTCGTTTTCATCCTCGCCGTCCAGCTCTGCCCCCCAAAGGTGATAAACCGCGCCGGCCTCATGCAGCTGCTTGTGCTTCGCGCGTGGGAATGAGGCAAAGATCATATTGGCCTGCGGTTCGTGCAGAAACGCGGCCCCCTTGGCGCGCAAACCCTCGGCCAAGCGGGCGCAGTTGTCATTGGCCTGACGTGCCATCTTCAGCCACAGGTCGTCTTCCAGATAGGCCGCCATCTGAGCGGACAGATAGCGGTGCTTGGAAAACAGATGCGCCCCGCGCTTGCGCCGCAGCTCAAACTCCCAGGCTTTGCTTTCATCAAAGAACACCACCGCCTCGACACCCATCAGACCGTTCTTGGTGCCACCAAAACTGACAGCATCCACACCTGCTTTCCACGTCATATCCGCCGGGGAACAGTTCAGCGCAACCAACGCGTTGGTAAAGCGCGCGCCGTCCAGATGTACAGGCAGGCCGTACGTCTTGGCGACCCCGCACAGGGCCTGCAACTCTGCCAGCGAATAAACCGATCCGCGCTCGGTCACTTGTGTGATCGACACGGGTCCGCGCTGCGGCCCATGTACGCCGCGTGTTTCTTCACCCAGAATTGACCCGCGCAGCGCCTCAGGGGTCATCTTGTCTCCGCCCGGAACCAGGGTCAGCTTGGCGCCGCTGTAAAACTCCGGTGCGTTGCATTCGTCCTCGTGGATATGCGCGACTGGGGAACAGAAAACCGTTTCCCAAGGCTTTGACAATGTTGCAAGGGCCAGAGAATTCGCGGCTGTCCCCGTCGCCACCAGATAGACCGCAGCACCCGGAGCCTCGAAGATGCTGCGGATACGGTCGCGCACCTCGTTCATCAGCGTATCCGCACCATAGGCCATCTGATAGCCCTGATTGACCTCGGCCAGCCTGGCCATGACCTGCGGATGAACCGGCCCGGAATTGTCAGACGCGAAATGCATCAGCTTGGCTCCTCGATTATGTAATCTTCCCACTCTTCCATGGGTGTCTCAAACTCGGACACTGTGCGCCCCTGAACCGAGACCCCGGCGGCATGCACACTGTCCGCTGTACCAGATATCAACGGGTGCCAGTCGTAAAGCGGTTTGCCTTCCCACAGCAACCGATACGCGCAGGTTTGTGGCAACCAATAGGCATGTTCGTCGATATTGTCGGGGGTCATGACGATGCATTCGGGCACGAATTGATGCCGGATGTCGTATTGTACGCAGCGGCAGCTTTCGTCATCCAACAGGCGGCACGCGACGCAGGTCAGGGCAACCTCGCCCGTGTCTTCATCTTCCAGCTTGTTCAGGCAGCATTTGCCGCAGCCATCACATAACGCCTCCCACTCGCGCTGGTTCATTTGGCGCAGGGGTTTGCGCTCCCAAAACCGGGCAGGCAGGCCCGTGCGTTCAATCGGATCAACACTCATAGGGTGGTCAATATACCGCGGGCCTGTTTGCAGTCGGCATCCATCTGCGTGATCAGACTCTCCAGCCCGTCAAATGTCATCTCGGGGCGCAGAAAGTCGATCAGACCCACCGACAGCGTCGCCCCGTACAGATCGCCCGAAAAGTCGAACAGGAAGGTTTCGATATTGGGCACCTGGCCGTTAAACATCGGACGTACCCCGATCGAGGCTGCGCCGTGATAGCTGCCTTTATGCGGCCCATCCAACACGTCCACCAATACGGCGTAGACACCGAACTTTGGCGGGTGCAGCCCTTCGATGGACATATTCGCGGTGGGAAAGCCCAACTCGCGCCCGCGCTGTTCGCCCCCGATCACTTCGCCTTCGATCCGGTGCCAGTGTCCCAGCATCGCGGCTGCGTCCCGTGGTCGGCCGTCGCTCAGCGCGGTGCGAATGGCGGTTGAGGACACAACGTTTTCCGACCGTTCCATCAAAGGCGCAATCGTCACGCCGAACCCCATGTCCCGCCCGAACCGCACCAGATCCTGCGCCGTGCCGCTGCGGCCCTTGCCAAAGCAGAAATCGGCCCCCACCACGACATGCGACAGGCCCAGCCCGTCGCAGATCACGTTGCGTGCAAACTCTTCCGGCGATAGCCCTGCCAGCGCGGCGTTGAACGGCAGTTCATACAGCTTCTCTACGCCCAGCTTTTCCAGCCGGTGCGCCCGCGCATTGCCCCGCATCAGGCGGAACGGAGGCGTGTCCGGCGCAAAATACTCCCGCGGATGCGGCTCGAAGGTCAACACACCCAGCGGCGCGTCTGGCGCAGCTTTACGGGCCAGTTCGATGACCGACTGGTGCCCCAAATGAACGCCGTCGAAATTCCCGATTGCCACGCTGGCGCCGCGATCTTCTGGCTGGACGAACTGGATATCCCGGATGATGTGCATAGACGATTGCGTAGCGGCGCGAGTCAATTTGTTCAAGCGGCAGTTTGAATTCCAAGAATGCGATCCTGCGAATGAGCCTTGAACATTTCGCTTGGCCGGGAAAATGCACATGGCCAATCCAAGTATTTCAGGCCAGGCGCCTCCAACCGCTTGATTCAAAAAAAACTCTGGGTTTAGACTGAAAATCCGGTCCCCTGGATTAAGGCGCACCGGATCAAAGCCCGGCCAGGTTCGAACGAACCCAGCACAGGAGGCAGACCCATGTACCGAATGCGACTGTTCGCGATTCGTCATGCCCGCACTTTCGAGTGGATCTATAAATGTGTCGAACGCGGCATGGTCGCGATGGACCCGCTATTTGCAAAGATCGGATATAACCGCGTCGAACGCCCCATCGCACTGGTCGAGAAGGGCGTCAAAACCCTGTTGTTCGATTGCAAGATGTGCGGGCAATGCGTGTTGTCATCCACCGGCATGTCCTGCCCGATGAACTGCCCAAAGCAATTGCGCAATGGCCCATGTGGCGGCGTACGTCCCGGCGAGTTCTGCGAGGTGAAGCCGGATATGAAATGCGTCTGGGCCCTGGCCTGGAACGGAGCCAGCCGCATGCGGCACGGAGCCGACAAGATAAAAGAAGTTCTGCCACCGGTGGAGCACACGTTGAAAGGCTCGTCATCCTGGTTGCGGGTCAGCCGCGAGATTGCAGCGCACGAGCGCGAGACCCGGGATGCTGCCCGATTGGCGCTGGCCGAGGCATTCCCCGAAGCGCGCGAGAATGAACCTTCTGCGGCACCACTGGCCGCCGAACCACCCAACGCGATAAACCGGGAACTGAAGAAATGAGTGATACCCATCGCAACGAGGTGGAGCCGATTGGCTATGTTCCGGTTCCCCAAGGATATGTGTCGCACAGCCGGTTGGAAAAGGTACTCCGTTCAGGCCGTTTCGCAGTCACAGCCGAATTGAACCCACCCGACAGTGCCGACCCCGAGGATGTTTTTCAGGCGGCCCAACCGCTTGGTGAAGTGGCTGACGCGATCAATGCAACCGATGCTTCGGGCGCGAACTGTCACATGTCCTCGATTGGGATTTGTGCCTTGCTGACGCGCGCGGGTTATTCTCCGGTCTATCAGATTTCCTGCCGCGACCGGAACCGGATTGCCATTCAGGGAGATGTTCTGGGGGCTGCGGCGTTGGGCGTCAGTAACGTGCTGTGCCTGACCGGCGACGGCGTCGGCGTCGGGGATCAGCCGGGGGCAAAACCGGTTTTCGATTTCGATTCCCTGACCCTGTTGCGGACGATCCGCACGATGCGCGATCAGGGAATGTTCCTTTCTGGTCGTAAGATCACGCGCCCGCCGCAACTGTTCCTTGGTGCTGCCGAAAACCCCTGTATCCCGCCTTATGACTGGCGACCTGACCGTCTGGCAAAGAAGGTTGAGGCCGGGGCCGAGTATATTCAGACCAATTACATCTACGACATTCCGCTGTTCGAGAAATTCATGGCGCGGGTGAGGGATGCGGGGCTGGACAAGAAAGTGTTCATCATCGCGGGCGTCGGCCCCATCGCGTCAGCGCGTGCGGCACGCTGGATGCGCAGCAATGTTCCCGGCATTCACATCCCCGATCAGGTCATCGAGCGGATGGAGAAAGCCGAAAAGCCAGCTGACGAGGGCAAGAAGATCTGTATCGAACTGATCCAGCAGATCCGCGATATCGCGGGGGTGTCCGGCGTTCATGTGATGGCCTACAGGCGCGAACACGTGGTGTCAGAGATCATTCTGGAATCCGGTGCGTTGAAAGGGCGAAAACACGCCCGACCGTCCTGAAAGGCACAGGCAAAAAACAGCGTCCAAACAAAAAAGGCGCCGGTCGGGCGCCTTTTGCATGGAAGTGTTCGCCGATCAGTCGAACTTGCGCGACGGGGCCAGTACCATGGCTTCACCGATCAGAACCTTCTTGCCCTCGACCGAGCAATGGCAATCCAGTTTGACGCGACGCTTGGAAAAGTCGATGTCGATAACTTTGACCTCGGCGTAAACCATGTCACCGGGGCGCACGGGGGCCAGGAACTTCAGTGACTGCCCCATATAGACCGTGCCATGGCCCGGCAGTTGTTCGCCAATCACGGCCGAAATCAGCCCAGCTGTCAGCATCCCGTGCGCGATGCGCCCTTCGAAGATTGTATCGCGGGCATAATCATCATCCAGATGCACCGGATTCCGGTCTGTCGAGATCTGCGCAAACATCTCGATATCTTCGTCCGTCACCACTTTGCGCAGGTGGCGGGACATGCCCATTTCGATGTCTTCGATACAGATCGTTCCGCGTGGAAGATTGTCCAACATGTTGCCCTCACTCGAAATCGACCGAGAAAGAAAAAACCACTATCCGGCCTAGGTTGGCAACTTTATTACTTCGCAGTTGCAGAAAATCAAGTCTTTTCTTGCTATCTCAATCGACCGATTGTGTAGGTCGGGTTGATCTTTTCCCTTTCGATATAAGCTGTTAGGGATTCGTGATCCGGATGGTGCGACGTTTTTGTCTCGGCCGCCGCCAGCCCGCCCGAAATGAACAGGGAATCAATGCCTTCACCCATGCCCCCCAGAATGTCCGTATGGGGGCCGTCGCCGATCACCAGAATGTCGCTGTCCGGGATATCATGGCCCAGTTCCTGCAACCTGCGGCGCGCCAGATCGTAGATCGGCGGGTGCGGTTTGCCGAAATACAGGCTCTCGCCGCCCATCTCGGTATAGAGCTTTGCCAAAGCGCCGGCACACCATTCGCGCACCTCGCCGCGATCGACAACAATATCGGGGTTTGCGCATAGCAGCTTCATGCCCATCTGTTTGGCATAGAGGAAATCGGGGCGGTTCACGTCCGGGTCAGCCATCGGATCAAAGGGACCACAGCAGACGATCCCTTCGGCCTCTCTTAGCGGGACACGTTCGATATGGATCGGGTGGTGCAGCAGTTTCAGTGGCTCGAAAAAGCCCGCATCGCGCTGCCATTCCCCCATGAAGTAAACCTTGTGCCCGACAGCGCCACGGAACATCGCCGACCGCGCGGAATCGCCGCTGGTGGCAATGGTGTCATAGGCGTCTGCGGGAACATTGAACTGCACCAGTTGCTCGGCCACACCCGCGCGGGGTTTGGGCGAGTTCGTGACCAGCACGACAAGCCCCCCGTCCGCGCGATAGGCTTGAAGGGCTGCAACAGCTTCGGGATAGGCCGTGATCCCGTTGTGAACGCACCCCCACAGATCGACAAACAACGCTTTGTAGCGGGCAGAGATTTCGGAAAGCGCGTGAACGATCTGGGTCATATGTGGCCTCAAGCTGAAACTGCACGAGCCTTATGACCGATTGGCAAGGGATTGGCCACCAATCGATAGGTGGCCACCCTGTATTTCATCTGTCGGGTACAGGTCTGCCCAAGCGCAATGCCGGATGCGCAGGCCGAAGACCAATAATGCGGGGTCCGTTTTACTCAGAACGACAGACCCCGCGTGTTTCTTCAGACCTTCAGGTTCGGAATGATCTGCTTTTTACGGCTCATGATGCCCGGCAGAACCACGGCGTCGCCATCGACGGATGCACCAAAGCTTTTCTCGGCAACGGTTTTGACCAGATCGTTGGGCACCAGCAGAGTGGCTTCCTCGTTCAGGATATCCACGACGAACAGCAACACCTGATCGACACCGTCTTCCTTGGCGACATCCACCATCGAACCCGCCAGGCTTGCCTTGCGGTCCAGAATGACGCCCGGCGCAGTGGTTTCCAGAACCGAGACACGGAAATTGGTGCCATCGACCTCGTATTCCTTGCTGTCCATGCGGATCAGTTCGGCATCCGAGAAGGACGAGACATCCGATTTCGCCGCAAACATGTCTGCCGCGTAAGCCGAGATATCCAGCTCCAGCTCGGCTGCCAGCCGCTCAGCAACCTCGCGGTCATGGGGCGTGGTGGTGGGCGAGCGGAATTCCAGCGTGTCCGACAGGATGCAGGTCAGTGCCGCGCCCTTGATGGCGTCAGGCATCTTGGCCGCATCGTCGCCCATCAGGTCGACCATGATGGTGGCCGTGCAGGCCAGCGGGCGCACGGTGATGTCGATCGGGCCTTTGGTTTCCAGACCACCGACCAGCTTGTGGTGGTCGATAATGGCGCGGATGTCTGCGTCATTGACGTTGGCGGGCAGTTCGGCGGGGTTGTTGGTGTCGACGATGACCACCGGAGTGTCCGCGGCCAGATCGTTCAGGATACGTGGCTTCGGCAGATCCCAGTTGTCCAGCATGAATGCCGCTTCGGTGTTGGGTTCGCCCAACAGCACGGGCTCGGCCTGCACACCTTTGATTTCGTTAAGGTACCACGACCACAGGATCGGCGAGCCTGTGGAATCGGTGTCGGGGGATTTGTGACCAAATACGAGCGTTGTCATGTCAGCGTCCTGCGGAATGGAAATTTGCGCGCCTTATAGGGCGGACAAACGTCCTTGTCACGCCACAGCAGCCCGTCTGCGACGCTTGGTCTGAAAACCGCTGAACCGGCTTAGAAAGAGGCGCGTGTCAGCGTGTATCCGGCCTGCTCCAGCTGGTTCAGCAAACCGTGGTCGTCACTCAGATGACCTGCGCCGACCGCGATCACCGCTGTCTGATCCGTGATGGCCAGAATATGCTCCATCCACAGGGCATTCCGCTGGACCAGCATCTGCTGCTCGAACCCGTTCCATTCCTCATCGAAGACGTCCCGGCTCAGCCCGGATTCTTCGAACCCCTGCAGGCGGGCAAATTGTATGATCTCGGCGTGCTTTTCTTCCAGATATCCATTGGCCATGGTGGCCAGTTGATCGTTGCTTCCCATCATCGCCCCGGACAGGCGCACCAGTGACTCGACCTGCTGTTCCAGCGGGTGACTGTCGAACATGGCGATCAGGTCGTCGATACGTTCCAGCGAGTGTTGCGGAATGCCGTTTTCTGCGGCCAGATCGTTCAGGCGGGCGTCCATGCCGTAGGTCCCGTTCGGATCTTCCATCATGCAGGGCGGGATGCTCAGCATCATGCTCAAGAACCACGGTCGCATTTTGGCCGCCATCCAGCCGGGAATGCCGCGCTGGTTCAACGCGGTCGAGAATGCGGCCCAGTCTTCATCTCCCATCAGGTCGATCAGGGTCGGCCCGGATGTGATCATTACAGCGCTGAGATTATTGGCCAGGTTTTTTTCGAATGCATCCATGTCAGTCTGGGTGACTTCGAAATAGAACGCGTCAGCCTGGCTCAGGTCCGGAGACAGGCGTTCAACCACCTTTTCCATACGTTCGTCATACGTGTGCAGGGTGCCAATGATGTGCAGAACCGTGTCATCCTTGCGCGCAATCCAGTGGTTGCCTTCCGGAAAGGGGATGTCCGCCACGGCGCGTTGCAACTCGGCCCGCGCGTCATCTGACAGCAGTGGGCGCAGGTCCTGCCCATCGCACGCAGCCTTAGCCGTGATCGGGGCCAGTAGAAAAGCAAGAAATGTCAGCAGGCGCATGAACCCATCCGGTGTTGTGTCATCAAGGTGTTCCAGACATAGCCATGCCTGCGACCCATGTTCAAGCAACCCGTCTGGTATTCCTCAACAATCTGCGTAGCATAGGCCCCATGAACCGCGAGCAGGACCTCTATCCCCCGATCAAGGCGCTTTTGGAGCGTCAGGGATACACCGTCAAAGGAGAAGTGGGCGCTGCCGATATCGTCGCGATGCGCGAAGACGAGCCGCCTGTGATTGTCGAGCTCAAGCTCAGGTTCACGCTGTCCCTGTTCCATCAGGCAATTGCCCGCCTGAAACTCACGGATCAGGTCTATATCGGGGTCAGCAAACCCACCGGGCGCACGGCCCGGCGGGCGCTCAGGGACAATCTGGCGCTGTGCCGCAGGCTTGGTCTGGGTCTGATCACCGTACGTACCGATGGCACGGTCGAGGTGCAATGCGATCCGGGCCCCTATGCGCCGCGCAAGGACAAGGCCAGGGCAGCGCGGCTGCTGCGCGAATTCGATCGGCTGGAGGGCGACCCCAATTCCGGGGGCGCGACACGCCATGGGATCGTGACGGCCTACCGTCAGGATGCGTTGAAATGCGCCGCCTTTCTGGCCGAACACGGCCCGGCCAAAGGGGCCGAAGTTGCCAGATCGGTGGGTGTCCCGGTTGCCACCCGGTTGATGCGGGAAAATCACTATGGCTGGTTCGAGAAGGTTGAAAAAGGCGTCTACGCTCTTACGTCTGACGGAACAGATGGCTTGAAACACTGGGCCTACAGCTGGGAACAGTCCGACTAGGCCGTTCTCAAAAAAATCCCAAACACCTTGTTGACTCGGCGTTTTAGACTCCCTAGCTATGCGTCGTTATCACTCACACACACCGAGTGCTAACGCCTCGTCGAATGGCGAGGGGAGGATAAACAAAACTTTGAGCCCAAGGAGCTGCAAAGATGGCATTGAAACCGCTTCATGACCGTGTGCTGGTTCGCCGTACCGAAAGCGATGAAAAAACCGCAGGCGGACTGATCATTCCTGACAGCGCAAAAGAAAAGCCCAGCGAAGGCGAAGTCGTCGCAACCGGCGAAGGCGCGCGCAAGGACAGCGGCGAGCTGATCGCAATGGCGGTCAAGGCTGGCGACAAGATCCTGTTCGGCAAATGGTCGGGCACCGAGGTCCAGGTCGACGGCGAAGAGCTGCTGATGATGAAAGAAAGCGACATCATGGGGATCATCGAGTAAGCCCGCGCTTTCTCTGATCTTCCACTAAACACATTTTCTCAAGGAGAAACGACATGGCTGCAAAGGACGTCAAGTTCGACACCGATGCCCGCAACAAGATGCTGAAAGGCGTCAACATTCTGGCGGATGCTGTCAAAGTGACCCTGGGCCCCAAAGGCCGCAACGTGGTTCTGGACAAATCCTTCGGCGCACCGCGCATCACCAAAGACGGTGTTTCGGTTGCCAAGGAAATCGAACTGGAAGACAAGTTCGAAAACATGGGCGCGCAGATGGTGAAAGAAGTCGCCAGCCGCACCAATGACGAAGCCGGTGACGGCACCACCACCGCGACCGTTCTGGCGCAGGCCATCGTAAAAGAAGGCCTGAAGCAGGTTGCAGCGGGCCTGAACCCGATGGACCTGAAGCGCGGCATCGACCTGGCAACCGCCAAAGTTGTCGAAGGCATCCGTGCTGCTTCGCGCGAAGTCAAAGACTCGGCAGAAGTTGCTCAGGTTGGCACCATCTCGGCCAATGGCGAAGCTGAAATTGGCCAGCAGATCGCGGACGCGATGCAGAAGGTTGGCAACGAAGGCGTCATCACCGTCGAAGAAAACAAAGGTCTGGAAACCGAGACCGATGTTGTCGAAGGTATGCAGTTCGACCGCGGCTACCTGTCGCCTTACTTCGTCACCAACGCAGACAAGATGATCGCAGAACTCGACGACTGCATGATCCTGCTGCACGAAAAGAAACTGTCTTCGCTGCAGCCGATGGTTCCGCTGCTCGAGCAGGTGATCCAGTCGCAAAAGCCGCTGCTGATCATTGCAGAAGACGTTGAAGGCGAAGCGCTGGCAACTCTGGTTGTCAACAAACTGCGCGGCGGCCTGAAAATTGCTGCTGTCAAGGCACCGGGCTTCGGCGATCGCCGTAAGGCCATGCTGCAGGACATCGCAATCCTGACCGGCGGTCAGGTGATCAGCGAAGATCTGGGCATGAAGCTTGAGAATGTCACCATGGACATGCTGGGCACCGCCAAGAAGATCGAGATCAGCAAAGACGAAACCACCATCGTCGACGGTGCTGGCGAGAAAGCCGAGATCGAAGCACGTGTTGCTCAGATCCGCACCCAGATCGAAGAAACCTCGTCGGATTACGACCGTGAGAAGCTGCAGGAACGCGTTGCCAAACTGGCAGGCGGTGTTGCCGTTATCCGCGTCGGCGGCATGACCGAAGTTGAAGTGAAAGAGCGTAAGGACCGTGTGGACGATGCTCTGAACGCAACACGCGCAGCCGTTCAGGAAGGCGTCGTTGTAGGCGGTGGTGTTGCTCTGGTTCAGTCCGGTAAAGCACTGGAATCGCTGAAAGGCGCAAACGCTGATCAGGACGCAGGCATCAACATCGTGCGCAAGGCCATCGAAGCGCCGCTGCGCCAGATCGCCGAAAACGCAGGCGTTGACGGTGCGGTTGTTGCAGGCAAAGTGCGCGAATCTTCGGATCCGGCCTTTGGCTTCAACGCTCAGACCGAAGAATATGGCGACATGTTCTCGTTCGGCGTGATCGACCCGGCCAAAGTTGTCCGTACCGCTCTGGAAGATGCGGCATCGGTTGCCGGCCTGCTGGTCACCACCGAAGCGATGGTTGCAGACAAACCGCAAAAAGATGCACCTGCTGGCGGCATGCCCGACATGGGCGGCATGGGCGGCATGATGTAAGCACGTCGAATTCGCCTAAGCGAATTCCGACGACCCCTGACAGGCGTTTGGCTGCAAGGTCAAGCTGTCGAGAGGGGAAGCAAAGTGCTAACGGACGGGGTCGCCTTTTGGCGGCCCCGTTTCATTTCCGATGGCCGCAATGCGGCCATGCCTCCGGCGGGAGTATTTTGTAAAAGATGAAGGCTGGGCCGCGTGTGCCCGAATTGTGAGTGTCCAACGCGCCGCCAAGTCGGTATGTGGTTGAAATGCGACTGTTCCTTCTGACCGCCCTGACCATGTGCGCCTTTGCGGCGAACTCCATTCTGAACCGGCTGGCTATCGACAGCGGGTCCAGTGATCCTGCGGGGTTTGCCATTATCCGGGTTCTGGCGGGGGCGTTGGTTCTGGCCGCACTGATCCTGCTGCGTAGAGGACATTTGCCCCTTCGCAACCGCAGGCGCGTCATCGGGGCCGGGTCGCTTTCCCTGTATATGATCGGGTTTTCCATTGCCTATCTGACGTTGGATGCGGGGCTGGGCGCACTTATCCTGTTTGCCGTTGTGCAGATCACTATGTTCGCCGCCACCGCCCTTGCCGGGGTCAAACCCACCCGACGACAGCTGGCCGGGGCAGCGATTGCACTGGGTGGTCTGGCCTGTGTCCTGTGGCCCACAGGAACAGTGCAGGTCGATCCAACCGGAACCGTTTTGATGATTGCAGCCGGGATCGGCTGGGCAGCCTATTCACTGGTCGGGCGGTCCGAGCCTGATGCGTTGCAGGGCACGGCCGCAAATTTCATCGTCGCGCTGCCGGTAACCGCGCTGGCCCTGATGGCCACAGGGGCAGAGTGGCACATGACCGGATTGGGCTATCTCCTTGCGGCCTTGTCAGGTGGCGTGACCTCGGGTCTGGGATACGCCTTGTGGTATCGCGTTCTGCCCCGGCTGGCACCTTCAACGGCGGCGGTCGTCCAGCTCAGCGTGCCGGTGATCGCGATTGTGGGCGGCGTGGTACTGTTGGGGGAAAGCGCGGGTGTGCGGCTGCTTGTTGGTGCGGCACTGGTTTTGGGCGGTATCGCGCTGGCTGTCCTGCGACGTCAACGTGGGAAGGGCTTTTAACGCAGGCGCACAGGCTTTATCTGGCGGGTATGAGAATTCTGATCGCCCTGCTTTGTTGCCTTTTTCCCGCCGTGGCCAGCGCGAAATGCGTTGTCCTGCTGCACGGTCTGGCCCGGACCGAGGCGTCATTCAGCGTGATGGAGCAACTGTTCAAAGCGAATGGCTATTCCGTCGTGCGCCCCGGTTACCCATCGACCGAAATCGGTATCCCCGAACTGGCCGAACAAACCATCCCGCAAGCATTTGCAGCCTGCGGCAGTGACACCGTCAATGTCGTTGCGCATTCCATGGGTGGCATCCTGTTGCGATACTGGTTACAGGACCACAGCCCTGAAAACATGGGCCGTGTCGTCATGCTGGGGCCGCCCAATCAGGGTAGCCAGCTGGTCGATGAACTCAGCGCGTGGGAGGTGTTCGGATACCTGAACGGCCCGGCCGGACTGCAACTGGGTACGGGCCCGGATAGTATTCCCAGCCGCCTGCCGCCCGTGGATTTCGAACTGGGGGTCATCGCAGGTGATCAGTCCCTGAACCTCGTGTTTTCATCTCTGATCGACGGCCCGGACGATGGCAAGGTGTCGGTCGAATCCACCAAAGTCGAAGGCATGGCCGATCATCTCGTCTTGCCGGTGACCCACACTTTCATGATGAACAACCCGCAGGTCATGGCACAGGCTCTGCACTTTATCGAATTTGGTCGGTTCGATCCCCAGATCACTTGGCTGGACGGTGTGATGGACGTAATAGACGAGATCTGCATCGGGCAGAATTGCTCGGAACCGGGGGCGGAGCCATCAGAATGACCACATTGGAACTGACATTGACCGGTGCCGAGGTTCTGCTACCGGATGAAGGGCTGTCACGCGCGGAGCTTTCCGTTGCAGGTGGGGTCATTCAGAAAGACGCAACCGGGCGGCGGATTGACCTGACCGGGTTTCTTGTTCTGCCAGGTATTGTCGACTTGCACGGCGATGGGTTCGAACGCCATATCGCCCCACGTCGCGGCGCGATGAAGCAGATGAATGAGGGCATTCTGTCGGTCGAGGCCGAACTGGCCGCCAACGGCATCACCACAGCCGTTCTGGCGCAGTTTTACAGCTGGGAAGGCGGCGTGCGCGGCCCGGACTTTGCCGCGCAGGTGTTTGCGGCCATCGCAGCGGTCAAGGGCAGCACGGTCACCGATCTGATCCCGCAATTGCGGTTCGAGACCAATATGCTCGCGGATTACGACGGGCTGGCCCGTCGCATCGCCGATTGGCAGGTGCCATACGTGGTCTTCAATGATCACCTGCCGCATGATCGTTTGGCACAGGGCAAGAAACCACCGCGCCTGACCGGGCAGGCATTGAAGGCCGGACGCAACCCAGAGGCGCATTTTGCGATGCTGCTCGACATGCACGCCCGCAAGGCTGAGGTTCCGGCGGCGCTAGAAGCGCTCTGTTCGGACCTTGCGGACATGGGCGTGCGTCTGGGCAGCCACGATGACGCAACTGCCGAGGCGCGCACCTGGTGGCGCGGCCAAGGGGTGCGTATTGCCGAGTTCCCCGAAACACTTGAAGCCGCCGAGGCCGCGCGCGCTGCCGGGGATCACGTCATTCTCGGCTCGCCCAATGTGGTCCGCGGCGGCTCGCATAAGGGCAATGCCAGCGCGGTAGAGCTGATTGCGATGGGGCTCTGTGATGCGCTGGCCTCGGATTACCATTATCCCAGTCCACGCCGCGCGGCGCTGATGCTGATCAAAACCGGGCTGCTGGATCTCGCAGGGGCCTGGGCGCTGATCTCATCCGGCCCCGCGCGGGTGCTGGACTTGCAGGACCGGGGCACGCTTGCCGCGGGCAAACGCGCCGATCTGGTTATCCTTGATGCAACCACTCACCGGGTCGCCGCGACATTGGCGGGCGGGCGCGTCAGCTATATGTCAGGGGATATCGCGGCGCGCTTTGTGGGGTGAAACCAGACCGGCTTCACCTTTTTCCAAATACTCTCGCCGAAGGCATCGCGCCGCAGCGCGATATTCTACCGCTTGATCCGGTTGATATGTCCCATCTTGCGACCGGCCTTGACCTCGGCCTTGCCGTAAAGATGCAGCGCGACGTCCCGTTCGCGCGCCAGCTCGGGCACACGGTCCATATCGTCGCCAATCAGGTTCTCCATCACCACATCCGAGTGGCGCTGCCCGTCGCCCAACGGCCAACCCGCCACCGCGCGGATGTGCTGTTCGAACTGATCCACGGCGCAGCCATTCTGCGTCCAGTGGCCCGAATTATGCACGCGCGGCGCGATCTCGTTCACGATCAGCCCGCCGGGTGTCACGAACAGCTCAACGCCCATGACACCGACATATTCCAGCGCGTTCAGGATATTGGCCGCCAGCAGGATGGCATCGGTGCGCTGGGCGGGGGACAGTCGGGCAGGGATGGTGGTGGTGTGCAGGATGCCGTCGCGGTGCACATTCTCACCCGGATCAAAACAGGCCACCTGACCATCCAGCCCCCGCGCTGCAATGATCGAAACCTCGTGTGAGAAATCAACGAACCCCTCCAGAAGGGCAGGCGCACCAGCCATATCGGCCAGCGCGGCCTCGGCATCCCGGGGGGTGCGCAATCTGGCTTGTCCTTTGCCGTCATAGCCAAAGCGGCGGGTCTTCAGGATGGCGGGGGCGCCGATTTCTTCGATGGCCGCATTCAGGCTGTCCAGATCGGTGATATCCGCAAACGGAGCCGTTTTCAGGCCAAGCCCCTGCAGGAACGTCTTCTCGGTCAGGCGGTCCTGACTGACCCTCAATGCCTCACGCCCGGGACGAATGGGGCGATGGGCTTCCAGAATATCCAATGCCTCGGTCGGGATGTTCTCGAACTCATAGGTGATGACGTCCACCGCATCGGCGAAGGCCGTCAAGGCGTCGATATCGTCGTAGGCCGCTGTCGTAACCCGATCCGCAACCTGCCCGGCAGGCGGGTTTGCGCCCGGCTCGTAGATGTGGCTGACAAACCCCAGTCGAGAGGCCGCCACCGACAGCATCCGGCCCAGCTGGCCGCCACCCAGAATCCCGATCACTGCACCTTGGGCGAGCATCTCCGCCATCGTCAATTCTCCAAACGTTTTCCAATTGCGCCAAGCGCCGCTCTCAGCGCCTCATGCGCGCCCTGTTCGATCAGGGTGCCCGTCATTTGCAGGCTCAAAGTACCTTCGGTCGCCAAAGCGTCGCGCTCCTGTGCCAACCGCCCGGCTGTGTTTTTTTCCATCGCGGCGAGAAAACCCGCCATCAACTGCGTGGTATAGAACTCGGCCCCGTCCGCATCGCCGGTTACGTCACCCAGCCATTCGGCCCCGGTGGCCATCAGATCCAGAATGCCGGGAACCATGGCACAAATGGCAAAATGCGCGTTCAGCGCCACCTCATCCGCAACCTTGACCACGGGGTTTTCCGGCTCAAACAGCTCGGCCAGCAAGCGGTCATTGCCGAACGCCGCCATCGGACAGCCACCGGACTGCAAGAACCCCAGTGGGATGGTTTGGACGAAATCCGACGCAGGGGCGCAAAGCTTGGCCAAATCCTCGGCGGAAACGGCCGCCATAACTGACACGACCTGCTGATCGGCACGAAAGGTCAGGGGGGCCAGAACCTCGGCCGCAATATGCGGGCGCAGGCACAGGAACACGATGTCCGAGGCGTCAATCACCGCTTGCGGCGGCGCGATAGTCACGCCCAGTTCGGCCTTCAGGGCGGTCGAGACCTCGGCGTTGCGTTCTGTCACGCTGACCTCATGCCCTTTGGCGGCCATCAGCCGCGCAATCGGCGCGGCGATATGCCCGGTGCCGATAAACCCGATCCGGCTCATCCCTGCGGTTCCTCGGGGATCGAGGCGGACAACGCGTCACGCCAGGCATCCAGCCGCGCGGCCGGGCTTCATCCTGCAAGGCCAGAATGCCCGCGGCCATCAGGCCCGCATTGGCCCCGCCAGCCGACCCGATTGCCATGGTCGCCACCGGAAAGCCTTTGGGCATCTGCACAATGGAATACAGTGAATCCACCCCCGACAAGGCCCGCGTCTGCACAGGCACGCCAATCACCGGTACGCGTGTTTTCGAGGCCATCATGCCCGGCAGATGTGCCGCTCCGCCAGCGCCCGCGATGATCACCTGCAACCCGCGCGACACGGCGGTCTTGCCATAGTCCCACAACCGGTCCGGGGTGCGATGGGCCGAAACGATACGCGCCTCATAAGCGATGCCCAGTTCATCCAGAATATCCGCGGCTTCCTTCATCGTGGGCCAGTCCGACTGGCTGCCCATGATGATCCCCACTGTCACATCGCTCATCCGCTTACGTCCCCGCGCTCAGAAAGAGCGCGCACTATAGCCAAATCCGCTTTTGTGGCAATGCGGTACAGGGCGTTCAGGCAATGATATCGGGGGTCAGGCGGTCTTCGATCAGGCGGATGAAGTCTTTCAGGCGCAGTTTTTCCTTTTTCAGACGCCGAAGGGTCAACTGATCAGCCGTTCCTTTTTCGTGCAGCGCCTCGATCGCCTCATCAAGGTCGCGGTGCTGGCGGCGAAAAACCTCCAACTCAACCCGCAGAACTTCTTCGGTTTTCATCGAAAGGTCGGTGGGCGCGTTCATTGGCGACTCGGGCTTGTTGTGGTGCTTGCCCAACAAGATAGTGTGTCAGACGTTATCGCGCCAGACCTTGTGGACATCCTGTTTTCTTCCCATATTCTATAACAAGCGGTTGCCGGAACGGGACCGCGCACCACGTCGCTTTGACAATAAAGGACGAAAATACGTGTCGAAACTTACTCTTGGCTCATACCCGCATCTTTTGGGGTTCGAGCAGCTGGAACGCCTTCTGGAACGGTCTGCAAAGGCCGGTAATGAAGGATACCCGCCCTATAACATCGAACAGACCTCGGACTTTTCCTACCGCATCACCCTTGCGGTGGCCGGGTTCGCCGAAGAGGATCTGTCGATCACCATCGAGGATCGCCAACTGGTGATCCGGGGCCGTCAGCGCGACGACAGCGAGGGGCGCATCTTCCTGCACCGTGGTATCGCGGCGCGTCAGTTTCAGCGCATGTTCGTGCTGGCTGACGGGGTCGAGGTGGGAGAGGCGATCATGGAAAACGGTCTGCTGCATGTGGATCTGACCCGCGCCGTGCCGGAAACCGTGGTTCAGACAATCAACATACGGAAGGGGTAAGAGCAATGAATACACCGATTGAAATCAACACCGAAGGCGATCGTATCGTCTATGTGAAAACAGTCGACGTTGCCGATCTGCCGCGTGATCTGCGCGATCAGGCAGGTGATCTGGATCACCTTTATGCCGTGCACGATTCCGATGGGCAGCAACTGGCACTTGTGGCCGACCGCAAGCTGGCCTTCGTTCTGGCCCGTCAGCACGACCTGTCACCTGTGGCCGTTCACTGAACGGCCCCTTTGTCCGGTGGGGCTGAAACGTTGCCCGCAACACACGCGCATCGGCGAAACTGCCGCTTTTAACCTGTAACGGAGCCGACTGCATGAGCTGGTTTGAATTCGACTGGGTAGACGCCTTCACCAATCGTGCATTCGGCGGCAACGGTTGTGCCGTGGTCCACGGCGGCGCGGGTCTCTCGGCCGAGGTCTGCATGGCCTATGTGCGCGAAACCTCTCTGGTCGAATGCACATTCACCGGCCCGTCCGACGTGGCCGACATCCGCGTCCGTTATTTTCTGGCCAGCCGTGAAATTCCCTTTGCCGGTCATCCGACGATTGCCACCGTAGCGGCGATGCGGTCGCGCGGCATGATCTCCGGTGATAACCTGACGCTGGAAACCGGCGCTGGTATCGTTTCGATCGGTTTGCAGGGCGAACAGATTGAGATGACGCAGGTCGCACCGCAATTTGGTGCGCATGTGCCAGCCGATCTGGTGGCAAAGGCGATCAGCCTGCCGCAAGAAGCCATCATCTCGCCACCCCGGATGGTTTCAACCGGCTTGCCCTTCTGTATTACCGTTCTGCGCGATCATGACGCTTTGCGCGCGGCCCGCCTGTCCGAGGACGCGCTGCGCAAAGTGGCTGCGACGGCAGGGTATTCCGGCTCGGACATGGCCGAGCCTTTCCTCGTGACGCTCCAAGGGGCCACCGACGCGGGCGATACGTTCTCGCGCCTGCTCATGGCCCCGCCCAGCCCGCCCGAGGATCCGTTTACCGGGTCTGCCACCGGGGCCATGGCGGCTTATCTGTGGAAATACGGGCTGATGACCAAAGACAGTTTCGTTGCTGAACAGGGGCACGATATGGGTCGCCCCGGCCAGGCCGTTGTCACGCGCGTTGGCCCCACCGATGCGATGACGGGAATCAAGGTAGCCGGTCAGGGGCATATCCTGATGCGCGGGCAGGTTGATCTGCCAGAAGCCACCCAGTAGCCGAACCGTTCCCGTCCCCAGGGACTGCCCGGAACACCTCAGACTATCAAAACAAAAACGGCCCCCGAAAACCGGAGGCCGCTGTGTTTCATTCATCTGGTTCAGCCTGCTGCGATCAGGCCCATGCTTTCCAGCTTCAGCAGCACCTGATGAGCGCAGTTGTCGACCTCGACATTTTCGGTCTCGACACGCAATTCAGGGTTCTGAGGCACGTCATACGGGTCCGAGATACCGGTGAATTCCTTGATCTTGCCTTCGCGGGCCAGCTTGTACAGACCCTTGCGGTCGCGCCGCTCACACTCTTCGATGGTGGTCGCGACATGCACTTCGCAGAAGGCACCAAACTGCTCGATCTCTTCGCGCACCGCGCGGCGCGTGGTGGCATAAGGTGCGATCGGGGCGCAGATGGCGATGCCACCGTTCTTGGTGATCTCGGATGCCACATAGCCGATCCGTCGGATGTTCAGGTCGCGATGCTCTTTCGAGAAACCCAGTTCGGATGACAGGTTCTTCCGCACGATATCGCCATCCAGCAACGTGACCGGACGGCCCCCCATCTCCATCAGCTTGACCATAAGCGCGTTGGCGATGGTGGACTTGCCCGAGCCCGAGAAGCCGGTGAAGAACACGGTAAAGCCCTGCTGGCTGCGTGGCGGCTTGGTCTTGCGCAGCTCGGCCACCACTTCGGGAAAGCTGAACCATTCGGGGATTTCCAGACCCTCGGCCAGACGGCGGCGCAGCTCGGTGCCCGAGATGTTCAGGATCGTGACATTGTCCTTGTCCAGAATCTCGTCATTCGGCTCGTATTGCGCGCTCCTGCACATAGACCATGTGCTTGAAATCGACCATCTCGACGCCGATCTCGTCCTGGAACTGGCGGAACAGATCCTGCGCGTCATAGGGGCCATAGAAATCTTCCCCGGCCGAGTTCTTGCCCGGACCCGCGTGATCGCGACCCACGATGAAATGGGTGCAGCCATGGTTGGCGCGGATTAGCCCGTGCCAGACCGCCTCGCGCGGGCCAGCCATGCGCATCGCCAGATTCAGCAGGCTCATCGAGGTGGTGGACGCGGGATACTTGTCCAGCACCGCCTCATAGCAGCGCACGCGGGTAAAGTGGTCTACGTCGCCCGGCTTGGTCATGCCCACGACCGGGTGGATCAGCAGGTTGGCCTGCGCTTCCTTGGCGGCGCGGAAAGTCAGTTCCTGATGCGCACGGTGCAGGGGGTTGCGGGTCTGGAAGGCCACGATCCGGCGCCAGCCCAGCTTGCGGAAATAGGCGCGCAGCTCGTTCGGCGTGTCGCGGCGACCGCGGAAGTCATAGTGAACAGGCTGCTGGATGCCCACGACAGGGCCACCCAGATAGACCTTGCCCGCCACATTGTGCAGATAATTCACAGCCGGGTGGGCATCGTCATCGGCACCAAAAACCTTCTCGGCCTCGCGGGCCTTGTTCGGGGTCCAGCGGTCAGTGACCGTCATGGTGCCCAGAATCACGCCTTCCTGATCGCGCAGCGCGATATCCTGACCCAGTTCGATCTTGTCCGCAAAATCTTCGCTGACGTCCAGCGTGATGGGCATCGGCCAAAGCGTGCCATCAGCCAGACGCATGTTTTCGACGACATTGTCGTAATCGGCTTCGCTCAGGAAACCTTTGAGCGGGTTGAAACCGCCATTCATCAGCAGTTCCAGATCACAGATCTGGCGCGGGCTCAGATCCCAGCTGGTCAGGTCGGCGGCTTCGACCTTCAGTTTCTGGGCCGAGTCATACGACACATAAAGTTCGGGAATGGGGCCAGATTGCTTAACATCGTCATCTGAATACTCTTATCGCAGTGTTGTGTTGCCAGTGATTCAAGGGCGTTTTCGGGGCATTTGCACCGACTGTTGGGCGAAGTCCACTGGCGTCAATGAAACAAAGGACGATATGCGCTGATTTCTCGCGGATTGGAAGGAATTTCCAACTATGAAATCAAAATGATGATCTCGTTCCTTGGGGCGTATATATTCCGATCATGCAAGGTATGACTGTTCCTGTTTTCGCGTGTGCGGCGCAAGCCCGGACGCGCGGGTGACTGGCAGGGCGGGAATCGGATCGGCAACGCCGCGCAGCTGGAACATCCGGATACCCTCCGGCGGCAGGTTCATACCCGCAGCCTTCAACACCTCTTGCGAGACCAGCAACTCGACCCCCAAGGCCTTGGTTTCGCTTTCCAGTCGGCTGGCCACATTGACGGCGTCGCCGATGATCGTTCTCGCGGCATGTCCCTGCGCGCCAATCTCACCCAGCACCAGATCACCAAGGTGTAAGCCCATTCCGATGCGAATGCCGGGGCTGCCTTCGGCCTCAAGCTGCTCGTTGAACCGGTCAAGGGCATGGCTGATATCTATCGCAGCCTTCAACCCCGCGCTGGCGGATGCGGCCGCATCGGGTTTCTCGAAAACCGCCAGCAACCCGTCGCCCATATACTTGTCCACGACACCGCCGTCCTTGGTGATGGCAGGTACGACGGCGTCGAAGAACCGGTTCAGCAGGAACACGATATCATAGGGCAGCTGACCCGTCGTGCGGGCGGTAAATCCGCGCATGTCCAGAAACAGCACGGCCAGTTTCCGTTCCTGCCCCTGACTGGCATGCCCGCGAACGCGCCCGCCATCCGGTTGAAAAACGCGGAAAACAGTGGTCGGTTCCGTCGGGCGGATCTGGCAGGCCAGCCGTGTCTGCGGTGAGGCGCCGACAGCGGCGAGGCTGCGGGCCTCGACATCGCCGGGCGGGGGTAGGGCGTTAGCGCCTTCCTCGATGATGACGCGGCATGTGGTGCAGCGTCCCTTCCCGCCGCACAAGGCCGTATGGGGCACACTATGTGCCTGCGAAATCTCAAGCAAGGTCATGCCCTTTTCGGCATCCACCTCGGGCCCGTTGCTGTAACTTACCCGCACCGAATGCCTGCGCCGCCACAGCTTGCGCCCGATATACACAAGACCCGTGGCCGCCAAGGCGAGCCAGAACGCCAAAAGGGCATTATCCTTGACGGTGAACATGGTCTGGAACGCCTCGGGCGAGGGCCAGTTGTAATGCTCGATATATTGTTCCCGCAGAAACTCATCCGCGAATTCCAACCAAATGCGGCGGCCCTCGGTCAGCAGACCGGCCAAGGCGAACATGGGGATGAAGACGGCAACACCGATCAGATAGGGTACGGCGCTGGACCACCATTTCGTCAGCCGTAACCACATATGCAGCCCGATACAGCCATGCACCCAGACGATCAGCAACAACGCGCTTTGCATCCAAATTACGATGTTAGGCCACATCAGGATGATGATGTACCCCATCTCGTCATTGACGTCGTAAATCTCGTGCGCGACCCGGGTCTGAATGACATGCGAGATCAGCTGCAAAGGTATCAGCAGACCCAGAACAATCTGCAACGCCGTGCTGAACGGCATGCGCAGGGTCCGGCGTTGTGCGATCGAAGCCAGGGCCAGACCGGCATGTGTGAACAACGCCGCATAAAGCAGCAGGCTCATAAAACTGTGCCGCGTCACCGCTGTTCGACCGTCCTGCATCCCGTGCAGATAATCGGTGTGAAACAGGCCCAGTCCGATGTTGATGAAATGGAAGAAAGCGAAAGCAAACAGAACCAACCCGCTGCCGATCCGAAGCCGGGTTGCCCAACCGCCACGCCACAAAGCGCTCTTCAAGAATACCACCTGTATCGCTGTTCGCCTTGGTTGGACTTTGCGAGGACGTTCGCGGTCAGGTCAAGGCTTCGGGTGCAAATCTAAGCCCGCCAGTGGGTCGCGGGGTGTTGGGAGTGAATTGATATCTTGTCCGCACAAAACAGCACCAGATGGCTGAGGTCGGGGCGCGAGCGCGAGCTGTAGATCAAGCCGTCCGCCCCCAGTGCCCGCGCTTTATCCGAAAAAGCCCATGTCGGCGAAGGGACCCCCATAGCACGATTATCCTGCCAGATCACCGACACAGCCGTCTGCCCGCGGTAGTCCACCAACCGCGCGTTTTCCACCAGAAACCTTTGTATCACGCGGTCGGGATCGTCGCCCGAGACGTAGCGCCGGATGGCGACCGAAGCGCCCTCGGCGCTGAGCGAGGCATAAAGCGCGAACTGTCCGGAATGATGAAAGCGCCCCTCAGGCGCGCGGGCAGGCAGCAATGGGGTCGCTGCCTGCGACGCAAACAGAATTCTCCAGACTGGGCCAGAGAATTCAAGCATGCATCAGTCCTGTTCGGCCAGGAACCGTTCGGCATCCAGTGCCGCCATACAGCCCATCCCGGCGCTTGTTACCGCCTGACGATAGACATGGTCGGTCAGATCGCCTGCCGCGAACACGCCGGGGATCGAGGTTTCGGTGCTGCCCGGTTTGGTGACGACATAACCACCCATATGGGTTTCCAGCGTGTCCTTGACCAACTCGTTCGCAGGGGCGTGGCCGATGGCGACAAAGACACCTTTGCACGGGATCTCGGTGATCTCGCCGGTTTTAACATGTTTGACCCGAACACCTTCGACGCCCAAAGGCGCATCGGTGCCGATCACTTCTTCCAGCTGGTGGAACCACAGCGGTTCGATCTTTTCATTCTTCAACAGGCGATCCTGAAGGATCTTTTCCGCCCGCAACTCATCACGGCGGTGGATCAGGGTCACCTTGCTGGCGAAATTGGTCAGGAACAGGGCTTCTTCCACGGCTGTGTTACCGCCACCGATCACCACGATTTCCTGCCCGCGATAGAAGAACCCGTCACAGGTGGCGCAGGCCGAGACGCCAAAGCCCTTGAACTTCTCTTCCGACGGCAGACCCAGCCATTTTGCACGCGCGCCTGTGGCCAGAATGACCGCATCAGCGGTATAGGTGGTGCCGCTGTCGCCCTTGGCGGTGAAGGGGCGCTTGCTGAGGTCCAGATCGCTAATGATATCGCCAATCACCTCACATCCCATGGCCTTCGCATGGTCCTGCATCCGCACCATCAGGTCCGGGCCCTGCACCTCGGTGTCGCCGGGCCAGTTTTCGACCTCGGTCGTCGTTGTCAGCTGACCACCGGGTTCGATGCCCTGTACCAGAATGGGTTCCAGCATGGCGCGGCTTGCATATACGCCTGCAGTGTATCCTGCGGGCCCTGACCCGATGATCAGAACCTTGGTGTGTCTTGTGTCGGCCATGGTGCCCCCGCTCGAATTGCCTGATTTGGGCCCGCGGCCCGTCGCCCCGATATAGCGACCGACTGGCCCGGCTTAAAGCCCCTTACTGTTCAGCCCCCTTCGGGCCGGGGTGCCTTGGGTTTTCGGGAAGAAGGCGAAAAGGAAACAAAGAAAATTGCGCATCTGCGAAACATTATTGCGCGCGTGTGGGGTGCTGATATAAGAACCGAAAAAATCAGGAGCATTTGATGGTCACGACTCGGCTGGATGATATTGATCGCAAGATTCTGGCGGAACTGCAGGCGGACGGTCGTATGACCAATGTCGAGCTGGCAAAACGGGTCGGAATCTCGGCCCCGCCCTGTCTGCGCCGGGTGCGCACACTCGAAGAATCCGGCTTCATCACCGGCTACCACGCCGAGGTCAACTCGCGCGAGTTGGGGTTCGAGGTTCAGGTATTTGCCATGGTAGGTCTGGACAGCCAGGCCGAAGTCGAACTGCGCGCGTTCGAAGGCCGCTGCCGCGATTGGCCATTGGTCCGCGAATGCCACATGCTGAACGGCGAAGTGGATTTCATTCTGAAATGCGTCGCACCTGACCTGAGCAGCTTTCAGCAGTTTCTGACGGGCGAGTTGCTGACCACGCCAAACGTGGCCAGCGTCAAGACATCGCTCGTTATTCGCGGCGCAAAAGACGAGCCAGGCGTACCGTTCGACGTTCTGGAAGAACGTATGAACCGGATGGCGTGACCCCAACACGTTTTGGTTGCGCGGTGATTGGTGGCAACAGTGCTGCCACCGCAAGGGATAGAACCCAACTTATTACCAGCTGCATGATGCCCCCCATAATGCAGTAATCACAATCATGCTCAGGCCGTCATCGCGTCGATCTCACCATCTCCGGCGCGCGGCATCAGCAGCGGGCCAAAATCGTTCAGCGACTCGATATGCGCGAACAGGTTCAGATAGATCGACCGAAGCGAGTGGCTGATCATGCGAACCGCATTCACACCGGATGATATGTTTCGAACTGTAATCCATCTACGCGAATAACGGAATGGCGTTTTAAACAAATGTGAAACAGTTCAACGGGGTGGGCGGCATTGTTTCAATGACACCCATCCCGTCCTGAAATTCGGACACGGGTGTAAGAATCGGCTGCCCCCCATGCAGGTGCCGCAAATGCGCAGGTGTTCCCACGATTCGCGCCGCCGGGCCAGCAATGACACCCGACATTGGCTTTGCATCCCGAACGTATCCGCCATGATCCGCGTCAGCGGTCGCGTCCGGCCACGTGAATCCGCGCGTCCGGGGATCAACGTGACAGATCCCTTCCACAACACGGTTTCCGATGCGCCATCCTGCGTCAGGACCGTATCCCCCGGCATCAGATCCTCGATTGCCATCGGTCCATGTTCCGTTTCTACCAAAGATCCACGTGTGAAGGCGCAAAACGCGTCTTCAAACATCGGCAGGGCAGGTGCGATGTGGCGGGTCTGAACCACATCTCCGTTCTTCAACAGGCTGCTGACCTCATAGCGGCGCAGCTGGGCTTTTGGCTTGGAAACCGGCCGCGGCGCGTCCCGCAGCATAACAGACGTTTCGATAGCATTTCTGGCCGCGCGGGCCAGTGAATTAGGAATAGTCATTAATATTCCGTCCCCTCAAAATGTTCGGTCAGGCGCGGCGTACCCCCGTACAGACGCGCCCGGCGAACTGGTTCTTTGCCTTGAAACAAATGGGTGACCCTCGGGCGGCAACCGGTACGGTCCCGCAACGCGACTAAATCTCGCTTTCCAATGGTCAACACATTGACCCCCCAGACAAACTCGTACTTCACGGGCGAAATTGCCCGCACACACACAACTCCTAAAAAGTCACGAACCCCTCGCTCGTGACGCGCGATACATCAGGCCGGAGCGAACCTGATACGCGTTGACCCAAATAAGACCGGCAGCTTGGTCTCTGGGTTTTCTGTCTCAGCGTCGTGCCGCGATGCGACTGGCGACCCTGACAGAATTGCTTGTTACCCGCTTCCACGGCATTTCCAGGTTCTGGTCCCGAGTGGCCTCGACCATGGCTTTCAGAAAGCGTGATTTGGTCTTCATTTTTTGGTCCTGCTCTGAACGGGGTGTATTTCCCCACATCCTCTGTGAACCTTTTGTGACGCGGGTTTGCGGCAGGGATAAGGCTTATCCGGGATGATTTGCGGACAGAAAAATGAAGTCAGACGGACCTCCCACTCAACACGCCAGCGCCCGATTTTCGAACGTCAGATACCGATCTGATTACTGGCAAAAACTCGTTACGATTCTGATGCCCAATCAACACAACAAATGTGGCGGAAAAGTGGCAGGGCACCTAAATCTGGACGAAGATCACAATCTTATGACGGAAATCAACCGCCCGTAATCGACCTCGTTCGCGTGCGTTGATCGGCGATAGGAATAGAACCTGTCAGGGTCGGAATATGTGCAGTGCCGGGTCCACTCGGCCTGTCCGATTCCGCCTGCCGCAGCCGGTGCAGCCCGAAGGCGGGCAGATCAAATTGCAGGCGGTCACTTTCACCATTGGCAAAAAGCGGCTGTTGTCCGGCAGATCCGCCAGGAACGCGTCCAGAAACTCTGGCCCCACCTCGTAAGCGCGCTGGGAAATACTGGGTCCGATCACGGCGCAGATATTGCTGCGGTCGGCTCCCAGCGCCTCCATCGCGTCCAGCGTCGCTTCCAGAACACCGTCCAGCGCGCCGCGCCACCCGGCATGGGCCGCACCGATCACATGCGCGTCGGGATCGGCGAACAGAACCGGCTGGCAATCGGCCGTCAGGATCGTCAGGGCCAGACCGGGTGTTGCTGTGACAATGGCATCCGCTTTGGGTTTTTCACCGTCAACCGGGGCTTGGACTGTCAGAACCGTTGGGGAATGAACCTGATGCACCGCGACCATTGCCTCGGGGTCCACCTCCATCGCGTCGGCCACCCGCCGCCGGTTCAGCGCGACAATCTCGGTTTGATCCGAGGACCCCTGACCGCAGTTCAACCCGCTGAAAATTCCTGAAGACGCGCCGCCGCGACGGGTAAAGAACCCATGGCGAAATGGCGACAGCAGATCCGAGGTCAGAATTTCCAGCGTCATGGTTCCAATCCTGGTGGTGGGGCTGCATAGGCCGGGAAAAGGCCCATCACCTTGAACAGATTTCCCATTTCATCAGGATGCGTCAACCGCCGATGCGCGGCAATCAGCGCATCCAGCTCGGAACCGCTCAGCGCCTTGGACAGGGCTTGCGCGCGGGCGGTGATCCCCAGCCGCTCAAGGAAGACGCCCTGCGGTGTCAAGCGTGTATGCCTGCACCCACAGGCGCGGGTCGCAACGGCCAAAGGCTCAAAATCCACATGCGCGGTCAAATCGGCCTGACCGGGCGATACCAGAGGATCGGAATGTTCGTGGTTTTGCAGAGCCTGCAAGGTATCGCCCAGCGAATGCCAGTCGCCATAATCCACAATCAATGCCGCGCCGCCATGGCTGGCGACCCGCCCCGCGATTACGGTCAGAATGGGAATTGCAGCAGCACACAGTTCGACCAGATCACCGTCCTTGGTATCCAACAGCCTGTCATTCAGCGCCACCTGCGGCCCGATTGCGCCCAGTCCGAAAGTCAACCCGCCGTCACGCTCACCCACCAGACGCTCGCGCCAGCCCGTACCGTCACGCTGAAACTGGCGGATGGGCAGGGCATCAAAGAACTCGTTGGCAACCAGCAACAGCGGCTGGTCGGGCAGGTCGGCGATCATGTCGATCCAGGCCGCCTCGTATTCGTTCAGGGTTTCAGCCTGCACCTGTTTCAATATAGGCGATGCTTCGACCAGAACTACCTGCGCCGCCTTGTGAAATCCGGGAATCGTTCGTGTAGCGCGCAGAATATCGGCCATCAGGGTACCGCGCCCCGGCCCCAGCTCACACAGGGTAAACGGTGCGGGCCGTCCCTGATCCATCCAGCTCTGCGCCAGAGACAGCCCGACCAGCTCTCCGAACATCTGACTGATTTCCGGCGCTGTGGTGAAATCCCCTGCAACCCCCAGCGGATCACGGGTCGTGTAATAGCCCAGCGTCGGATGCAGCAGGCATTCGCCCATAAAATCCGCCACGCTCAGCGGTCCATCCTGCCGGATGCGGGCGATCAGGTGATCGGTCAGGCTCATGCCGCCCGCCGCCGCGCCCGCAGGGCAAACCACAGACCAAGCGCGATCATCGGCAGCGACAGGAACTGCCCCATGGTCAGCCCGTACCCGCCCACATGCCAGGCCAGCCCCAGTGGATTGCCGGGCGATACGAACTGCGCATCCGGCTGGCGAAAGAACTCGACGATAAAGCGCGACGCGCCGTAGCCCGCAAGGAACGTCCCCATGACTAGGCCCGGTGTGCGAAAACCGCCGCGCCGATAGACCAGCCACAGCAGTACCGCCCCCAGCAACACACCCTCCAGCGCGGCCTCATACAGCTGCGACGGGTGCCGGGCGCACATGCCTGCGACCACGCCGGGGCAATCCTGCGCAGCATATCCAGGAAAGATGACAGCCCAGGGCAGCTCGCTCGGGCGGCCCCACAGCTCGGCATTGACGAAATTGGCCAGCCGCCCCAGCAGCAATCCGGGCGGAACGGTGTAGGCGACCAGATCCCCCAGCGACAGGGCGGGGATACGGTGCCGTCGTGCAAACAGGTACGACGCAAGGATCACGCCCAGCAATCCGCCATGAAAGGCCATGCCGCCTTGCCAGACCTTCACGATCTCCAGCGGGTGCGACAGGTAATAAGCCGGTTGATAGAACAGCACAAAGCCCAGCCGCCCACCCAGAATGACACCCAGAATGATCCAGGTGACCAGATCCTCCAGCTGCTCGGGCTTCATCGGCGGGCCATCCGCAGGCCAGAGCGCTGGGCGGCGCAACGCCACAACAGCCAGCCGCCACGCGATCAGGATGCCCGCGATATAGGCCAGCGCATACCACCTTAACGCGAACTCCATCCCGAACAGCGGGATCGAGAACAGTTCGGGCGACAGATCGGGAAAATTCAGAACAGCCTGCATGTGCGTCTCATTGCCCGGGGTTTGCAGGTCAAGTCAACCTTGAGCCCGCGCCATTCTTTGCCCATATACATGTAAACCGCGAGATCGGAGAACAGATATGCAGACCCGCAACAAGATCCTGGATGACGTGTCCCAACTGATGACCAACGCCATGGGCGTGGCGCAGGGCGCGCGGGAAGAGGCTGAAAACGCGATGAAGTCGATGATCGACCGCTGGCTGGCCGACCGCGATTTCGTTACCCGTGAAGAATTTGACGCCGTGCGCGCCATGGCCCAGAAGGCGCGCGAAGAAAACGCGGCACTCGAAGCCCGCATCGCCGCGCTCGAGGCGAAACTGGACAAATAACGCCCAGGCGCTCCCTGTTTCCACAATTTTCGGACAAAGCATTCCGCCGCGCAATCCAGCCCGGATTGTGCGGTGCTGTGTATTCTGACGCGTCGCAGAATTTATTCAAGACAAAGCTGACTCTGGCGCCAATATTTTGATCGCCGTTGCCTTCTGTCCACAACTTATTGCTGTTATCCCCAATAATTAGGGTTGCCAGAACTTACGCCACATCGCACCATATTTAGTACAGGCCTATGGGGGAAGCCCGGTTTGTAGAGCAGGCAACTAGCGCTGGGGCGCTGCCAGCCCCGAAATGCTAGAGATTAGTGAGGTGGCATTATGGCCCTTTCCGAGCAGTATCTCGAAGAAGACATTCATCCGATCGACATTGTTGAGCATCTGGCCGAACATCACGACTGGGATTTTGATCGCATTGGGGACGATCAGATTGCCATGGCCGTTGAAGGGCAGTGGCGCACTTACTCGATCACGCTGGCCTGGTCCAACTATGACGAAACGCTGCGCATGGTGTGCAGCTTCGAAATGGAACCACCGGCCGAGCGTGAAATGCAGCTCTATGAGCTGCTCAACAAGATGAACGACCAGTGCTGGGCAGGCGCGTTTACCTATTGGGCAAACCAGAAGTTGATGGTCTATCGCTATGGTCTGGTCCTTGCAGGCGGGCAAACGGCCAGCGCTGACCAGATCGACACGATGATCAATGCCGCCGTCATGAGCGCCGAGCGGTACTACCCCGCGATCCAATTGGTGACCTGGGGCAACAGAGGGCCAGAAGAAGCCATGCAAGTGGCCATTGCAGAGGCCTACGGCCGCGCGTAAACCTTTGCCCCGAACCGATATGTAAAGCGGGAGGGGCAAATGGACATGACGCGAGTGGCCGAACAGGGGCTTGTGCTTCTGGGGTGCGGAAAGATGGGGTCCGCAATGCTGGCGGGATGGCTGGAACACGGTCTTCCGCCAGCTTCCGTTTGGGTCATCGATCCCTACCCGTCAGATTGGCTGAAGGCGCAGGGCGTCAATATCAACGCACCGTTGCCCGAATCCCCCGCCGTGGTGCTGGTTGCGGTCAAACCGCAGATGATGGGCGAAGCCCTGCCTGCCCTTCAGGCGCTGGGCGGTGGGTCCAGCCTGTTCATTTCCGTTGCGGCTGGTACCTCGATTGCCACCTTCGAATCCGTTCTGGGCCAAGACACCCCGATCATTCGCGCAATGCCCAACACACCCGCCGCTATCCGTCAGGGCATCACGGCACTGATCGGCAACGCACACGCCTCCGAGACCGATATGGAACAGGCCGAAAACCTGCTGGCGGCAGTGGGTCAGACCGTTCGTCTTGAGGATGAGGCACAGATGGACGCCGTCACCGGTCTCAGCGGGTCCGGCCCGGCCTATGTGTTCCATCTGATCGAAACCCTGGCTGCTGCGGGCGCGGCGCATGGCCTGCCTGCCGAGCTTGCGATGAAACTGGCCAAGTCCACAGTGGCCGGTGCCGGGGCGCTGGCCATGGCGTCCGACGAAGACCCGGCGCAGCTGCGTATCAACGTGACCTCTCCGAACGGTACCACACAGGCCGCGCTTGAGGTGCTGATGCATCAGGAAACCGGCTTTCCCGACCTGCTGCACCGTGCCGTCAAGGCCGCAACCAACCGATCCAAGGAGCTCTCGCGTGAGTGAAATTTCGTTCGACGACTTTCTCAAGGTCGATATTCGCGTGGGCGAGGTGATCCGCGCCGAACCCTATCCCGAGGCCCGCAAACCCGCGATCAAGATGTGGATCGACTTTGGGGACGAGATTGGCGAGCGCAAGACCTCGGCCCAGATCACCGCGCATTACGATCCGGCCACTCTGGTCGGCAAACAGGTCATGGCTGTCGTCAACTTCCCTCCGCGCCAGATCGGCAAGTTCATGTCCGAGGTTCTGGTGCTGGGTCTTCCCGATGACAGCGGCGAGATCGTTCTGATCGGCCCCGACGGCAAGGTTCCTACAGGCGGGCGGATGCACTGATGAAACTGCTGATCACGCGTCCGATGACACCGGCAGTCGAATCGCGCGCCCGCGCCGATTTCGATGTGACCATCCGGGAAAACACCTGCCCATGTCACGGCAGGAGATGCTGGCCGCTCTGGCCGATTACGACGTGGTCGTCCCGGCGCTGGGTGATCAGTTTTCGGCGCAGATCTTTGCAGAAGCCGGTCGGCCGCGCTGCAAGCTGCTGGCCAATTTCGGTGTTGGCTTCAACCATATCGACGTGGATGCCGCACGCGCGGCCGGGATTGACGTAACCAACACGCCCGGCGCGGTCACCGATGCCACGGCCGATATCGCCATGACCCTGCTGCTGACCACAGCCCGGCGCGCCGGTGAGGGTGAACGGCTGGTGCGGTCGGGGCAGTGGCAGGGCTGGCACCCGACGCAGATGCTGGGCCATCACGTGACCGGCAAGCGCGTGGGCATCGTCGGTATGGGCCGCATCGGGCAGGCCATCGCGCGCCGCTGTCATTTCGGGTTTGCCATGCAGGTAGCCTATCAGTCCCGCAATGCAAAAGATCTGGATTTCCCGGCAGAATTCACACCTGACATTGAAACACTCGCCGCCTCGGTCGATTTCCTTGTGCTTGCGGTTCCCGGTGGTGCGGAAACCCGCCACCTGATCAATGCGCAGGTTCTTGAGGCGATGAACCCCTCGGCTATTCTTATCAACATCGCCCGTGGCGAGGTGGTGGACGAGGCCGCGCTGATCACGGCGCTGCAAACCGGTCAGATCGCGGGGGCGGGGCTGGACGTCTACGAATTCGAACCCAAAGTGCCGCAAGCCCTGTGCGATATGGAAAACGTCACCCTGCTGCCCCATCTGGGCACCGCCACCGATGAGGTGCGCAGCAGCATGGGGCACATGGCGCTGGATAACGTGGCGGCCTTTGTCGCGGGCAGGGCGCTGCCCAACCTGGTCTAGTCGCCCACCGCCTCGCGCCAGTGTTTGCGGCAGAGCGAGACATAGGTCTCGTTCCCGCCGATCTGCACCTGCGCCCCTTCGGTGATGGCCTTGCCGGTCTCGTCGCGACGAATCACCATCGTGGCTTTGCGGCCGCATTCACAGATCGTGCGCACTTCGCGCATTTCGTCGGCAAGGGCCAGCAGGGCGGCAGAGCCGGGGAACAGCTTGCCCTGAAAATCCACGCGCAGCCCATAGGCCAGCACCGGCACATCCAGATCGTCCACCGCACGGGCCAGTTGCCAGACCTGGGCCTCGGACAGGAATTGCGCCTCATCAATGAAAACGCAGGCTACCATACCCTTGTCCAGCCGGGACCGGATCATGGCGAAGACATCATCTTCGGGTGTGAAAGTGTCAGCCTGCTCCGATATGCCGATGCGCGATGCAATCCGCCCCGCACCCGCCCGCCCGTCAAGGGCGGCGGTCATCAGATAGGTCTGCATCCCGCGCTCGCGATAGTTGTGCGACGCCTGTAGCAACACGGTCGACTTGCCCGCGTTCATGGTGGAATAGTTGAAATACAGCTTTGCCATGGCGTGGGTCTAAAACGCCCGGCCAAAAGGAACAAGAGAGCAAGGGATGTAAGAAGCGACGTCGCCATTGCGTGTGCAGAGGCCGAGCTGGGCTCGTAGGGGATGGAACCCCCGCGTCTGCAACAGCGACGCCGTCGGCCAACATGTGGCCAAAACAAAGCAAGGCCCAACAATACCGCCCCGCAATCACTCTTTACCGGCTTGAACTGCCGCCACTCACTCACAAAATCCCCCGCTTATCTGAGGGATAGTCAATGTATGACATTTCAATTATGACTCAGGTATGGGAAATTTCCCGACGCTTTCCCCGGTTTGGACACCGGGCGGGCGTTTGCAGGTAATAAAGGTAAATCAATGGCAGATATCGGGGCCTATCTGAAGAAACACACAGAAGCGCTGGTCAAAGATGTCGGAATAGAAGCTGCTTGTGAAATCACCGGAAAATCCAAGGCGACCCTGGGCCGGTATTATTCGGACAATGCCGAACACGCGGACAGGTTCATGCCCGTGGATGCGGTGGCTCGGCTTGAAAACGCAGCAACTTATCCGCATGTGACATCCGCGCTGGCGGATCTGAAAAACATCACCTTGTCCTACAGCGAACGCAACACCGAGGATCCTCGCACAGGCGGGGTGAATTCGGATGTCATCGCGCTCAGCCAGCGGTTTGCAATGTTGATGACTGAATATCAGTCCGCTATCGAAGATGGCATCATCACGGTGAACGAAGCCAAAAGGCTGCTGAAAGAAACCAGTTTGCTTCAGCAGGTCCTGATAGAAATGAAACTGCACCTGGAAGAAGAAAGCGTCAGCTAGGCTTGGTGGCGGCCAGCTATCGGCCAAAAACCGCCTGCCCGGATCGCCGCAGATGTCGTGCGCTTTGTGGCATGATCATCAACCGGACTCTGCGCCTCAATTCAGTCACGTCTTTCAGATAAGCTGTGGCGCAGGCAAGATCGTCAAGGGCAGTAAACCATGCAGAAAATGCAGGGAAATTACAGCATTCTCGCAGACCGTATGGTTTGGCGGTCGTTCCTGTTTGTCTATGCGCTCTTTCTGGCCACGGTGCTGTTTGGCGCTTATCAGGAAGGCCCTGATGACGCGATGCGCTGGGTCATGGTACAGGACCTGCTGGCGGGACAGGGCTGGTTTGACGCCTATCAGCATCGGCTGGGCCCCGGTGACGGCACGCTGATGCACTGGTCCCGGCTTGTCGATGCACCGATTGCCGGGATCTACGCGCTGTCCGCGATGGTCGTGCCGCCCGACACCGCCTTGCAAGTGACCGCGTTTGTGTGGCCGGTGCTTCTGGCGGGGCTGACCCTGTGGGCCTTTGCTGTCACCGGCGCAGCGTTGGGCGGGCGAAATGGCGCGATTTCGGCACTGGTGGTCGGTGCGCTGACGCTCGAACATTATCGGAAGTTCGACTATTTCTCGTTTGACCACCACAATGTTCAGATTCTGCTGTTTGCAGCGGCCCTCATGTTCTTTGTCCTGCGCAAGGCCAAACCCTCTGCTGCGGGATGGCTGGGTGTCTGTCTGGCCCTTTCGGTGTCCATCGGAACCGAATCGATCGTGCAGGTCGCGATTATCGCGGTGTTCTTCACGATTGACTGGATCGTGACCGGCACAGCCGCCCGCCGCCGCACCATAGTGTTTGGAACCGGGCTGGCGCTGACCCTGTTGTTGGCCAGCGTTGCAACAACAGGGCGTCAGGGCTTTCTGTTCCCAAGCTGCGATGCCCTGACGATCAGTGTGGCCCTGCCGGCGGGGATCGCAGCGCTGTGCCTGTGTGCAGCAGCCTGGGTCGGGTCGGGCTGGTCCTATTGGGGGCGCTTCGGCGCGTGTCTTGCGACAGGCGCTGTAACACTTGGCTGCGCTTACGCATTTGCGCCCTACTGCCTTGAAAACCCGATTGCGGACCTGCCTCAGGACATGCGTGACTTCTGGCTCAGCCAGGTCGCCGAAGCGCAGAATATCACCGTTGTGCTGGAACTGCATTTGGGCGAGGCTGCGGCCCTGATCGCCATGTCCGTCATCACAGCGGTTGCAGCGTTGTTCTTTGTCCGACAGTCACAAGACAAAATGGACTATCTTCTGTTTCTGGCGCTGATTGTGACCGGGTTTTCCATGTTTCTGTACCAGTCCCGGATGATGACGTTTCTGGGCGTGTCCCTTGTGGCTGTTCAGGCTCAGATGCTGCGCGCCCTTTACATCAGTTACAGAACCCATGGTCGCACGCTTTCCGGCTTGGCTATGGTAGGCTTTGTTGTCTGCGTCTCGCCAAAGATCGGCATCAGCGTGGAAAAACAGATGGGACGCTTTGCGCGCCCCTCCCTTGCGGCACCCGCCGCCGAGGTCGCGCAGGATTCGCAAAACGACGGCGCCGCCTGTAAGGCGCCAGAGGCTTACGCGGCCCTGAAAAACCTGCCAACCGGCATGGTTCTGGTCGATTTTGATTATGCGGCAGAGGTGCTGCGCTATACCGATCATTCGGTTCTGGCGGGGAATTATCACCGCAACCGGGCCGGAATTCAGGCGCAGATTGCGGTTTTGCGTATGGATGCGTCCCAGGCCGGTCCGCGTCTTGCTGCGCTGGGTGTAAGCTATGTGCTGCTTTGCACCGCTGCGCCCCGTACTGAATTCTGGGACTGGGCGTCTCAGGGGCGCGGGCTGCAATCCCAATTGGCAAAGGGTGAAACCCCCGCCTATCTCAAACGGATTGATGGTGGGGAATGGGCCGCGTTTCAGGTTTTTCAGTTGGCGGCCGATTTCTAGGCCGTCCGCGCTTTGCGGAATGCTGATCAGGCGTGACGCTTCACGATCACCGATCCAACCGAATACCCGGCCCCAAAAGAACAGATCAGCCCCAGATCACCCTCTTGCAGATCGTCAGAGTATTTCGAAAACGCAATGATCGACCCTGCGGATGAGGTGTTCGCATAATCCTGAAGGATATTGGGTTGCTCGCCCGCCTCGGGTTCGCGGCCCAGAACCTTCTTGCCGATGAAGTCGTTCATCGTCTTGTTGGCCTGATGCAGCCACAGGCGTTTGAGGTCGGTATTGCTGACCCCTTCGGCCTCCATATGGTCGCTGATATGCTTGCTGACCATCGGCAACACTTCCTTGAACACCTTCCGGCCATTCTGCATGAACTGCATGTCGCGGCGGTCAATCACACCATCGGGGCGCGACCGGCGCAGGAACCCGTTATTGTTGCGGATATTGTTGGAAAAGGCGGTGGCACAGCGGGTCGACAGGATTTCGAAATGCGGGCCTTTGGCGTCTTCGATCCGCTCGATCAACGTTGCCGTTGCCACATCGCCAAAGATAAAGTGACAATCCCGGTCGCGCCATTCCAGATGGCCCGAGCAGATTTCAGGGTTCACCACCAACGCCGCGCGCACCGAACCGGACCGCACCATATCCGCCGCCGCCTGAATGCCGAACGTGGCCGAAGAACAGGCGACATTCATGTCAAAGCCGAACCCGTCGATACCCAGTTCCTGCTGAATCTCGATTGCAATCGCCGGATAGGCGCGCTCGTGGTTCGAGGCCGCACAGATCACCAGATCGACATCCGCCGCCGTGCGCCCCGCCTGCGCCAGCGCCTTCTTGCAGGCATCCACTGCCATCTCGGTCATGATCCCGGGCTCGTCATCGTTGCGCTGGCGCAGCGTCGGGTGCATCACGTCGGGGTTCAGCACCCCGGACTTGTCCATCACGTAGCGGTTCTGAATGCCCGACGCCTTGACGATGAACTCTTCCGAGGAATGCTGCATCGCCTCCATCTGCCCGGCTGCGATGGCCTCGGCATTCTTCGCGTTCTGCTTGTCGGCATAGGCGTTGAACGCTTCAACAAGCTCGGCGTTGGTGATGACGTTTTCCGGGGTGAAGACACCGGAACCGGTGATGGCGGGGGTATACATGGCGGGTCCTGAATGTTTCGGATCTGCCCAAAATGCAGTCATGGCGTGATTTGATCAAGATATGTTGACCTAAGGGAATTCGTTCCTGGGCGCAGTTTCATATCTTGAATAGTTCAGAAATTGAAGTATATCGCCCCGTAACCCGCGCGGAGACCCCCCAATGCCCGACGATATCAGTGCCAGACTTGGCCGCCTCAGCCCCGAGATTCAGGCGATCATGGGCGTCTATGCCCTGTACTGGAAACTGGAAGAGACCTTCGACTGTATCGAAACAGACCTGAGCCACCCGGAATGCCACATGCTGATCAAGCTGGATCAGCCCAAGCGCATGGGCGTTCTGGCCGCTGATATGTTAAGCGTCCCATCAACGATCACCGCCACAGCTGACGCCCTTGAAAAAGCGGGCTATCTGACGCGTCGGCGTGACCCCGAAGACCGCCGCGCCTGGTTGCTGGTGCTGACAAAGCAGGGCGAAGAGGCCCGCAACATGCTGGTCGCCGCCGCCGGGGACCTGTTTCACCGGGCCTCGGGCCTCAACGAACAAGAAACTGCCGAATTCGCGCGACTGGCGCGCAAAATCCGCGACAACGTATTGAAAACGGGAATTCCCGAGGGATTGAAGAAATGAAACTCCTGACCTCTCTGGGCCTTGCACTGGCCATTCTGGCAACCCCGATTGCCGCTCAAGAGACCCCGAAACCGGTGAAACTCATGCAGGTGCGCGAAACCGCGCCCGGTTTCACGCGGCAGTTCTTTGGCCGCGTCGCCGCGCGCCAGACCGTTGATCTGGCCTTTCAGGTTGCGGGGCAGATTGTCGAAATGCCCATCAACGAAGGCTTCGTGATTCCCAAGGATGGCCTGATTGCCCGTCTGGATCAGGAACCGTTCGAGCTGCGCCTTGATCGGGCGCGGCTGCAAAAGGAACAGGCCGACCGCACTGTTGCCCGCCTGTCGCGCCTGCGCGGTACAACCGCCAGCCAGGTGGCCGTAGACGATGCCGAGACCGAGGCGCAGCTGGCCGCAATCGCCCTGCGCGACGCGGAATATGAACTGGAACACGCCACGCTGACCGCGCCCTTTGACGCGCTGGTCTCAAGCCGCTCGGTCGAGGCGTTTACGACCGTCTCGGCAGGCACGCCCATCGTCCGCATTCACGACATGTCCGAATTGCGCATCGTGGTCGACGTGCCCGAGATCCTGTTTCAACGCTCCGGCCAGAATGACGACTTCTTCATCACTGCGAAATTCCCGGTCAGTGACGAAGTCTTCCCGCTGGAAATCCGTGAATTCGACGCGGAAACCTCCAGCGTCGGTCAAACTTTCCGCATCCAGTTTGGCCTGACCCCGCCAAAGGGGCTGCAAATCTTTCCCGGTTCTTCCGTTACCGTCAACGTTCAGGTGCAGGACAACCGCACAGGCATCGTCGTCCCGGCGACCGCTGTTGTCGCCGACGCAAACGGCGCGCTGAACGTCATGGTGTTTTCCCCGGTCGGGGCGGATGAGGGCACCGTGCGCCGCGTCCCGGTGACCATCGAGCCCACGCAAACCGGCGATGTCCGGGTGCTGACGGGCCTGTCTGACGGGGATGAGGTCGTCGTGGCCGGGGGCGCTGTGCTGACGGATGGTCAGACGGTGCGCCGGTTTGCCGGTTTCGCGAACTGAGGGGCTGACAGATGAACATCGCCCGCGCCTCAATCGACCGGCCGCTTTACACATGGCTGGTCATCCTCATTGCCCTCATTGGGGGCATCTGGGGGTTCACATCGCTTGGCCGTCTGGAAGACCCGGCCTTTACAATCAAAAACGCGGTCATCGCCACGCAATACCCCGGTGCCACCGCCGAACAGGTGGCGCTGGAAGTATCGGAACCGCTGGAATCCGCCATACAGCAGATGGGCGAGGTGGATGTCATCACCTCGGTCAATCAACCCGGACGGTCCCTGATCGAGGTTGAGATCAAGTCGACATATGACGGCACCGAACTGCCTGCCATCTGGACCCGGCTCAGGGCCAAGGTGCGCGACGCCGCGCGCGGCCTGCCATCGGGCGTCGGCCAGCCGTTTGTGAATGACGGGTTCGGCGACGTGTTCGGCCTGTTCTATGCGGTGACCGCCCAAGGGTTCTCGGACGCCGAAAAGCACGAACTGGCAACCTTCTTGCGGCGGGAACTGCTGACTGTTGACGGCGTTGCGGATGTCGAGGTTCAGGGCCTGCCGGACGAGGCGATCTTTGTCGAACCCGATCTGGCGATTTCCGTGAACCAGAATGTCCCGCTGCAAGCAATCAACCAGGCCATCGCCAATGCGGATTCGGTCAATTCCTCAGGGTCCTTGCGCTCTGATAACGAGCGCACCACCATTCTGACGGCCGAAGGGTCGGACAGTGTGTCGGCCATTGCGGGCCTGTCTGTCGGTTCGCAAGGGCAGGTGATCAACCTCTTTGACATGTCCGATGTCTATCGTGCCCGTCAGAACGACCCCGACATCATTATCCGCTACAACGGGACCGAGGCCTTCACCTTGGGCATCGCGGGTCTGGCCACCGAAAACATTGTCGAAGTCGGCAAACGCGCTGACGCCAAATTCGCGGAGTTGAACACAAGCATTCCCTTCGGTGTCGAAATCCTGCCGATCTATCAGCAACATGTGGTGGTCGAGCAGGCCTCGAACGACTTTCTCGTGAACCTTGCCATGTCGGTGGCCATCGTGGTCGCCGTGCTGGGCATCTTCATGGGCTGGCGCGCGGCCATTGTCGTCGGCTCGACCCTGCTGCTGACCGTGGTCGGCACGCTTCTGTTCATGTCGCTCTTCTCAATCGAGATGGAACGAATCTCATTGGGTGCCCTGATCATCGCCATGGGGATGCTGGTGGACAACGCCATCGTCGTGGCCGAAGGGATGCAGATTTCCATGCTGCGCGGCCAGTCCTCGCGCGATGCGGCCGAGGATGTGGCATCGAAAACCCAAATCCCGTTGCTGGGTGCGACCGTGATTGGCATCATGGCCTTTGCGGGCATTGGCCTCAGCCCTGACGCAACCGGAGAATTCCTGTTCTCTCTGTTCGCCGTGATTGGCATTTCACTGTTGCTCAGCTGGGTTTTGGCGATCACCGTCACGCCGCTGTTGGGGCATTACTTCTTCAAACAGGGCAAAGCAGGCGAGATCGACGCTTACGGCGGCCTCCTGTTCCGCACCTATGGTGCGATCCTGCGCTTTGCGCTGCGCTTCCGATGGCTGGTTGTTGCTGGTCTCGTCGGCGTAACCGTGGTGTGCTATGCCGGGTTTGGGCTGATGAAACAGCAGTTCTTCCCCAACTCCAACACGCCTTTGTTCTTCGTGCACTACAAACTGCCGCAGGGCACACCGATTGCACGAACCGCCGAAGACATGGCGGTGTTCGAAGAGTGGTTGGCAGCACGCGACGACGTCGTCTCGGTCACGACCTTTGTCGGCCAGGGGGCTACCCGTTTTATGCTGACCTATTCAGCCGAAAAGCCGAATCCCAGCTATGGGCACATGGTCATCCGCACAGCAAGCCTGGACGACATCCCGGCGTTGCAAGCGGACCTTGAGGCGTTTGGGTCCGTCCAGTTCCCCGAAGGTGAGTTCGGCACCAAGCGTCTGGTCTTTGGCCCCGGCGGTGGTGATCCGATTCAGGCCCGCTTCTCGGGCAGCGATCCGGTCGTGCTGCGCCAGCTTGCGGACGAGGCGGTACAGCGCATGGCAGCCGCATCCCCGAACGCGCTGTTGGTTCATCACGACTGGCGCGAACAGGAACTGGCTCTGCAACCGATCTATGCCACCGAACGGGCGCAGACAGCCGGTGTCACACGCGAAGACATCGCCGCCACCCTGCAATTCTCGACCGACGGCATTACGGGTGGTGTGTTCCGCGAGCGCGACCGCCTGATCCCGATCATCCTGCGCCGACCTGCGGACGGAGATTACTCGATCGTCGATCAGGTCGTGTACTCGGACCAGTCGGAAAAATTTGTACCAATTGAACAAATGGTGGATGGATTCGAGTACAAAACGCTCAATACGCTGGTTCACCGTCGTGATCGGGTTCTGACTATCACCGTCGGCGCGGACATCCCGCCCGACCTGACTGCGGCACAGGTTCACGCCGAAGTGCGAGACGCCATCGAGGCCATCGAATTGCCGCCCGGGTACAAGATGGAGTGGGGCGGTGAGTTCGAAAATTCGCGCGACGCGCAGGCAAGCTGGGCAGACAATTGCCGCTGAGCCTGCTGATCATGGTGTTGATTTCGGTCCTGTTGTTCAACGCAATCCGCCAGCCGATCATCATCTGGCTGCTGGTGCCGATGTCCGTGAACGGCGTGGTGATCGGCCTGCTGGGAACAGGACTGCCCTTCACCTTTACGGCACTTCTGGGCCTGCTCAGCCTGTCGGGTATGCTGATCAAGAACGGCATTGTTCTGGTCGAGGAAATCGATCTGGTCCGCGCCACCGGCAAGCCCTGCGCGAGGCAATCATCGAAGCATCCGTGTCGCGTTTGCGGCCCGTCATGCTGGCGGCTGTCACGACCATTCTGGGCATGGCGCCACTGCTGACGGATGCGTTCTTCGTCTCGATGGCAGTGACGATCATGGGCGGTCTGGCATTTGCCACCGTGCTGACAATGGTTGCGGCACCGGTGTTTTACCTGCTGTTCTTCGCCCGTGACGAACGAAAGAAAACGACGGAGGCGCCTGCGTAAGGCATTGAAAATAAATAAAAGCCCCAGAGTTTCCTCTGGGGCTTTTTCATTTGGGTCAGGGGTCTTTACCCCTGTAGCGATTTCACCTCGACGTCGCCCTCAGCTTGTGCCTTAATCGCCAGTGCTGCGGCGTTGGCCCCTGCTGCGGTGGTGAAATACGGGATCTTGTCATACAGCGCGATCGAGCGGATGGCCTTGCTGTCCTCAACCGCCTGCGCACCTTCGGTGGTGTTCATCACCAGCTGCACCTGACCGTCTTTCAGCATGTCCACAACATCCGGGCGACCTTCGTACACCTTGTTCACCACGTCACAGGCAACACCCTGTTCGTCCAGCCAGCTTTGCGTGCCGCGCGTGGCCACAAGCGTGAAACCCTGATCAACCAGAACCTGCGCCGCTTCCAGCATGGCTTTGCCCTTGTCGGCATCCTTGATCGAAATGAACGCACGGCCAGAGGACGGCAGCACCATGCCCGCGCCCATCTGCGCCTTGAGGAACGCGCGTGGGAAGTCACGGTCCCAGCCCATCACCTCGCCGGTCGAGCGCATTTCCGGGCCAAGGATGGTGTCGACGCCGGGGAAACGGGCGAATGGCATGACAGCTTCTTTCACCGAGAACCACGGCATGTCCGGATCGGCCAGCGTCATCTGGTCCGCGATCTTGGTGTCCTTGCCTTCCTGATAGGGCGGGCGCATCGGGAAATCGGCCAACTTCTCGCCCGCCATGACGCGCGCCGCAATCGACGCAATTGCACTGTCGGTGGCCTTGGCAACAAACGGCACGGTGCGCGAGGCGCGCGGGTTCACTTCGATCAGATAGATCTCATCATCCTTGATCGCGAATTGCACATTCATCAGGCCAACGACATTCAGCGCCTTGGCCAGTTTGAATGCCTGTTCCTTGATCTGCCCGATGATCTCTTTCGACAGCGAATAGGGCGGCAGCGAACAGGCGGAATCGCCCGAGTGAACGCCCGCTTCTTCGATGTGCTGCATGATGCCCGCCACGTGAACGTCGGTGCCGTCACACAGCGCATCTACGTCCAGCTCGACCGCGCCCGCCAGATAGCTGTCCAGCAGTACGGGGCTGTCGCCCGAGACCACAACGGCCTCGTTGATATAGCGTCGCAGCTGATCCATATCGCGCACGATTTCCATCGCACGACCGCCCAGAACGTAAGAGGGCGAATGACCAGCGGGAAACCGATCTCTTCGGCAATCTCCAGCGCCTTTTCATCGGTCGAGGCAATACCGTTTCTGGGCTGTTTCAGGCCCAGTTCATTGACCAGCGCCTGGAACCGTTCACGGTCTTCGGCCAGGTCAATTGCGTCCGGTGTGGTACCCAGAATCGGAATACCCTCGGCCTCAAGCGCGTTGGCCAGCTTCAACGGTGTTTGACCACCGAACTGAACGATCACACCGTGCAGCGTGCCGTTTTCCTGTTCCTTCGTCAGGATTTCCATGACGTGTTCAAAGGTCAGCGGCTCAAAATACAGACGGTCCGAGGTGTCGTAGTCGGTCGAAACCGTCTCGGGTTGCAATTGACCATGATGGTCTCGTACCCGGCCTCGGTCAGCGCATAACAGGCGTGGCAGCAGCAATAATCGAACTCGATCCCCTGACCGATCCGGTTCGGACCACCACCAAGAATAACGACCTTCTTGCGGTCGCTTGGGCGTGCCTCGCATTCGACATCGCCCATCATAGGGGCTTCGTAGGTCGAGTACATATAGGGGGTTTGCGCTTCGAACTCAGCAGCGCAGGTATCGATGCGTTTGAAGACCGCGGTAACGCCCAGATTGTGGCGGGCGCGGCGCACGTTATCTTCGCTGCGGCCTGACAGATTGCCCAGACGCGCATCGGTAAAGCCCAGCATCTTGAGCTTGCGGATGCCTTCTTCGGTCACTGGCAGACCGTCCTTGCGCACGGTGCGTTCTGCTTCGATGATCTCGCGAATGCGGGCCAGGAACCAGGGGTCAAACTTGGTGACGCCAAAGATTTCATCGTCGGCCAGGCCATGACGCATGGCTTGTGCGATAGTGCGCAGACGGTCGGGGGTCTGCTTGCTGATCGCCTTGATGACATGCGCCTTGTCATCGCTGCTTTCGACCTCATCCCACAGGCCGATGCTCAACCCCGGAATTTCGATCTCATCAAACCCGGTCAGGCCGGATTCCATCGATGCCAGCGCCTTCTGCATGGATTCGTGGATGGTGCGCCCGATGGACATCGCCTCACCCACTGACTTCATTGCAGTGGTCAGGTAGGGTTCAGAGCCGGGGAATTTTTCAAACGCGAATTTCGGGATCTTGGTGACGACATAGTCGATGGTAGGTTCGAACGACGCAGGCGTGACCTTGGTGATGTCATTGTCCAGCTCGTCCAGCGTGTAGCCGACGGCCAGTTTCGCGGCGATCTTGGCAATAGGGAAACCCGTCGCCTTGGAGGCCAGCGCCGATGAACGCGACACGCGCGGGTTCATTTCGATCACAACCATGCGGCCATCATCGGGGTTGATTGCCCATTGCACGTTCGAGCCACCGGTTTCCACCCCGATCTCGCGCAGGACGGCAATCGAGCCGTTGCGCATGATCTGGTATTCCTTGTCGGTCAGCGTCAGGGCAGGGGCCACGGTAATCGAGTCACCCGTGTGCACGCCCATTGGGTCGACGTTTTCGATGGAGCAGACGATAATGGCGTTGTCGGCGGTGTCGCGCACCACTTCCATCTCGTATTCTTTCCAGCCCAGCAGGCTTTCATCGACCAGGATCTGGTTGACAGGCGAGGCATCCATGCCCGAGCGGCAGAAATGGATATAATCCTCGCGGTTATAGGCCACGCCGCCGCCTGTGCCGCCCAAGGTAAAGGCCGGGCGGATGATGGCAGGCAGGCCGATTTCCTCCAGCTCGTCCAGAGCGATCTGAACACCTGCGTCCAGATCGGCAGAGCCGTCGGCCTTCTTGGGGGCGGTCACGATGGTGGCTTTGGGGTTTTCCAGCCCCAGCCGATCCATCGCCTCGCGGAACAATTTTCGGTCCTCGGCCATCTCGATGGCGTCGCGTTTGGCACCGATCATCTCGACACCGAACTTGTCCAACACCCCCATCTCTTCCAGCGCGAGCGAGGTGTTCAGACCGGTTTGCCCGCCCATTGTGGGCAGCAGGGCGTCAGGGCGTTCCTTTTCGATGATCTTGGCGACGACCTCGGGCGTGATCGGCTCGATATAGGTGGCATCGGCAAGTCCGGGGTCAGTCATGATTGTCGCCGGGTTCGAGTTGACCAGAATAACCCGGTAACCTTCTTCGCGCAGGGCCTTGCAGGCCTGAGCGCCGGAATAGTCGAACTCGCAGGCCTGACCGATAACAATGGGACCCGCCCCGATGATCATGATCGACTTGATGTCGGTTCTCTTCGGCATGGCCTGGCCCCTTCGATTTTGTACGAGTCGCGGGCGCCGCCCAAGCGCCCAAATTGTCCTGCGTTATAGGGACCACGCAGAAAGGTTCAAGGGGTATCGGAAACAGAAGCGAAATTGCCGCTTTCCCCTTTCCCCCAGAGTATTCTATATCGCCCTTCACGGCAAAAGAGGATGCAGTTGCGTATTCGTTTTGATCAGGGACCAGCCGGTCGCGGAACCCGGTTTCAGCGCCCGACTCGGATTATCCGCGCGGATACGGCGGAGGACGTGCCCCAGGCTCTGGCGGCGCTGGATGAGGCGCGCGCGGGCGGGGCCTGGCTGGCTGGCTATGCCAGTTATGAACTGGGATATGTGCTTGAACCCCGGCTGATCAAACTTTTGCCGGAATCGCGTCGGCTGCCCTTGCTGTGCTTTGGGGTCTACGGCGCGCCGGATCGGGTTTCTTTACCGACGCCCGCAGGCGTGGTGCGCGCGTTTCAGCCGCGCTGGGACGAGGCGCGCTATGGCGAAGCCTTCAGGTGGTGCATGGTGCTATCGGTGCCGGTGATATCTATCAGGCGAACCTGACCTTTCCGATTGACCTGACCGTCTCGGGCAGCAGTGAAACCCTTTATGCGGCACTGGCAGCGGGGCAGCCCGTTGGGCATGGCGCGCTGGTGCAGCAGGTCGGGTTACCGGATTTGCTCAGCCGCTCGCCAGAGTTGTTCTTCCGCACAGACGCGGATGGAAAGATCGAGACACGACCGATGAAGGGTACCCAGCCGCGCAGCGAAGACCCGGACGAGGATATGCGGCGCCGGGCGTTTCTGACCACGGACGAAAAGAACCGGGCGGAAAACCTGATGATCGTCGATCTTCTGCGCAACGATATCAGCCGTGTCGCATTGCCCGGTTCCGTTCATGTCCCTGAACTGTTCAAGGTGGAAACCTATGCGACAGTGCATCAGATGGTTTCACTTGTCCGTGCCCAGTTGCTCAAATGCGCAGGGCTCAGCGATATACTGACGGCGTTGTTTCCCTGCGGCTCGATCACGGGCGCCCCCAAAATTCGCGCCATGGAAATTCTGGCCGGGCTGGAACCCTGGCCGCGCGACATCTATTGTGGCACCATCGGCTGGGCCGCGCCTGATGGGCGGTCCGAGTTCAACGTGGCCATCCGTACGCTGATGCTGGAAGACGATCAGGCCACCCTGAACGTGGGCGGGGGCCTTGTCTGGGACAGCACCGCCCCGGCAGAATATGAGGAGGCGCTATGGAAAGCCCGCTTCGCCCGCCAGCTGAGCCTGATTTCCGCCTGATCGAAACACTGGCGTTTCGGCCAGGTCAGGGCTTTGTCCGAAAAGACCGTCACCTTGCGCGCATGGCCCGAACCGCTGCGGCCTTTGGCCTTCCCTTCAACCCGGATTTAGCGACCGCCGCGCTGGATGGCGCGTTGGGCGACACCCCCTTGCGGTGCCGCCTTACACTGGACGCATCGGGTGCATTCGAATTGACCACCGGGGTTCTGGCCAGCAACCCTCCGGTCTGGCGCATCGCCCTGTCTGATCAGCGACTGGCTTCCAATGATCTTTGGCTGCGTCACAAGACAAGCCGCCGCGCCCTTTATGACAATACTCGCGCCGCGCTGACGGATGGCATAGACGAGGTGTTATTCCTGAATGAGCTTGATGAGCTGTGTGAGGGCACCATCAGCAACCTTTTCGTCGAAAAACAGGACGGTCGTATTCTGACACCTGCGCTGTCCAGCGGTCTGTTGCCTGGCATATTGCGCGAAGAATTACTGGATAAAGGAACGGTGTCTGAGGCCGTGCTGACCTTGAGCGATCTAAAAAACGCACAAACTGCCTACATGGGCAATTCATTGCGCGGGCTGATCCGGGTGGAGCTGATAGACACGTGACCAAAGACAGCACGATGGTCGGACCGCCAGATGCATTGCCGCGGTTAAGGGTTGAGTTCGGCTTGTTCTATGTTGTCCTGCCGCTGATCATCGCGGTTTTGTTTCCACCGAACTGGATGTTTCCGGCTCTGTTTGCCCTGACCGGGCTGGGGATCACGCTGCTGCATTGGACACCGGGCTTTCAATGGGCCGAGTTGCGCTATGATTGGGCCAACTGGTCGCTTCGCGAAGTTGTGCTGTTTACCGCTTTCATGTCCGTGTTTTGCGTTGGGCTGATTCAGGTGACACGCCCCGACGCCGCGTTTTTTCTGCTAGTACACCGCCCTGAGATGCTGGCGCTTATCTGGATCGGTTATCCTGTTTTGTCTGCACTGCCTCAGGAACTGTTGTTCCGCCCACTGTTCTTCCGGCGTTATCACTCGATCCTGCCAGAGGGGCGTGCGGCTTATGTGCTGAATGCTGCCATCTTCTCGTTCGCGCATCTGATGTATTGGAGCTGGACTGTCGCCCTCATGACATTTGCGGGCGGGCTGCTGTTTACATGGGCCTACAGGCAGCGCGGTTCGTTCTTCTACGCGGTGCTGCTGCACGCGATTGCGGGCAATATCATCTTTGCGGTCGGGCTGGGTGTCTATTTCTACCAGGCAACGTGCAAAGGCCGTTTTGACAGGGCGACCCGCCTTGACTTTCCGGGCCTGACAGGGTGTATCGGCGCGACGAATTCTGCGCCCGAAGGGATATGATCCATGCACGCCTATCGCAGCCACACCTGCGCCGCACTGACCGCCGCTAATGTCGGTGAAACCGTTCGCCTGTCCGGTTGGGTGCATCGGGTCCGAGATCATGGGGGCGTCCTGTTCATCGACCTGCGCGACCATTTCGGCGTAACCCAGATCCTGTGTGACGGCGACAGCGCCGCTTTTGCTGCGCTTGAAAAGGTGCGTTCCGAATGGTGCATCCGCATCGACGGAACCGTCAAGGCGCGTGCCGCCGAACTGGTGAACCCGAAACTGCCCACCGGTGAGATCGAGGTTTACGTGCGCGAACTGGAAGTTCTGGGGGCCGCCGAGGAACTGCCGCTAATGGTGTTCGGCGATCAGGAATACCCCGAGGAAACCCGCCTGCGCTATCGTTACCTCGACCTGCGACGCGAGGCGATGCAGCGCAACATGACCTTGCGCTCGGACGTGGTGGCCTCCATGCGCAAGCGTATGTGGGATCAGGGGTTCCGCGAGTACCAGACGCCGATCATCACCGCGTCCTCACCCGAAGGCGCGCGTGACTTCCTTGTGCCGTCGCGCCTGCATCCGGGTAAGTTCTACGCGTTGCCGCAAGCCCCGCAGCAGTTCAAGCAGCTGATTATGGTGTCGGGTTTCGACAAGTATTTCCAGATTGCGCCCTGCTTCCGCGACGAAGACCCGCGCGCCGACCGCTCACCCACCGATTTCTACCAGCTTGACCTCGAGATGTCCTTTGTCGAGCAGCAGGACGTGTTCGACACGATCCAGCCCGTTCTGACCGGTGTGTTCGAAGAGTTCGGTGGCGGTCGCAAGGTCGATCAGGACTGGCCGCAGATTTCCTACAAGGATTCGGCTCTGTGGTACGGCACGGACAAGCCCGACCTGCGGAACCCAATTAAGATGCAGGTGGTTTCCGACCACTTCCGCGGGTCTGGTTTTGCGATTTTTGCAAAGCTGCTCGAACAGGAAGGCACCGAAATTCGCGCTATCCCCGCGCCAACCGGTGGCAGCCGCAAGTTCTGTGACCGCATGAACGCCTTTGCCCAGAAAGAGGGTCTGCCCGGTATGGGCTACATCTTCTGGCGCGATCAGGGCGAAGGGATGGAAGCCGCAGGCCCGCTGGCCAAGAACATCGGCCCCGAGCGGACCGAGGCTATCCGTCAGCAATTGGGTCTGGGTGTCGGCGATGCGGCGTTTTTCCCGGGCGGCAAGCCGAAAGCCTTTGAAAAGGTTGCAGGCAAGGCGCGCGATGTGATCGGCGACGAGCTTGGGCTGACCGAGAAAGACCGCTTTGCCTTTGCCTGGATTGTTGATTTCCCGATCTACGAGCAAGACGAAGAAACCGGCGCGATCGACTTTGAGCACAACCGTTCTCGATGCCGCAGGGCGGCATGGAAGCGCTACAGGGCAACCCACTGGATGTGCGCGGGTATCAGTATGACCTGGCGTGCAATGGATATGAGCTGGTGTCGGGTGCGATCCGGAACCACAAGCCGGAGATCATGCTGAAGGCCTTTGAACTGGCAGGCTATGGCGAGGATGAAGTGAAATCCCGCTTTGGCGCTCTGTTCAACGCCTTCCACTACGGTGCGCCGCCGCACGGTGGCTGCGCTGCTGGGATCGACCGGATCGTGATGCTGTTGGCGGATGAGGCCAATATCCGCGAGGTCATGATGTTCCCGATGAACCAGCGGGCCGAAGATCTGATGATGGACGCACCTTCAGACCCGACCTCGGATCAGCTGATGGAACTGGGCTTGCGCCTCATCCCGCAGGACTGAACGAGAGCCGCCCGCATCAAGCGGGCGGTTTCATTTTGAAGCCGATTAGCATTCGCGGGTCAGTCCAGCGGGTTGTTCAAATCCCCACGGTTGACACGAATTGAGCGTGCAGTCTGCCGTGTTTGGCGATAGGCCCAGATGCACAGAAGCGTTGCAGTGATGAAATAAGCTGCAATCACGTCAAATCGCCTTTCTCTGTTCCAGACGGTTCTGCACCATGCCGGCGACCTGCGCTGCCTGCGCTGTGATCGGTGCGCCGTTCGCCCGTGACAGCGCCAGCTTTCGGGCGGCTTCTGCCAACGGTCTGTCATCGGCTTCCCGTGCGACCCCTTGCAGGAACTGGGCAGCGTAATCCCATGCGCGATGATCGTTGGGCCCGGTAAGGACATCGGCGATATGCGCCATGTCGTCCTGATAAGCCATCGGGTCGGGTCGGATGACTTCGTCGCGAACCGAGTGGAGCCCGCTTGGGCGTCGATCCTCGGGCAGGCGCTCCAGAATGGACTTCTGAAAATACGACAATGATTTTATCGGCTTGGACAGAAATCCATCCGCTCCGGCTGCGTACGCCAGACCTTCGGTAGTGTCATCGCCCGACAGGCCCATGATCACGCTGATCCGTGGTGAAGCTTCGGCCAGTTCGGCGATCAGGTCAGCTCCGGACCCGTCGGGCAGGCCCATATCGACCAGAATGACCGAGGGGCGATAGATCTGCAGGTGTCGCCGTGCCGATTTCAGGCAGTCAGCGCGTCGGATACGTGCACCGCTATGCAGGCACATCAGGCGGATCGCATCGCAGGCATATCGGCTGTCTTCAACAACCAGAATTGTCTGTCCCAGCAAGGGCCGCGTTGCGGTGGGCGTGGCGGCGGTGGTGGCAATGAGGCCCGAATCGTCCATGGCAGCTCTCCTATCCAGCAGATGCTTCACGCTAGGAACTTCTGGCTAACACGACGTTAACGCGCGATTTGGCGCACTTGTTCTTTCGCAGAGCAGCCCCCATAACCCACGCAACGCAGGACATCAGGAGTGAGACATGATTGGACGTCTGAACCACGTTGCCATCGCCGTACCCGACCTTGAGGCGGCATCCGAGCAGTACCGCAAAGCGCTGGGCGCCAAGGTCGGTGCGCCGCAGGACGAGCCGGATCATGGCGTCACGGTTGTGTTCATCGAACTGCCCAACACCAAGATCGAACTTTTGTACCCGCTGGGCGACGACAGCCCGATCAACGGGTTTCTGGAAAAGAATCCGGCAGGCGGCATTCACCACGTATGCTATGAGGTCGAAGACATCATCGCCGCCCGTGATCATTTGAAAGCGACCGGCGCCCGTGTTCTGGGGTCGGGGGCCCAAGATCGGCGCGCATGGCAAGCCGGTGCTGTTCCTGCATCCCAAGGACTTCAACGGCTGCCTTGTCGAGCTGGAACAGGTATGATCCGCAAAACCCGGAGGGGCTGAAGTGACCATTACTGCTGCATTGGTGCTGTTCGCCGTCATCTGGTTCATGACGTTGCTAGTGGTTTTGCCCATTCGCATCAAAACTCAGGGTGACCTGAACGATATCGTTCCGGGCACCCATGCGGTGCGCCGGAAGTCCATCACCTGAAAGCCAAGATGTGGATCACCACCGCCATTGCTGTGGTTTTGTGGGCTATCATTGGCGGCATCATCATTTCCGGTGTGATTTCGGTGCGGGACTTCGACTGGCTGAACCAACTGGAGCCGCGCTAATCTGTGTCAGACCTTTTGGCCTGACACAGCATGAAAAATATGGGTGAATGTCGCTGCGCCAAGGATCGGGATCACCAGATTCAACAGCGGTATCGACAGCGGAATGGCCATCAGCGTTCCAGCGACCCAGATCGTGGTCGAATGCCTGGCCCGCAATTGGCGCGCGCCATCCCGCCCGATCCGGCGCATTGCAGCCAGCGTGAAGTATTCCCGCCCCAACAGGAACCCGTTCATGGCCCAGAAGATGAAGGGCGCAAACGGGGTGAAGACCGCATAGAGGATCAGCGCCAGCAGGTTTGCGACAATCAGCACGCCAAGAAAGCTGAGGCCGTCAAACAGGGCCTCCGACACCGGGATGCGTCGTGCAGGTGGCAAGGCTGGAAAATGCTTGTCCTCGACCGCTTGTGCCACTTCGTCCAGAAAGATCGATGTGATGGCTGACGCCACCGGCACCATCAGGAAAACAGGCAGGATCAGGACGAGAACGATACCTGAATAGTTCAGAACGTCGTTCAGCCATGGCACTGCGCCGACGAACGGCAGAGAGATTTCACTGCCCGACAACCAGTTGATCAAACTGATCGCACCCGCACAGGCAAGACCCAGCAACAGGATGGTCAAACCTACACCGCGCAGCAGAACGGCGCGGAACTTAGGATCTCCGATCTGGCTTAGCGCGCTGAAAAAGGCGTTCAGGATGATCATTCTGTGATCCATTCCGTTATGGCTGCCACATCGGGCCGCGGGCGTTCGGGTGGGGCAGTTCCTTCGGTGGCGATATGTATCAGCCCGGCGACACGCTCGTTCTTGGCAAGGCCAAAGGCGTCGACACAGAAGTCGTGGTCGTGGGTTTGCCAACCTGTCAGCCAGTTTGCACCCCAGCCCGCGGCCAGCGCGGCATTCAGCAGGGCCAGACAGACCGCGCCCGCAGAATAGGTTTGTTCGATCGCGGGTATTTTCTCGGACGGTTTTTGTACTTCGATTACGGCTACGGCCAGTTGTCCCATGTCAAATTGGCTGCGTGCTTTTGTAATATCTTCCGGACTTTTCTTAAGTCTTTGCCCGCAGGCTTCGGTCAGGGTTGCCAGTCTTGCCATGGCCCCCTGTTCCAGAACGATAAATCGCCAGGGTTCCAGTTTTCCGTGATCGGGGCTGCGTGCAGCTGCGATCAGCAAGGGGCGCAACTCATCCCGTGTCGGGGCCGGGGCCACCAGTGTCTTGGCGGGTCGGGACCGGCGCGACTGCAAAAACTCCAGAGCAGCGGGGTTTTTCTTGGACATATGTTAACTTCCTTTACATCACGTCTCTGTATCTTGGTCGGCATGCCGAGGGTTTCAAGGGCGCGGCGACGGATCGCGTGGATCAATTTCATTCCACCGCCCATCATGCAAGACTATTGAGGGAAGGGGCGACAATGGCGAAATCCAAACTACGAGATCTGCCGGATCTCAGCGCGCAGGCGCACGCCGGGACAACGTTTCATCTGAAAGTAACACCCAAGGCTGCGCGCGACCGGGTGGTCGTGGAAGACGGGCAGATCAGGGTATTTGTCACGGCACCGCCTGACAGTGGTAAAGCCAACCATGCGGTTCAGGTAATTCTTGCGAAATGTCTTGGCGTCGCGCCTTCGACACTGTCACTCAAGCAGGGGCAAACTTCGCGCAGCAAGGTTTTTGTCTATGCGCCCTAAGATCCCGATTCACGGATCTGGTAAACTCCCTCGGCAGGTCCAGCGCTGCGGCCAGATCGCGGACCTGTTCGGGCGACAAGGTGATCTTTGCACCTGGTCGGTTCGCGGATCAAACTGTTCCAGCGTGACGCATTCGGCGAAATTGTTGATCACAACATCCTCCTGCAAAGGTTTTTCACCTTCGTCCACAAGCGTTATGACCGTCGAGTCGAATTCATGCTCAATCGAAAACATAAGGACAGAGTGCAAGCCGTCGACGCGCAATGCAAGACGTTCGTTTCAAAGCATTGTGTGGTCACCTGAACAGCACGTACTATGTTGAAATCACGGTCAGACCGAGCCGAAGGATGTAACATGCGCAGACGCTTTGTTTTGGTGCTTCCCCTGCTGCTTGCGGCCTGTGCGGAAGGTGCACTGCGCGTGCAACCCGCCGCGGATTGGCTGGGTGAAGGGCCGGAGTCCGAAACCATGGCCCAGACCTTTCGCGAAGTCAGCCAGAACATTGGGGCCGAGGCTCGCAGCCAGTGTTTGAAACAATCAAGGCTTCAGAAATGCGATTTCCGGATTCTCGTTGATCTGAACCCACGTGCGCCGGCCAATGCGTTTCAGACATTGGACGACCAGAAGCAACCCACCATAATCTTTACACTTGCGATGATCCGTTCCACACAAAATGCAGATGAACTGGCTTTTGTCATGGGGCACGAGGCGGCCCATCACGTTTTGGGCCACATCGCACGGCAAAGCGAAAATGCCAGCGCAAGCGCAACTGAGTTCGGAAAGGCGGAAAAGCTGCGCGGGGGCGACGCCGCCGACATAGAAGAGGCCCAGAAAGTTGGGGCGCAGGTTGGTGTTCAGGCTTATGTGAAGGATTTTGAGCTTGAGGCTGACCAGATGGGCACGATCATTACACATAATGCGGGCTACAACCCGCTGGTTGGGGCGAAGTTCTTTGACCGGATTCCGGATCCCGGCGACAGGTTTCTGGGCACCCACCCGCCAAACGCGCAGCGCGTTCACATCGTGCTTGAAACCGCGACACAACTGGGACTGGCACAATGACTGATCTTGTGCGCCTTGGCGTGATTTTGACGGATCGCGGGTCGAAATATGCGGTTTCCGGGGCGCGCGTGGTATCACGCGCGGAAGTTGACGCGGTTTTGGACCAACTGAAGTCCGATAAATCTTATGCCAAGGCCACACATAACACCTGGGCCGCCTCCTTGCCGACCGGTGCGCTGAAGGCCGATGATGGGGAAAGTGGCGCCGGTATGGTAATCCTGCGGATGATCGAGCGTGCAGGGCTGGACAATCACGTGATCATCGTCACCCGCTGGTACGGAGGCAAAAAGCTGGGTGGGGACCGTTTTCGCCGCGTTCAGGATGCAACCCGGGCCTATCTGGACCACATCGGCGCCCAATCTTGACCTGTATCAAAGTCCGACCTTCCGGATGCGCTAGGATTTCGTAAAGCGCGAAAGGGAAAGGACACAGCATGCCCACCCGAGAGTCCTTGCGGCTTCATGCCGGATTGGTGGACGATATGGCCAGAATGCTGGACATCGATCTTGAGGAAGCAGCCATTGGCGGCAAGCTATCTGTCGACCAGATTTCTGACGCAGTTCTGCGATGTACCGATTGCCCGAACCCGGATCATTGTCAGGATCTGCTTAAAAAAATGGCGACGGCTGGGCGGACACCGGAGTATTGTCGTAACCGGGAGTTACTGCACAAATTGATGCCTTAACTGTCAGGTTCGCCATGCCACGTCTCGGTGAAATCATGGCCCATCTTCGTTTGGTGTTGCGGATGGGCGAGGTCACAGGAACCGACCTGGCCGCAGCCTATCGGGATGGTCACCTGAAACATGAGGATTGGGCCGAGATCGTGCAACAGTGTCGCGGCTGTACCTGGGCCAGAACCTGTCCGGAGTGGCTGGAACGGCGCGAACAGATTGATCATGCCCCGTGCACATGCCCGAACCGCGGTCGATTCAAGGCCATCAAAGCTTGCAAGCGGAGGACGCGTGATGCCTCGGGATATTCTGGGTGAGGTCGAAAAGCACTTTTGGTTGACGCGCTCTGTTTCCCGCAGCATGGGAATTTCACTGAGCGAAGCCATGGCCGAAGGGCGGTTGTCGCCCGAAGGATACGCTGAGCTGGTCACGCGCTGTCGCGCCTCGGGCTGTGATGCGCAATGCGCCAACTGGCTGGCTCAGCGGCAGAATCCAGCGGAAACGGCCCCGGATTTCTGTGCAAATTCAGAGACGCTGAACAGATTGAAGGGCTGATCAAAGGTCTTTATGCGTTCCATCGCACAACGGCGCGTTTGCACTGTGTTTGCACCCGCAAAAAAAGACCTTTTTGCTGGCCTCGGCCGTATATTTCACCGGTTCGAACCCGCTGTCTTTATGTGAGCCATCGCAAAAGGGTTGCCGGTTCGACTTTCCACACGCGCACCAGAAATAGGTTTTTCCTTCGGCAACTTCGACTGGAAAAGGGGTTTTCTGGGCAATAACGGGTGTGTCTGACATCTGGCTTCTCCGTATTTGGCTGAAACGTCACACAGTTTAGGACGATGCAGACAAAAAGGTAGCTGTAATGCCGCAAGGATCATCGTTTGGGCTTCGAACTGGCATGGAATCGCTCTTCCTCACAAGGAAGTGACCGTTTTAGTTGCCAGATTGCCGTTCAGCCCGTACTCTGGAAGCGGCCCGAAAAGCTGGGCAATATCAGAAAAGTAATAGAGGATTGACGGACATGAAACTGAAACTTGCAGCCGTTGGCGCATTTGCCTGGTCCTGACCGCTTGTGCGCAGCAGGAAGAACCGACCCCTGTTTACGTACAACCCGACTATGACAAGTATGGCTCGGCCAGCTGCTCGGCAGGCTATGAACTGGCAACAACCGAAGCAGGTCAAACCGTCTGCAACCCGGTTTCTCAGTAAGCTTTTCGCAGGCGGTTTGACTACGGACCGCCTGCACCATTTTCAGGAATTTTCGCCGCCATTCATGGCGGTTTTTTCTACCTGAGCTGTACTTCGTAACTATTGACCCGAAAACACTATGGGGCAGGCTACTGGCGTTAAACGGGTTTCCCCCACAGATCGTATTCCCCCGCCTCGTCCACTTCGACGGTGACGATATCGCCGGGTTTGAAGCCTTCAAGCCCTCGTCAATGAACAGGTTGCCGTCGATCTCAGGCGCGTCCGATTTGGTGCGGCAGGTGGCGGCTTCGTCATCCACTTCGTCGACGATTACTTGAAGCGTTTGTCCGACTTTAGCTTGCAACTTGGCTTCTGAAATGGCCTGAGCCTTTTCCATGAAGCGATCCCACCGCTCTTGCTTGATTTCGGCCGGGACATGATCAGGCAGGTCGTTTGAGCGCGCACCATCCACGTTTTCATATTGAAAACAGCCGACACGATCCAGTTGCGCCTCGTCCATCCAGTCCAGCAGGGTTTGGAATTCGGCCTCGGTCTCACCCGGATAGCCAACGATAAAGGTCGAACGCAGGGTGATATCGGGGCAGATTGCGCGCCAGGCTTGGATTTCGTCCAGAGTTTTGGCCGCTGCGGCGGGGCGGGCCATCCGTTTCAGAACATTCGGGTGAGCGTGCTGGAACGGGATATCCAGATACGGCAATATGTTGGACCCGGCATCCGCCATCAGGGGGATCAACTCACGCACATGTGGATAGGGATAGACATAGTGCAGCCGCACCCAGGCATCCATCTGACCTAGTTCACGGGCCAGATCGGTGATGTGGCTGCGCACCTCGCGGTCTTTCCACGGGTTCACATCGTATTTCCGGTCCAGCCCATAGGCCGAAGTATCCTGCGAGATCACCAACAGTTCGCGCACGCCGTTTTCGACCAGCTTTTCCGCCTCGCGCAGAACCGCATGGGCCGGACGGCTGGCCAGTTTTCCTCGCATATCGGGGATGATGCAGAACTTGCATTTGTGGTTACAGCCCTCTGAGATCTTCAGATAACTGTAGTGGCGGGGGGTCAATCGAACGCTGCTGGCGGGCAGCAGATCAACGAACGGGTCAGGGTCAGGGGAACGGCGTGAACCGCATCCAGAACCTGCTCGTACTGATGCGGTCCGGTGACCGCCATGATGCGGGGGTGGTGCTCGCGGATGTAATCCGGTTCGGCCCCCAGACAGCCGGTGACGATGACCTTGCCGTTTTCAACCAGCGCCTCTCCGATTGCGTCCAGCGATTCCGCCTTGGCGCTGTCGAGGAACCCGCAGGTGTTCACAATGACGGCATCGGCCCCGGCATAATCGGGCGAAATGCCGTATCCTTCAGCACGAAGCCGGGTCAGAATGCGTTCGCTGTCGACCAAAGCTTTTGGACAGCCCAGCGACACCATGCCGATCGTCGGCTGGTTTGAACGGGTGTCTCGGTGATCCGGGCGGCCGGAGCCGTCGGGGCGGAGGTTTGGCGGGTTCGTCGTCATGGCGCGGCATATAGTGGGGAAAGCTTCCTCTTGCAAATGTGACGTGCGATTTGAATGATCGCGGCAAAGACAAGCCAAAAGGCGGAGAGCAGATCATGAAATGGCTGATACGCATCCTGTTTATTGTTGTGGCAGTGATTGCGCTGGTAATTGGCGCGCTTTTGCTGATGCCCGGAGACAAGCTTGGCGCGATTCTGGCTGAGCAGGTCAAAGCCCAGACCGGGCGCGAACTGAGATTGAGCGGCGACGTGCGCCTGTCGTTCTGGCCGGTGCTGGGGATGGAAACCGGGCCCGTGCGTTTTGGGAACGCCAGCTGGGCCGGGCCAGAGCCGATGCTGAGCGCTGATAGCCTTGCCGTGGGCGTGGATGCTGCTGCGCTTTTGAATGGGGATCTGCGGATCAAACGCGTTTTCGCGGAAAACCCGGTGCTGCGGCTGGAGCGTTCGCAAGGGCGCGGAAACTGGGAGCTGAGCGCGCCTGTGACCACCGCGACGGCCACACCGTCTGCAGGGACGGTTCCGGCCAGCGCATCGTCGGCCGTAACTTTGGAAGAGTTGCAGCTTAATAATGCGCGACTGATCTATGTGGAAGACGGTGCCACGCAGATGGACTTTCCTGATGTAACCTTGTCGGCCAGTTGGCCTCAGGTCACTGCACCGATGGTAATGGAGGCATCAATGCCTGTACCCGGAGGTGCTGTTCAGGTCGATCTGAAGATTCCGGACTTGCCAGCTTTTGCCGCAGGGTCCGTAACCGCGCTTGAATTGGCCCTGACTGCACCGGGCGGCAAGATCGGCTTTGACGGCCACGTCAATCTGGCCGGAGAGATGGACGGAACCACAAAGATCATCACCCAAGATACAGAAAAGATGCTGGCGGCCTTCGGTCAGGCGGGCGTGACTGTGCCGTCTGGATTGGGTAACGTTGCCGATATCTCTGCGCAAATGACCTATACGCGGGACGGTCGGATTTCCCTGCGAAATATGACAGCGCAGTTGGATGGCAACCGGTTTGTCGGAGAGGCGGATATCACCATTTCCGATCCCCCTCAGATCGTCGCACGCCTGGATGCGGGCGATCTGGACCTGTCGAAGATATCCGAAACCGGCACCGGGTCGGGTGGCGCGTCTCAACCTGCCTCACCAGCTCAGGAAGGT
>NZ_JBQFJF010000002.1:0-749127 GCF_056536105.1 Ruegeria sp. AL7
CCCGGATTGTCGGATGCGGAGATTGATTACTCCGATCGGCGGTGGCACGGTATCTGTCACGGCTGACGATCAGGGACAATTTGACTTGGACCTTCCGGATGGCACGTTCCCCGGAAGACTGGACATCATCAAGCACTATTCGACGGCAAGCAAAGAGATCGACGCAATGGACGCTTTACAAGTGTTGCGCATTTCGGTTGGCCTCGATCCGACATGGGGGCCCGCCGATGCGGAAAACCTAATCGCAGCGGATATCAATCAAGATGGAACCATCAATGCCCTGGATGCACTGGCGATTTTGCAGGTGGCTGTTGGGAAAACCACTGCGCATGAACCTCAATGGGTCTTCTTGGATTCAGATGCGGATTTGTCGGGAGTTACAAAAAGCAACGTTGATTATCAGACTGGAATGGATGTTGTAGCCATAGACGGGGTGATAACCGCCGATATGACGTCCATTTTGCTCGGCAACCTCGAGGCGGCATGAATTGAATTGAACGGTGCTGCAACTCAGTCATTGCAAGCCTTCCGCTTGGACCGCAATGTTGGCCTTAGATACACAAACACAAAAGGACAGGCCATGAATCGTCTTTCGGAACGCAGAGATTTTGCCATCGCGGTCTGTGAAGAAGCTGGGGTGATAGCCGAGAAATACTTCTTGGACAGGAGTAATCTGGTTATCGATCAAAAAGGTGCTCAGGACTGGGTGAGCGACGCGGACAAAAACGTCGAAGCCTTCATTCGTCAAAAGATCATGGATGCTTGGCCGCAGGATGGGATATTTGGCGAAGAACACGGCGCTGCCACAGGCAAGAGCGGTTTTGACTGGGTGATTGATCCAATTGATGGAACTACGAATTTCGTCAATGGCATACCCGTATGGACGATTGTTCTGGCCGGTGTCACCGAAGGGCACACTGCGGTGGGTGTGATCCGGGATCCGAGTATGGATGAAACCTTTGTGGCAACACGCGGAGAGGGCGCGACACTGAACGGTTCACCGATACACGTGGCCTCTGGGGTTGCTCTTCGGGATGGGACGGTTTCTGTGGGGTATTCGAACCGGATCGAAACTCGCCACGTCGTGCCGGTGGTTGCAGAACTGATCGAGCGCGGTTCCATGTTTCACAGAAACGCCAGCGGTGCATTGTCATTGGCCTATGTCGCAGCCGGGCGACTTCTGGGTTATGTGGAAGAACACATGAACGCCTGGGATTGTCTGGCTGGGCAATTGTTGGTTGCAGAAGCGGGCGGTGTTGTCGAAGATCAAGACGCCGACGCGATGATCCGCGACGGTGGGCGCGTGATCGTCGGTACACCAGATGTATTTGAAAGTTTGTTGGAAATCGCAGAGAACGCTTGGGGGGCTTAACGTCTAGGCCATTGGCAACCAAGTGGAATTAGGTTGCAAAGTTGTCAGACTTGTCTGCCAATAATGGCCTTGTGACGGTTGATCGTACTGGCGGTCAATCGGAATCCCGGAAAGCTCACACCACAACAATGTCCCGACCGCACCATGTGTAACGATGGCGAGGTCTCCGGTGCCATGGGCACGAGTGATTTCCAAGACTGCCCGGTGAATGCGCCTCTGCGCGTCGGCCGCAGTTTCCCAACCGCGAAAGCTAATATCCGGCTGGGCAAAGAATGCGTCCGCGGCCGCCTCGAACTTTTCCCGTGGAAGGAAACCAGTGGTACTCCGATCATTCTCGCCAAGTTCCGGGTGGATATTTAGAGGCAACCCCAAGGGCGCGGCCAGAATCTCAGTGTCACGAGCCTTTCGTTCGCTGCTGGCCCAGATATGGCTGACATTGGCCATAACTTCACTGGCGGCAAAGGATGCGGCGCGCCGGCGACCTGTCGTGCTCAGACCCCATTCCGTAATGGGGGTATCCGGATCAATAACGACCTCGGGGTGAGTGATGATCAGTAAATTCGGCATCTAGTCAGGCAGAAGTACCGGCCCTTTGCCCGCAAACCCCATCCTGATTTCGGTACCCGGTGCAAGCGGTGCATCAACATCATCGTGGACCGCAAAAACCTGGCCAAATGCGCCGGTCAGTGTGTATTCCATCCGCACACCAACAAGGTTGCCTTGGCCACTGTAGCGGCGATGCCGTCATCAGAACCAATCACAAGGCGCGAGGGTCGTACAGCGATGGTCGCGGGCCCATTGGTCAAACCCCGACGCGGCAGAGTGTGACGGTAACCTTCGATCTCGATTGTTGCAGCATCACCGTCGGTTGCAACGATCTGACAGTTGAGCAGGTTTGCCTCGCCTATGAAATCGGCAACAAACCGGTCATTCGGGGCATCATAAAGCTCGCGAGGTGTACCCATCTGAGCGATCGCGGCGTTCCGCATCACAACGATCTCGTCCGAGACGGCGGGCCTCTTCCTGATCGTGGGTGACATAGACAACCGTCAATCCAAGGTCTTGCTGAATGGCCCGGATATCCTCGCGCACCTGGCGTCGCAGCTTGGCATCAAGGTTGGATAGCGGCTCGTCAAACAGCAGAACCTGTGGTTCTAGAACCAGCGCTCGCGCGGCGACACGTTGTTGCTGACCACCCGAGAGTTCGGAGGAAGGCGATTGTCGAACCCCTTGAGCCCTACCAATTGCAAGCCATGCAAGGCGCGGCTGCGAGCCTCATCCTTGGCAAAGCCCGAGAATGTGAGGCCGTACATCACGTTCTCCAGCACGCTCATGTGGGGAAACAGCGCGTATGATTGAAACACCATTGATACGTCGCGGTCTGTTGCGGGCAGTTTGGTGACGTCCCGGTTGCCAATCATAATCTTGCCAGAGCTTGCCATCTCTAACCCGGCGATCATGCGCAACGTCGTTGTTTTCCCACAGCCTGACGGACCAAGCAGCGTGACCAGTTTTCCCTTCGACATGAAGGTTAATGTTATCAACAGCCACAACGTTTTTGCCGAACACTTTCGACACTTTCTCAAATAATACCGGGGCGGCCTTGGAACCGATTTTGTTGTCGGTCATGAGGTGTCTCCGTTGTGTTCTGTGTGCGCCGACCGATCTGGACCCGACCGACGAGAATTTGCAATAAACCGACCGCTGCCAGCATCACGAAGATCAGCGTCGTCGAATACGCAATGGCGAGACCATAGTCGTTATTCTCGACCCGCCCGATGATATAGCTGGTTGCCATGTCGTATTCGGCACTGACCAGAATCACAGCCGAGATCGCCGTCATCGCGCGGACAAAACTGTAAACAAGCGCGGCAAGTATCGCGGGACGTAGCAGCGGCAGAATGACACGACGAAATGTCTGCCACGAGTTTGCACCAAGGGTCAGCGAGGATTCATCGAGACTGCGGTCAAGTTGCGACATGCTGGCGATGCCCGCACGGACCCCAACCGGCATGTTGCGGAATATGAAGCTGATAACAAGGATAACGCCTGTGCCGGTTATCTCGATGGGCGGAACGTTGAAGGCAAGAATATAGCTGACACCAATCACCGTACCGGGGATTGCAAAGGACAGCATGGTCCCAAACTCGAAAGCGTTCTTTCCCGCAAAGCTTTGCCGGGTCAATAGGTAAGCCGTGACCAACCCAACCGCTGCCGTCAGAGGCGCAGCAATCGCCGCAATGGTTATGGTAGTCCAGAAGCTGTCCCACGCGGCGCCGGTCCAACGAATGCCCTCTTCTTCAAATCGAACAGAGAATGCCGTGACGTAGTGTTTTAGGGTCAGGGAGTTATTGAAAGCTCGACCACACTGCCGTAGATGATCATTGCATAGACAATGATCGTGAACACCGCCCAGCCAAGAGCGATTACCAGCACTGGAACAGAAAGACCCGTAGGCATCAAAGGGTGCACGCCTGCGTCGCCTTTGCCTGTTACGGTGGTATAGCTTTTCTTGCCCAGCCAAACACGCTGTGCGTAAAAGGCCGAAAGAGTAAAAAACAGCAATACCATGGCCAGAACGGCGGCCCGTCCTTGGTCATATTGCGCCCCGACGATGGCAAAGAAAATCGGTCGATAGAACGTCGAAATTCCCACCCAAGCGGGTTTCCGAAGTCGGCGCCGATGAAGCCCAAAGAAATGCATTGGCAAGACCGGGGCGCATCAGGGAGGGACACTGTCCTGAACGTTTGCCATCTGCTGGCGCGGAGTCTGGGCTTCCTCCATAGATGGCGAGACGCCTTCCACCACGCCGATAAGAACGAGGAATGCAATGGGCGTGAAAAGGTGTGCGGCGCCGGCATCCGCAGCCAGCGCGTTGGCTGCGTGCCGAACAGCTCGGCGACGAACCGTGTGACCGAGCCTGACAGACCAAAAAGCAGGATCAGCGCGAGGCCAATCACAAATGGCGGGGTGATGATCGGAAGAACAGTCAAAGCCCGCAGCACGCGTTTGTAGCGGAAACCCGAGCGGCTCACGACCAGTGCAAAGCACAAACCCAGGGCAGTCGTGACGAAGCCAACCAGGATGGCAAGAAACAGCGAGTTCCATGCCGCGCCGCATCTGGCACCATAAAAACACCCCAACCCCCAAAGCCGGGCATCAAAGAACTTTGAAAAGAAGACAGCAATGGAATATGCGCCATCTTCAGTGACAAAGGCAGCGAACAGCATCTTGGCGATCGGAAAAAAAACAAAGACGGTGACGATGGTAATCACACCGCCAATCGCACTAACAACAAAGACGTCACCGTTGATGGCACCTCTTGCCGCAATGCCTTGGGTCAACAGGAACAGAAAGCTTGAAGCGCAAATCATTGCGCCATAGCCCATACCGAATTGGCGATCACCAAGTTCGCCAAAATAGGCGTCCAACCAATTGAAATTGAAACCCCTGATGCCAATCCCGAATCCCTGTGCGATCAACCAGCCGAAGCCGAGCGCACCGGAAAGGATCAGAACCCGGGCAGGGGGTCAGACTTGGCTCGCTTCAGCACCAGAAGGGGTAAGGTCAGAGCGATCAACAGTGGGGCAAGCCAAAGCTTCACCCTGTGCGATCAGGAATGCAGCGGGGCATAATCTTCGTCAAACGGGTAGCCGTCAAAAAGCCATTCGAATGACCACAGGCCGCCGTCAACCATATACCACGGCAGCAGGCAAAACCCGACCCACCCGGCGATGACCCAAAAGATCAGAACCGGACGGGTCTTTTTTGTAATATGGTTGGCCATTTACTGCGGCAGAACCGAAACCTCTTCGTCCCATTTCTGCAACAGACGCTTCCGTTCGTCTGAGGAACCATACTTTTTGAAGTCATAGTCGATCAGCTTGATCTGACTCATGTCAGGCGCGCTTTCCGACGTTTCTGCGCTCTTGTTCGATGGCACCTGAAACGCGCTGACCTGAAGAGCAAGGTTCTGCGCCTCGGGCGACAGCGCCCAGTCATAGAACTTCTTCGCCTCTTCCTCGTTGCGGGCGCCTTCAATAATGGACATCGAGCCAATTTCGTATCCCGTACCCTCACAAGGCGCGACTACCTTGATCGGGAAACCCGATACAGCCTGCTTTACCGCATCATGCATGAAGACGATGCCAATCGTGTTCTCGCCTCGACCGGCTGCTTTGATTGGTGCAGATCCGGATTTTGTATACTGGTTGATATTCGAATGCAGGCCTTTCATGAACTCAAAACCTTCATCCTCGCCAAAGATCTGCACCATCGAGGCCAGCGTTGTATAGGCCGTACCAGACGAGTTCGGGTTGGCCATCTGAACGTGACCCTTGTATTCAGGCTTTAGCAGGTCTTTCCAACAGGCGGGTTCGGGTAGGTTATTGGCCGCCAGCAGGTCTGCGTTATAGCCATACCCAAGTGCGCCGGAATAAATGCCGATCGTTCTGTTTCCGGCACTTTCGGCTTGGGAAATTGCCCAATCATGAAGCTGGTCGCGCATTTGCGACATGTATTCCATTGTCAGGCCCTCTTCGGCGGCCTGCAATGCGGATCACCCGTGCCGCCCCACCAAACGTCTCCTTTCGGGTTCGAGCTTTCGGCGAATCTGGGCAAAGGTTTCGCCTGACGACTTACGCGTCATGTTGACGTCGATGCCCGTTGCATCTTCGAAACTGCGCGCCATGAGTTGGCACCAGTCTTCCTGCGCCGAGCAATAGAGTGTCAGCTTGTCTGCCTGCGCTGCCGACACAGATGCGGCTATTGCAATCAGCGACCCGACGGCCGTGGATGTAAGTTTTTTCATTATCATTCCTCCCTTTGGTTATCGTGCACCAGTATCTTTTGTTTTGTCAGGCGCTTTCTCATCCAGCTTTTCGTAGCTTGTTAATGACAGACTGGGCGTTCTGATTGCCCGTCAGATTTCTCAGAAAACTTGACAGATCTCTTTCTTCCACCAGCTTTGCCGCTTTCCCCGGTGAAAACCAGTGACGCGTCCGTTCTTCCCGTTCTTTCCAACGCCGCTTCAGTTTTTCAACGACCATGGGATAGAGGGTAACGCGGCAGCGAACGCTATTCGCGCCCTCAAAGCGCTTGTCGTAGAAAAATTGGCCAATCGGCTGTTTCGAGATTGCCCCGACTGCACCTGCTTCTTCCAGAGCTTCAATTTCGGCGGCATGCCAAGGTTTCTTTCCTTCCATCAACCAACCTTTGGGATGACCCACCGCCCAGTATCGCGCGAAGTCACCATCAGAACGCGTAGTTTTCCATCCCTGTCCCAGCGCATCGGAAGTGCTGCAATCTGGTCTGTTATGTTGCCGTCGCTCATGCTGCCCTCAATGACACGGTATCAATAGCGCACCCAGAATAACCTTCAGTCGTTAACGGTGGTTCTTGGGTTTTCACTATGAAACGGTTCAATTCACACATTCTTGCCTTGCGCTTTGGACTCTTCCGAATTGTCACAACCTACTGAGGGTTATGCAACAAAAATTATTGCATTATGCCCGAAATCCCACAAAAGTGGGGTTTGAAACCTGATTGGGTTGTTGGATGTCCAAAACGAAGATACGTGCCAAAACGATTGAGAAGGGACGGGGTAGGGTAAAAAAATCCGACCGGCGCCAGCAAATACTGCTGGAGTTGAAGCTTCGCCCGCACGTTCGCATCAATGAATTGGCCCAGCGTTTCAACGTCTCCAACGAGACGGTGCGCAGGGATTTTGACGCCCTGTCGAATGACGGCCTGATCGCACGCGCGCACGGAGGAGCATCTGCCCCGGCACAAGGGCATTATCCAGGTCTGGACGAGCGAGCCAACGCGCGGATTGAGGAGCGCGAACGCATAGGTATCAGCGCGGCGGGACTGGTTCGTGATGGTGAAACGGTCATGATCGATTCCGGTTCGACCACAATCGAAATGGCCCGTGCATTGGCCTATCTCGGCACTCCTTGCACAGTGATTACGAATTCAATCCCGGTGGCAATGACCCTCGGCCATGGGGCTGCCGAGGTTCTGCTTTGTCCAGGAGAATATCTGGCAACCGAATCTGCGACGATTGGAACCGAAACGCTGGAATTCCTGTCTCGGTTCAATGTCGACAGATGCATGATCGGCTCGTCAGGTTTTTCGGTCGAAGGCCCTTCAGAAACCGTGCGCGGCTTTGCGGCTGTCAAAAGAATGATGCTGACGCGCGCAGCAAATCGACATCTTTTAATCGATTCAGGAAATTTGGCCGTAAAGGCCTGTCTCAGGTCGGAGACCTGACCAACCTGGATTCCATAGTTTCCGACACGAAACCAACAGGAGAGTTGCTTAACGCGATCAACGGTGCCGAGGTTGATATTCTTGTCGCCCCGTAAACACTGAAATGAATGACGAACAGCGGACTGCAAAAAGACCGCGCATGACTGGGAGGAAAACATGAAGATAGACATCAGATTATTGGTTGGGGCATCGGCAATTGCGCTCATGTCGCTTTCCGGGACAGCTTCGGCGCAAGATTGCCCGAGGGTGATCTGGACGAGCGGTTTTGCGACGTCGATGGGGATTTGATTGCGGATATCCCCACAGATTCTTCCCAGCTAATTGATCCTGACACCCTGATTTTTGCCTATACACCGGTCGAAGACCCAGCCGTATACAAAACCGCGTGGTCTGACTTTCTAGAGCATCTGAAGGCTGAGACAGGCAAGGACGTGGTCTTTTTTCCGGTCCAAAACAACGCCGCCCAGATCGAGGCGATGCGGTCGGGACGCCTGCATATTGCGGGCTTCAACACCGGGTCCAACCCACTGGCAGTAAACTGTGCCGGGTTCCGACCGTTTACGATTATGGCCTCAAAAGACGGTAACTTCGGTTATGAAATGGAGATCATCACCTACCCAGGCTCGGGCATCGAAAAGGTTGAGGATATCAAAGGTAAGCAACTTGCCTTCACGTCACCCACGTCCAACTCGGGCTTCAAAGCACCGTCGGCGATCCTGAAAAGTGACTTTGATCTTCTGCCCGATCGCGACTTCGAACCCGTCTATTCGGGAAAGCACGACAACTCGATCCTTGGTGTGGCGAACAAGGACTATCCAGCGGCATCGATTGCAAATTCGGTAAAGGCACGGATGATTTTGCGGGATGTGATCAAGGAGGAAGATGTTGTTACGATTTACAAATCGCAGACCTTCCCAACCACCGGATTTGGCACTGTCTACAACCTGACGCCCGAATTGCAGGAGAAAATCCGCAATGCTTTCTTCAACTTCGAGTGGGAAGGGACGACGCTTGAAGCGGAGTTTTCCAAGTCGAACGAAGGCCAATTTCTTGAGATGACTTACGGAATTCTGGGACGTCATTCGCAAAATTGACGCGGCAAACGGCGTCTCCTACGCCTGCCAATAAGTCTTGCTTAATCCAGCGGGCCTGAAAAGGCCCGCTAATCACCCTAATCGGGGGCAATTTATGCTGCGTCTTCAAAAGCTGACGAAAACCTACAAGACCGGAGATCAGGCACTGAAGGCCATCGATCTTGAGGTACCCAAAGGGCAGGTGCTTGCACTGATTGGACCCTCGGGCGCGGGAAAATCGACCATGATCCGTTGCATCAACCGCTTGGTTGAACCCACAAGCGGCGGTGTTCTTCTGGATGACATGGACCTGACCAAACTCGGGTCGGGTGCGTTGCGGAAAGCACGCCGCGAAATGGGTATGATCTTTCAGGAATATGCTCTGGTCGAACGCCTCACAGTGATGGAAAACGTATTGTCCGGTCGGTTGGGGTATGTCGGATTCTGGCGCAGTTTTCTACGGCGGTATCCGCAGTCGGATGTGGACGAGGCTTTCCGCCTGCTGGACCGGGTGGGGCTGTTGCATATGGCTGACAAACGCGCGGACGAGTTGTCGGGTGGTCAACGCCAAAGGGTCGGTATCTGCCGCGCCCTGATCCAGAACCCAAAGTTGTTGCTGGTCGATGAACCGACCGCGTCGCTGGATCCGAAGACCAGTCGTCAGATCATGCGGCTGATTACCGAGCTGTGTCAGGAGCGCGGGCTGGCAGCCATCATCAACATCCATGACGTGGCACTAGCCCAGATGTTCGTTCCCCGTGTCGTGGGCCTCCGCTTTGGAGAAATCGTGTTTGATGGTCTTCCAACAGGGCTCACCCGGAAAAGCTGACCGAGATTTACGGTGAGGAAGATTGGGAAGCGACCATCGAAAAAGTGGATGAGGATGAAGATGTCGAGGCTGCAGAATGAGCCATCGAGAACTTGACGACATGCTGGGAAAAGGTTGGCGCAAACCGGCCTTTATTAAAAACACGTTGCTGCGCAGGGCATTGATACTTGGGTTCTTCGCTTACCTGATTGCGGCTTTCATGACCATCGATGTTGATTGGGGCAGGGTCTATGAGGGACTGGACAGGGGATGGGCGTTCGTCCTTGCCTTTACCAGCCCGGATTTCATTTCACGGTGGTCAGATATCTGGGCCGGCCTTCTGGAAAGCATTGTGATGACCGTGGCCGCGTCGGTTGTCGGTATCCTGATTTCGATCCCGATTGGATTGGGGGCTGCACGTAATATCGCCCCGTTGCCAATCTACATAATGTGCCGCGGCATTGTCGCGTTAAGCCGGGCATTGCAGGAAATTATCGTTGCCATTTTGCTTGTGGCCATCTTTGGCTTTGGCCCGCTGGCAGGATTTTTGACGCTGTCTTTCGCAACCATTGGGTTTCTTTCCAAGCTTTTGGCCGAAGATATCGAGGCGATGGACAAAGTTCAGGCTGAGGCGATTCAGGCCTCTGGTGCACGATGGCTGCAATGGATCAACTACGGGGTTCAGCCTCAGATCATGCCTAGGCTTGTGGGTCTTTCCATGTACCGGATCGACATCAATTTCCGGGAAAGCGCTATTCTCGGGCTGGTGGGGGCAGGCGGCATTGGCGCGACACTGAACACCGCGTTTGATCGATATGAATACGACACTGCCGCCGCCATTCTGATCCTTATCATCGGGATCGTCATGGCCCTCGAATACCTTTCGGGAATTATCCGCGCGAGGGTTCAGTAATGCCGGTTCTTGAACGCGACGATACACAAATCTGGCGCAGGCGGACGACCGGCCAAAGCCTGGTTCGCTGGTTTGGATGGCTTCTGGGAGTAGCGGTTTTTGTCTACTGTTGGCAGCTCATTTCGCAATCGACAACCTGGTTTTTCGTCTGGGATGCGCCCCGTATCGCCAACGATATCTGGACCCGCGCAACGCCACCCAAATGGGACTATATCACCCAGTTGGGACCCCCGATCTGGGATACCCTGAACATTGCTACTCTGGGCACGATCATCGCTCTGTGCATGGCTGTGCCGGTTGCCTTTTTGGCGGCCCGCAACACTACCCCGTCGGCGTTGTTCATCCGCCCCATTGCCTTGTTGGTCATTGTTTCGACCCGCTCAATCAACTCGCTGATCTGGGCGCTGCTATTGATCGCTATCATTGGACCGGGTGTGTTTGCCGGTGTCATAGCGATCGCCATCCGTTCAATCGGGTTCTGCGCCAAACTTCTTTATGAAGCGATTGAAGAGATTGATCACGGTCAGGTCGAGGCGATCACAGCCACCGGTGCTTCGCGGTGGCAAGTCATGGCGTATGGGATTGTTCCGCAAATCCTGCCTGCTTTTGCCGGAATTGCAGTCTTTCGTTGGGACATCAACATTCGCGAGTCCACTGTGCTTGGGCTGGTTGGTGCCGGCGGTATCGGGTTGCAGCTTTCGGCCTCGCTTAATGTTCTGGCGTGGCCGCAAGTCAGCCTTATCCTGATAGTAATTCTTCTTGCAGTCATGATCAGCGAGTGGGTTTCGGCAAAAGTACGAGGAGCGATCATTTGACCGGATTCTCAGCGCAGGAGGCATTTAAGGCTTACGAAGCCGTCCGGCACCGCCTTCCAGATATTGAACCGAACGACGTGAATTATCGTCGTATCGAGACCCTTTTCGAAGTTATGGATGAGTTTGACGTATTTCTTCTGGATGCGTTCGGGGTTCTCAATATCGGAGAAACAGCAATCCCCGAAACGCCTGAACGGATCAAGTCACTGACGGATGCGGGCAAACGTGTCCTGGTGGTTTCGAATGCCGCAGGGTTTCCTCATGCCACGCTGTTGGAGAAATACACCAGGCTGGGATATGACTTCGCGCCGCAGGATGTGATTACCAGTCGGGCTACGTTGCTGTCCGGGCTGAATGGTCAACATGAGCTGCACTGGGGTTTGATGGCGACACCCAGCGCCGGGCTGCGCGATTTGGAAGATTTGAAACTAACCTATCTGGAGGATGACCCGCAACCCTACGAAACTGTTGATGGTTTTCTGATGATCGGGTCAGCCGCCTGGACCGAAACCCGGCAGGCGATGTTGGAGGCGGCATTGCTAAGCCGACCCCGCCCGGTATTGGTAGGCAACCCGGACATCGTTGCCCCACGCGAGTACGGCTTTCCAAAGAGCCCGGTCTTTTCGCGCACCGTTTGGCCGACCGAACGGGTGTAGCCCCGCAGTTTTATGGAAGCCTTTCGGCAATATCTATGATCTTGCCTTTCAGCGACTTGGGCCCGTCGACAAATCCCGCGTTCTGATGGTAGGTGACAGTCTGCATACTGACATTCTGGGCGCGCGTCATGCCGGAGTGGCTTCCGCACTTGTCTCGGATTTTGGGTTCTTCGCCGGGCATGATGTCGAGGAAGCGATCAAACAAGCAGCGATCGTGCCGGATTTTGTCGTAACCCGACCTTAAGATTTTGAAGTAAAGCGTATTTTTGGCAGAGCGAACGGGCAGCGTTGACTTGCAGAATGCGCGCGTAACAATGATTATGTTGCTTTTACAGGGCTGCATCTAGTCGGCGAATTTTCTAACGGCGAATACCCATAGTCTCGGAAACTCGAATCCGGTTCTACCGCATCCTAACAATCTGGAACTCAATATTAAGGGTCACTTTCGAGAATTTAAACTTTCTCAGGCTGGAAAAACCGATGTTTTCTTGACTGTTCCATAAACAAAGCTGGTGTCGATCGAAGCTATTCCGCCGATCGGGTGAATTCGGTTTCGAATAAAGTCTTCGTATGCTTCGAGGTCCGATACCAATACCCGCAACTGGTAATCCATTGCGCCGGTCAGCATGGCATTCTAAAACTTCATCGATCATTCGAACGCGTTTTTCGAATTTCTGCACATCTGTTTCATTGTGCCGCTCAAGCCGGATGCGGACAAAGACAGTTATCGCCATCCCGTATGCAGCAGCGTCCACATCGGCACTGTATCCCTTGATGACACCGCTGGCCTCAAGGTTTTTGACCCGTCGCAGACACGGCGAAGGAGACAGATTGACCTCATCAGCAAGATTCTGGTTCGTCATACGCCCGTCCCGCTGCAATGCTCGAATGATCTGCCTGTCTTTGGCGTCCATTTTCTCTCCTGTTTTAGCATAATATGCCAATATTCACCATTAACGTGGCATTATTTGCAACCCATTGCTCAAAGTAAAGGCGCAAAGTGGTAACAACTTAGATCAGGAGCTCACCGTGACCCACACAACCGGATTTGCCACTCGCGCCATTCATCATGCCTACAACCCATCTGAAAACGATGGTGCGCTGACCCCGCCCCTCCACTTGACCTCAACCTTCTCCTTCGAAACCGCAGAGGCCGGCGGTGAAATGTTTTCTGGCGAGCGCGCAGGTCATATCTATAGTCGGATATCGAACCCTACTTGTGACCTTCTTGAAAAGCGTATTGCCGTGCTGGAAGGTGCCGAGGCTGGACTTGCACTGTCCAGCGGGATGGGTGCAATTACCGCCGTACTTTGGACCCTGCTGTCGCCAGGTGACGAAGTCATTGTCGACAAGACGCTCTACGGCTGCACATTCGCTTTCATGCGCCACGGTCTGGCAAAATGGGGTGTCACTATTACCCATGTCGACATGACGGACCCTGCGAACCTGAAAGCCGCTGTTTCCGAAAAAACCCGCGTCGTCTATTTTGAAACCCCAGCCAATCCAAACATGCGCTTGGTGGATATCGCTGCCAGTTCAGAGATTGCACATTCTGTCGGTGCACAGGTTGTGGTCGACAATACATATGCCAGCCCATATCTGACCCGCCCGATCGAGCACGGCGCGGATATCGTCCTGCACTCCGCCACCAAATATCTGGGCGGGCATGGCGATGTGGTCGCGGGTCTTGTGGTCGGAACCGCCGAGCAGATTTCTGAGATCCGGCTTGTCGGCATGAAGGACATGACAGGCGCAGTGATGGCACCTTTCAACGCAATGCTGATCCTGCGTGGACTGAAGACACTGAACCTGCGACTGGATCGCCACTGTGCGTCCGCCAAGGTTGTCGCCGATTACCTTCAGGCACACCCGGCCGTCAGTGAGGTTTATTTCCCGGGGCTTGAGAGTTTTGCCCAGCACGATGTCGCACAACGCCAGATGTCGCAGCCGGGGGCCATGATCGCCTTTGAAATCAAGTCTGGCCTGTCCGGTGGCATCGAGTTCATGAACCGCCTGAACATGATCCAACGCGCCGTGTCCTTGGGGGATGCAGAAACCCTGATCCAGCACCCGGCATCCATGACTCATTCGACTTATACTGCGGAAGAACGGGCAGAACATGGGATCAGCGACGGTCTGATCCGTCTTTCCGTCGGGCTGGAAGACGTTGATGACATCCTTGCGGATTTGGAGCAAGCTCTGCCCTACCCTGCCCGCAGTGCCGCATGAACCCGGAGACCACCATGCCGAATGATCCCAAGCTGTTGAAAATCGTCGAACAGCGTTTGCTGTGGTTGTCGCATTGGATGATCCACCATGCCAACCATATCCGTCCCAAGGTGGATGGGATCAAGGTTGGTGGTCATCAAGCGTCGTCCGCGTCGATGGTTTCGATCATGACGGCGCTCTACTTCTCGGCTTTGCGTCCCGAAGATCGGGTTGCGGTCAAGCCTCATGCGTCACCGGTTTTCCACGCGATGCAGTACCTGGGCAACCAGACCCGCGAGAAGATGGAGAACTTTCGCGGGTTTGGCGGCAAAGCTATCCCAGCCGGACAAAGGATATCGATGATGTCGACTTTTCGACAGGTTCGGTAGGTTTGGGTGTCGCGATCACCTCGTTTGCTTCGATCATTCAGGACTACGTCAAGGCCAAAAACTGGGGGGCAGATGCCCCGATGGGGCGCATGGTGGCGCTTGTAGGCGACGCTGAACTGGATGAAGGCAACGTATACGAAGCATTGCAGGAAGGCTGGAAAAACGGCCTGCGCAACACGTGGTGGATTATCGACTACAATCGGCAGTCGCTCGACGGCATCGTTCGTGAAGGTTTGTTCGAACGGATCGAGAAAATCTTTGATGCCTTTGGATGGGATGTTGTGCGCGTGAAGCATGGTGTCCTGCAGCGCGCGGCCTTCAAGGAACCTGGCGGTGATCGGCTGCGAGACTGGATTGATGCCTGCTCGAACCAGGAATACTCGGCCCTGACGTTCATGGGTGGCGAGGTTTGGCGAAAGCGCCTCATGGACGATCTTGGGGATCAGGGGGATGTGACGGCGCTGATCGAACGGCGCACAGATGCCGAACTCGCTGCATTGATGGAAAACCTCGGCGGCAACTGCGTCGAGACCATGGCCCAAACCTTTGATGCAATCGAACATGACCGCCCTACCTGTTTCCTGGCCTACACTGTCAAGGGATGGGGCACGCCAATTGCGGGCCACAAGGACAACCACGGCGGACTGATGAACAACAGCCAGTTCGTCGCGTGGCAAGAACATATGGGCGTGCCTGCCGGCAAGGAATGGGAACCTCTCTCGGCAGTGCCGGACCCAGAGGCGTTGAAAGATTTTCTGTCGAAAGTTCCCTTCTTTGCAAAAGGTCCGCGACGCTATTTCGATGGCAAGCTGGATGTTCCATCAATTGACATCGACACAAGCCGCGAAATCTCGACCCAAATGGCTTTCGGCAAGATTTTGGATGACTTGTCGAAGGGCGACAGCCAATTGGCCGAGCGTATCCTGACGACGTCCCCTGATGTCACAGGCACAACAAACCTTGGCCCGTGGGTTAACCGGCGCAAACTGTTTGCCAGATCCGAGCAAGCCGACGCTTTTATTGAACATCGTATCCCCTCGACGGCAAGATGGGAATTTACTCCCGAAGGGCAACATATCGAGCTTGGTATTGCCGAGATGAACCTCTTGTTGCTTTTGGGCGCTGCGGGCCTTCGCATTCCCTGTTCGGCAAGCGGCTTATCCCGATCGGCACTGTGTATGACCCTTTGTCAGCCGTGGCCTCGATGCGCTCAATTATGCTTGTTATCAGGATGCGCGCTTTATGCTGGTCGGCACGCCTTCGGGCATAACGCTGGCCCCAGAAGGCGGCGCGCATCAATCCATTGGCACACCTTTGATCGGGATGAGCCAGGACGGGCTGGCGGCCTTTGAGCCAGCCTTTGCTGATGAACTGGCGGTGATCATGGAGTGGGCCTTTGACTACCTGCAGCGTGATGGCGAAGGGCAACCGGACGAACGCACCGGCTGCGTGACGAAACAGGCGGTTCGGTTTATCTGCGCTTGACGACAAACCCGATTGAACAGCCTGGCAAACGCGTGGGCGATGAGTTCCGTCAAGGTGCCATAGATGGTGCATACTGGCTGCGGAAGCCGGGCCCGAATTGCGAGGTCGTAATCGCTTATCAGGGGGCCGTTGCACCCGAAGCGATCAAAGCCGCTGGCGTGATGGGCGAAGGACGCAAAGACATTGGAGTGCTGGCGGTGACTTCGGCAGACCGGCTAAACGCTGGGTGGACGGCAGCGCAACGGGCGCGTTCGCGCGGCAATCAGGAGGCTCGGTCCCACATCGAAACTTTGATGTCCGGTCTGCCGTGCCACTGCAAGCTGGTTACCGTGATCGACGGACACCCCGCGACATTGTCTTGGCTGGGTGCCGTACAGGGACATCAGACCATCCCATTGGGGGTCGAACATTTTGGTCAGACAGGGACAATTGGCGACCTCTATCGGCACCATTGCATTGACGCGGACGCTATCCTGGAGAAGGTGAATGGTCTGACCCATGGCAAGGCTTTGCTTCGCACATGAGCGGCGGTGTTGGACGTCACAGCCAGGGCCTTACCCTCAGGGTAATTGGGCCCTTTCTGCAGGCGCGCGCTTGGGTTCGAAACCCCAAACGAAAGGCACCTTGTTCGAACCAAACTTTTGGGATCTGAGAAGAATTACGACTCGGGACTAAAGAAAAGATCCGCGCGCCTTTGCTTCTGTCACTACAGGTGCTCAAAACTGTCGTTGGTATGGACCGCCAGGAAAATCAATTTTGCGTGTATTAAGTCGGCCTATGCACGCTATCCGACCGGTTTTTGAAATATTCTTATTCATGTATGCGCTTAATAAAAATGGGTCTGTTCCTCTAGAATGTAACTCTTGAATAGCCGTTGATAATGTAGTTTGCAGGAGACACTCCAGTACGCGTTTGCCCCAAAAAGAACACTTTGTTCGAGCAGTTTCAGCGCAATCAATAACACCTAATTTCTAAGACAGAATAATGGCCACCGTTACAACAATCCCCAGACCGTCCGTAAGTTCTCCGCTCAGCTCTATCCAGGGCACCTATGCATATGGTGACGGGAATCCGTCGACCACGACGGTGATTTCCTACAGTTTCGGGCACTTCTCTGATACGCAGGCTTGGTCATCAGAGTATAAGGCGGAGTTCCGTGCGGCGCTGGCCGCAATAGAAGCCGTTGCAAACATTACTTTTGTCGAAGTCACCTCCGGTTCCGCTGACTTGGTTGAGGTTCTCGCGCCTTCTTCATTCTTTGAAAACCCGCGAACTCTCGGATTTCACTATTCGCCATCGAGCGGGACATCCTATGGAGCGTTCAACACGTCATACTGGACTGCTTCTTTCAACGGAAACGGTGATCCGGGCGGGTTTTCTTTACTACTTTGGTCCATGAATTAGGTCACGCCCTTGGGTTGGGGCATCCTCATGACACCGGATTGGGTACAACCGTGTTGAGCGGTGTAACGTCGCCATTCGACTCGTTTGGGGCGGCGGGCCTCAATCAGGGTGTCTACACTGTGATGTCGTATAACGATGGATGGACTTCACAAAACGGGGGGCTACACTTTAACGCAACGTACGGTGGTTCAACGGGGCTTGGGGCTTTGGATATTGCCGCGTTGCAGGCCATGTATGGGGCGAATACTTCATATAATTCCGGGGCAATACCTACACTTCCCTCTGCAAACGTCGCAGGAACTGGGTATCAGGCCATTTGGGATACTGGCGGGATTGACACAATACAACATGTTGGCAGTTCGAACGCACACATAGATCTCCGGGCCGCCACATTGGACTATTCCGTCACCGGAGGTGGGCTGATTTCGCATGCGGCTGGAATAAAAGGTGGTTTCACAATCGCGCATGGCGTTGTGATTGAAAACGCGTCTGGCGGATCGGGTGCTGATACTATTGTCGGCAATACCGCTCAGAACGTCTTGCGCGGGAACGACGGAAACGACACCATTCACTCGCTGTCCAACGGAAGCAATAACAACACCATCTATGGCGGCCAAGGCAACGATATCATTTTTGTGGCCCAAGGTACCGGCGCTGACCAGGTCTTTGGGGACCAGGGCAATGATCTGGCTGTTGTGCAGAGCAACGCAGGCACGTTTACAGGTGGAACCGGCACAGACACTGTCAGATTTGTCAGCGCGATAAGTAACTATTTATTCTTTGAAAACGGCGTTTTGTACGAGTTTTTGGACGTCGTCTCGCGCACAACTTTCACCATTGCAGACGACGTAGAGTTGGTCCAGTTTCTTGACGGGTTACAGCAGTATACCCGGTCGAATATCAAGTCTGCAATGCAGCTTTCAGATATTGATACACAGGGAACGACGTTACAACATGCCAGCCAAGGGCTTTATGTGCTGGATGGTGGAAGTTCGAACATTGCTTTGATTTATGGTGGCCAGTCTATTGGGCAGAACTCGCTAGCGGGCTGGCAGGCGCTTCAGGCCGAAGCCTCGGGCGGTGGCTACAAGGTGCTGTGGCAAAATGCGAACGGGTCATATGCTGAATGGACCACGGATGCCTCGGGGCAATATGTTAGCGGGACCGGCATCGCCAATGTCGTGGATGTCGAGGCCTTTTATGGTGTTGATCTGAACAATGACGGCCAGACCGGCCACGCCATAACCAATATCGAGACCAGCGGGTCGATAACACTCGCGTCTTCAACCCGCGGTGAGTACCTGATCAACGGTACCATCAACCTGACGTATAATGGCAATACAATTGGGCCAGACAGCCTGCCGGGCTGGCAGGCGCTTCAGGCCGAAGCCTCGGGCGGTGGCTACAAGGTGCTGTGGCAAAATGCGAACGGGTCATATGCTGAATGGACCACGGATGCCTCGGGGCAATATGTTAGCGGGACCGGCATCGCCAATGTCGTGGATGTCGAGGCCTTTTATGGTGTTGATCTGAACAATGACGGCCAGACCGGCCACGCCATAACCAATATCGAGACCAGCGGGTCGATAACACTCGCGTCTTCAACCCGCGGTGAGTACCTGATCAACGGTACCATCAACCTGACGTATAATGGCAATACAATTGGGCCAGACAGCCTGCCGGGCTGGCAGGCGCTTCAGGCCGAAGCCTCGGGCGGTGGCTACAAGGTGCTGTGGCAAAATGCGAACGGGTCATATGCTGAATGGACCACGGATGCCTCGGGCAATACCAAGGCGGTGTTAGCATCGCCAATGTTGTGGATGTCGAAGCCTTTTATGGTGTTGATCTGAACAATGACGGCCAGACCGGCCACGCCATAACCAATATCGAGACCAGCGGGTCGACCACACTCGCGTCTTCAACCCGCGGTGAGTACCTGATCAACGGTACCGTCAACCTGACGTATAACGGCAATGCTATTGGGCCAGACAGCCTGCCGGGCTGGCAGGCGCTTCAGGCCGAAGCCTCGGGCGGTGGCTACAAGGTGCTGTGGCAAAATGCGAACGGGTCATATGCTGAATGGACCACGGATGCTTCGGGGCAATACCAAGGCGGTGTTAGCATCGCCAATGTTGTGGATGTCGAAACCTTTTATGGTGTTGATCTGAACAATGACGGCCAGACCGGCCACGCCATAACCAATATCGAGACCAGCGGGTCGACCACACTCGCGTCTTCAACCCGCGGTGAGTACCTGATCAACGGTACCGTCAACCTGACGTATAACGGCAATGCTATTGGGCCAGACAGCCTGCCGGGCTGGCAGGCGCTTCAGGCCGAAGCCTCGGGCGGTGGCTACAAGGTGCTGTGGCAAAATGCGAACGGGTCATATGCTGAATGGACCACGGATGCTTCGGGGCAATACCAAGGCGGTGTTAGCATCGCCAATGTTGTGGATGTCGAAACCTTCTACAGTCACGATATTGATGGAAATGGGACCATCGGTCCTGCTCAACCAAAACTGAGCGCTTTGTTGGCACCGGAAAACAATACCGTGACGGTGGCCGAGGTCCTCCGAATGGGACGAAGATGTCGACTATCTGGAATTCGTGCCAGACTTGCCCACCTTCCAGAATGAGGAAGATATCTATGGATTGGTTGTCTCTTGCGTGAAAAACAACATTTACGGGCCTTCGACAACCATCCTGGAAGCTGTGTGGCAAGAAGCCACAGACAATGTGCCAGAAGAGGATGCCAACCTGACAATTGCATCCTTGCTGGAGGATGACAGCTTCTTTTGGTAATGTTGACCCCGCTCAGTAGGAGATGCTGATCGCGCTGCGATTGCCTCGGATACATTTCTGGTGCGAGAGAAGTGTATCTATGCCGAAGAAACGATTCAGTGATGTGCAAGTTGCCTTTGCGTTGTAACAAGCTCTGAGAGAGACGTGGGTCAACTGGTGTATGAAGATGCATTTTGGCCGACTGGCCTCAGGGAATCGTATTCAAGATCCAATTGGGGTCAGGTTTATGTGGACGGCTCAAGGCTGACTCTTCGGGGTTGAGATATTTGAATCCATTGGGGCGTATCGCACGTCAACAAACTTTCGTTTCACGTCACGTCAAAGGAGGTATGGCGACAGTTGGCCAACCTTCTGTTGATACAAGAATAAGGGACCTTTCAAGGTCGCAGAGGAAAACCCAGGCGCAGCGACCGCATACATGGCTTGCAATTGGTTCGAAATCCGCCCGGAAATGCGCTGTGCTTTTGACGCAGATCACCGAATAACTCAGAGGGTTTAACCCGATATGTGTGAAATGTGCGCGATCCAGCATTGGTTTCGTATGCTTGTGACGACAAGGTCGATCTCGGCGTCGTGTCCAACCAAGCGAAGCGCAGCTGTCTTGCCAAGCGTAGCTGTTCCGCCGCCATACATTTCACCGGTATAGCGGCATGTGCCATCACTTAAGGAAAGCACTTCAAACTCTGCCCTGAATGGAACATGTCCGGCCAGGTTCGACTTTGCGCCGATAGCCAAAATGATCCGTGCGCCCTCCTGCCGCATGGGCCTGAATGGCACTTTCCGGATCATGGAACAGACCCATCAGAACGTTTTTTACCCCGCCCTCAATCAAAGCGGCCAGCAGCCCCGTTGTATCTGACGTTCCGCCTGCGCCCGGATTGTCCTGAACATCGGCTAGAACGATGGGTTTTTCGCGCCTTTGACGACATGTGGAAACGGCCTCTTCCAAAGACAACATCTTACATTCAAGATTGGCCTCACGGGACAGGAACATGCTGACAATCTCTTTGGCAGCGGCAGCCGCTTTTTCAGCAGTCAAGGCATAAGCAAGGCAGGATGGTCCGGTGTCAGGATAATCCGCCGCCGTAAAACCAAGAGCGATCTCTGCCAGAATGCCTTGCTGTTCAAACCTGACAGGCAATTGATAGATATCACTGATCGGCGCAGAACCCGTGTGTTGCGCATGCAGGGGGATCAGGTAAGGCACCGGTTGGAACGTTTTGTATAGGGTTTCACCCGCCAGCAGGCGACGCAAGACTGGAACGCATCGTGCACCCGCTTCCGCCATATCCAAATGTGGGTAAGTGCGAAAAATCGACAGGTAGTCTGAGTGTTTGACCATTTCGGTGGAAATGTTGGCATGAAGGTCCAAACTTGCGACCACTGGAACGTCTGGACCCACAGTTTCACGAACGCGACGCAAAGCTCTCCTTCACCGTCAGCAAGGCTTTCGGAGACCATAGCTCCGTGCAGATCAAGATAGACACCGTCAATCTGGCCTGCGCCCCATATTCCGTCCAACAGCATCCCGCAGATCGTTTCGAATGCATGATCGGTGACATGGGCGGACGGTTCGGCAGAGCACCACAAAACGGGAATGACATCAAATCCCGTTGCCTGTGCCGCGGCGGTGAAACCCGCGATCGGAAGGTTCATGCCCCCGGTTTCCAGAAGAACCTGTGAACCATGCAGCATTCCCGGCCAGGAATCCGCCATCTCAAACTCAGGCATCCCAGCTTTCGTTACACCGAAACAGTTGGTTTCATGTTGGAACCCCGCGATCACAATACGCTTGGTCGCCATTATGCGTGCTCAAACTCTTGTTCAGTACACACAGCGGAAAAAACCCTTTCGCCATAGCGGATGGTTTCAAGCACGACAGTGTCTGACAGGCGGTCCGGGTCGTGCAGTGGATTGCGCGAAAGAACAACAAAATCTGCAATTTTACCCGGTTCTATGGATCCGCGTTGATCTTCCTTGAACACCTGCCAAGCGGCTTCGATGGTTTGGGCCCAGGGCTGAAATAACGCTGATCTTCTGATCCTCGCCAAGCACACGGCCAGAAGCGGATTTTCGGTTCACCGCGCAATGGGCAAGATGGATTGGACGCGTCGGTGTGACCGAGGCGTCGTTGTGGATCGTGTATCGCACGCCATACCGTTCGGCTGACGCCGCCGGCGATATCCGTTCGGCTCGCTCGGGTCCCAGGAAAGTATCGTAATGACGATCCCCCCAAAAGAAGACATGGGCGGGAAAGAAGCTGACGGTCAGACCAAGCCGGGCCATACGCTCCAATTGGTCATCCCTCAGAACCTGGCCATGGATAATGGTATGTCGATGATCCTGGCGCGGGTGTGCAACAAGCGCCTTTTCCACCGCATCTATGAACATCTCGGCACCGGCATCGCCATTGCAGTGGCAGTGAATCTGCAAGCCCTGACTGTGGAGCTTTTCTACATCCGCAACCAGCTGCTCTTGCGAGGTATAGGTCATTCCACAAGGATTATCAGGGCTGGCAGGTTTGAAATATGGAGCAGACAAATACGCGGTCTGTAACTGAAAGGCCCCGTCCGTAAACAGTTTGCGCGGACCCAGCGAAAATGCGGGTTGCCCGGCCAGCTCGTTCCAATCCAACGCGAAGATAACTCTGGCTCCAGATCTCCGACGGGCAAAAGCTCGATGTCAATTCCCGGATCCTGATCCGCAGGCAGGCTGGCGAAGTGGTCCAGCATGGGCTGCGATGCCCAGGCATTTTGGGCATAGGTCACACCATGGGCCAGGTATTCGCTGCGGCAGGCGTCAAAACCCCGCCAAAACCGGTCGCGGTCAATCAGGAAATCAGTATCGCCCATTTCACCCATGGCCGACAGCCCTTCCATCAATCCGGTCAGTGCTCCGGTTTCCGGATCGCGGCCATAACGGCCCCCCTTTGGATCAGGAGTTTCACGAGTTATCCCGCGTCTTTCCAGCGCGAGAGAATTTGCCACGCCATTATGACCCGACGCGTGAATGACCCAGATTGGATGGCGTTGTGACACGCCGTCCAGTTCGGCCCGTGTGGGCATTCGACCTTCCAGAATGGACGTATTGTCAAAGGACACCCCCATGACCCATTCACCCTCGGGTGTTGCACTCGCCTTTTCGTGAAGCCTGTCCAACGCCTGTGACATGTCTCTGCAATCCCCTAAAGGCGGCGAAGACAGATCGACACGGAACAGCTTAACAAAGCCGGGATCGGGAAAGTGCCCGTGTGGGTCGATAAAGGCGGGCATCAGGGTACGACCCTTCAGATCATGCTCGTGCGCATCCGAAGGCATGCGGGCGCGCAACTCAGCCTCGGCCCCCACTGCCTGAATTCTGTTGCCGTCAGTCAGCACCGCCTCTGGTGAAGAGTTCTGCGCATCCATAGTCAGGATGGTGCCGTTGAAGTAGAGTGTGCTTGGCATTGGATTTCCTAGTTACGACAGCGGGGCCAGACAACGCAGCCCATGGCCGCCCTTTACTTCCCATTCCGGGGTTTGGGTGCAAATGTCTCTGGCAAGGGGCGCTCGCGAAACTCACAGCCAGATGGCCGCTTCAGCAGGCTGGGAGGCTCCCCTTTGAGGGCGATCCGTTCCAATCGCGCATCCGGGTCCGGCTCGGGGTTGGCGCTCAGAAGGCAGCGGGTGTAGGGATGGCGCGGGTTGTTGAAGATCGTTTCGGTTGTGCCCTCCTCGACCAAACGGCCCAGATACATGATGCCCATTCTGTCGGCCACGTGACGCACGACGCTGAGGTTGTGCGTGATGATGACCATCGCCAGCCCCAGCCTTTCACGCAGTTCGTTGAGCAGGTTCAGCAACTCACCCTGAACCGAGACATCAAGACCGGCAGTCGGCTCATCCGCAAGGATCAGCTTGGGTTCCAGCGCCGGGCGCGCGACGCCCACGCGCCGGGCCTGACCTCCTGACAGCTGATAGGGATAGCGATCGGCAAAATGCGCGGGCAGGTTCACCATTTCCAATAGGCGCTTGGCCTCGGCATCCAGATCGCGATCTTTCATACCCTGAATGCGATAGGGTTCGGTGATCAGGCTGCGGATTGTCAGGCGGGGCGACAGGCTACCGACCGGGTCCTGAAACATCATCGCCATGTCTTTACGCAGCGGGCGCATGACGCTTTCCGGCGCGCCCGAATTTCCCGACCTTCGAATGTGACCGAACCGTCCTGTGCAGGCGCAAGACCCGCAATCGCGCGGATTACCGTCGTCTTACCCGATCCGCTTTCACCAACCAGAGCGTAAGTTTCGCCGGTTCTACGGTAAAGCTGACACCCGCCAGAACATTGGCCGGTCCATAACTGGTTTTAAGATCCACGACATTCAGCAAGCTCATGTTGCGACCTCCTCGTGGTTCAGCCAGCATGCGGCGTGGTGGCCTTCTTTCAGTTGATCCAGTGGCGGCACATCGGTCGCGCAGCGCCATGGCCTGATCGCAACGGTCCCGAAGATGCACCCCCCGGGCAGGTTGGCCAGATCAGGCACTTCACCGGGGATGGTGGGCAAAACGCGGGCGCGTTCTTTGATGTGGCCGGGATCACATTCGATCAGACGACGTGTATAGGGGTGTTTAGGGTTGTGGAAAATCTCACGCACATCGCCGCTTTCGACAACGGCTCCTGCATACATCACCACCACCCGGTCGCAGAGTTCCGCGATCACGCCCAGATGGTGCGAAATAAACAGAATGGCACAATGAAACTCGCGCTGTAATTCTTGTAGGCGCTCGATGATCTGTACCTCAAGAGTGGCGTCCAATGCAGTGGTTGGCTCATCCGCGATCAAGAGGTCCGGCTCGGACATCAACGCCATTGCTATGGCGATCCGCTGGCGCATCCCACCTGAGAACTCATGCGGATACTGCTTCAGGCGCGCTTCGGGATCGGGGATGCCGACAGCACCCAGCATCTTGGCTGCGTGGGTCAATTTATCCGCCTTTGACTGCTTTGAGCGATGCTGAATGTCCAGCATCTGCTGCCCGATGGTCAGAACCGGATTGTGCGTTTGCATCGGATCCTGGAAGACAATGGATATGTCTGCACCGCGCAGGTCGCGCATCTGACGCTCGGAAGCCTTCAACAGGTCCTGCCCTTTGAAACGAACCTCACCTTGACGGAACCGCGTATTGGGGGCGGTCAGGCGCAGGATGGATGAGATCAGGGTGGATTTGCCGCATCCGGATTCCCGACAATACCAACAATTTCACCCTTGTTGACGTTGAATGTGATGTTCCTCAGGGCCTTAAGGTCGCCACGGCCCGTTTCGTAGTCAACACTCAGGCGGTCGATTTCCAGCAGTGTATCGGTCATCGCTGTTTCCTCAATTTCGGGTCGACCACATCACGTAGGCTTTCGCCCGAAAGTGAATCAAGTGTTGCCAGAATGATCGGCAGGCCCCGCCCACCACCAGCCACGGTGTTTGGCGGATCAGGGAATAGCCATCCTTGAGCAAGGCTCCCCAACTGGGTGTCGGGGTTTCACACCCAACCCCAAAAATGACAGCCCGGCCTCCAGCGCGATGACGGTGGGTATATCCATGGCTGCTAAGACAGCCAGAACCCCGATGATATTAGCATGTGCACACCCAGAATACGCGTCATGCTGGCCCCCATTGATCGCTCTGCCAGAATGAATTCGGAATTGCGAAGCGTCAGGGTCTGGGTTCGCGCCACGCGCCCATATGTCGGGATCGAGGTCGCCATGACCACGAATACAACTGTCTGCAAGCTGGGCCCGACAAGGGCCACAACAGCCAGTGCAAACATCACCGTCGGAAAGGACCGGATGGTATCGAAAAACAGCATCAGCAGGTTGTCGAGCCATTTCGGCCCGTACCCGGCTATCATGCCCAAAGTCAGGCCAATCGCCATCGCGCCGAAAACAGCTGGCAGCGCCACTTTAAGCGCAACCTGCCCCCCAGCAATCACCCGCGAAAACGTATCGCGACCCAGCTGATCCGTGCCCAGCAGATGCGCCGCGGACGGCCCTTGCAGGCGGGATTTGATATCCATGGCAATGGGATCGTAAGGCACAATCCAGGCAGCAAATATCGCGCAGAACACGATGGTCCCAACGATTATCAAACCCATTAACCCAAGCGGGTCGCGGGCAACCCCGACTATGATCTGGCCAAGTTCGGAACGAGATTTTACCATCACTCCGCCTCCTTAATGAGCCGTGCGTGCGCGTGGATCGAGTAGCGCGTTGATCAGATCGGCCAAGGCGGTCGACACAACGAACAGTGCCGTTGATACAAGGACCGAACCCATCACAATCGGATAGTTTCGGGTCGTGATGCTGTCGATGACCAGCTTACCCAAGCCTGGTCGGGCAAAACGATTTCGGCAAAAACGGCTGAGCTGAGCAGAAAGCCCATCCCGACCCCGATCACGGTGACCACGGGTAGAATTGCGATACGCAATGCGTAAACCATGACCACGCGACGTTCCGCGATACCAAAGGCCCGGGCGGTACGCACATGGCTTTCACCCATGACCTCGAGCATCGACGCCCGTACCAGCCGTGCGATATATCCTACCCAGCTGAGCCCTATGGCGAATGCAGGCAAAACCAGATGGTCAAGGCGGTCCCAGAACCCCTCTCCTGCCCCAATGGCGGGAAACCACTGCAAATTAACGGCGAAAACCAACAAAGCCAAAAGCGCAACAACAAAGGCCGGAGCGGCAACAAAACTGACGGAAATTGCGGCGGCGATCCGGTCGATCATCGTGTTTGGATGCGCAGCCGCATAAGCGCCAAGTGCGATACCAAGACTTGCGGACCACAGGATTGATGCAAAAATCAGCTCCAGAGTGAACGGCAATTGCTGAAACACAATCTCAGTCACAGACCGACCCGAGAAGACATCGGTGCCAAGGTCACCCTGCAAAAGGTTCGAGTAAAAGATCAGCAGCTGTTTCCAGATCGGTTGATCAAGACCAAGTGCGGCGGTGAGTTGGGCCTGAAGCTCGGGTGTGGCGCGCGGACCCAGCATGATCTGGACCGGATCGCCTGGTACAGCGCGGATCATCAGGAACATGACGGTGACCGCCACGAAAAGGATGAGCAGCGACAGCCCGAAGCGACGGGTTGCGAAGTTCAGCATGGCCAACTGGCTCCTTGTGGCTGGATGGCGTTGGTTATGGAGCGGCGAGTGTCAGCGCCCGCCGCTCCTGTCGACCTGGGAGGTCAGGTCGACTTGCCAAAGTAACGCAGCAGCGACAGCCCATCCGGGCGCAATGCAGGAATGACACCTGCGCTGTGAATGACCGGTGTTGCCTCGTGTGTGATGAAGCGATAGGCACCGCTTTCTTCCATCAAGTCCTGCGCACGCTGGTACATTTCAGCCCGCTTTGCGATATCTGTTTCCCCAGCCGCAGCTTCGTGGATTTCGTTGAACTCTGCGCTGTTAAAGCGTTCCCAATTCCACTTGCCAATTTGCTCGGGCGTAAACCACGACGTCGCATAATACGGGTCCGGCGTCATCGAATAGCGGTTCAGAACAAGTTGCAGGTTTTCGTTGTCGCCAGACGCCCAGAACGCACCGGATTCCAGAACATTCACCTCAACTGTGATACCGATTTGCGCCAGCGTCGCCTGAATGATCTGTGCAGTTGTCGTGAACGTTGTCTTGTTTAGCGTGTCGAGGGTCAGAGTGACGTTGGTTTCACCCGATTCCGCAAGCAGTTGCGCCGCTTTTTCGAAATTTGCCTCAGGTGGCACCAGCGAAGACGGCCGATGCCCAGCCAAACCCGGAGCAATGATCCCGGTTGCCGGTTCGGCTGCACCAAAATAGGCAGCCTCCAGAATGCTGGGGACATCTATGGCATGTTGAATCGCCTGTCGCAGCTTCTGATTTTGCAGCTTTGGATGTTCAACATTCATTCCCATCCAGACATAGTAAAGCGAGGGTTTCTCAACCAGCGATCCTCCATTGGGAACACCAGCGCGATAACGTTCGACTGAACCCAGCGACACGCGAGTTACGTCCAGTTCGCCCGCTTCAAACGCGATCTCGGCGGTGTTTTCGTCGTCGATCGGATAGATCTCGATTGTGTCCCATGTCGGAGCATCGCCCTTCCAGTCGGGGTTGCGCTTAAGAACCGTTTTTTCCTTGGGCGACCAGCTGTCCCGCAGATATGGGCCGGACTCTGCCACCGGATCAGCACCGATCCGGCCACCGGCTGCTTCGACCGCTGCTTTCGAAACAATGTTTCCGGTGATGTAAGGCAGGGCAATTGACCAAATCGGTGCGAAGGGTTTGTTCAACACAATCGTCCCTTCGCGTTCACCGGTCACTTCAACATGGCTGAACGGTCCCAGGTCGGGTTTGTTTGGGCTGTCGGTCGCGTCATCCACGATCCGTTCCATGCTGAACTTGACGTCCTCGGCGGTCATGGCGCCAAAGCCGTTGGTGAAGCCGATATCGTCACGCAATGCAAACTTGATATGGGTGGGTCAACCTGCTCGATCATCGTTGCCGCGTCGAGCTGCCAGCCCCATTCCTCGCCTGGCTTATACTGGATCAGCTTGTTGTAGATCGAGGCATGTACCTCTTCTTCCACGACACCAACCGAGTGGGCCGGATCCATATTCTGTGCATCGCCGTAGGCCCGTACCCGCAGAACACCGTCGTCTGCTGCAAATACGCGATTTGCCCACCCCATCGGAAGCGCCGTGGTCGCTCCAAGCGCGGTTGCGCCTTTCAGGAACCCGCGACGACCAACATTGGCCTTTGTCCATTCTATCTTCATAGTATCCTCCCTAGGATTAAGTCAGAGAAATCCGCGTGGAATGGTTTCCGACCATTCCTTTGTCAGGACTTCGGTTTCATCGGCACCTTCGGTGGCGCGAAGTTTGCGGTAGAGGTAGAAATTCTGCGTGTCGCAACTCATGCGGCACTCGGTCGAGATGGCGACCTGCCACTCCGCCCGTTCGAATGTGAAATTCCAGGCCGTCTCAAACCGGGCAGTGGCCGGGTCATCCGGGTTAATGCCGTAATGCATGCGCACATCACTGCCGACAATCAGGCCGTGATAGGGATCGCGTGATTTACCATAGTCGTCAAACGTCTCAAGCACGATCCGGCCGTCTTCTGTTTCTTTACGTTCGGAATGCGACGCAGGTGTCCGCAATTGATCGGCTGCAAGAACCGGAAACTTCGGCGCCGGACCGGGTTCAGGCTTGGATTTCACGCGATACTTCGCGCACCGGCAAATGCAGGGCGCAGTCCTGCAAATGCAATGTCACCTGTGCCTGGTTTGGCGATGGCCAGATGATTGGCCAGTAGGACGTCGACAGGGCCAGCCGCAACACATGACCCTCACGCAGTCGATGCGCACATTCGTTTAGGGCAACCTCGGCCTCATATTCCTCGCCGGGTTGTAAGAATTCAGGTGTCTCGTGATCGCGGAAATGGCATAAGTTCAACGACCGGTAGCTGATGCGCTGTGAAATACCCTCGGGTGATACATCGCATAGGCGCGCAATAATCTGAGCGACAGGCTTGTCTACTGAAAACCGAAACTTCAGTCTTGCGCGCCCCAACAATTCCAGCGGCGCACGCAATGGCGCGCTGTCAAAGCACAGCGACAATGCATCGTCGCTTGCCTGGTCGTCGGGCAGCTCGTTATCGATCCGCATACCTGCACAAAAATACCCGCTTTGCATGCCCAAATGGCAGGGCGACGAAATGGCTGCGGAACCTTGGGCTGGGGTAGGGGAAAATTCGCCCGGTGCCAGATGCCAGATCTGTTCATGTACGTGCGGCGATGGCCAGCGACCTTCAGCTATCCAGCGACCTTGCCGAGGGCTGTTTTTTGGTGTCGGGTTGAAATGCTCCTGCATGTATGTCCGGTACGCAGGCAAATCTTCTGCGCCGTTTTCCTGTTCTTTCAACCAGCGATCAAACCAGCCGATGACTTCGGAATGGAAATCCGCAGGATCAATTTTCGAGATATGCGCGTATCGATGCTCCCATGGCCCGATGACGGCCTTGGTGGGCGATGTCAGGTTGGCTGTCAAAGCAGGCGGGGCATTTACATACGCATCTGCCCAGCCGGTTATGGCCAAAACCGGGGTTTGGATAGCAGACCAGTCTTCGCAAACCGAGCCGTGCTTCCAGTATGTGTCCCGTGTCTGATGACGCAGCCAATCGGCGGCTGAAAATGGAACGTTTTGCAGCCGCATCAGCCAATCCTCTCGCCAGTCTGCGCGTAAGGCCGGATCTGCGGGCCTGGTCAGATAAGCGAACATCTGACTACCCCAGTTCATGTTGTCGCTCAGCAGGCAACCACCCATGAAATGGATGTCATCTGCATAGCGATCCACGGTCGAGGCGACGCTGACGACGGCCTTCAACGCAGGCGGTTGCCGGAAAGCCAGTTGCAAACCATTAAACCCACCCCAAGATATTCCGATCATCCCAACGTGACCGTCGCACCAATCCTGCGCTGCGATCCATGCGATGACTTCTTCACCATCACTCAGTTCCTGTTCCGAGTATTCATCGTCGAATTGCCCTTCGCTGTCGCCCGTACCCGCTATATCGACCCGAACGCAGGCATAGTCAGCCTCGGCAAATACCTTATGTGTTGTTTCATCCCTGGGCGCTGTGCCGTCGCGTTTGCGGTAAGGCAGGTATTCCAGAATGGCCGGAGCTGGACCGGTTTCGGGTAACCAGAGTCGAGCAGCAAGCCTCCGCCCGTCGGAGAGTGTGATCCATGTGTTTTCGACGGTTTTAACTGGCATCCGAGAGCTTGTTTTTTGCGAGCTGATGCCGAAGAAGAAAACAATTTGCAGAAAAAACAAATTGTGCAATCTTATGCGAAGTGATGCTATTTGCAGCGAAATAGCGTCAAATAGCGAAGGGTTTTTCCATGTCCCAGTATTTTTCTGCCAACCTGAAGTCGCTATGCGCAGAACACGGCAATATTTCAAAGATTTGTCGGGATATTGGCGTCAACCGGCAGCAATTCAATCGGTATCTGAATGGCTCCAGCCTGCCTTCGGCCCACAACATGCGTCGGATCGCGCGCCATTTCGGCCTGACAGAAGCCGAACTGTTCGCTGAAACTGCTTACTTTGAGCAAATGCTAAAGGACGTCTTACCACCATCCGGAAAAACGCCCGCAGACGCGTTTCTGGATCCTTTTCGGGGCCAACACAAAAACCTCAGGCGCTATGTTGGTTTCTATCACTCGTTTTTCTGCACGCCTTCCTGGGAAGGGAAGATATTTTGTTCGTTAATCCGTATTCAGGAAGTTGATGGGCTTTTCACAATCCGGTCCCGCGAAATTGCCACATCACAAGACAAAAGCATGCACCAGATTTCCGTTACGTTGGTTTGGTGACAATGCGGGAAACAGGATATTTATAACCGAACATGAGTTGATGCGCGAAGGCAGCGTTGCCAATACCATCTTATATTCAGCGCACCGCCAGCAACTAAAGTATCTGCGGGGAATGACGATGGGTGTTGCTTGGCGCCCTTACCCGCATCCCTACGCCGCCAAAACAATCTGGAAGCGCCTGCACGAGCGGGTAACCGCGCGTGAGGCCATTGCCGCCTGTGGTATCTACTCAACCCATAGTACCAAGATTGATCCAACTGTCAGGAAACACCTTACCGAGGAGTGAAGTGTCGGAAGGATGTATGTGACGCTCTGTTTTTTCTGGATCACACCCGGCATATCAATTTGGCTTTGCTATTCTGCTTACGCGTGTCCTTTTGGTGGTGCGCGGGTGTAAAGGTACTAGGGACGTTACCGTTTTTTGTACCGTAGCCCATAGATAGTGACCCAACAGTTCATAGTGACACGATCAACTCGAGCTTTTTGCTCCGATAGTCACTGTCTGGTCCAATCAAACCGGACACGTGTTCATCAGAATGATCGCTTTTCTCGTATTACTCGTCCAGATATGCGAAAGCCGATATCCTTGTTCCTTGCCGTCGCGGTCTAAAGCAATTTCTGCACCGAAGATCAGACTGAATCCGCGTGCGTTTCCAATAACGGCACGTTTCTGAGCCAGCGCTTCCATTCATTTGCGAGCATGCAATCCCACATTTTTCGCGCTCTCCAGCAATTGCTGTCTTTGATCTCTTCCAATACCGCCATCGCTGCAGCACAGAAAACGGGGTTGCTATTAAACGTATTGAAATAGCGATAGCACTTAAGAAAAGTAACAAAGAATTCTGCTCGTGTAACAACACCACCCACCGGATGGCCGTTCGTCTTTGGTTTCCCCAGTGTCACGATACCTGGCAGGATACTCCTTCACCCCTAACAAAATGGACCGGGTCGCCTTAGAGGGATAATACATTGGGTCCAAGCAGCTTTGTCTTGTCGGCAATAAGCTGACCTTTTTCCTGTAATGGTATGCAACTTTCGCAGGTATCCCTCGAGGCGGCGCCACGGCGTCCGAAGGTTAAATGCATTTGTTGGAATGACGAAGGTCAGCGATTTTTGCTGATTACACCCTGCTCGACCCAGGCATCAAATTGCACGAGGACCGCTTCGCTGAACGTGTGGTCGTTGATATGAGCGTCAAGTTCTGTCATCGGCACACGACCCGGTATAACCATGCGTACCTCATCCACCATATCTGCCAGTGCATCAGGGTCATGCGCCGCCTCGCCTTCTTTGTCCCATGCTTCAACCCCTGAACAGGCAGGAAAAGTGGACAGGTCCCGTTGCGGCCTCCATTCGGTTGGCCAGTTCACGGATCCAAGCGCGGCGTTCATCCCCATTGAAGACGGAACTCTTGATCAGTCGGTTATGCACGTGAAACGGACGATCTGAATATTGGTCGGGGATGTCCTGCCAGCCCGCGAAATCCAACAGGTCCAACGCTCCGGGCGCGATCATCTGCGGTGTGCCTACGCGACCTGCACTGGTTACACGCTCCTCGCCGCTGGACACGACAGAGCCCGCCATAAAATTTCCGAATTCCTGCATGCAGAAATCCATCACGCAGGCAAATGCGCCCTCGCCGGCCAGCTTTTCAAATGCCATGCCACCCATGCCGGTAGAGTGGAAAACCGCCACCTCAAAACCGCGTTCCTCCAACGCCGGTTTCAACGTCTTCATGTAGCGCAGACAAGACGAGCCAAGACTGGTCATTCCAATCAATGGCTTGCTGCGGTCCGGTGCAATAGCGGCCTTGGTCGCGCCAACAACTGCCCGGCTGCCTGGCTGAGTGAAGACTGGCAAATCGAATTCATACCATAGAGCCCGCCGGCCCACAGGATCATCTGAATATCCGGCGCCAGACGATGCGGAGGGATCAGAGGAGAAAAGCTGACCGTAGACACAATGTATTTTGGCACACCCATCGGCAGCGCTTGTGCACAGTCCAGTGCCAGATCGGTGCCCATGGTACCGCCGGTGGCCAGCATCCCGTCAAAGCGGCCATCGGCATAGGCCTGGGCAACCACTTTTGCGGCACCCGCGGACATTACCCGAAAAGCTTTATTTTCATCCCCCTGTGCGATGACTTCATCAATGGTCATGCCACCGGCAGAAGCGACGTCGTGCTTGGAGATGTCGGTTGGCGTCTTGGGATCACCCAGCACTGAGACATCCATTGTCAGTACATCAGCGCCCTGTGCGTGAATTGCGTTTTCAATGAAACGCATCTCGGCTTCTTTCGTGTCATAGGTGCCGATCAGCAGGATCGTTTTCATAGTCATAAGCTCCTCCTTCGTTCCGCCGCCATTCAGAGCTTGATCCAGGCCGTTTTCAGGTCGAAGTATTTCTCAAGCGCGTGCAAAGACTTGTCGTGCCCATTGCCGGACTGGCGCACTCCTCCAAGCGGTACGGTCAGATCAGCACCGCCATAGGTGTTCACATGCACGACGCCTGTGCGGATACCAGCCACCATACGGTGGGCGCGGCCAAGGTTAGATGTCCAGACACCGCCAGCCAGGCCATACACGGTGGCGTTCGCCAACCGGATCGCGTCTTCTTCGTTTTTGAAGGGGGTCACCGCCAGAACGGGGCCAAAGACTTCGTTCTGAAACAAGTGGTCCGTCTCTTTTACCCCGGCCATTACGGTCGGAGACATATAATAGCCGCCACTCTCCATCAGGATGCGATTACCACCGGTGCGCCGCTCTGCCCCTTCCGCCTCGGCTTTGGCAACAAAATCCAGATTGGCCTCAAGTTCCGGCAGGCTGTGAACGGCACCAATCTGGCTGTTCAGGTCCAGCGGATCGCCGACGCGAAAGTTTTCAGCATGGCGCGAGACTTCGGCCACGAAATCCTGGTAGATATCTTCCTGAACAAGAAGGCGAGAGCCAGCAACGCAGACTTGACCGGAGTTGCGGAAGATTCCCGCTACGGACACTTTGGCGGCCTCGGCCAGATCCGGGGCGTCGTTGAAGACGATGTTGGCTGACTTACCGCCCAACTCAAGGTAGCAGCGCTTCAGATTGGAACGAGCTGAATACTCCAGCAACCGACGACCCGTCGCACCTGACCCAGTGAACACCATAATGTCTACATCCATCGACAGTGCCAGTGCCTCGCCCACAACCGAGCCGCGCCCTGTCACGACGTTGAACACGCCATCCGGAACCCCGGCTTCAGCAGCCAGTTCAGCAATCTTCAAAAGGCTGAGCGAAGCGCTTTCTGCGGGTTTCAATACTACGGAATTGCCTGCCGCAAGGGCCGGAGCAATTTTCCAGCTGCCGATCATCAGCGGAAAATTCCACGGTACGATTGCACCCACCACGCCGACCGGAGCATGGTGTACCAGGCCAAGAATATCGTGACTGGTTGGCGCGATCTGGCCATAAATCTTGTCGATTGCTTCGGCATAGTACCGAAATGTCGCCGCCGCCGAAAGCGCCTCGGCTTTATAGGCCATGCTGATCTCGGTGCCGTTGTCGCGCACTCCCAGAACAGAGATTTCCAGCGCACGCTCTTCGATCAGATCCGCCAGCTTCAGCAACACTTTCTTGCGCCCTGACGGTGCCATTCCGGACCATCGCCCGTCCTCGAAAGCAACCCGAGCGGCCAGGACGGCAGCTTCAATGTCCGCCACGCTGCCATCGGCGATCCTAGTCAGAGGTTGGCCATCGATGGGGGACAACACTTCAACCTGCACACCCGTTTCACCGTCAGTGAAATTGCCGTTAATGAAGTGGCCGCGCGGGCGACTTGCTGCATTCGCAGCGCGTCGATTAGGGACTGATCCATGGATATTCTCAACCTTGTTGATTTGGGTGATCTGCATCGACGGGTTCGGCGTTTGGTTCTGGTCGCAGCTTATTTCTGAACTCGAAGTACAGAGCCCGAAAGTGCAGAATGAGGATCAGAACAATCATACCGAACAAGATGGCGGCAATCGGTCTATCAACAAAATCCAGCGGTGAATTAACCCGAGCCATGGCGCTGCGGAGCTTGACCTCCATAATGCCGCCCAAAACCATGCCGAGGATGATCGGAACGATCGGCAAGTCCAGCCGTTTGAGGATCAGACCGAACACTCCAAATGCCGCGGCCAATGCACAGTCGGTGATCGAGTTGCGCAGGCTGTATACGCCGACAAACGCCAGGATCAGGATCATGATGCCCAGAAAACGAGTTGGAATCTGAATGATCTTGAGCAGCAAATTGGTCGAGAACAGCAAAAACACCAGAACGATCACGTTCAGCAGGATCAACGCCATATAGAGGCCATGACGAAATCCATCTGGTTTTCGAACAGCTGCGGCCCGGGTATCACATTGTGCACGTAAAAGACTGACAACATCATTGCCGTCAGTGCCTCGCCAGAATACCCAGCGCCAGCAGCGGGATCATCGCCGCTCCGGGAACAGCATTGTTTGCGGATTCAGAAGCCACCAGCCCTTCGGGCGAACCATCGCCAAAGGCTTCTGGATTTTTAGAGGTTTTTTGTGCGTATGTGTATGACAGGAATTGCGAGGTGAACTCGCCGGTGCCCGGCACCATGCCCATGAACACGCCGATGCTGGATGACACGGTTGCAATACGCTTGAGGCCAAGCAGCTCTACTAATCCCGCAAAGATGCCTCCGCCAACATGTGCTTCACCCGGTGCATGGTTTTTTTCCAGCAACAGAAGCAATGCCTGACTGATTGCGAACAGCCCCAGCACAACAACAATCAGGTCTACCCCAGAAGCCAGCCAGCTTTGCTCGAACGTGAAACGACGGGTGTATTTGACCGGCTCCAGCCCGACAGTGTTCAAGAACAGACCAAATGCCGCCAGCATGCCCGCTGCAAAGATCTGGCCGCGATGAGCGAGAATTACCAATATGATGCCAAGCAACGCGGCTAGGAAAATCTCACGGCTGCCAAAATGCGGGGCAACGAGTGCTAGGACGGGAGACAAGAGCATAAGGCAAATTATCGAAAAGATGCCTCCAAAAAATGACGCCGAATAGGCCAGTGACAACGCCCGATGACCCTGGCCGCGCTTCGTCATTGGATAGCCGTCATAGGTGGTCAAGGCATTGACTGCAGTGCCCGGTGTATTGATCAGGACGGCAGGGATTGCACCGCCATACATCGAGGACCCATAGATGCCTAGCAGCAGGGTCAGGCCAACGATGGGTTCAAACGCGAAAGTGGCGGGTAACAGAATGGCAATTGCCACCGGCGCTCCCACCCCTGGCAGAGCGCCAATAATCACGCCTCCGATTGACCCGATCAAAAGCGCAACGATTACCGGCCACTGCGCAAGTATCGAAAAACCTGATAATAGAGCATCCATCAGCGAAACCTCAAAGATACGTCAGCGCAAACGCGCGAACCGTGTCGGGTAAATACTCATAGAGAGCGCCGGCCGGGATTTTCACCTGCAAGAAAGCCCTGAAGATGACCGTGACACAAACGCCGAACAATGCGGCACAACCGATACCCTTAGCATCGCGAAACCCGGTGCGAATTGCCAAAAACACGGCAAATATTACCGTCGCGGGAAGATACCCAAGCAAGGGAACAGCTTTTACGTAAACGAGGAAGTAGAAAACATATTCAAACGACCTCAACCAGAATGCCACTTCGGTCCACCGTCCGTGACGCCGCTGTGACATTGCTGAACTGAGCCAGTGCAGAAATCCGAAAATCACCATGGCCCAGAGGGCTATCATTGGCAAAGACTGGGTTGCGCAAACCACTTGGTTCGCTTGACGATTTGTGTCTGCTCGTCCAGCTGCATTAACAAAAGACAGCAAACGCAAGGAACACGAACGCAAAACTACATCGCCAGGACGGCGATATCGTTTGAACATGTCCTGTAAGGTTTTCGCGATCATCTCTACCTCCCCACCGATTAAAATAGGCCCGGCAGTTTGAATCCTGCCGGGCCAATCTTGAGTTATTCGCCCAGAATCTCTTCGATTTTGGCGAAAGAGGCTTTGTCTTTTTCAATCTGCGCGTTGGAGGCGTCCGGGTCCTGCCAGTAGATCAGTGCACCTGTTTCCTCGGCAAGCTGCTTGGCTTTGTCGGAGCTCAGAGCCTTTTGAGCGGCTGCCGAGATCTTCTCGCGCGCCTCTGCCGGGGTGTCTTTGTGAACGAACAGACCGTTCCATAGTGCCAAAGGCAGGTCAGGATTTAGCTCGACAACAGTCGGAGTGTCAGGGACCAGGGATCCGCTCACCGCCGATGCTGGCCAGAACATTCACCTGATCTAAGCAGGGTAGTATAAGTTGAAGTGTCGTGTTGATCACGTCCACGTCGCCTGAAGTCAGGGTGTTGCAGTCCAGAGCATCAAATGCGGCTTCACTGGCGAAATCAAACCCGCTGCTGACAGCAGCTGCGAATGTCACCTGGGTGGGGGGCAGGACAGAGCCGAAATGCCCCAGTGCAACATCGTTATCTTTGCCATGTTCCACCAACTCCTCCCAAGATGAGAAGGTGCGTCTTTGCTGGACGCTATCACGAACGGATAGGTCAGGAAGATGCCAATTGGGTCAAATGGGTTGGGGTTCAGCTCTGGAATGCCAATCTCGGGGCCAATCACCGGCACGCCTATTACAAAGAGCCGACCGTATAGCCATCACCCGGAGCAGTGGCGACTTCGACAGCACCAGGAACGGACCACCACCACCGCCAGGCTTGTTCACGACTGCTGCTGGTACGCCGTACATTTCCTGAAATTCATCTGCGATCAGACGTGTCAATACATCCTCCAGATCGCCCGGAGGCCACGGAACGACGAAGGATACAGGTTTCTCTGGATACTCAGCGAAAGCAGCTGATGCAGAGACCGCCATTACGGCAGCGGTAAGAATTTTCTTCATAGACTCCTCCCATTGATGGTTCAAATAATGAACCGATAAGTCATGTTTATTGTTGCGTTGTTAATTACATTGTGTCAAGTATTCTCTTAAGGAGGAGGAGTAACTTATGGGAACTGCTCTTAATGCTTTGAGATTGTTGGAGTTATTCTCCAACGCACGGCCCGAAATCGGGCTGACCCAGATGGCTCGGCTATCTGGTGTCAATAAGGCGACTGTTCTTCGGCATCTGCGTGAACTGGAAGAGTTCGGATTGATCGAGCAGAATCAGGGAACAAAATCCTTTATGATTGGCCCGGCGGCACTGCGTCTTGCCGCGTTACGCGAGATTGCAAATCCCGGCCTCAAAGCAGCGCGCCTAAAAATGCAGGCCGCGATGCAACAAGCAGGAGAAAGCCTGCACCTTTCTCTTCTGGAAAATGATGTTCTTCAAACGGCGCTAGTGGTCGAGACAACTCAGCACAGCGTTCGAGTTAGCCTAGACCCCACGGAAGTCCTTCCGCTCAACGCCACAGCCTCAGGGTTGTGCATGCTTTGTTTTGGCCCTCCTGCACTTTTGGAAGGCCTCAAAAATCGCGACTTGCCCCGTATTACTGCCTCTACGCTAACGAACCTTGAACTCATTCAAGAACGTCTCGTCGAAGTAAAGGAAACCGGTTGGTCCTATAGTAACGGAAGTTTCGAAACCGGTGTTCATGGCTTTGCAGCCCCGGTTTTCGGAATTGATCAACTGGCGCTTGGGACGGTTTCATTCGCGGTTCCTGAAATCAGAACCGCAGGCGACCGGCAGCCGCCCCTACTGAATACCCTGAAACAAGTTTCGCAAGAGCTTACGGCAATCTTTGGTGGCCAGGCTCCTGCAAACTTTCCAACTGAGTTTCGACCGAGTGTTCGGTCGGACGAAATTCGGAGAATTTTGAAATGAAGGATTCAACTTCCTGAAGGAAAACAACGCCCGCTATTTTGGCACCCGATGGCGCACCTGCCGACAGCCAAAAGAACCTACCAACCATTTTGGTCGGCGGCGAAGGGGTTAGCATCGTCGATGTCGACGGCCACAAGGCCATCGACGCCGTGGGAGGGTTGTGGAACGTCAATCTGGGTTATTCCTGCGAGCCAGTGAAGCAGGCGATTGCCGACCAGCTGAACGCTTTGCCCTATTATTCAACTTTCCGTGGCACCAGCAACGACAAGGCGATCGAATTGTCATACGAGCTGGCCCGGTTCTTCGAGCCAGATGGATTGACCCGCGCGTTCTTTACTTCGGGCGGCTCCGATTCGGTTGAAATCGCACTGAAATTGGCACGACAGTACCACAAGGTACGCGGCGAGGACGGGCGCACCAAATTCATAAGCTTGAAACAGGGGTACCACGGGACCCATTTCGCTGCAGCGTCGGTCAATGGCAATCAGAGTTCCGTGCTGCCTACGAACCGATGATGCCTGGATGTTTCCACATCCCGGCACCATGGACTTATCGCAATCCCTTCGACGAGACCGATCCCGAGCGTTTGGCACAGCTTTGCGTCAAAGCATTGGAAGCTGAGATTGCGTTCCAGGTGCAAATACTGTTGCAGCGTTCATCATGGAACCTGTTTTGGGTGCTGGTGGTGTAATTCCACCGCACGAGAGCTTCATGCCGTTGGTGCGCGAGGTCTGCTCGAAACACGGCGTTCTGTTGATCTCGGATGAGATTATCACAGCCTTTGGCCGCACCGGCAGCGAAAGCGGAGCCCGGCACTGGGGTGTGCAGCCGGACATTATGACAACGGCCAAGGCTATTACGAACGGGTATTTCCCATTCGGCGCTGCGATGATTTCCGGTCAAGTTGCCGAAGTGTTCGAACGCGACACCACTGGCAAAGCGTCCGTCGATCAGGGCTACACCTATTCCGGCCATCCGGTCGGAGCGGCAGCAGCCTTGGCAGCACTTGCGGAAATTAACCGCCTGCGGGTGTGGGAGAACGCCGCCGCTCGTGGGGATGAACTTTTTTCCGGTCTGAAAAGGCTGGCCGACAAGTACGACGTGGTCGGCGACGTGCGCGGCGGTGAGGGCCTGATGTGCGCGCTGGAGCTGGTCTCGGATCGCAGCACCAAAGCACCGATTGCCAAGCATCTTCCGTTGCAGGTGCAGAAGGCAGCATATGATGACGGTGTCATGGTCCGGGTGTCGGGTAACAACATTATTCTGTCGCCACCACTGATCATCACGTCTGACGATGTGTCCAAGATCCTGTCGGCGCTGGATACCGGTTTGGCGAGCCTTTGAAATCTTCCCTGACCTCGCCGTTACTAGGCGGGGTCAGACTTTGACGGCTTGTAGTTCTTCGAGCAGGTCGAGGAGTTGATTGAGTTTTTCTCGTCCCATTTGTTTTTCGATGCTTTGGTAGATCTGGAGAGGTTCCGAGGTTTTCGGCGAGGATGTTTCGTCCTTCGTTTGTGATCTTCACCATTGTGCGTCGTTTGTCGTGGCTGTCCTGGCGGCGTGATATTTGGCCTTCGGCTTCCATCGTGCGCAGGATGCGGGTGAGGCTTGGCAACAGCAGGCAGGCCTCTTTGGCAATCGAGCTTTGCTCCACTTCACCCAACTCGTCCAGCACGCGCAGGATGCGCCATTTCTGCTCGGTCAGTTGTATCCCCTGCAGCATGTCCCGGATGGGGGCCATGACGGTTTCGCGTGCGCGCAGCAAGGCAATCGGAAGGGCGCGCGAGGTGTTCTTGGTGTGGCTTTGTTCACTCATGACAGTCTTCTAATTCGCAGAGTCAAAAGATGCAAAGATTAACAAAGCAAGTTCTTGACAGCGAGGTTTCCAATTTACTAAACATGTTTACCATTGGAGGGGAGCACATGCCACATTTTCACGTCGAGTATTCCGGCAATCTGGAAGACAGGGTCGATATGAGTGGCTTGTGCGAATGCATCCGGGCCACGGCTGCCGGGATCAAGACATTTCCCTGCCCGGTATTCGTGTCCGGGCCACGCGGGTCGATCACTATGCCATCGCGGACGGCAATCCGGCGCATGGGTTTATCGATATCTCGATCCGCCTGCGCGCTGGCCGGGCTGCGGATGTCAAACGGGACGCCACGCAGCGCATTTTGAGGCGGTTGAGGCCTATCTGTCCCCGCCTTCGCCGGACATTCCATCGCGCTCTCGCTTGAGATGCGTGACATTGACCCAGACCTTTCGCCCAAGACCGGCACGATCCGGGACCATTTGGGCGCGACCAACCGGAGACCTGATCCATGAGCGCACTGGATACGAATATCGAGAAGCTGGCGGGCTTTCTGGCCCGGTTTAAGGAAACCGGCATCAAGAACCGGATCGCGGGCGAAGATCGCGACGGTTCCGCAGGTGTTCAATCCACCTCCCGGTTGACAGGTCGGTGATCTGCGATGTCGCCCATGGCACAGCCGATGATATCGACGCTGCCGCTAATGCCGCCCACGCCGCATTTGCCGATTGGCGCGACATGCCTGCCACCGAGCGGCGCCGCATCTTGCTGAACGTTGCCGATGCGATCGAGGCCCGTGCCGAGGAAATTGCGCTGTGTGAATGCTGGGACACCGGCCAGACCCTGCGCTTTATGTCCAAGGCCGCGCTGCGGGGCCGAGAATTTCCGGTATTTCGCGGATCAGGTGGTCCAGGCGCGGGACGGTCAGCACCTTAAGTCGCCGACCCTGATGAACATCACCACGCGCGTACCGATCGGTCCGGTGGGGGTGATCACGCCGTGGAACACGCCGTTCATGCTGTCGACATGGAAGATCGCACCTGCTTTGGCTGCCGGGTGCACCGTGGTTCACAAACCGGCCGAAGATTCTCCGCTGTCCGCTCGCCTGCTGGTGGAGATCGCCGAAGAGGCCGGGCTGCCCAAGGGTGTGCTGAACACCGTGAACGGGTTCGGCCCCGATGCGGGTAAGGCGTTGACGGAGCATCCGTTGATCAAGGCGATCGCCTTTGTCGGTGAAAGCTGCACCGGCAGCATCATCACCAAACAAGGTGCCGATACGCTCAAGCGGATGCATCTGGAACTGGGCGGCAAGAACCCGGTTGTTGTGTTCGACGACGCCGATCTCGACCGGGCGCTGGATGCGGTGATCTTCATGATCTACTCGATCAATGGCGAGCGCTGCACGTCATCCTCGCGCCTGCTGGTGCAGGACACCATCAAGGACGCGTTCGAGGCAAAGCTGATCGAACGGGTCAACACCATCAAGGTCGGCCATCCGCTGGATCCTGAGACCGAGATCGGGCCACTGGTGACCGAGGAGCATTATAACAAGGTGACCTCCTATTTTGACATCGCCAAAGAAGACGGTGCGACTGTCGCCGCCGGAGGTGTCAAGGTGGGCGACACAGGGTATTTCATTCGCCCAACCTTGTTTACCGATGCCAATAACCAGATGCGTATCGCGCGCGAAGAGATATTCGGCCCGGTTCTGACCTCGATCCCGTTCTCGACCGAGGACGAGGCGCTGCAGATTGCCAACGACACACCATACGGTCTGACCGGCTATGTCTGGACCAATGACCTGACCCGCGCCTTGCGGTTCACCGACAAGCTAGAAGCCGGGATGATCTGGGTGAACTCGGAAAACGTCCGCCACCTGCCCACCCCGTTCGGCGGCGTCAAAGCATCCGGTATCGGCCGCGACGGCGGCAACTGGAGCTTCGAGTTCTACATGGAACAAAAACACGTCGGCTTCGCAACCGGAAACCACAACATCATGCAGCTGGGGAAACTGTAACCGACTGCACTCGAAATACGCGCGAAGAAACTCTAACTCCAGGAGGAGACCATGGGAGAAATCGTACTTGCCGCCAAAATGACTCACGTGCCTACCCTGCTCATGTCCGAGCAGGAAGGACCGATCAAAGGCAAGCGTCAACCGGCTATTGATGGCCACCGGGAGATTGCTCGTCGCGCCAAGGAACTGGGCGCAACAACGGTTGTCATCTGTGATACGCATTGGGTGTTGAACGCGGGCTTTCACATAAACGCCAACGACCATTTTGAGGGTCTATTCACGTCGAATGAATTCCCGCAGTTCATTCAGGACCTGCCCTATAAATATGAGGGCAACCCCGAATTGGGTGATGCGATTGCGCGGATTGCGACCGAAAAGGGTGCTTATACGTTGGCCCATCACCTGGACAGCCTTGAGGTGGAATACGGCACGCTGGTGCCGATGCGGTTCATGAGCCGTGAACACGAAATGAAAGTGGTGTCGATCGGTGCGTGGTGCACCGTGCACGCTCATGACGAGAGCCGTATCGTCGGCGAGGCAATCCGCGAAGCAGTCGAGGCCAGCGACGAAAAGGTGCTGCTGGTTGCGTCGGGTTCGCTGTCGCACAAGATCTGGGCCAACAAGGACTATGCCGCCAATAACGGCACTTTCACAATCAGCTCAGAATTCAATCGCCAGATGGATCTGCACGTGCTGGAAATGTGGAATAACGGCGATCACGCTACGTTCCTCAAGATGCTGGGTGACTATGCCAACTTCTGCTGCGGTGAAGGTTCGATGCATGATACCGCGATGCTATACGGCGCACTCGGCTGGGACGCTTACGACAAGAAATGCGAGGTTGTGACCGAGTATTTCCCGTCCTCGGGCACCGGTCAGACTAACGTCATATTCCCGGTCTGAGGGTCGCGGTTCCCATACCGATTGCTTGCCCCTGGTGCCTTTTGGCGGGGCAAGCCGTTGATCTATCTAATTCGAACTGATGCAGGTCCCCAAATGTTTCCTTTGAAAGACCCCGGTTTGCTGCGAGAGGCTGCCCTTGTAGGTACACGCTGGATTGAAGCTGACCCGGCCAACGGCCTTGCCGTCACCAACCCTGCCACCGGTGAAGTTATTGGTCATGTTCCCAATCTGGGCGCCGCCGAAACCGCCGAAGCTATTGCTGCCGCCGAGACCGCGCGCCACGGGTGGGCTAAACGCACCGCCAAAACGCGTAGTCAAATTCTGCGTCGCTGGTACGAACTGATGATGGAGAACCAGGACGATCTGGGTGCCATCCTGACAGCTGAGCAGGGCAAGCCACTGGCCGAAGCCAAAGGTGAGATCGCCTATGGTGCCAGCTTCATTGAGTGGTTCGCAGAAGAGGCCCGCCGCGCCTATGGTGATGTCACCCCAGGCCACGCGCCAGACAAACGCATCCTGACGATCAAACAACCCATCGGGGTTGTAGCCGCGATTACGCCGTGGAATTTCCCAAACGCTATGATCACGCGCAAGGCTGGCCCTGCTCTGGCGGCGGGCTGCTCCATGGTTCTGAAACCGGCCAGCCAGACTCCATTCTCAGCTATCGCGTTGGCGGTTCTGGCCGAAAGAGCGGGCCTGCCTGCGGGGCTGTTCTCGGTCGTCACCGGCTCAGCCCGTGGCATTGGCGGCGAGATGACCGGGAACCCGACAGTACAGAAACTGACCTTTACCGGTTCGACCGAGATCGGAACGCTTCTATATGCGCAATGCGCACCAACGATCAAAAAACTGGGGTTGGAGCTGGGTGGCAATGCGCCCTTCATTGTTTTCGATGATGCTGATCTGGACGCTGCTGTGGAAGGAGCGGTGATCGCCAAGTTTCGAAATAATGGTCAGACCTGCGTTTGTGCCAACCGCATTTACGTGCAGGCCGGTGTCTACGATTCCTTTGCCGCCAAGCTGCGCGACAAAGTAGCGACTTTGCCCACTGGTAATGGCTTTGACGAAGGTATCATATTTGGTCCGCTGATCGATCAGGCGGCAGTCGACAAGGTTGCTGAGCACATCGCTGATGCGACCTCGAAAGGTGCCGAAGTCACTCTGGGCGGCAAGTCGCACGATCTGGGTGGCACATTCTTTGAGCCAACCATTTTGACCGGTGTTACTTCGGAGATGGCGGTCGCGACCGAAGAGACGTTTGGCCCGGTCGCACCCCTTTTTAAGTTCAACACCGAAAGCGAAGTCGTCGCTGCGGCAAATAACACCGAGTTCGGCCTTGCCTCATATTTCTATTCCCGCGACCTGGCTCGCGTTTGGCGAGTTTCCGAGAAGCTGGAATATGGCATGGTCGGAATCAACACCGGCCTGATCTCGACTGCGGAAGCTCCGTTTGGCGGGGTTAAGATGTCTGGTCTGGGCCGTGAAGGCTCGCGCCATGGGCTGGATGACTTCATGGAACTCAAATACCTGTGCATGGGCGGCATCGACACCGCCGAGGAGGCTTAATGCGCTTTGCTACTTTTACCACCGAAGGGGATACCTTTTTTGGCGCGATTACCGATGATGGTGCGATTGCCCTGAACGGTGATTTCCCCGAGTTTTCCAGCCTGTATGAGGTCATCGCTGCGGGTGAGTTTAGCCGGTTGGCTGCGGCGGCCGAGGGTAAGCCTGTGACCCATTCCGATTTCACCTATGAAATGGTGATGCCGGATGCACGTCGCATTCTGTGCGTCGGCGTGAACTTTCCGGACAGAAATGCGGAATACAAGGATGGCAGCGCGCAACCGGAATATATGTCGCTGTTCCCCCGCTTTGCCAGCGGTTTTACCGGCCACAACCGCCCGCTGATCCGTCCGCCGGAAAACCACACGCTGGACTACGAGGGCGAAGTGGCCATTGTAATCGGCAAGGCGGGTCGCCGGATATCGCAGGACGAAGCCTATGAGCACATCGCCGCGTTGACGCTGTGCAACGAAGGCACGATCCGCGATTGGGTGCGCCATGCCAAGTTCAACGTAACTCAGGGCAAGAACTGGGATAATTCAGGGTCGATCGGCCCTTGGCTGGTGCCCTTCATCGACCCGGCGCAATTGGATGACGCCCGCATTCAAACCCGCGTCAATGGTGAGTTGCGTCAGGACGACACCCTCGACCGCATGATGTTCCCGATCCGGCGCGAGATCGAGTATATCTCGACCTTCATGACCCTGAAGCCGGGTGACCTTATCGTAACCGGCACCCCCACCGGTGCGGGCGCGCGCTTTGACCCGCCAAAATATCTTGCACCGGGTGACGTGGTCGAGGTTTCTGTCGGAGGTATCGGCACCCTGCGCAACACAGTCGAGGATGAGAAGGCATGACACCCGAAGAGCATGCCCGCGCAGCAGCCGACCTGCTTCAGGCCGAACGCACCGGCGACCAGATCGGTCTGCTGAGCCTGCGCCACCCCCAGATGGGTATGGACGACGCTTATGAGGTGCAGAACGCCATCTATCGCCAGAAGCTGGCCGAGGGGCGCAAGGTCATCGGGTGGAAAATCGGTCTGACATCGAAAGCGATGCAATATGCGCTGAACATCGATATTCCCGACAGCGGCATCCTGTTTGATGATATGGCGTTTGAAAACGGTGGTATGGTCCCTGCGGGCCGGTTCATCCAGCCCCGGATCGAGGCTGAAATCGCCTTTATCATGAAATCCGCCGTCGGTGGCGAGAATGTCAGCCGCGACGACATCGTATCCGCCACGGACTACGTCTCACCGGCGATTGAAATTCTGGACACACGTATTCAGCGTCAGGACCCCGAGACCGGCAAGGCCAGAACCGTCTTTGACACGATCAGCGACAATGCCGCCAATGCAGGGATTGTGCTGGGTACAGAGCGCCACGCGATTGACGAATTCGACCTGCGCTGGGTTGGTGCCTTGACCTTCCGCAACGGTGAGATTGAGGAAACCGGCCTTGGGGCCGGCGTATTGAATGATCCTGTTGAAAGTGTTGTCTGGCTGGCCCGGCGCATGGCGCAATACGGACAAAGTATTGAACCCGGACAAGTGATCCTGTCGGGCAGCTTCATTCGCCCCGTCGAATGCCCGCCAAGCACAGAAATTCACGCCGATTTCGGACCCTTCGGCTCGGTCGATATCAAATTTGATTGAAGGAGCACCTTAATGCCCGCGCCAACAAACCCCTTCAAGGCCGCACTGAAAGCCGGAAAACCCCAGATCGGATGTTGGATTGGGATGGCCAATGCATATGCCGCCGAAATCGCCGCCACATCCAGATTTGACTGGCTGCTTGTTGACGGGGAACATGCCCCGAACGATCTGCGGTCTATCCTTGAGCAAGTGAGGGTCATCGAAGGCACAGGTAGCCAACCGGTAGCGCGCCTGCCAATTGGCGAGACCTGGATGATCAAGCAATATCTCGATGCTGGCGTCCAAAGCATATTGGTGCCAATGGTTGAAAGCGGCGATCAAGCGCGGGAATTGGTGCGCGCGGTGCAATATCCACCACATGGAGTTCGAGGCGTTGGGTCTGCTCTGGCGCGTGCTTCGCGTTTCGCGGCGATCCCGGATTACCTGACAACGGCAGGCGACCAGATTTGCCTGTTGGTTCAGGTGGAAAACCGCCTTGGCCTGGATGCACTGGATGACATTCTGACGACAGATGTCGACGGCGTATTTATCGGTCCGTCAGATTTGGCCGCGGATATGGGGCACATCGGCAATGCTGGCCACCCCGACGTGGTCGAAGCGGTTTTGGACGCGTTGTCAAGGATCGTGGCAGCGGGCAAGGCAGCGGGCATCCTAACGTTGGACCCCGTGATGCAGCGCAAGTGTCTGGATCTTGGGGTTACGTTCCTGGCCACGAATATCGACGTAACACTTTTTGCCAAGTCTATGCGCGGGGCGGCCGAAACTGCGTTGGAAATGTTGCCAGACCAGTGCGCGTCTGGAAATGCGCGAACAGAAATGGCCAGCAAGTATCTTCAGCAGTTATGCAAGCACTGGTCCCACAAAGGGCAAGTCGAATTTGGCGCAACTGAAGGAAACGTTTCGTTTGAAAACCGGCGCGCGGTTGCGATGAAAGCGACGGACGAAGGGCTGGAAATAGTTGCTTCAGTCGGCCCACGTGAGGATTTGAACTTTTGGATGGGTGTTATAGAGGACCACCTGAAACGCTTTGCGTTTCGCGAGGAGTTCGAGGTTGTTTGGAATGCATAGCGCTGGAATGCAAGGGCAACCGAGCGCGCCCGGGACTTTCGGACACCGCCGCAGGCTACGATTTGTAGTCTGCGGGTATTCGACAAGATCCTGCACCGGATTCTGACTCGGGTAAAACAAGCCGCAACTGCGGATTTTCCAAACCTAAAGCGGCATCAACCTCGATAGACGTTGTGACAGTGGAAACAGACAGGCTTGCAACGAGTGATAGATGTCCGGCTTGCCGTCAAAGATGGATGTCACAACAGCCCCTGCCCCATCTACTGCTGGATACCAGCCGCCATGCTGATGATCGACAAATGTTTCATTCGCATAGGTCCAGAGCTTTCTGTACCACTCCTCGTCTTCTGGCCTTCTGTCAAGCACGATCAGAGCGGCAACCGCCCCGATGGCTTCGGTGATGGGCCACCAGAACCGCGAAGCGTTGGCAACGCGGCCATCAAAATCAAGTGTGTAGGCCAACCCGCCATCAGGCAGCCACGCATCTTTCAAAGCCTGCGCAATCAGGTGGCGCGCCGTGTTCGGAGTATTAGGGCTCGTTCGGCCTGACAAATCCCAATGCTGAAGCTGAAGCCGACCCAATTCGAACGAATGCCCCGGCGTTGTTCCGGAAGGCCTGAACATCGGATCGCCCGCATAATCTCGGTTAATTTGCCAATCAGACGAATAGTGTTCGGGAAGCCGCCAGTTTTCACCGGGTGCAATTTTGCCAATGAAAAAGTCCAGAATGCGACCGGCGCGGGACAGGTAGGTTTCGTCCCCTGTTGCCTCAAAGGCAGCCAGCATCGCCTCAACGCCGTGCATATTGGCATTCATTCCACGATATGCGGAAAACGGCGTCCAATCCCTGTTCCATTCATCGCGAAACAGGCCCGCTTCTTCGTCCCAGAAGTGTTTTTCCAGAACATTTCGGACATCTGTCATTAGTTTGTCTGCATCCGGGTGACCCGCCATTTTCGCACTTGCCGAGGCAAGAAGGACAAAGACGTGCCCATAAGCAAGCTTGCGGTCATCCTTGATCTGATCCCCTTCCAGCGCCCAAAGATATCCGCCGTGGTCGCGATCTCGGTGATGGCTTTCAAGATATGCCATACCGTGATCGATGATCCGTTCAGCACCTTGAAAACCAGATAGATGTCCTAATGCATAAGAATGAATCAACCGGGTTGTCGTGTGCAGCTCCTGCAGCTTGCCGAGCAGCGGGCGACCATCGTGACCAAGTATATAGAACCCGGGCTCATCCCGGCAACTTGCGCTGAAGAACGTAAGTTGCCGCTTGGCCTGGTTCATCAACCAATCGCGGTGTCTTGGCGTTTCAATCCAAAACCCGGTCTCGGACTGTGACCCCGGAAGCAATAACTGATTGTCGTTCATCTAAATATCCCGCGGATGGAGTCCTGTCGTGCGCGACTTGGCCCGATCTTCCAAATTGCCCATCATCTCAGCAAGCACGTAGCAACGCTGTACCATCCGAGGCAAACAGATGTGCATTCTGTGCTTGAATGCGCAAACCGAGGCGATCCCCGGATTTCACGGGGATATTGCCATGCTTGCGCACCATCATGGGGCCGATCCCCTCAGCATTGACGTAGATGTTCGTGTCCGACCCCAGATGTTCAACAACATCCGCAACGGCGGACAGATCACCGGCACCGTTTTCCACAACATCGATGTGTTCCGGCCTTACACCCAGTTCTTTGGCCTCAGCGGCAAGGGGTTGATCGAGAATTTTAATTTCAACTCCATTCCCGACATTCACACCAGTTTCAGTTCCCAATACAGGCACAACATTCATGGTGGGTGAGCCGATAAACTGCGCAACAAACTTGTTGGCCGGTCTTTCATAAAGCTCAAGCGGGCTGCCGACTTGCTGGATGTCGCCTGCGTTCAGAACAACGATCCGATCTGCCAGCGTCAACGCTTCGACCTGATCATGGGTCACGTAGATCATGGTCGCGCTGAGCTTTTGATGCAGCCGCGCAATCTCCAGCCGCATCTCGACACGCAAAGCGGCGTCAAGGTTTGACAATGGCTCGTCAAACAGAAATGCGCGCGGGTCTCGGATGATGGCCCGCCCCATAGCAACCCGCTGACGTTGACCACCTGAAAGGGCCTTGGGCAAGCGATCCGTCAATTTGGTCAATCCCAGCGTCTCTGCCGCCTGGGCGACCTTTGATATGCGTTCAGCCACCGGAGCTTTGCGGATTTCCATCGAGAAACCCATGTTCCGAGCGACATCCATATGCGGATAGAGAGCGTAGGATTGGAACACCATCGCGATGTCCCGGTCCCTTGGCCTCACATCGTTCATACGCTCGCCATCGATCAGAAAGTCGCCGCTTGATATCGGTTCAAGACCAGCAACCATGCGCAGCAAAGTGGATTTGCCGCAGCCTGACGGGCCGACCAGAACGATGAACTCACCATCCTGAATTTCAAGATTGATGTTGCGCAGGACCTCGACGGATCCATAGCGTTTTGCAACATCACGAAGTTCGATACGTGCCATGATCTGGCCTCCTATCCTTTGACCGCGCCGGACGTGAGGCCCTGCACGAGATAGCGTTGAATGAAGATGAAAAAGAGGCAACTTGGGATCAGAGCCAGCACGCCAGCCGCCATCATTTGCCCCCAATCGACCGAGAATTTGGAAACAAATGTCAACAAGCCAACCGGGAATGTCATCGCGTCGTTCTTCGAGATCAGCATCAACGCAAACAAGAGCTCGGACCACGCGGCAGTAAAGACAAACCCAAGCGTCGCCCCTAACCCGGGCAATGTCAGCGGGAACACCACTTTGCGCAGCGCCTGAAACCGTGTACAGCCATCCATCATCGCCGCATCTTCCAGATCTTTGGGTATGCCATCAAAAAATGACTGCATCAGGAATGTTGCAAAGGGGATGTTGAACGCAGTGTAGACCACGATAAGGCTTGTCAGCGAATTCAGCAGCCCCAGGTCCGCGATGATCTTGTAGATGGGTGCGATGATCATCAGCAGGGGGAACATCTGGGTGACTAGCATCAAGGCGATGATGATGCGTTTGCCCGCAAAAACGAAGCGGGAAAAGGCATAACCCGCCCCAGCCGCGAACAAGGTCGTAAAGAACGCCGCGCCCAGCGACACCACAAGAGAGTTCCGGAAATAGGCCACAAAATCGGTCTGAAAGATAACCGTTTTGAAGTTTGAAAAGGTCACCTCGCTTGGAAACAGGCGGGTGCCCTCTGAAAAGATCAGTGCGTCCGGCGTCAACCCGATCTTGAGCAACCAATAAAGCGGGAACAACGCAAAGATCAGATAGAACGCAAGTGCCGCGTATTTACCCACAACCAGCAGGGGGTTGGGTTTCCTGACAGCTGACATGGTCAACTCCTCAAATCTTGACCAGCTTCTTGCGAAGCCAGAGCAGGATAACGGCGTAAATCAGAAGGATCAGCAACAGCGCCACAGCAATGGTTGACGCGTAGCCGAAGTCCAATTTGCGAAAAGCGGTGGTGAATATGTAGGTCGACAGGATTTGCGTCGAATTGGCAGGCCCGCCGCCGGTCATCACATAGATCAGGTCGGCGAAATTGGCGATCCAGATCGTCCTCAGCATCACGGTGATCGCGATCATCGGAGCAAGGAACGGCAACGTGATCTTGGTGAAGGTCTGCCAGGGGGTCGCGCCATCGACTTCTGCGGCCTCATAAAGCTCACCGGGTATCGATTGCAAAGCCGCCAGCAGTGTGATCGCAAAGAACGGTACGCCGAACCAGATATTTGCAGTGATCGGGCCCCATATTGCAAGCTTAGGATCGCCAAGGATATTGTAGGGCTCTGACAGAATGCCAAGGGCGGCCAGCCAATGCGGTAGCGGGCCGATGACAGGGTTAAAAAGCCACGCCCATGTCAGCGCGGAAAGGAAGGTCGGGACAGCCCAGGGTAGGAAAACAAGCGCCTGAAAAAGTTTCTTTCCATAGAACTGCGTATTCAAAAGCATGGCAAGGCCAAGGCCAAGCAGAAACTGGAACGTTATCGACCAAAAGGTCCAGAACAGCGTGTTCTCCATCGCGATCCAGAACTTGCGGTCTCGCCACAGGTCAACGTAGTTTTCAAACCCGATCCAACCAGACGCAAAAGGCTTTAACAGCTCAATGGATTGGAACGAATATGAGATTCCGATGATTAGCGGAACCATGATCACCGCACCGATCAAAAGAATTGCGGGCGACAAATAGAAAAAAGGCTCGACCATGTATTGCAGGTAGAGCGAGCGTCGTGCCCGGGTTTCCCCGGGCCTGACAGTTTTCTGAATGCGCGAAATCACTGTTTTGCCTTCCACTTGGCATGCTCGTCGGTGAGGAACTCTGCCCACTCGTCCGCGACGTCCTGCGCACTGCGCTGTCCCAACAGGGCTTCCTGACTGGTTTCCAGCAGAAGTGTGCTGCCAAAATAGCCCCACTGCTCCAGGTTGGTTGGCATTGTTGTCGGCACATATTGCTCGCCGTTCAGTTCCTCAAACCAGCCTTTGAATTGCTCGGTCTGGAAATGAGGATCCTGATCAGCGCCTTTGTGGATCGGAATGACGCCAACGCGTTTTGCCCACGTGGCGTTGGCTTCGGGCGTCGACAAGGCCGCAACCAGATCAAAGGCTTCGTCTTCATGTTCAGTCGCATTGAAGATCGACCAGCCTGCGAACCCAATGGTCGGGAAAGCTTTGCCCGAAGGCCCAACAGGCATCGGAATGACCGCGAAATCTTCGGCAGGCATCCGCTCGGCAATAGCGATCAGTGCGTCCGGGTCCTGATCGAGGAATGCACAGGTGCCGGAATAGAAGCCGGCCACGATCTCGTTAAAGCCCCAACTGACGGCATCCTTGGGCGCATACCCGTTCTGATACATATCGATCATGAACTGGATACCTTCGACCGAGCCGGGCTCGTTGATGCGGCTGACACCGTCTTCTGTGAAGAACTCGTTGGTGCCGTTCATGGCCGCCGCGAACATGATCCAGCCATTTGTTCCACCGGGACCACCGCGCAAACAGTATCCATACTTGCCCTCAAGCTCGGACACCGCGGCCGAGGCTGCCTTGAACTCCTCCATCGTAGTCGGGGGAGCGTCGATACCCGCTTCGGCCAGCAGTTTCTTGTTGTAGAACATCGCCCGCAGGTAGAAGCCGTACGGGATCATATAAAGGTCACCCGCCTGGCTGCCCATGGCGACTGTCTTGTCAGTCAGAGAAGCCCCGTGTTCCCATCCGGCGACATGATCCTTGAGACTGACCAGCTGATCGGACCCGGCATAGAGGGCCTGCCAGGTGTCGGGCATTTCAACCACATCCGGGATGTCGCCTCCTGCCACCATTGTTGCCAGCTTTTCGAACGCGTTACCCCAAGGTAGCGATACAATCTCGACAGTGACGTCGGGGTTATTGGCTTCGAATTCATCAACCAGTCCCTGAAGCACCTCTGTACGCTCGGGGCTTGTAATAACCTCGACCAGTTTCAGTGTGGTCTCGGCATAAGACGCCGAACCCATGAACACGGCCGCAGCCGTCATTCCAGCTAGTAGTTTTTTCATGTTTTCCTCCTGTTGATTTTATTGAGCGAACAGTTCTAAGCCGTGCTTTCGGCGAGAGCCGAAGCAAAATCGGCCCATAGATCTTCCGCCGACTCGAGCCCCAAACTCAGGCGCACAAGATTGGGTGAGACCCCAAATTTATGCATTGAGTTCTGTTCGCCAGCCTGAGCAAGCCCGACGCGCGCAGGCAGGATCAGACTTTCGAAGCCACCCCAGCTCACACCGAGGCGAAATAGGTTCAAGGCATCAGAAAGTTTTGCGATGTCGACACTGTCATCAAACTCAACCGACATAAGACCGGACCGCCCGGTCAACCCGGGCACGTCGTTGGCACCGGGTGAGTTGACCCGCCTGACCTGCGGAACAGTGGCCAGGCGATCAACAAACGTGTTGGCCGTTGCTTGATGCTGCATCATGCGTGCGTTCAGCGTGCGCAGGCCGCGCGTCAGCAGGAAGGCCTCAAAAGGTGCCAGTTTGGCGCCAAGCAAAGGAAGTGTCAGATCACGGATGCGGGCGATATGGTCCCGGGAGGCAACCACCACGCCCGCAACCGTGTCCGAGTGCCCCGAAATGTATTTCGAGGCCGAGTGGATGACGATGTCGATGCCCAATGAGAGGGGGCGTTGGAACACCGGGCTTGCCCATGAATTATCGATCATCGTCAACACATTGTGGCGTCTGGCATGCTCTGCGACGCGACGCAGATCCATCGCCTCAAAAACGATCGATCCGGGGCTCTCCAGATAGGCAACCGTTACATCGGCAAGCAGATCGGGGTCGTTCTCGAAACGCTCCGGCGCATGGTAGTCGATATGCACCCCGAACGGGCGCAGGATGCGCTCCATGAACCGGAATGAATCCGGATAGACATGTTTGACGCAGGCAATCCGGTCACCGGGTTTGACAAATGCCAGCAGCGTAGAGGAAATGGCCGCCATCCCGGAAGCAAATGCAACGGCTGCCTGACCTTGCTCGGCTTCAGCCATAAGCGTTTCAAACGCGGCGACGGTCGGGTTTTCCACGCGCGTGTAGATGGCCGTTTCTGATCTTCCGGCCATCCGGTCTTCAAAACTTTGGTAGTTGTCGAAAGTGAACAGTGAGGTTTGAACGATCGGCGGCGTGACCGAACCAGCCGCATCCGGGAAGGTTGCTGCAAGACGTGTCGAAAGGTCTTCGTAGTCAGACATTCTGGCTTTCCATGATTTCTAGGACTTCTGCTTCGACCATGTCCATGATCGCGCCGATAATACTTGCGGCTTCGTCTGCACGGCCGGAGACAACTGCTTCGGCCAGCGGCGCATGTATTGGAATTGAGGCCTGACCCAAGTGTGGTTGACCGAAGGGCGTGTCATATACTTCGTGAAAAGCTTTTTGAATTTGCCGGATCAACTGCCCGAAAAGTGGATTTCCGCACGCTTCATGCAGTGCCGCGTGAAACCGGTAATCGGCCGGCCGCCAATCCTCACCTGCAGAATGCACAGCTATGAGTTCCGCAACGCGGGCCGAAATCAAAAGCCGCTGCGCGTCTGAGCAATTCAGTGCTGCCAACCTTGCTGCCTCGATTTCCAGTGGCCGGCGCACAGCGTGTGTTCGCAAAAGGCTTTCGGCTTCGAGCTTCAGCGTGAGTGGGAGATGGATCGTATTGGCAGATACCTCGGCCGCCAATCGCGTCCCGGCTTTCTTGTTCCGTACAACGATGCCCATGTTCTGCCAACTTGTCAGGGCCTCGCGAACCTTCGCCCGTCCGATCCCAAGCTGATTTGCGATTTCGATCTCTGGCGGCAGGCGATCGCCTACCTTCAATCCTTCCAGTTCGATCATTCCAGAGAGAGCCTCCAGAACGTCCCGGCCGCTGCTGCCAGCCGGTAGCACCTTCAAGGTGTTGCCGACACTCTCAGCTTTTTCCTTTGGGGGCGTTCTTTTGACCACGCGCGGCTTCTCCGATTCGTATTTCATTCACTTTTACATTTAATGTAGGACAAAATAAACAATAATGTCCGACATTAAAAAAAGCTTGTCATCCTTACAGTTGAAGTCGAAAAATCCGGTCTCGGTCATTTCGCGGCGGGATCAATGCAACCTTAATCGCCTGCGGCTTGTTGGCGGGCTGCGGTCTTCGCGCGTCCGTATATTTGCTGTATTCCGCCCGATTTGCCGTAATCCTGAAACGCCTGCCCAGCGGCGCCTGTAATTGCCGTTAGATTTTTGTCAGCTACGGCTGAATAGTGCTTCTTTACGCTAGGGACCCGCGGTTTCTTGCCCAAAAAAAGATGTGCAAACTTGGCAAGGCTGATCTAACTTTTTAAATGCGGGGGCGCATCTCCGGATAATATGGATTTAAAACATTGAAACCTGAACACCGCGTATCTGCGGCCCCCCGGCATGAACTGCGCAATGTGCGCAATCAGGGGATCGCGTTCCTTGCTTTGGCGTTCTTGTTCAGCATTTTTGTGAACCTGCTTATGCTGACTGGCCCATTGTTCATGTTGCAGGTGTATGACCGGGTATTGGGCTCGCGTGCAGTGGAAACACTGACAGCGCTGTTTTTGTTGGTGGCGTTGCTTTATGCGCTGATGGCGATGCTGGATTTTGCCCGCGGACGCATCGTGGCCCGGTTCGGCGCACGGTTCCAGTCACAGTTGGATGAGCGCGTCTTCGAAGCAACGCTGCGGCGTTCACTTTTGCCGCAAATACGATCTGCCCCGGCAACGGCCTTGCGTGATTTGGAATCCATTCGAAACCTGTGCTCATCCCCCGTTCTGCTGGCGGTGATGGATATTCCATGGACGCCTGTTTTTCTGGGTGCGATTTTCCTGTTTCATCCCTTGCTGGGCTGGCTGGCCGTGGCAAGCGGTGTTCTGCTTGTCGTGATTGCACTGCTCAATCAGGCTCTGACCAGCAGAAAAGTCGCTGAAGCACAAACTGCAGCAGCGCGGGCAAACGCCTTTGCGGAACATGCGAGACAAGCGGCAGAGGTTGTGCGCTCACAGGGTATGCAGGCGGACGTGACAAAGCGGTGGTTGGACCAGCGTTCGAATGCCTTGCGCCAAACCATTTCGGCCAGCGACTGGACAGGCAGTTTTACGTCTTTGACCAAGTCGTTACGACTGTTTCTTCAATCTGCAATGCTTGCCTTGGGCGCGTGGCTGGTTTTGCAAAACGAAATGACACCGGGCGCGATGATCGCGGGTTCAATCCTTTTGGGTCGGGCCCTCGCCCCGGTCGAACAAGCGGTCGGCCAATGGGGCATGATCGAACGTGCGCGAACGGCCTGGACTTCCCTAAGCCGGTTTTTGGATCAGACCCCTCCCGAAGAGCAGCGGATTCGCTTGCCCATCCCGAAAGCGCAGTTGGAAGCCAAATCGCTGACTGTCATTCCCCCCGGGGCAACAACGCCAACGTTGCGGAACGTGAATCTGAAGCTGCAACCGGGCAAGGCGCTGGGTGTCATCGGCAAAAGCGGATCGGGAAAGACGACACTGGCCAAGGCGTTGCTGGGGCTTTGGAATCCGGCAGCCGGTGAAATTCGACTTGGTGGTGCCACTCTGGATCAATATGACTCCAACGATCTGGGCAGCCATATCGGATATTTGCCGCAGCAGGTTACCCTGTTTAACGGGACCGTGGCCGAGAACATCGCCCGGATGTCAGAAAACCCGGATTCCGAAGCGGTGGTGGCCGCAGCCAAGAAAGCCAATGCGCACGACCTGATCCTGTCTTTGGAGAAAGGTTATGGTACCTTCCTTGAAGGCAATGACAGTCAGTTGTCAGGCGGGCAGAAACAGCGCATCGCTCTGGCCCGCGCCCTCTATGGCGACCCTGTTCTGCTTATTCTCGACGAACCAAACTCGGCACTGGACGCGGATGGCACCGAAGCCTTGAACGCGGCCGTGAGGGGGCTCAAGGCGGCAGGCAAAGCCGCCATCATCATGACACACCGCCCGCAGGCCATTTCGGAATGTGACGATCTGGCCGTTGTCGAAAAAGGACAAGTGGTCAGGTTCGGCAGTCGTGACGAGGTTCTCAGCGCAATGGTGCAGAACGCGGGCGCGATTAAGCGCAAGCTTAGCCCCGTAGGTGAATAATGGCAAAAAAGACGACCAAGAAGCAGGCGCAGGCCTGGAGTATGAGAATTCCCGCCCTGGTGGGATTCGCCGCACTTGCCATTTTGGTTGGCGGATTGGGTCTTTGGGCAGTGAAGACGCGCCTCGCAGGTGCGATCGTATCCTCAGGCGTGATCGAGGTACAAAGCAACCGTCAGGTGGTAGAACACCCCGATGGCGGCGTTGTTGGCGAAATATTTGTACGCGATGGTGATGTGGTCGCCTCGGGCGAGATGCTGTTGCGGCTGGATGATACTTTCCTATCGTCCGAACAGACGATTGTGGAAGCGCAGCTTTTTGAGCTTCTGACACGGCGTGTCAGGCTTCAGGCCGAACGCGACGGGCTTTCGTCGCAAGAGTTGGCGGCGCAGTTGCACGAGGTTCAGACGGAATACAGCATTGATCTGGACCTGATCGAAGGTCAGCAAAACCTGTTCGACGCCCGGGTGGAAACCCTATCCAAACAGCAAGAACAGCTGAACAAGCAGCTGGTTCAGATCGAGAGCGAGATTGAAGGCACGCAGGCCCAACTCGTTTCGCTGCGCCGTCAGGTTGAATTGATCGAGGATGAGCTGGAAGACCAGCAAAGCCTGTTGAAACGAGGATTGACGCAAACCAGTCGTGTACTGGCCCTGCAACGGGAAGAAGCCAGCCTGACAGGTGAAATAGGCCGACTGGAAGCTGCTGTCGCCCGCCTCAAAGGGCAGATCGCATCAACCGAGATCCAGATCGTTGAACTGTCTGCAACCCGCCGGGAAGAGGCAATTACCACGTTGCGGGACGTACAGGCGCAAGTTGCTGAACTATCGGAACGCCGACTGTCCCTGTCCGAGCGGCTGACACGATTGGACATCCGCGCACCGGTCAGCGGAACAGTATATGGAAGTCAGGTCTTTGCCCTTCAGTCTGTCGTTCAGCCGGGTGAACCCATGATGTATGTTGTTCCACAGGATACGCCATTGCTTGTCGCCGCGCGCGTTGACGCGATCCATGTGGATCAGCTGCATGTGGGTCAACCTGTCGCCCTGCGGTTTCCGGCCTTCAATCAGCGTGAAACGCCTGAATTGGACGGGCAGGTCAAAAACGTGTCAGCCGATACATTCACGGATGAAAAGTCCGGCTTTACATTCTATCGCGCCGAAGTGGTTATGAATGATGGCGAGCTGGACCGTCTCAACGGTCAGGAGCTTTTGCCGGGTATGCCTGTTGAGACACTGATCAAAACCGATGAACGCACCCCGTTGTCCTATCTGGTCAAGCCGATGGCCGATTACTTCAATCGTGCATTTAGGGAATGACGGCAGGGCTATCTCTGGATAACTGCGCTTTCCCATTCGGCCAGAAAACGGCGGCGTTTTAATCTGTCCAAAAACGTCATCAGCGCTGGATCAAGCCCAATCGTTTCACGTTCTTCGTCCGTGTCAAAAGGTGCCAAAGGCGGGAGGGTGTGGCCCCCACCTGACTGCGTGGATTGCTTTGATACAAGGTGACGAACAAAAGACGCGGCAAATTCGGGTACGGGTGTACCTTCAAGAACCATCACCGTGCGCATCATGGTCGTCTGAAAATCCGACGGCAGGATAACCTCAAGCGTATCCTTGTGCCCGGCGCGCGCATCCGCATAGCTGCCAAGTACATTATAGGCTACGGCGATCTCACCTTTAACAAGATCATCAATCATGTCGCCGGAACAGCAGTACAGACGCACATCCAACCCGCCCATGACTTCCATCAGGCGCCAGAACGTTTCTGACGCACGGGCATCCTGCGTCGCAAACAGATACCCTAGACCGGACTGACGGATGTCATAAGTTCCCACCCGGCCCCGAAAGCTGTCCGGTCGCATTCGAAGAGCTTCAATCAGTTGCTGTCGAGTCTCTGGGACAGGCGCGCCGGAAAAGGCGGCACGGTTGATCACGATGGTCGCGGGCTCGAACGTGAAGGCGAAAAGACTGCGATGCCACTGCGCCCAGGATGGCAGCGATATGTCATCAATCACGCGTCCATAACCGTCATTGGCCAGTTTCAGTTGCAGGTCCATGGCGCTGGAAATGACAATATCGAAATCTTCCGGTGCGGTGCGCACGATCCGATCGATGTCGGCAGTACCCGTCACCAAATACTCGACAGAAATGTCAGGGTTTTCCTTGATAAAGCTGGAAATCATAGGCTCAAACAAAAACGTATCGGTGCTTGAGATGACCCGAATATGTGCCTCGTCTGCTTCGGCGTTGAATACTTGCCGATCCTCCCAGACTTGCGCCTGTGTGACAGCGGGAAACCAAAGGAAGACTAAAGCGATAATGTAACGCATGCGCCGCCTCCCTGTCTGTTGGACAAGGCAAGCGCTCCACCATGCGCTGTTGCAACGTCCTGCGCGATGGTCAGGCCCAAACCGGACCCAATGGTACCACTTGCGTTCTTACCCCGTTCAAACCGACGCGTGAGAGTGTCAATTTCGTTTAAGGGAAACCCCGGGCCACGGTCTTTTACCCGGATTTGAGCCCATGGCTCCGACGTGACTTCGATGCGAACAGAACTGTCGGCCGGAGCATATTTAAGTGCGTTGTCAATCATGTTGCGCACGGCGTTTTGAATGAGGATGGGGTCACCTGAATACATGACCTGTGGGTCGCCACAAAGCGACAACGACAAGTCCTTCATCTCGGCAATTGGTGTCAGGCGTTGCACAAGGTCACTGACCAAAGCGTTCAGGTCAATGTCTTCCCGCTCAAGATGGTCAGCCCGGAACGTGATCATCGCATGATCCAACAGCTGTCCTGCTGCACGAGAGCTTTCGTCAATGGCACGCACCATCGAGCGCAGCGCCTCGCGGTTTTCTTCTTTTTCAACCCTTTGTAAAGTGGCGTCAGCATAGGACCTGACCGTCGCAAGAGGGGTGCGAACACGGTGGGCCGCCTCGGCAATAAAGTCTTCTGACTGGCTGAGTGACTGATCAAGCCGACCCATCAATGAGTTCAGTGAAGCAACCAAGGGGGCCATTTCGCGGGGTACCGGCTTTTTGAACGGGCTCAGATCCTGCGGCCCACGGCGGGTGACAGAGGTTGTCAATCTATTCAACTGCCCGATGGTCGAGGACGTCGCCCAGAAGGAAAGAGCGGCAGCAAGGGCAAAGAACCCTACGCCCAGAATCGCCGCATTGCGCGAAATCTGGTCCAGAGTTTCGGCCAACGCGTCTTGTGTCTGCCCCAGCGCGACCACCAGTTCGGTTTGCTTATCCAATCCCACCAAAGTCCGGCTGGCGCTGACCTGACGAATGGTTTCACCGCGAATCTGACTGGAACTGAAAAGCGATTTTCCGTCACGCGGTCCAATGGTCGGTGGAAAATCCTCGTATCCGGAAAGAAACGTGCCGTCCTGAAAAATAGAATAGAAGATCCGGTCGTCCGCAGGGGTGCTTAGCATCGCGAAGGCGGCATATGGGATATCGACCTCCAACACCCCTTCCCGCAAGGCGGCCGCATCGAGGATTGAGGCCACTGATGCACCAAGTATGTTGTCTTGCCCCTGTTGCGCGACCTGCGCAGCATAGTTTCGGACTGCGACAAACAGCAGGAACGCAAGTATGGCCGCGCCGCCGATCAGTGTCAGAACCAGCCTGTTCCGCAGCGATCCTGACACATTGGGATCAGGAGGCATGGTCAAGTCTGTATCCCAGCCCACGAAGCGTGGTGATCTTCAGGTCCGAGGGTTCCAGATGCTTGCGCAGGCGGCCCACATAAACTTCGATCGCGTTATCAGAGACATCATCATCATAAGAAAAAAGCCGGTCGGTTAGTTTTTGTTTCGAAAAAACCTGACCAGGTGCGCTGATGAACAATTCCAGCAGGCGCAGTTCACGATTCCGCAGCGACACGGTCTCGTCACCCACGGTAAGATGGCCAGCCAGGGGATCGAATACGATGCCGCCGACTTCTATCGTTGTCTTCGTATTCCCGGATTTGCGACGCAGAACTGCGCGGCAGCGCGCTTCCAGCTCGGCATGATCAAACGGTTTGGTGACATAATCGTCAGCACCAAGATCAAGCGAGCCGATTCGATCCGAAACCTGACTGCGGGCCGTCAAAACGATCACCGGCGTGTCCAAATGGCTCGCGCGATGCCGCTTGAGGAAATCGCGACCGTCCCCATCCGGCAGCATGATATCCAGCAGGATCAGATCGTATTCCTGAGTTTCAACGAAGGCAGTTGCATCACCTAATGTAGACGCGTTATCAACCACATGCCCGTCTAACCTCATGCGGGAACTGATTGCGTTTGCGAGGTCTAGATTGTCTTCGACAAGCAGAAATTTCATCGGGCTTTTATACTATTCTCGCGCGTGACAGGTTGATGTCAGGTTGGTGTGTTTTTGTTCTTCCCAATCTGAGCCGCCATGCGGCCCGTTGTCAAATGGGAGGACATCATGACAACATTCGCACTGGGCCGTCGCGCCCTTATCGCAGCTGTAGCTGCAGTAGGTCTTGCAGGACCTGTTCTGGCTGAAGACCAGGTAGTGGACAGCATCCACTTTCTGATCCCCGGCGGCGCCGGTGGTGGTTGGGACGGTACCGCCCGCGGCACCGGCGAAGCGCTGACGAACGCCGGTCTTGTGGGCACCGCGTCTTATGAAAACATGTCAGGCGGTGGTGGCGGCAAAGCCATCGGCTATCTGATTGAAAACGCCGACAGCAACCACGGGACATTGATGGTAAACTCCACGCCAATCGTGATCCGTTCGTTGACTGGCGTGTTCCCTCACAACTTCCGCGACCTGACGCTGGTGTCGGGTACGATCGGTGATTACGCAGCCATTGTTGTCGGCAAAGACAGCCCCATCAACTCTATGAGTGATCTGCTGGCAGCCTTCGACGCCGACCCGGGCAACACGGCCATCGGCGGTGGCTCGGTTCCTGGTGGTATGGACCACCTGGTCGCAGCCATGGTGATGGAAGCGGCCGGAAAAGATGCGCTTGGCGTGAAGTACATTCCATATGATGCGGGTGGCAAAGCCATGGCTGCCCTTCTGTCCGGTGAGATCGCAGCGCTGTCTACAGGTTTCTCTGAAGCCGTCGATCTGGCCAATGCAGGTGAAGTCAAAATCATCGGCGTCACATCGGCAGATCGCGTAGAGGCCGCCCCAGACGCGATGACCATGAAAGAACAGGGCATCGACACCACCTTTGTGAACTGGCGTGGCTTCTTTGCGGCCCCGGGTCTGCCCGAGGACAAGCTTGCAGCATACCAGGCCGCGATTGCCAAGATGTACGACACCCCGGAATGGGAAGAGGTTCGTGCACGCAACGGTTGGGTGAACATCCACAACTCGGGCGATGATTTCCGGTCATTTCTTGAGCAGCAGGAACAACAGATCGGTGATCTGATGAAGAAGCTGGGCTTCCTCTGAATACAATTTGGGCAGAGCGGTAACCCGCTCTGCCATCCCTGACGACGAAAAAAAGGAGGGGGTCTCATGGCGCTGGATCGCTGGATCGCGCTCATTCTTCTGGGTGTTTGTTTAACATATGGCTACGCCGCTTGGTTCACGATGGACAGTAGTCTTCCCCCTTTCATGCAAAGAAACCCCATATGGCCAAGCACTTTCCCCAAAGTGCTGTCTATTCTGGGGATAATCACGGCCACGATCATTCTGCTGGGTTTCGAAAAAGCTGAACCCAGCGAACCTGAAATCGATTACCGGCGGTTGGGCGATTACCATCTTGGTCAGGCGATCATGCTGCTGGTTCTGATGGTTGTCTACGCGTTGTGCCTGCGTCCCGTCGGGTTCCTGATCTCAACTTCGGCCTTCCTGATCTTTGGGTCTTTTATCCTGGGTGAACGAAAATGGCATATCATGCTGCCCGTCGCTCTGATCGCCACTGGTACGGTCTGGTATCTGGTTCAGGAAGTCCTTGGCATTTACATGCGCCCTTTGCCCGGCATTTTCGGAGGCTGACATGCTTGAAGGACTTCTGATAGGCCTGCAAACGGCATTCTCACTGCAAAATCTGCTGATGGTCGTGGCGGGCTGTCTGATTGGCACATTCATCGGAATGCTGCCGGGTCTGGGCCCGATGTCGATCATCGCCATCATGATCCCGGTAGCTATTTCCATGGGCGACCCGTCCGCTGCGCTGATCCTGCTGGCCGGCGTGTATTATGGCGCCATTTTTGGTGGTTCGACCTCTTCTATTCTGCTGAATGCGCCGGGGGTCGCGGGTACCGTCGCCTCCAGCTTTGACGGCTACCCGATGGCACGTCAGGGCAAAGCGGGCAAAGCCCTGACCATTGCCGCAATCGCGAGCTTTGCAGGTGGCACGTTCGGCGCGTTGCTTTTGATGATCTTCGCCCCTGCCCTGTCTTCTGTCGCGTTGCTTTTCCATTCAGCCGAGTATTTCGCGCTGATGGTTGTCGGCTTGTCGGCCATTGCCGCCTTTGCGGGAACAGGTCAGGTTGCCAAGGCTATCATAATGACAATCCTTGGATTGATCATGGCCACTGTTGGCGAAGGCGTACTGTTCAATATGCCTCGTTTCACCATGGGCATCATGGATTTGCAGTCGGGCTTTGGCTTTATCACACTTGCAATGGCCATGTTCGCGTTACCCGAGGCGCTGTTTCTTGTCCTCAAACCCAAGGACCTTAAGGGGGAAGAAGGCGAAATCAAGGACCTGCGCATAAGCAGGGAGGAAGCCAAAGCCATTGCACCAGTGATTGGCCGCCAGTCTATACAGGGGTTTTTCATCGGCGTTCTGCCGGGTGCGGGCGCAACGATTGCCAGCTTTCTGGGCTACGCGGTTGAGCGTAACATCGCCCCAAAAGCCGAGCAGGACGAATTCGGCAAAGGGTCGATCAAAGGGCTGGCCGCGCCTGAAACGGCGAACAACGCCGCCTGTACAGGCTCATTCGTGCCGCTGCTGACCCTGGGCATTCCCGGATCGGGAACGACGGCAATCCTGCTTGGGGCATTGATTGCTCTGAATGTGACACCGGGCCCACGCCTTATGCTGGACGACCCGCAGATCTTTTGGGCGGTCATCATGTCCATGTTCATTGGCAACCTGGTGCTTCTGATCCTGAATCTGCCGCTGATCCCCTACATAGCCAAAGTACTCTCGGTGCCGCGCAACTATCTGATCCCCTTTATTTTGTTCTTTACTCTGATGGGGGCCTATATCGGGCAGAACAATGCAACCGAACTGCTGATACTGGTGGGTTTTGGGGTATGCGCAACGGCGTTGAAATTTGCTGATTACCCACTGGCACCACTGCTGATCGGTTTCATCCTCGGCGGTATGATGGAAGACAACTTCTCACGGTCCATGCAGTTGTACGATGGTATCGCCTTTATCTGGGAACGCCCGATGACGCTGGGTCTGTTGGTTATTGCGGCGCTTCTGGTGCTACTACCCAGCTACCGCGCGCGCCGTGCACAGGCCCGGGCGGAAGGGGTTGCCGAAGGTGACTGACCCGCTGGCGGGAATACGGGTTCTCGATCTGACCAATGTCCTCGCGGGTCCGTATTGTTGCTACCAACTGGCATTGATGGGTGCCGACGTGATCAAGGTCGAGCGCCCCGATGGTGGCGACCTTGCTCGCGTTCTGGGTGCCGATCCCGCTAGAAACAAGGCGGGGATGGGGATCAGTTTTCTGGCGCAGAATGCCGGGAAAAAGTCTGTCACGCTGGACATGAAATCGGAAAAGGGCAAGGCGCTGTTGAAACGCCTTGTCCAGTCAGCTGATGTTCTGGTGGAAAACTTCCGGCCCGGAGTAATGGATCGTCTTGGTCTAGGGTATGAAATTTTGCGCAACTCCAATCCCAACCTGATCTATTGCGCCATCAGCGGGTTCGGGCAGGATGGCCCCCGGCGCGGCGATCCGGCTTATGACCAGATTGTGCAGGGTATCAGCGGCGTGATGTCAATCACCGGAGCCCCCGACACGGCACCGTATCGCGTCGGTTATCCGTTGGCGGACACGGTCGGGGGGATGACGGCCGCCTTTGCAGTCGCGGCGGCATTGAACGCCAACCCACGCGGCACCTATCTGGATGTTGCGATGTCCGAAGCCGTGATTTCGACGATGGGTTGGGTTGTTTCAAATTATCTGGTGGGTGGCGTAACGCCCGGAGCGCATGGGAATGAGAACACAACCTCGGCCCCCTCAGGTACATTTGCCACGCGGGACAACCCGATCAACATCGCGGCCAATCGGGACGAGCAATGGCAGGCACTTGCCCGCTGTCTCGGGCGGGATGACCTGCTGAACAACCCCGACTACGCAACGCGTGAAGATCGCAAAACAAACCGCCACGCCTTACGTACAGAACTGGAACGCACCCTAAAGACGAAGGCCGCGGCCGAGTGGGTGAGTGAATTAAACGCATTGGGGGTACCGACAGGACAAGTTCTGACCGTGCCCGAGGCCCTTGCAGACCCGCAACTTTCCGATCGCGGTCTGATTGGCTCTTTGTTGGTTCACGGCGAACAAATGCAACTTGCAGGCAGTCCCGTCGTAATGAATGGCGCCCGGCGAATGCCGCAAATCGCGCCACCAAAACTTGGGGCCGACAACAAGGCGGTGTGGTCCGAAATCGGATTGACCGACGCGGAAGTCGACGCGCTGAGCAGAGAGGGGATCATATGAGCGATGTGTCAGATTGGTGGGCAACATCCATCATCGATATGGAACCTGGCCGGATAGACCTGCGCGGGGAGCCGATTCAAAACCTGATCGGACGCCTTGGTTTTGCGGAGATGATCTGGTTCATGGTACGCGGCGACCGCCCATCAAAAGCGCAGGCCCAATTGTTCGAAGCCGCGCTGGTCGCGGCAGTCGACCACGGTCCTCAGGCACCGTCGATTGCAACCGCGCGCATGGCGGTTACCTGTGGCCTGCCTCTCAACAACGCGATGGCGAGCGCTGTGAACATGTTGGGCGACATTCATGGAGGGGCTGGCGAGCAGGCCGTGGAACTCTACCACTTTATGGGCCATTACCCTGGCACTTTGGCGCAGGCAATCGATGCGTGGATCGAAAGCCACGGAAAGATACTTCCGGGTTTTGGACACAGGTTTCACACGCCCACAGACCCCCGCGCGCCGCGCCTGATGGATTTGGTCGCCGAAGCGGTGAAAACCCGTGCTTGCGATGGGCAATTCATGCGAATTGCGCAGCAAATCGAGGCAGAACTTGCGCGGCGTAAGGGTAAACCCGTCCCGATGAACATCGATGGCGCAACCGCAGTTATTTATGCCGAGCTTGGGTTTGCGCCACCATTGGCGCGCGGCCTTTTCTGCCTGTCCCGATCAGTAGGTATTCTGGCACATGCCTGGGAGCAGATGCAGCAAGGTGGTCGCAACAAAGGGCCTACCCCACCCTCGTATCGCTGGACGTATCAGCCGGGTTAAGCGCTTTTCCGATGGGACCGATTTGCCAACAGATCGGCGGCCGCACGGGCAATAACCAGCTCTTCATTTGTCGGGATAACCATGGCGACCACTCGGGACAGGTCTGTCGAGATGATCCGATCATTGTCCGCGTTGGCATCGGGATCCAGTTCAATCCCCAGCCACCCCATTCCGGAACATACCCTGTCGCGTACAAGGCGCGAGTTTTCTCCGATACCACCTGTGAAGATCAAGGCATCAATACCGCCCAATATTGCTGCCATTGCCCCAAGTTCGCGGCGGATGCGGAACGTGAAATAGCTGATGGCCTGTCGGCTTTCGCGGGTATCTGCTTTTTCAAGAGTGCGCATGTCGCTTGAAAGTCCCGAAAGACCCAGCAACCCTGATTTGCGAAACAGAAGGTCGGAAATCTCGGAGGCGCTCAACCCTTCCTGATCCATCAGATACAACAAAACACCGGGATCAAGCTGACCGCAACGGGATCCCATCGGCAGCCCGTCCAACGACGAAAACCCCATGGTCGAACCGACGGATCGCCCCCCGATCATGGCACACATCGACGCACCGTTGCCCAGATGCGCAACCACAACCCGCCCCGCGTGCAAAAGCGGCGCGGTTTTGGCCAAATGGTCTGAGATGTATTCATAACTAAGCCCGTGAAAACCATAGCGTCGGACGCCTTTGTCGTAATACTCGCGCGGCAGGGCGAATACGTCGTTCTCCCAAGGGTGGTTGCGATGAAAGGCTGTGTCGAAACAGGCAATCTGGGCAGCATTTGGAAAACGTTCCATAGCTGCCTTGACGCCAGCCAGGTTGTGCGGCTGGTGCAGAGGTGCATACGGAGAGAGCTTGTCCAACTCCTCCAAAGCAGCGGCGGTCAACGGCAAAGGCGTATCGATCTCAGGTCCACCGTGAACAATACGATGCCCAACCGCGGTGACCTCGCAACTGGGGAAGGCCCGTGACAACAGGTTCAGTACCCAGTCCAGTGCAGCAGCGTGATCGTGAATATCACCTGCCGTGCCATTCGCCAGAACTCCACCGCCAGATGACCGCGCCTTGACGATTGGTTCTGGCTCGCCGATCCGTTCGACCACACCGGTGCACACCATGACTGGATCGTCTTCTGTCAGTTCGAACAGGCCGAACTTCATCGAAGACGATCCGGCATTCAGTGTCACGACATGTGTCATGCATATCCTCTGGTTTGCGAAAAGGTGAAGTTCCTAAGGTTTACTGATCCGCTCTGGTACAAGGTTGAGTTTAAGACATTACCCAAGACTACGAGCCAGCCAACCGCTACAAACCCCGGTCTTTGCAAATCTCCATGGAAGAAAAGATCGTTCAGCCCATTTTTTCCGGGGTGCCAACAACACCTTCATTCCTGCCAACCTAGTCGTAATCATGGATTGGAACACGTGCAAGGCACTAAGCTGACGCTATCAAACACGGGTCCCGAAGCACAGTTCACTTCATCCGCCGCGACGGTTTCCTCCACCCCCTTGTTTTCGCATGGTCAACCCAATGCGCTTTCTCGCGACATCAACATCGACGACACGTACTTTAACCACCTGCCCGGTTTTAACCACGTCATGCGGATCTTTGACAAACCGGTCCGCCAGCTGGCTGACATGAACCAGCCCATCCTGATGCACGCCGATATCCACAAAAGCGCCGAAAGCGGCGACGTTGGTGACTGTGCCTTCCAAAACCATTCCGGGTTTCAGATCGGTGATTTCTTCGATGCCATCGGTGAAAGATGCGGAGACAAAACTGGGTCTGGGGTCGCGTCCGGGCTTTTCAAGTTCGGCAAAGATGTCCCGAACCGTCGGCAGGCCGAAATCCTGAGTTACGAATTGTTCCGCCCGCAACCCCTTTAACGCGCCATCATGGCCCATGATGTGACGGATATCGCGACCGCAGGCGGCAACGACCCGGCGCGCAATGTCATAGGCTTCGGGGTGCACTGAAGACGCGTCTAAAGGCTCTGAACCGTCCCTGATGCGCAGGAAACCGGCGCATTGTTCGAACGCACGTGGTCCAAGGCGGGCGACGGACAGCAAATCCTTCCGCGATAGGAAGGGCCCATTCAGGTCACGGTGGGTGACAATCGCTTCGGCCTGCGCCGGACCCAGACCAGACACGCGTGACAGCAAAGGGGCAGATGCGGTGTTCAGATCAACCCCGACAGCATTCACCACATCCTCGATCGCGGAATCCAGCGACTGTGACAGGCGATGCTGATCCACATCATGCTGATACTGGCCAACACCAATGGATTTCGGTTCGATTTTAACCAGCTCGGCCAAGGGGTCCTGCAATCGGCGCGCAATCGAGACCGCGCCACGTAGCGAGACATCCAGATCAGGAAATTCGCGCGCAGCCAGTTCAGATGCGGAATAAACCGAAGCGCCAGCTTCTGACACCACCACTTTTGTTGGTGCTTTCACCGTCTTGGGTAGAAGTGCAAGAGTGTCTGCAACCAACCTTTCGGTTTCACGGCTGGCCGTCCCGTTCCCGATTGCGATCAGTTCGATCCGATGAGCTGATATCAGATTGAGGATACTGGCCTGTGCACCTCGCAGATCATTCTTCGGCTGAAACGGGTACAAGGTGTCGGTGGCGACAACCTTGCCGGTCGCATCAACAACAGCAGCCTTTACGCCCGTACGAATGCCCGGATCCAGACCCAAGGTCGCCTTGGCACCTGCCGGTGCGGCAAACAGCAGATCCTTGAGGTTTCGCGAGAAGACCTGAATGGCTTCGTCTTGCGCCCGGCTGCGCAGGTCAGCCATCAGTTCGACCATCATGGACAGCGAAAGTTTCACCCGCCAAGTCCAGCCCGCGACTTTGCGCAACCATGCGTCTGCCTGCCCAGTGCCACGTGTCTGTAGATGGGCGGCGACAATCGTCTCGGCCCGCGCGGCACCAAATTCCGGTTCAGGCGCGATATCCAGCGTGACGATGCCCTCTTTGGATGCCCGCAACATCGCCAAAGCCCGATGTGACGGCACGTCCGCCCACAATTCGGAATGGTCAAAGTAGTCACTGAACTTGGCGCCGTCCTTTTCCTTGCCTTCTATGACCTTTGCGCTGAGCAGAGCCTCGTGCTGCATGAAACTGCGCAATTCGCCCAGCAGAGCGGCGTTTTCTGTCAACCGCTCGGTCAAAATATCCCGCGCACCGTTCAAAGCATCCCGGGTCGTTGTTACCGCCTCGGTGAGGTACGCCGCGGCTAATATTTCAGGGTCGCAGTTGCGGTCCGCCAGAATAGCGTCAACCAAAGGTTCAAGCCCATTTTCGCGTGCAATCATCGCCTTGGTGCGCCGTTTTGGCTTATACGGCAGATAAATGTCTTCCAACTGCGCTTTGGTTTCCGCGCGCGCAATGGATTTACTCAGATCGTCGGTCAGTTTGCCCTGATCCTTGATCGAGTTCAGAATGGTTTCACGCCGCGCTTCAAGCTCGCGCAGATAAGTCAGCCGCTCAGACAGCAGGCGCAATTGGGTGTCGTCCAATCCTCCGGTTGCTTCTTTCCGGTATCGGGCGACAAAAGGCACGGTTGCTCCTTCGTCCAGTAGCTTGATCGCGGCACCGACCTGCTCGGAACGTGCCTTAATCTCGGTGGCGATAGTGCGGGCGATACGGTCCAATGGTGCCTCCTGAAGCGACGGTGGAAGAACTTCTTAACCAGCCGTTTCGGCAAGGGGAAGACCCTTGGTTCACTCCGCAGTCAGGCCGTTTCAGTTTGGCTGTTCATCAAGTCAGCACGCCAGGCAGTGTCCACATCAAACCCACGGCATAAGTCCGCGATACGGGCTACGCGTGCTTACCGAATGGGCCATATGTGCCAAGGTCACCAGATCATAAACCGGCAGGCTCAATTCCTTCTGAATTGAGGCCGCGTAAGGCGGTAGATCGGTGCATTCCAGTACCAGCGAACGGATTTCCGGTGTATCGCGTTTCAGTTTGCGTACAGCATTCAGAACTTCAGCCTCAATCAGATCGGTATCCATTCGGGTGCGCGTATTGCGCAGGATGACTTCGGCGAACTCGGTCGTGTTCTCAAGACCCTGCACAGCTACGGGGATATCTCCTGCCCCAACCCCATCGAAATGGCGTTGCGTCAGCGCCGAGGAATCGGCGGTTATCACTCCTACCGGTGCACTGGCACCGGTCATGTAATAAGCCAGCGGCACCTGAATCAGGCTTGAGGCAAAAACGGGCACGGACACGGCTTCGGCCAGCTCTTTCTGGAACAATGCAAGAAACCCGCAACTGCCAGTGATGGCCCGCACACCTTCGGATTCAAGCCTCTGCGCGCCTTTGATGAAGGGCTCCAGCAACTCTGGTGTCGGGTTGTTCAGCAGCTTTGGTACTGTGACGCCTTCAATCATCTCATACAGCACCGGGAACGGAAGACTCGATGGGTTTTTGATATGGCCCGGAGGTTTGGGGAAATAGCTTTCCAGGCACAAAACTCCGATGGATGCCCCGCAGATATTCTGTCCACCTGGGTAGATCGGCATGACGTTGTGATCCTTCTCGAGAAGTCGCTTCGCGTGTTTTAAAACCGCGACAAGGCAAATGGGTCCAGACTGATGTTCAGACGCTGTCCAGCTACCAGATCGGCCACAAGCTCTCCGGTTTTAGGCGCCATCATCAGGCCATAGTGGGAATGACCGAAAGCGCTGAACAATCCCTGATGTCCGTCAATCGGCCCGATGGCAGGCAAGCTGTCTGGAAACGATGGGCGGCGCCCCATCCAGAATTGCGTGTCGGCGGTATTAAGATCCGGTATCATTGCCTTGGCTTGTCGCGTCAGTAACGCCTGTTTTCGTGGATCGGGCGGGGCATCTACACGCGCAAACTCGGCGGTGCCTGCCACACGCAGCCCGCCCTGCATCGAACTGGCAACCACTTTGGCATCCACATCCATGACCGAATTCTGAAGGCTCGCCAAAGGTGCGGGGAACTGAACATGGTACCCGCGTTCAGCAGCCAGCGGCACAGACAGACCCAAAGGTTTCAAAAGCTCGGCAGACCACACACCTGCAGCCAATATGACTGTATCAGCCTGAAGCGTATCGGTCTGGGTTGTCAGATGCCACCGCCCCTCGTCGGTACGGTTCAGTTTTCGAACTTCGGCCCGAATAAACTCAGCGCCTTGTTGGCGCGCTTTTTCAGCCAGAACCGCGCCAATCTGACCGGGTGATGTAATCCGTGCCTGACCTTTGATAAGGATCGCTGCTTCGAAATCCTCGGATAGAGCGGGTTCAATTCGGCGCAACTCTGGGCCGTCGATCCTCTCGAGTTGCCCACCTTTCTCCTGTCGGATCAGATATCCCAGCGCCTTCAGGTCAGCTTGATTCGGGTGTCGGAAAGCATGGATGTAGTTGGAATCGACAATCAGGTCTTCATAACCAGTGTTCTGCAAATGACGTCGATACAACTCTATCGACGGTCTGCAAAGAAGCTCCATCGCATTCGAGATTCGGCGGACCGATCGTTCATCAGATGCTTTCAAAAACCTCAGGCCCCAAGGGACCATCCTCGGCCAGAACGAGGCCCTGACGGACAAGGCGCTTTTGGGGTCCAGCAGCATCCGGGGGATTGCCTTCCAGATACCGGGAACCGCTTGGGGGATCACTGACCATGGCGAGACGACACCAGCATTACCGAATGAGGTCTCCTGCCCGGGCTCTCCCCGGTCAATCAACCGCACGGTTTTGCCACGTTCCTGCAATGACAGCGCGCAGCAGATGCCGACGATCCCGGCGCCGATTATGGTAACACGTTCAGACATGTCAGGCCGTTGCTTGAGTTCGGGTGCGGGCGATCAACTGCGCAACGATCACGGGTGACGCCACTGCCAGCGCGATCAGGTCTGCCGTTAACGTGGGTGCCACGAAGATGATCCCGGCAAAGGCAATCAGAATACGAGACAATACGTTGAGCGGTTGCAGCCAATATCCGACGACCGCCGCGGACAGAGCGATGACCCCCGCTATGCAGCTTGTCGCAGTATATGTGAATTCCCAAAAATCAAACCCAGTGGAAGACACGAACAACAAAACCGGCGCATAGACGAATGCCATCGGCGCTATCACCTTGCCCAACCCGAGCGTAAACGCGGACAGCCCGGTGCGGAACGGATTTGAGTTGGCGATCGCAGCTGCCGCATAAGCCGAGGTACAGACCGGAGGTGTAATTTCGGATACCACACCGTAGTAAAGCACGAACAGGTGGCTTGCGATGGGCGGAACACCCAACTGAGCCAGCGCGGGCTGCGCGACAGAAACCAGCATGATGTAAAGCGCGGTGGTCGGAATACCCGCCCCCATCAAGATGCAGACGACAGCGATGAAGATCAGTGAGATGAACAGTTGCAGGTCTTCGATTGCAAACAGCTGGAAGCTGCCGAACGAGATCATATTATAAAGATCCGCCGCCAGATTGCCTGCCCCTTGCGTGACCATAAATCCGATACGAAAGCCGATACCGGTGGTGTTGATCACACCCACAACAATACCGACAGCGGCGGCAGCGGCACCCACCGCCAGCGAGTATTTTACGCCCAGTTCGACAGCAGCCAGCATCTCGGGCACTTCGATACGTTTTTGTGGGTTCAGTGTGGCTGTCACAGACAGCGCGCAGAGTATCGCGGTCATTGTCAGGTCGAACCCGCCATCCGAGAATTTCCACAACACAAAGGCCAGAAACGCCGCCGCGTAAATCAGCGTTGGTGGCTGCTTGATACGCGACATACCCGCGATCACCGCCAGCGATATGCCGCAAAAGGCCGACATGAATGGCGTGTAACCGGTAAACAGCACCACCAGCAGGCCAATCAGGGGCACGATATTGGCCCAACCTTCAGCCCAGACAGCTTTAAGCTGCGGTAATTGCTCTTTCGTCAGACCCTTCAGGTTCAGCTTGCGCGCCATCAGATGCACAACTGCAAAGACACCCACGTAGTGCAGAAGCGCCGGGAAGATCGCCGCAATGACAATAGTGGTGTAAGGCACCTCCAGGAACTCGGCCATGATAAAGGCCGCGGCTCCCATGATGGGCGGGGTGATCTGGCCGCCCGCCGAGGAAGCGGCCTCGACCCCGCCCGCGAAATGGCCCGGATAACCCAGGCGTTTCATGTTCGGGATGGTTAGCGCTCCGGTTGAAACCGTGTTGGCGACTGAAGACCCCGAGATCGTTCCAAAGAATGCCGATGAAACGACCGATACCTTGGCCGGGCCACCTGTATAGCGACCCGCCAGAATGGTGGCATTGTCGATAAACAACTGTCCCAACCCGGTGCGCTGCGCGATCACACCAAACAAAACGAAATGGAAGACTATGGTCGAAACGACCCAAAGCGTGACGCCATAGATGCCTTCCTGCGGAAAGTACATCGACGACACGAAGGTTTTGAAATTTACACCGGGATGCTGCAACAAACCGGGAAAATAAGGACCAAGCAGAGCGTAAGAGATGAATACGCAGATAATCAGCGGCAGCACCCAACCCAGCGTGCGACGGGCGATGTCAAGTACCAGCAGAATGATAACCACGCCAAGAAAGACATCGTAATTGTTGGGATTACCCATACGAAAAGTCTGTTCCTCGATCCCGAGAAAGGGAATACCGCGCCAGGCAAATCCAACGTAAAGCGCCGCAACGATGCCAAATGCCATGAATACCAGGTCATAAAGCGGGACGTTCCCAATACGAAACCTGCTGATTTTGAGCGCATATAGGTTTTTAGCCCCGACAATCGGAATGGTCGCGTAAACCAGTATGAACAACAGGGCCAGATAAATGCCCATGTGCCAGTGGTCCGCCGGCAAGCCGAAACCTGCGGTGAAGAATTCATAGGACGCGAATAACAGGGCAACAACCCGCAGAACTTTGGCCGTGTTCGGTGTAACCTGACGTACTGCGGCGCCTTCGTCGAACTGTTCTTCGATGGCTGCCAGTTCTTCGGCTGTCAGGTCGTGGTCATCGCGTGTTTCGGTCTCGGACATGATGGCCCTCTGATTGCGCGTGTAAGGAGAGTGCGGTGCCCCGCACAGGGGCACCGACGACAGGCTTCAATGAGGTTCGATTACTGCAGAAGGCCTGCTTCTTTGTAGAACTTCTCTGCACCAGGATGCAGGGGGACACCCAGTGCTTCGACTCCGTCCAAAGCTGTGTCAGCTGTGATCTGCTTGCCTTTGGCGTGACCGTTGTCCAGCAGTTTTCGGGTGTTGTCGTTCCACAGTGCTTTGGTCAGCTGATAGACCAGTTCTTCGGACAGATCCGACGACACAACCAGCATAGCGCTGACCGCTGGGGTCTTGGTTTCGGTGTCAATCCCTTCATACACACCGCCCGGTATGGCGGAAGGGATATAGGCCGGAATGATCTCGTTGATCTTAGCAAGGTCTTCGTCACTGAACGAGTGCAGGTTCATACCTTTGGTCGATGACAACTGCACCATAGCGGCGACCGGCCAGCCAGCTGCGTAGAAATACGCGTCCAGCTGCCCATCGGCCAGACGCTCGGCGCTCTGACTGTTGTTCAGCTCTGCTTCGTCCATGTTATCGCGGTTCACGCCCCATGCATCCAGCATCTGCAGCACGGCCACCTGTGTGCCTGAACCCGCCTGTGCGATACCCACGCGCTTGCCTTTGAGATCGCTCAGGTCACCAATGGTCTGACCTGCGGGCAGAACCAGATGCAGATCCTCTGGGAACAGGTTTGCCACAATGCGCAGCTTGGGATGCGGCTTGCCTTCGAACTTGCCTTCGCCCAGATACATCGAACGGGTGACATCAGCGGCGGCCAGACCGGCCTCAAGCTCGCCATTCTCCACTGCCGCGTTGTTAAAGACTGACGCAGTTGTTGATTGTGCAATCGCGATCAGGCCGGGTACGCCGCACTGACCACCCTCTTCGCAGGGGCGCGAGCCCGGAGGGGCCGAGATCCCATTTGCGATGGTTCCGCCAATCGGAAAATAAGTGCCGCCTGCACCACCGGTGCCAATACGGAAAAAAGTTGGGTCCTGTGCAAGTGCAGGCGCGGCCATAGCGCCTGCCAAAGCCAGACCTGTCAGGCATTTCATCAGTCTCATCGTAAACTCCCAGTTTTGGATCATTGGATTCGGTTTGTCCGAACTCTGATCCAATCAGCCTATGGAGATTTACCATAAATACAAATTTGTTATATTTAACTAAACTGAAGTTTGGCTTATGGATGTGGAATGAACCTTACTCAATTGACTGTTTTTCGTGAGGTGATGGAAAGCGGCTCTATCTCTCAAACCGCAAAAAAGCTGAACCGGACACAGCCGGCCATCAGCCTTGCGCTCAAGAACCTAGAAAAAAGTTTGGGGCTGATCCTGTTCGAACGAAGAGGGCGCCGTTTGATTCCAGTACCGGAAGCGCACTACCTATTGTCAGAAACCACCGGTATTCTGGACAGATTATCTAAGATTTCCAATACGATGCACGGACTTCTTAAAGGGAGTTCCGGTAGTTTGAATATTGCAGCGATGCCAGGCCCTTCCACTTTTGCCTTTCCGAATTTCATCAGCCGTTCAGTTGGTGGAAACCCCGATATACAAATTACACTTTCAACCCGCAGCTCTCCGCAGATTATGGAACTGGCGGGTACTCAGAACATCGATTTCGGGTTTGCGGATTTTGAGCATCCGACAGGTAAGCAACCACAGTTCTCAGCCGAGATCATAAGCGGCGACTGTTTTTGCGCGCTGGACAGAGACAACCCTCTGGCGAAAGAAAGCGCCATTACGATATCCGATCTTGACGGAGTTCCAATGGGCGGGCTGCATGACACGCATCCGTTTCAGGAAAAAGTGCGACAAGCGTTTCAGATGGTCTCGGCGAATTACACACCAACCGTGACCTGCCAATATTTTCTGCCGCTTATCCCCTTTGTCGGATCGGGCCAATGCTGCACGATTGTCGATCCGTTGACAGTCGTTACCGAGCGGGAGTTGAACATTTCAAACGACCGTGTCGTGTTTTTGCCCTTCAGTGAACCGTTGAGGTATGAATATGCGATCCTGTCACCGAACCACCGGCCTCCGTCCCAGCTAGCGTTGCAGATCAAAGCCGGCTGGAAGGCAGAGGTTTTGTCGATGCTACATCGAACAGGTGCCAACCCACAGACAGAAATCGCCTGAAAACATACACGTTTCCAGTGCTGCTCAGTTGCGTTGTTCAATCGATGACTCCAGCGTTGACCGCAAAAGTTGCGCATCAAGCGGTTTGTAGAGCAAAGGCAGATTGGCGCGCTTGCAGCGCCTGGCCAGTTCAGGTGATCGGTTGGCCGAAATAACGCAGCCGGGCAGAGGTCCAAATTCGTTCGTCAGGGCATGTATGGCGTCGACACCGGTTCTATCGTGGTTCAACTGAAAATCGGCAACTATTGCATCGGGCAAAATGTCAATTTCACGAAGAAGATTGATTGCTTCGTCTTCGCTTTCGCTCTCCAAAACCTCGACCCCCCAGGATTCGATGGTCATGGTCAGTGCACTACGAAGGTTTTCATCATTCTCAATCAACAATACGACCGTGTTACCAAGTACCTTGGAGCCCGGATCGTGGGCCGCAGGGGCGCTGCTAGATGTGGTCTGCTCTTCCCGCGCCAACGGCACTTCGACCGAGAATCCAGTGCCTTTGCCTACTTCGGAAAACAGCTGGATTGGATGTTGCAACAGCCCACAGGCGCGCTCCACGATTGCAAGGCCCAATCCCATACCCTCTGCCGCGCTGGCATCAGAATGCAGGCGCTGAAATTCCTGAAAGACGATGTCTCTTTGGTCTAACGCGATACCGATACCTGTATCCCAGACTTGCAAGGCAATTGCGCCTTTGCGACGCCGCACACCGACCAGAACCTTTCCGGTCTCGGTATACCTGATCGCGTTCGACAGCAGGTTCTGCAAAATCCGACGCAAATAGCTGGCGTCGCTGGTCACACGCGCGTTCGTGTCAACAAATGACAGCTCAAGCCCTTTTGCCTGCGCCACCGGGCGAAATGCGTCTTCCATCTGCGAAAACAGCGTGCTCACTGATATGGTCGACAAATGCGCGGTGGCCCGTCCTGAATCCAGCTTCGAGATATCCAGCAGCGCTTCCAGAATGTGTTCAACGCTGTTCAGCGCACTTTCAGCCTTGCCTGCAACGGTCTTTGCGTCGTCTTTATCCAGGCCGCTGCCCAGCGATGCAACATAAAGCTTTGCCGCAGAAAGAGGTTGCAACAGATCGTGGCTGGCAGCTGCCACGAATCGCGACTTGGATGCATTTGCACGCTCGGCCTCGTTCAACGCGTCAGCCAGTTCCATTGTGCGAGATGTTACGCGTTGTTCCAACAGCTCTTTGGCTTCGTATAAGGCCTGAGCGGACTTTCGTTCTGCGGTTACATCGGTGAAGGATATCACAAAGCCCCGGTCCGGCATTTCCTGCGCAAACACCGAAAGAATTTTTGACCTTCCGCGGTGCATCTGAAACTGCAGAGGACGGCGATAGGTTTGCCGCGTCACCCAGTTCAGAAGATCGGCTTCCGTTACCCCCTTCTGGAACCTGATGTTCGCGCCAAGGCGATTGGACAGCGATTCAAACCGGGTTCCCGTCTGAAACTGTGCGATTGGAATGGCCAGCAACTCACTGGCGCGGTTGTTCCACCCGATCAGACGGTGTTTGTTGTCAAAAATGCAAACGCCCTGTTCAATATGTTCAAGCGTTGCGCGGATCAGCCTGGCCTTGTCATCCAGTATCCGGTCACGCTCCTGCCGTTCGATCCGCATGATATCGGTCACATCGGTTTGCAGAATAACAGTGCCGCCATCCGGCGTGCGGTGTTCGGACACTTGTGACCACCGATTGCCAACAAGCCGGACGTTGAACACCACATGATCGTCCGTGTGCCGATCCAGGCGGCTTTTGGCCCAGTCTGTCGGTGTCATTGTTTCAGGCAGGGACAGAAACCCTGATCGGCTGACCAGTTCGACATATTCGGCAAAGCTCAATCCCGGGCTCAGCCGCTCCTGAATGTCGGGCATATGCAGACCAAAACGGCTGTTACACAGCACCAGTTTTTCGTCGCGATTGAAAAGGGCAAACCCCTCTTGCACCGTTTCGATTGCATTGGCCAGATCCGCGCGTGCGGCTTCGGTGTCCTTGTTCGCCTGTGCCAGTCTGGCATTGGAATCGTTCAGCAATTCAAGGGCACGTTCCAGATCATTCGTCCGGGCGCGGACCTCTTGTTCAAGCACGGCCGCACGCTGAAACTGCGCATAAGCTGCGCCTGACGCATCGGTGGATTCTTCTACCCGACGCATCAGCGCTTCGGCGATCTTGCGAAGTTTCTCGTTCTGGCGGTCAACCGAGTCCGACGGGTCAGTAAGATGCTCGATCATACGTTACTCTTTCTCGGGTGGATAAATCGCAACACCCGTCAGAGTTTGGTTCACATGGATTGAGTTGTACTGCTCTCCGTAGGTTGAAAATCCGACAACGTGGTTGCGGGCCAGAATGTCCGAGATTTCGCGAGTCTTTTGCTTTTCCTGCGCTTCCAGTCGGCGGAGAATGCAGTCGCAACCCAGAATTGTGTCGGGTTGCCGTTTCTCGGTCAGAAGGCCGATTTCTTCCTCAAGGTGCTCGACCATGTCCCTTGGTTCGGCCAGCGTCAGCACAAGCCCTTCATCAATGGCCGAGAAAAAGACAAGGTCCCCGTTGCCCGCCACCTGCTGAATGGCGCGGACGTGATGCTGCCCACCAATCTGCACAACAACGGGGTGCGCCGCAAAGGTGAATGTCGTCAGTTGTTCCGGATCCTTGCCAAGGATACGGGCGTACTCGCGGGCGGCGGGCTCGGCATTGATCTCCTCAACGATGCGTTTTGCCGGATCCGCCTTGGTTACGACCATACGCCGGGTCGTTGGAACCAGATGATCAGTTTTGAACACCTTGATCGGGCACCGCGTACGAACCTGAGTCAGTATGGCAGCATTGCTCAGTGCTTTGCCCTGATGCAGCACATAAGTACGCCCGAACCGGGTTCCATCACCGGCCGATCCGCCAAACAATGGCACCGGCCCCAAGCCGACGGCCAACTCGGAGGTCAACGCATCCTCTTTGGTCGACAATCCGTCGATCATCAGGAATGTAAATTCATGGTTCCAGTCGGGCGCCGTGACCATCATGGCATTTCGGTTGTGGATCATCTCGTTGATGATGCTTTCCGCCTCAAAATCGTTCAGATCGGAAACCAGGACCGTACGCGTGTCGAAATGGGATTGCGGAAGGCCGATTGCGACGATCTGATCTTCGCAATAACCGCTATCCGCAAGTTCTCCGGCGGTGGTGCAGCCAACCACCGGCGTAGGCGCAAACACCTGCTCGGCTTTGGCAATGACCGCAGCCGCGTCCGCGTTCGGACTGACGAACAATATCACCAGCGCAAGTGGCTCAGCCCCGAATTGACGTACGAGCACCCCAAGCGCCTGCCCGGTGTCGTAACGCGCGAAAGCCGTTTTGACGATGCCTGTCGCACCGGTCCGGGCTGTCGCCCACCCGACTGCTTGGTCCATCGAGCCTCCTCCCTAAAGCGCGACGATGTGGTGAGAGTATGACGCTTAGCCTTGGTCTTGCAAGACGCTGGCAAACGAAGCTTTCTTTGCAATCAGAACGGCTTGCGTCCGGCTTTGCACACCCAGTTTCCGCATGATTGCCGTGACATGCGCTTTGACCGTGGGTTCCGCAATGGACAGGTCATAGGCAATCTGTTTGTTCAGCTTGCCCTCACAGATCAGTTGCAGAATGCGGGCCTGCTGATTTGTCAGCGTCGCAAGCCGATTGACCGCGTCGGCGTGTTCATCCTCTTCAACATTGATCAGAACGCATCCTTCGGGCACGAAAACTTTGCCGGAATGCACTGTCTCGAATGCCAGGCGAAACACATCGCGTTGGCTATGCTTGGGTACATAACCCGATGCGCCCGCCTGAATCACCTGACTGACAACGCGATTATCCGTCATCGAGGACACCACAATAACCGGGGCATTCGCAGCAGCCTTCAGACGGACAAGGCCGTCCAGCCCCTCCACATCCGGCAGGTTGAGGTCCAGCATGACCGCGTCCGGTTTCAGCCCCCCTGACAGAAGTTCCATCGCGCCTTCCAGTCGGTCCGCGGTATGGATTTCGCCGATCTGCGCCACGCTTTGCAAGGTCATCGACAGCGCGTCGCAAAACAGGGGGTGGTCATCGACGATCAGCACTTTCTCGAAGCCAGACCTTACAACGGAGTCAGCAAGCATTTGGTATTGCCTTTTTTCAATCAGATTGTCCCCAGCTTACCCAATCCTAACAACGAAAGTAATCTGCGCCTACTGGCCCAAAGTCGTACATAAGACCGGCTCGGCGTCACCTACACCCAAGGTCTAATAGGCAGGGCGAAAAACACCACGTAGCGTAAGAAAAAACACCTGGAGAAGAGAAATGGAGCTTAGTGACAGCCGCGTCATTGCCGCGCCGCGATCCAAGGTCTGGGACGCGCTTCTGTCGGCTGAGGTTCTGAAAGAATGCGTTCCGGGATGTCAGGAAATGACCGGCTCGGTCGATGACGGGTTCGAAGCAACGGTGGTGCAGAAAGTCGGCCCCGTAAAAGCGACCTTCAAAGGGGCCGTTACCCTTTCTGATATCGTAACGCTTGAAAGCGTGAAGCTCTCGGGTGAAGGTAAGGGTGGGGCTGCGGGTTTTGCCAAGGGTGCGGCCGATGTCAGTTTGTCTGATGTGCCCGAAGGTACTCTGCTGACCTATACCGTCGACGCACGTGTCGGTGGCAAGTTGGCCCAGCTGGGAAGCCGGGTCATCGATGGCGTCGCCAGAAAAATGGCCGGCCGGTTCTTTGAAAATTTTCAGAACGCGGTCGAACCCGAAAAAACACCCGATCCGGAAACCTCGGATCAGGTTCAAGCTGAACCTTCTGCCGAGGGTGAAGGCGACGAAGCAAAAAAAGGTTGGTTCAAGCGCGTATTGGGCGGTTGAACAGTTGGAACTCAGGGAGGAGAAAGTCATGAAAATTTCCATGACCGTGAACGGCAAGGCCGTAAGCGGCGAGGTCGAGGGCCGGACATTACTGTCCGGCTTTCTGCGCGAGCAACTTTCATTGACGGGCACGCATGTCGGCTGTGATACGGCCCAGTGCGGCGCCTGCGTTGTACATGTGAATGGTCAGGCCGTGAAGTCGTGCAATATGCTGGCGGTCGAAGCCGACGGTGCTGATGTTGGCACCATCGAAGGTCAGGCAAATGCGGACGGTTCGCTGAACGTGATCCAGCAAGCCTTTCAGGATCATCACGGCCTTCAATGCGGGTTCTGTACACCGGGTATGGTGATGAGCGCCGCAGCGCTGCTGAAAGACAACCCACGCCCGTCTGAGGCCGAAATACGGAAATATCTGGAAGGCAACCTGTGCCGCTGCACAGGCTACCACAATATCGTCAAGGCGATCATGGCCGCCTCAGGTCAGGACGTCGGCAGTATCGCCGCGGAATGATGCCGCTGCGGGCGTAAACGTTGCGCCCGTGGGACAAGTGAAGGGTGCAGCAGCATCCGTTTATGGGAGGAGAACAAGCAATGCCCAAAGACAGTGGCATCGGAGCCAGTTCCAAGCGACGCGAGGACGTCCGCTTTCTGACCGGAGCAGGCAACTATACCGACGACATCAACGTACGTGGTCAGGCTTACGTATATTTCCTGCGGTCCGACATCGCGCATGGTCGGATCAATTCTGTAGATACATCATCTGCCGAAGGTATGCCCGGTGTGGTCAGAGTATTCACCGGCAAAGACTTTGAAGGCGTGGGCGGAATGCCCTGTGGCTGGGAAGTGACCGACAAGCACGGCGCGCCGATGCAGGAACCACCACACCCAATTCTGGCACAGGGCAAGGTGCGCCATGTGGGCGATCCCATTGCCGCCGTGGTGGCTGACAGCCTGGAACAGGCCCGTGACGCGGCCGAGGCTATTGATCTGGATATCGAGGAACTGCCCGCCGTGATCGACATGAAATCCGCGGCGCAGGAAGGCGCGACGCTGGTTCATGACGATCTGAAAAACAACATCTGCTATGACTGGCAGCTGGGTGAGGTCGACGACGCCAAGGTGAACGACGTCTTTGCCAATGCCGCGCATGTCACCACTTTGGATCTGGTGAACAATCGGCTGGTCGCCAACCCGATGGAGCCGCGCGTGGCTGTGGCCGAGTACAGCCGGGGCACGGATGAATATACGCTCTATACCACTTCGCAGAACCCGCATGTCATCCGCTTGTTGATGTGCGCGTTCGTTCTGGGTCTGCCGGAACATAAAGTCCGCGTCGTAGCCCCGGATGTGGGCGGTGGTTTTGGCACCAAGATTTTCCATTACGCAGAAGAAGCGTTCTGCACCTTTGCCGCCAAGGCCTGCAACCGGCCCGTCAAGTGGACAGCCAGCCGGTCCGAGGCGTTCATGTCGGATGCGCAGGGTCGTGACCATGTCAGCACGATTGAGCTGGCTCTGGATGCTGATAACAACTTCATCGGCCTGCGGACCAACACCTATGCCAATCTGGGCGCTTATCTGTCGACTTTCTCCAGCTCGGTTCCGACATGGCTGCACGGGACGCTGATGGCTGGCAACTATAAGACCCCGGTCATTCAGGTGAATGTGAAGGCGATGTTCACAAATACAGTGCCCGTGGATGCCTATCGCGGTGCTGGTCGACCCGAAGCAACCTTCCAGCTGGAGCGCGTTATAGACAAGGCCGCGCGCGAGTTGGGTGTCGATCCAATCGCCCTGCGTCGCCAGAACTTTGTCACGCAGTTCCCCTATGACACGCCGGTGGCGCTGACTTACGACACCGGGGATTATAACGGGACAATGGACAAGCTTGAGGCGGCTGCCGATCTGGCAGGCTTTGCCGCACGTCGTGCAAAAAGCGAGGCCAACGGCAAGCTGCGGGGCTTGGGTGTCAACTGCTATATCGAGGCCTGCGGCATCGCGCCCTCGAATATCGTTGGCATGTTGGGAGCCCGGGCGGGTCTTTATGATGCGGCAACTGTTCGGGTGAACGCCACCGGTTCGATCAGTGTGATGGTTGGCGCACACAGCCACGGGCAAGGCCATGAAACAGCCTTCCCGCAGGTCGTGGCCGACATGATCGGTATCGATGAGTCGATGGTCGAGATTGTGCACGGGGATACCTCGAAGATCCCGTTTGGCATGGGCACCTATGGCTCACGCTCGCTGGCGGTTTGCGGCTCGGCTATGGTCAAGGCCACCGAAAAGGTGATCGACAAGGCCAAAAAGATCGCAGCCCATTTGCTGGAAGCGTCCGAGGCGGATATCGAACTAAAGGACGGTCAGTTCAGCGTTGCGGGGACCGACAAGTCTGTAGCTTGGGGAGATGTGACCCTCACGGCTTATGTCCCGCACAACTATCCGCTGGAAGTTGAACCAGGACTGGAGGAAACCGCGTTTTATGACCCGGCCAACTTTACTTTCCCGGCAGGGGCTTATGCCTGTGAGGTCGAGGTTGATCCAGACACAGGTCAGGTCAGTATCGAGAAGTTCACGGCTGCGGATGACTTTGGCAATATCGTCAATCCAATGATCGTTGACGGACAAGTGCATGGCGGTATCGGCCAGGGCATCGGTCAGGCCTTGCTGGAGAACTGTGCCTATGATGAGAACGGCCAATTGCTGAGCGCGTCCTTCATGGACTACGCGATGCCACGCGCCGATGACGTCCCGTTCTACGGCGTGGATCATTCCAGCCAGACGCCCTGTACGCACAATCCGCTGGGCGTGAAGGGTTGCGGCGAGGCCGGAGCGATCGGCTCACCGCCTGCGGTGGTCAATGCGGTGCTGGATGCGTTGAACTCGGGTGGAAGGGCCGTTGATCATATCGACATGCCGATGAGCCCGTCACGCGTTTGGACGGCGATGCATGGTTGAGAGGTTGGGGTGCGAGGGGCCAGCCCCTCGCGCTCCCCGGGATATTTATAGCCAGATGAAGGGCGGATCAGCGCCTTTCGGAAAGGAAGAACGAAATGTACAATTTCGAGTTTGAGAAGCCCTCGACCATTGCTGACGCCGTTGCAGCATTGGCAGCAGAGGATGCGCAGGCGTTGGGAGGCGGGCAAACCCTGATCCCGACATTGAAACAGCGATTGGCGGCTCCGTCCAAACTGGTGTCGGTGAGCGGCATTGCCGAGATGCAAGGCGTCTGCGTTGATGATGACGGCTCGGTCTCTGTTGGGGGTGCAACACCTCACGCTGTCGTTGCTCGCGACGCTGCAGGATCTTATCCCGCGCTGGCGGCATTGGCTGGACAAATTGGCGACCCGGCAGTGCGCAATCGTGGAACCATCGGTGGTTCGGTTGCGAACAATGACCCCGCTGCCTGTTATCCGGCGGGTGTGCTGGGATCGGGCGCAACCGTGGTGACCAACGCGCGTCAAATTGCGGCAGATGACTTTTTTCAAGGCATGTTCACCACAGCCCTGGATGAAGGAGAGATCATCACCTCGATCCGCTTTCCGGTTCCGCAGGCGGCAAGCTATCAAAAATTCCTGCAACCAGCATCACGGTTTGCACTTGTTGGGGTATATTTGGCCCGTTTCACGGACGGCGTGCGCGTGGCGGTGACCGGGGCAAGTGAGGATGGCGTCTTCCGTTGGAGCGAAGCCGAGCAGGCGCTGAACAAGGAGTTTCGCCCGGACGCCTTGATGGACCTTCGGATTAACCCCGCCAACATGATCGCTGATTTACATGGCAGCAAGGAATACCGGGCGCATCTTGTGTCGGTCATGACCAAACGCGCCGTGGAAGCCTGCATGTAGGCATTTCACGACAAGATGCTCAAAAGCCCCGGTTTTTACCGGGGCTTTTTCGTTGAGATATGGTTTTGATGTCTCACCAAGGTCGGGCTGGCCAGCACTTCTCCGTTGTTTGAGGGTCGTGGCCAGTGTCTGCGCAAAAGGAAATCAGGCCGCCCAATTCCGGGCGGCCTGATCAAGTCATAAGCTAAGCTTTCGCTTTATTCGGCGGCTTGTGCACCTGTAGCGGCGTGTTTGTCACGCTGGCTGTCGCGGAACAAAGCTTTGGCCAGAGCAATACACATCAGACCCATCACAGCAGTAAAGGGCAATGCACCGATGATCATCGCGTTTCGCAGCGCATCCATCGGGTTGTTTTCACCGGCTGCGAGGATCAGCGCGCCGATCACAGCCGTCAGGATGACACCCCAGATGATGCGGTGCTTGATGCCCGTCTCCTGGCTGCCACCCGACATGATGGTGTTCATCACCAGAATGCCCGAGTCTGCCGACGTGACGAGGAATGTCATGATCAGGATCACGCACATCACGTTCAGCATTGACAGCAGACCACCGTCAATCATGTAAGATAGTGTCACGAACAGCTTGTTGGTGTTCGATGCACCGATGATTGCACCTTCTGCGGCGCCTGCCAGTTCCAGATCAATCGCAGTTCCTCCCAGAACAGTCATCCATGCAAAGCACACCAAAGCCGGGGCGAACACACAGCCTACGATGAACTCGCGGACAGAGCGTCCTTTCGATATGCGCGCGAGGAACAGGCCCACGAAGGGCGAGAACGCGATCCACCAGGCCCAGTAGAACGTGGTCCAACCCGACTGCCAGCCGAACTGACGCCCCTGCTCACCCGCCGCATAAACGGCTGCCAGGGTTGCTTCATCCAACTCTGCTGCTGCCCCTTCCAGGCCACTCTTGAAACCGTCAAAGCTGCCCCACGCATTGGTAGCTCCGCCCATCAGATCATTGGCATGGGCTTGTGCTTCGGCAGGCAAAGCCGCAGCGAAGGCTTCAACTGACAGTGGACCATAGGCGTTAAAGCTGAGCGACAGGATATGCAGGATATAGTCGACCATTGCAGTGCCATAAGTGGTCATAGCAAAGACGAACGAGCCGAAAACAACAAACGTGCCCAACAGGATGATCGACAATACGAGGTTCAGGTTCGACAGGTATTTAACACCACGACCAACGCCTGATACGGCCGAAATAATCGACAGGCACATGATGACGACCAGACCGGTGATCAGACCCACTTTGCTGGGGGTTGGAACTTCACCACCCAGATCCATGACCCACTCCATACCGGTGATGGCATAAAGCCCGTCGATGAACTGGCTGACACCATAGCCGATGGTGACGGAAACACCGAGGATCGTTGCAACAACGCCAAGTACGTCAACCACATGGCCGAAGAAACCATTGACGAAGCGGCCAAACAGAGGCGTCAGCGCCGAACGGATGGTGAGAGGCATGTCGCGGGTATAAGCGTAATATGCCAGCGACAAACCGGTCACCACATAGATGGCCCAAGCGTGAAACCCGTAGTGCAAGAAGGTATAGCGGTAAGCCGACTGCAGTGCTTCGGGTGTATTTCCAACGACCGCCTCGGATACGATTTCGGGGTTCGAACCCCACAGCCCCAACGGTTCTGCGGTTGCAAAAACCATCAGACCAACACCCAGGCCGGCGCCGAACATCATGGAGAACCATGAGAAGTTCGAAAACTCGGGCTTTTCACCGGGTGTTCCCATCACACGGCGACCCGTGGACGGAATAGCGGCGACAACGGCCAGAAAAACGAGGAACAACCCGACAATGACAATGTAGAAGCTGTTGAAAAGCTCAAGCAGCCGCCCGTTCAGGCTGCCAAGCGTGCCGTTTGCATTTGCAGGGAATACTAGTGCCCACAAAACCAGCGCAACCATGATGGCCTTGCTGATCAGGGCAATTGGGACGCTGTAGTTTTCATAAAAACCGGCATCCGCCGTCTTTATCTCAACGTCCGTGAATGGATCGGGTATCGACATATTGCGTTTTCCTCCGTGTGTTCGCCGTTTCTTGTTCTTTTGATTTCTGCTTGGGGTGCACCGCGCGGGACGGCGTAAACAAACATGCCCAATGCACCAAACGATCAGCGAGTTGACTGCAACTCAGCTGAGACTTACGGGGAAGACCACACACCATGTGGGATCGCCCACCGCTCTTTTCCTCCCAGATTGTGTTCGCTTGCAAAAGCTGTTGGTTCGTTGTGGCAAGTCTGTCTGCCGTTGAACCTGGTAGCAGCTTCGCAAGAAGTGGTTGCGCCCTTCAATTCGGGAAAACCTATGACAGAGGTTAGGGCAGCTCACCCAAGAATCCGACCCTTATGCTACTCGAAACGACGCACTCGGTTACTCGAAACACGTGTTAGCGAGAACAAGTAAAGGGCGTGATTGTGGTTCCTTCTACAGTTTCAATACCAATTTATCCGACTTGGCCCGCGAAACGCATGTGCACAGGAACTCATGCGTTTCCTGCTCTTGCGGAGTAAGTATACCGTCGCGATGATCAACTTCGCCGGAAACGACATCAACGATACAGGTTCCGCAAAGCCCTTCGGAGCAGCCGAAATCAACCTGCACACCATTGGCCTGCAAAACCTCCAGAATAGATTGGTCCTTTCCAACGGGATAGACCGCGCCGGTCGACTGGATCTCGATCTGGAAATCGGCGTTCGGGGCATGTTCAATGTCCGACGCGGCGGCGAACCGTTCAAAGTGTATCGCGCCGCCACGCAGCAAGGCACCCGCTTCCAGTACCGCATTCAGCATCGGTTCCGGGCCGCAGGTATAAACGTCTGCGCCCATCGGCATCGATTGCATGACCGATCTCAGATCGAATAGCCCGTCTGTGTTATCACAATGCAAATGATACCATTCATCCAGTCCAAGCGCCCGGAATTGCGCATCCATCGCCGCGTATTCTTTCGATCGAACAAGATAGTAGACACGAAAATCCTGCCCTCGGTTCAGCAACTCACGTGCCATTGCAACCAATGGTGTGGCCCCGATACCGCCAGCGATCAAAGTGACGTGTCGATCATGGCTTTCGAGTTTGAAATGGTTGCGGGGACCGCCGATTTCCACGGTCACGCCCTCTTGCAGGTCATGCATCGCCAGTGACCCGCCTCGCCCTTCGTCTTCGCGTTTGACGGCCACGTTGATCAGGCGTCCATCCTGGCTCCAGCTCCACAGCGAGTATTGCCGTATCAGACCGTCTTCAAGATGGATGTCCACATGCGCCCCGGGCTCAAGGCTGGTGAAGCGCCCGCTTTCGATCTCGAAGCAGAAATCAGAGGTGTCGGGGCTGAGTGGTGTTTTTCGCACAAGGCGGGCAACTTGAGTATCCATCACTTGTCCTGTTCGGTCTCACGTGGCGTACATTCTGCGTCGTTCAGCAAACAACAGGAAAAAAGATAGATTTCAATTGCAAAATTTCTAACATTCGGGTGAATTGAGCTCACCCAGAGTTCAAAAGCCAACAAACCTCCATGTCTCGACGCCACTACAACCTTCCTCCACTTACCACACTATCGGCCTTTGAAGCCGCCGCTCGGCATCTCAGTTTCAAAGAAGCCGCAAGCGAGCTTTCCGTGACGCCTGGTGCCGTCAGTCATCAGATTAAGGCGCTGGAAAGCGAGCTGGGCGCAGCCCTTTTTGTCCGAAAACACCGCGGCGTGGAACTGACCGAGGATGGGCAAGACCTGTTTGAGGCACTCGGCACTTCGTTCCGGCAGATTTCAAAGGTACTTGAAAAGATTCGCAGCAATGATTCCGAGAACCACGTAACCGTTGGATCAACCACTGCAGTCGCCGCACTTTGGCTGTCGCCGTCTGTCATCCGGTTCTGGCAGGATTATCCGCACGTGAAAGTGAACCAGATGGCGCAGGACAAGGCGTTCACGGACCGGCCGGATATCGACCTGTTCATCCGCTATGGCCGGGACGCGAACGCGCAACTCACGCACACGAAACTGTATCGCGATATCCTGACACCCGTTTGCAGCCCCCAGATGGCCGCGGACCTTAAAGGGGCCAGCCTTGAAGACCTCGTGCAGCGGCGGCTGATCCATCTCGAAACTCAGGACAGCACCTGGACGACCTGGTCATCCTGGTTCCACGACCTCGGGTTTTCTGGAGTTGTTCCCGTGGAATCGCGGGTGAACAGCTATGCGCTTGCCCTTCAGGTCGCGCGTAAAGGCGCGGGTCTTGCGTTGGGGTGGAAACGTCTGGTCCAGCCCATGCTCGCATCGGGGAAACTCGTAGCATTAGAGGAGTTCAGCCTGCCCGCCCCGGACAATTTCTATCTTGTCGGTCGCCCGGACGATCAGCTTTCGGAAGGGGCGCTGGCTCTCAAGAATTGGTTGCTCAACGAACTGTCTGAAGGTTCGGTTTAGCCTGCCTCAATTTGCCATTAGGTTTTTTAGTATTGAACGTGGGCGGCCTCAGCCGCCAATGGATGCAGCGATAAACTCATTCAAAATCACTCAGGAGTGGCCGATGAACAAGCACGCACCGCTTTCGTCTGTTCTGACACCGGTAAACACCGCAAAGGGTCTGCCGAACGAGCATTATATTGATCCCGCAGTTTTTGCCGAAGAACGGGATGCGGTCTTGTTTGCGAACTGGTCCGGCATCGGCTTTGGCAAAGACATTCCCGAGGCGGGAGATGCATATCCGATCGATTTCCTCGGTGTGCCGCTGTTGATGGTTCGTGATCGCGACGGTCAGATCGGCGTGTTCCAGAACACCTGTCGTCATCGCGGCATGATTTTGGTCGACAAGCCGCAAAAAATCCGCGGCGCGATCCGCTGCCCCTATCACAGCTGGTGCTACGGCCTGAATGGTGAACTGCGGACCGCCCCTCATGTCGGTGGCCCTGGGCAAAACACCCATGAAGATCTGGATTTCTCCGAGTTGGGCCTTATCCGCATCCGCTCGTATGTCTGGCGGGATGTTGTCTTTGTCAATGTCAGCGGCGACGCGCCGGAATTCGAAGATGTCCATGGCGAGTTGATGGAACGCTGGAAAGAATTCGATCAACCGATGTATCACGGTGGCGCTGGCGCATCGGTTTATCTTGAGTTGAACTCGAACTGGAAACTGGCTGTTGAGAACTACTGCGAAAGCTATCACCTGCCCTGGGTTCATCCCGGCCTGAACAGCTATTCGCGTCTGGAAGACCACTACAACATCAACGAACTGGGCAAATATTCGGGTCAGGGCACCTATGTCTACCGCCAGTTCGAGGGTCACGATGGCGAAAAGCTGGATGATTTCGAGAATCTGAGTGAGCAGTGGAATGACGGCGCGGAATATATCGTCGTTTACCCGAATACCCTGCTGGGTGTTCAGCGTGACCACGGCTTTGCCTTCCTCATCGATCCGATCACGCATGAGCGTTCGAACGAACGGATTGAGCTCTACTACGCCAAAAAACCCGAAGACGCACCCGAACACGAAGCGCTGCGTGCCAAGAATGCGCAACTGTGGAAAACAGTGTTCGAGGAAGACGTCTTTGTGGTTGAAGGCATGCAGAAAGGCCGTCACGGCGTGAAATTCGATGGCGGCCGTTTCTCGCCCGCGATGGACGGCCCGACCCATTGTTTTCATCATTGGGTGGCCACGCAAATCGAAAAAGCCCGCGCTGAAGTGTAAGCAATCCTGAAAATGTTGATCTGGTCAGGCCCTTCTGACCAGATCGCGGATCGGTTGTAACAACAGCAGACGGGACGGCGTTGCGTCTTTTGTCTCCTAGTGGACAGCCGGTGAATTCGCTGAAAGGGTCACAGTGGATCTGGACGAACTCGACAAACACCTCTTGCGGGCCCATGCGGAAAAAGATGTACCCGCATTGATCCGGCTGTATCACCAAGCGGCGATTCTCGCCGAAGAGCGCCAGCATCATGAAGCCGCGTGCTTCTATCTGACCCACGCATTTGTGTTTGCGCTGGAATACGGCGCGCCGGAGGCAGATGAGTTGAACCTGAAGTTGTTTGAACGTGGCTGCGCACACCGATTGACGTTCTGACGAGCTCATTTGCTTAAGCGTACCGCGACGCTAGGCAATTTTCAAAGTTTGAGTTTAGCTGACTTCATTCGATCTCGAATTTTGTCGACATTGTCGATGGGCCAGTCTTCATGAAAGAACAGGCGCGAACGAAAACGCGCGAGATAGCCAAAATGCGAAACGAAGCTCAGGCCGTGGTCATCGGCGGGGGAGTGATCGGGTGCTCGATCCTGTATCATTTGACCAAACTGGGATGGTCGGATGTTGTTCTGTTAGAGCGGGACGAGCTGACCTCGGGGTCAACCTGGCACGCAGCCGCCAACATTCACGGATTGCACGACAGTACCAATATCAGCCGCATCCAACATTACACGATGAGCCTGTATAAAGCGCTGGAAGCTGAAACCGGTCAAAGCTGCGGAGTATTCCAGCCCGGCTCGTTATACTTGGCCCAGACAGAAGAACGCGAACATCAGCTGAAGCTACAGGCCGCAAAGGCCAAGCTGTATGGCATGAATTTCTATGAGATCAGCATCGAGGAAGCCCAGAAGCTGAACCCGCTGGTCAATTACGAGGGCATCCGTTGCGTGATGTTCGAACCCGATGGCGGCAATGTGGACCCGTCGGGCGTGACCAATGCCTATGCGGTCGGCGCACGTCAACGTGGGGCGCAGATTCACCGTTTCACTCCGGTCACCGCAACCGAGCAGCAGGAGGATGGTAGTTGGATCGTCAGAACGCCAAAAGGTGACATCAGGACACGCTGGGTGGTGAACGCAGCGGGCCTGTGGGGGCGCGAGGTTGCTGCACTGGCTGGAATCGAACTGCCGCTGCAACCTACAGAGCACCAGTATTTCGTAACCGAATCCATGGCGGATGTGAAAAGCCACGGCACCCGCCTGCCGTCTGTGTCGGACCGGGATGGAGAGTATTACCTGCGTCAGGAAGGCAACGGCTTGCTGGTCGGCGCCTATGAGAAAGACATGAGGTTCTGGGCCGAAGAAGGCACGCCGCTGGATTTTGCCCACGACCTGTTCCCTGATGATCTGGAACGGATCGAAGAGAACGTGATGAACGCCATCGAACGCCTGCCCGCGGTTGGTGAAGCCGGGATCAAGCGTGTCATCAACGGCCCAATGATCTGGTCTCCGGATTCGAACGTTCTGATGGGGCCGGTGCCCGAGGTCGACGGCTATTTCTGCTGCAATGGTATCATCCCCGGCTTCTCGCAATCGGGTGGCATGGGCCTGATGGCAGCGCAATGGATCATCGAGGGTGAAACGGAATACGACATGTTCGCCTGGGATCTGGCGCGTTTTGACAGCTGGGCCACCAAGGCATTCACCAAAGCGCGCGTGGCAGATCAGTACAGTCATCGGTTCGCGATCCATTTCCCCAATGAAGAACGCAGCGCCGGTCGTCCGGCACGGGTTCGCCCGATCTATGAGGCGCAGAAAGCCATGGGCGCGGTTTTTGGCCTGAACGCCGGTTGGGAACATCCGCTGTGGTTTGCCGCAACGCCCGGCACCAAAGACACCAATGGCTTTACCCGTCAGAACTGGTGGGGACCGGTGGGCGAGGAATGCAGGATGTTGCGCGACCGTGCCGGGATCATCGATATCTCGAATTTCGCCAAATATGTCTGCAAGGGTCCGGGTGCAGCAGACTGGCTGAATGCCGTCTTTGCAAACACCATGCCCAAAACCGTTGGTCGGTCCTGTCTGACCCCACTGATTTCAAAGCGCGGCGGTATTGCAGGCGACTTTACCGTCACCCGCGTGGCTGATGACGAGTTCTGGGTGATCGGCTCGGGCATGGCAGAACGGTATCACAAACGCTTTTTCAAACAGGTTCCGCTGCCTGAAGGCACCGCTTTCGAAAGCAAAACCGAAGCGATGTGCGGCTTTAACGTGGCCGGGCCCAAATCCCGTGACATCCTGCAACGTCTGACCAACACATCGCTGGCAACCGAAGATTTCCCGTTCATGCGGTCCGCCAAGATCGAGCTGGCGGGAGTCCAGGTCCTTGCCCTGCGCGTCTCCTTTACTGGCGATCTGGGGTGGGAGCTGCATTGCGCCACCCAAGATCAAGCACGACTGTACAATGCCTTGATTGAGGCAGGCAAAGAGTTCGGGGCTGGCCCTGTTGGCAGTCGGGCACTGATGTCTATGCGGGTCGAAAAGGGCTATGGGTCTTGGAGCCGCGAATACAGCCCGGAATACTGGCCGCATGAAGTGGATCTTGATCGCCTCTGCAAATTCGAAAAGGACTTCCTCAACAAGGCAGCTGCGCAGAAAGTATTGCAGAACCCAGCTCGGGAAGACCTGGTGATCCTGCACCTTAACGAAACGGATGTGACAGCGTCCAACGCGGATGCAACAGGTGGCGAGCCGATCTTCAAGAACGGTGAAGGGATCGGTCGGGTGACCTCAGGCACCTATGGCTACACCGTCGGAATGTCGTTGGCCTTGGGATATGTAAAAAATGCCCAGCCAGGTGATGAGGTCGAGGTTATGGTTCTGGGGCGCCCACACAGGGCCACAATCCTGCATGAACCGCCCTTTGATGCCGCAGGAAAAGCGCTTAGGGCTTAAAACCGCAATAGCTCAAGGCGTTGCCCTTCGGGATATTCCGTCACTTCTGCCGGGATGATCGCCAATCCATCCGCTTGCGCAAGCAAAGCAACACGACCACTGTAGGACGGCTCCATCAGACGCAATCGGGGCCGTCCGTCCAGTGTGTGACCGTCAATCTGAACCGGGCGATATTCCTGTCGGCCTGCGGTGCGGTACAAAGGTTCCGACAGAACTGCTTGTACGGCTGCGTGCGGTGTGTGGTGCAGACCGGCGCGGCGCGCCATCATCTGCGATCCGAAAATTTGCCAGGTCACAAAAGCAGAAACCGTGTTACCAGGCAGACCGATGTAAAGCGCACGGCCACGCCGACCGAACATGATGGGCTTGCCCGGTTTCATTGCGACTTTCATCACATCCGTCACGCCACCGATCTCGGTGAACAGACGCGGCATATGATCTTCATCGCCGACAGAAACACCACCGGTTGTGATAATCAGGTCAGAGGTTTCAGTCGCGTCCAGCAAGACCTGTTTCAAAAGCTCGGGATCATCTTCAACCTGCCCCCGGTCCGTGAGTTCAATCCAAGGCTTCTGCAACAGCGCAAGCAGCATGTAACGGTTCGAATTATAGATCTGCCCCGGCCCAAGGGGCTCACCCGGTTGGCGCAATTCACTGCCGGTTGAAAAGATCAAAACCTTCAGCTTGCGGAGGACCACGACCTCGCCATACCCGGCGGAAGCAAGGGCTGCCACCTCACGCGGGCCAATCTCGCAGCCGCGCCGCAGGATCGGCGCTCCGGCACGAAGGTCTTCACCGGCACGCCGGATATGTTGCCCGGGCTTTGGACGGCGGCTGAAGCGAATTTGTCCCTCCACAAAATCACAATCTTCCTGCATGACGATGGCGTCGTAATCAGAGGGAACGGGCGCTCCGGTAAAAATCCTCAGCGCGCTACCCACAGGTGCAGCATGAGATCCGCTGTCCCCCGCCGCGATGCGACCCGCCACCGGCATCTGGAACAGGTCGGTATCGCCAAGATCGGCTGTTCGAACCGCATAGCCATCCATTGCCGAATTGTCGAAAGCGGGCATATCGACCTTGCTGAAACAGTCGCAGGCCAATACTCGCCCAATTGCAGCGGCCAAAGGCAGCGTTTCCGTTTCTGTGATCGGATCAGCAGCGGACAGGCCCCGGCGCAGGGCCTCATCCACGCTCAGATACATATGCGCGTGTCGATCACAGCCGCATCCATCAGCCATATCCAGCCTCCAACTCTGCGAACATGCCTTCCATCCATTCTAAGGTGGGCTAGGCTCGCTCAACCGACACGACATCCGCGGTACTGTCATTGACATAGGTCACGTGAAACCGCGTCGCGCGCTTCGAAACGACGAGTTGGCTCGCCAAGCGCGACTTCCGCTACAGTGGCTTCCCGGATGGCTCTCAGGCCGGGAACAGCTCTTCCTGATATGCGAACAGCGCGGGTTGCCCACCCGTATGCAACAGCACAACTTTCTGGCCCTGTTGAATTGTGCCGTTTTCAAGTAATTCCAACAAACCTGCAAAGGTTTTGGCCGAGTAGACCGGATCAAGAAAAACACCCTCGGCACGCGCCATCTGTTCAAGCGCCCTCCGTGTGGACGGACCTATCCGCCCGTATCCAGGGGGCAATGTGCCGTCCCATGTGAGGATGTCATTCATGACCAGAGCCGGGTCAAACTTCATCATACCCGCCAACCGTTCCAATACCTTTTGCAACCGCGCATGTTGCTGGTGGCGGTCGCGGCGAACGCAGATGCCATAAACAGGTGCCGTGTTGCCAGCCAGCCGCAGCCCGGCCAAAAACCCGCCGTGGGTCGAACCGCTGCCGGATGGCACCACCGCCACGTCGAAATCGGCGATCTGATCCAGTAGTTCGGCAGCCCCGGCCACATAACCTAACGCCCCCAAGGGCGGATGATCGATGCCCAAGTGAATTACATATGGTTTTCGGCCCTCAGCGATCAGCTGATCTGCCCGCGCGTGAAGGGCATTGTCGGCCCCGGCCTCGTCTTCTCCGGTATCGTAGTGCATGTGCTCGGCACCCAGAAGCCGGGCCAGAAGTACATTTCCCGAGGAATAATAATGTTCTCCCATATCCGGCACACGCTCTTCCAATTGAAGCACGGCCTCCATCCCAAGCTTCGATGCAGCCATGGCAGCCGTGCGCACGAAATTGGATTGCACAGCGCCGGTGATCAGAATGGTATCTGCCCCCTGTTTTTGTGCCTCGCCCATATAGAATTCAAGCTGTCGGGTCTTGTTGCCGCCAAAGCTCAACCCTGTCAGATCATCCCGCTTGATCCACAGATCCAGACCAAGCTGGTCGGACAGACGGTCGAGCCGTTCGATCGGTGTAGCAGCTGTCATCAGTCTCGCGCGGGGAAAACCGGCCAGTAGCTGTTCAATCGTCATGCCTGTGTTCCATCAACTCACCCATTCAGCATCACGCCCGATAGGGCATATCCAGCAAGAATAGGAAAGATAGTGATTGCCGGAAAGATCGCAGACCGGGAATGGCCAGTTTACTATACAGAGCAACCGTCACGCGGCTCTATTTCTCGCTCGGGTCGCTTTCCGCGTAATTCCGCAATACATCCATATCTGCAATTTCCGCGTGGTTTCGGTTGATCTTAACCCCAACTGGTTTCAACCTCGAAAACGCGCGGCTCAGGCTTTCGGGTTTCATCCCCAGACGCCCGGCGATCAGCATCTTGTCATACGGCAGTTCAACTTCGCACTGGCCGGCATCGCAATCACACAGGTTCAGCAGGAATTCCGCGACACGCTGCGCACCGGTCTGGGCTTTGAGCTGTTCGAGCTGCGCCACCAGGGAATGCAGATGCGTGAATGTGGCCGCCAGGATCGATACGCAGATTTCCGGGTCTTGCTTCATCAGCGACAGCAGCACCGGACTTGGGATGTGCATGATCTCGCAGGGAGATACCGCCTCGGCCGAAACGGGATAGCGCACATTGCGCAGCGCAACGGCTTCGCCAAAGCTTTCACCACGCGTGAAAACGCTCACCACGGCTTCGGCACCGGTCGGGGAAATGCGAAACAGCTTGACCCAACCAGCCAGTACAACATGTACGGCCTTGGCCTCTTCCTCTTGCAGAAAGATCGTCTCGCCCCGGTCGTATTGCCGCCAGACGGCCTGACGCAGCAGAGTATCGACATGTTGCTCTGGCAGGCTTCGCAAGAGCAGTGACTGCCGCGCAATTATCTTTTGTGCCTCGTGTGACAAGAAGGCAGCCCCTTATTCGTCCGCTCCGGGAACACCCCCGGATGATCAACCCTGAGATATGCTATGCCAAAGCCAGCGCGGGGGTGCCACCCTTTTCTCAGTCTCCAACTTGACTATTGTCATGTAAGGGCGGGCGCCACTGGCATAGGTTCAACGAAATTTCAGTTATCCGGGGAGCACGCCAGATGGACTTCGAGCAATTTTTCAGCCAGAGCCTCGACACTTTGAAAGACGAAGGCAACTACCGGATTTTCATCGACCTGCAACGCCGTCGTGGCGCGTTTCCGAACGCGCGTCAAACCGACGGGCCGGTTCAGCGGGATGTGCGGATCTGGTGCTCAAATGACTATCTGGGCATGGGTCAGCACCCTTCGGTGATCTCTGCCATGCACGACGCACTGGATCGCTGCGGAGCAGGCGCTGGCGGTACGCGCAATATCTCGGGCACCACGCATGATCACGTTCTGCTTGAGGCTGAGTTAGCTGATCTGCATGAGAAAGAAGCCGCGTTGCTGTTCACCTCGGGATATGTGTCGAACTGGGCTGCTTTGGGGACATTGGCCGCGCGAATTCCCGGGCTGATCGTGTTTTCTGACGCGCTCAACCACGCCTCGATGATCGAAGGTATCCGGCATTCGCGTGCCCAGAAGGTGATTTGGAAACATAACGATCTGGCGGATTTGGACGCCAAATTGGCCGCAGCGGATCCCGACGCACCCAAAATGATCGCATTTGAATCGGTTTACTCCATGGATGGCGATATCGCTCCCATCAAGGAAATCTGCGATCTGGCTGACAAATACGGCGCGATGACCTATCTGGACGAGGTTCATGCCGTCGGCCTTTACGGCCCGCGCGGTGGCGGGATTGCTGAACGCGATGGATTGATGGATCGCCTGACGGTCATCGAAGGTACATTGGGCAAAGCGTTCGGCGTGGTTGGTGGGTATATCGCGGCCTCAGCCGCGCTGTGTGATTTTGTCCGCAGCTTTGCCAGTGGCTTCATCTTCACGACTGCCCTACCCCCATCGATTGCAGCCGGCGCTGCCGCATCGATCCGGCATTTGAAGCATTCAAGTGCAGAGCGTGACTTGCAAAAGACTCGCGTGGCGCAGGTACGCGCCCGATTGGATGCCGAGGGCATTCCGCATTTGCCCAACCCCAGCCATATCATCCCGGTAATGGTTGGCGACCCTGTGAAGTGTAAATTCATTTCGGACACCCTGCTTGAGGAGTTTGGCATCTACATTCAGCCGATCAACTATCCCACAGTTCCAAAAGGAACCGAGCGCCTGCGGATCACGCCGTCACCCGTTCATACGGATGAGGACATCGATCATCTGGTGGGCGCCCTGTCGGCGCTGTGGCAGCGCTGTCAGATCGCGCGGATGCCAATGGCCGCACAATAACCTAAGCGTCCCTTTGCTTGGTAACCTGCCGTCCCTTTTAGGGGCGGCTTTTTTCAGATCAGGTAAAGTGCGAAGATCATAGCAGAGAACCCCGTCAGAACCAAGGTGAAGCCTCGCAGCCAGCCCGGGCTTTCAGCCAGGTCCAGATATCGGGCCAGAATCACACGGGTTTTGATCAGGGCAAGGAGCAGGATACCGCCTGCAATGAGTGCGTCAGGCGTTTTCATCAGGGTCAAAAGCGTTGAAGCCAGACTGAGCGCCAAAAGCGCCAGCCACGCGCCGGTGAGTGAGTTCGGACGCCTCCGGCGGGAGTATTTAGCAAAAGATGAAGTTGCCGGCATATTGTTTATCCCAGAAGATAAATCACGGGAAACAGCAGGATCCAGACCAGATCGACCATGTGCCAGAACTGTGCGCCCGCCTCGATGTTACGAGGATCATCGCGCCACGCGACCAGCAACAGAATACCCACCCCGGCCAGAACATGCGCCGCGTGAAATCCTGTCAGCAGGTAGTAGAACATGAAGAACGGGTGGGTTTCATAGGTAATGCCCTGCCCCGCCTTTCCAGCATATTCCACGCTTTTGATAACCAGGAATGCGATCCCAAGTACGGCCGCGCCTGTCAGGGCAAGCCTGGCCTTGAACCGGAATGCTGCGCGGCGCCAGTTCAGGGCCTGCGCGGCCAGGTAGCCAGATGTGACCAGTATTGCAGTGTTAAAGGCTGCACCTGTTCGATAAAGATGCGATTGCGCCTCGGCAAAGCCTGCAGGGTCGGTCAGGCGAACGCCCATGAACGCGATCAGCCCGGCACCAAAAACCAGCAGCTCACTGATAATCAGAACCCACATCAGCAATTCGCCCGGAAGCTCGTCGATGAAGGAGGTTTCGCTCATGCACCGACCAATTGGCGATATATTTGCGGCAACGCCATGGTCAGGCGGTGCGGGTCTGGGATAACAGCGAAACCGCCCTGTCCGAACATGCGGGGGAACCAGCTTTTGCCGGTTTTGTCGATGGTGACACCAAAAACCGATTGCCCGGCGCGGCGTGCCTCACGCACGGCCATGCAGGTGTCTTCAATACCGTGACGCCCTTCGTAATGGTCAAGGTCATTGGGTTTGCCATCGGTGATCACCAGCAACAGGCGGCGTTTGCGGGTCTGACTTGCCAGATCCTTTGAACAGTGGCGGATCGCGGCCCCAAGCCGCGTGTAGTGACCGGGTCGCAGTGACGCGATACGTTGTTCAACTTTGGCGCCCATCGGCTCATCAAACCGTTTGCATCGCTGGATATAGACGCGCTGACGTTTCAGCGAACTGAAGGCATGAATGGCGAAATCGTCACCGCAGGCGTTCAGGCCCCAGGCCAAAGCAGCCAGGGCTTCACGTTCAATGTCGATCACGGCGCGACCGGTTACGGCACTTTCAGTGGACCGGCTGACATCCAGCAGGATCGAGACTGCCAGATCGCGCGCCTCGGGGCGGGATTGTTGCCAAATGCGGTCGTTGCTTTCGCCACTGGCCATGCGGTCAGTTTCGGCGCGCACGGCGGCTTCGATATCCAACTGGTCACCGTCCAGATGGCCGCGTGTCATCACGCGTCCAGGGCGCAGCGCCTCGAACTGGCGTTTGACCGCGCGGATACGGCGGGCGGTGGCAGGGTCCTTGCCAAACGCGGCAGCATCGTCGCGGATATCCGCATCCGACAGCAGGACGTTGACGTGATCTGCTAGATATCGGCCCGAACGCACGTCCCATTCGGGATAAAGGATGCGACCGGACAGACGCTCCCGGTTCACATCCTCGGGTGCCAGATCAAGGTGCAGTTTCAGCCGCGTTGGCGGGGCTTTTGATATCTGACCCAGGCCAATCTCTTCCTGGTCATCGGCCGCTTTCTTGGCATTGTCGGGATCATCATCGTCGATGCGGCGGTTGATGTTCAGGAACTCGGCCCAGCTGAGGATGGCTTCGAACTTATGCAGAATGAAACTGTCGCTGCGCTCGGCCTGATCCGATTTGCGACGACGGGCGCGGTGGGTTTTCTCACCGGATTCCTCGGGTGGACCTTCAGTTTCGGGGTTTTCCACCTCGTTATGTTCGGAAAAGCCAACTGCGCGCAGTTCGGGCCACAGGGGAACCGGGCGCATAGGCTGATAGCCGCGAGGGGCGATCAGGTCCTCGTCCAGTGTCAGAAGCTGCTCGGCTTTCGCCGACAGCGGTTGAGGGTCACCCAACTTATGGCGGATCAGCTCTTCAACTGCGTCTTCAATCGGTGGCAGGTTGGGGATATCGCGCTGATGCAGCACGCCCTTGCAAAGTTCGGTGTAAAGCGGGCGCAGGCCGGGGGCGTCGTCCAGCGTCGTATCAACCATTCTCTGCGCGGCGATCAGCGCGCGCAGGTCGGCGCGCAGCGGATCGTCTTCATCAATTCGCGTTCCGGCATGGGCAGCCGCAGCGGCCAGCCAGACATACAGCGCGCCGTTGGCTTCGCGCGCAGGAAAAACCGCCAACCGGTCCGGCAAGCGCAAGACTTCGCCATCAAACGAAGCGCGCGGCATCAGCTCCACTTCGGTCGCCAGACGCCGACGCCAACTTAGGCGGTGATGTGAAACCTCGGGCGAGACCGGGCGCAATTCTACGCCCGGACCACCGCCCAGCCCTCGAAAGAGGACGGCCAGCCGCCCCGCGACCTCAGAGAGGTCGACCGCGGCTCCATCGTGCACCTGGGGTGCATCGAGGCGGCTGGCAAGGGTGTGCCACAGTTTCCCGATCGTTTCTTCGGGTTCCCATGGCTCAAAATCGATCTTGACCATCGGCCGGCCTCACCCAAAGACAGCCGTAACAAGATCGAGGAGCCCGCGTTTGATATCCTCGTCATCTGTCAGAGGTTCAATCATGGCGGCAAGGATGGCACGGTCGGTGGACATGCCTTGTGCGATCAGCGTCGCGGCATAAACAACCAGTCGGGTGGAAACGCCTTCCTCAAGATCCTGACCCTTGAGCCCGCGCAGCTTACCCGCCAGCCGCACCAGCGGCTTGCAACGTTCCAGCGGCAGACCGCTTTCCTGTGCAACCACTTCGGCTTCCATCTGCGCGGACGGGAAATCGAACTCCAAAGAGATGAAGCGTTGCCGAGTCGAAGGTTTCAGGGTTTTTAGGATATTCTGGTAACCGGGGTTGTACGACGCCACCAGCATGAAGCCGGGTGCGGCCTCAAGTTCTTCGCCGGTGCGGTCGATTGGCAGGATGCGCCGGTCATCGGTCAGCGGGTGCAGAACAACAGTAACGTCCTTGCGGGCCTCGACCACCTCATCGAGATAGCAGATTGCGCCTTCGCGCACCGCGCGGGTCAGGGGGCCATCAACCCAGACGGTTTCCCCGCCTTTCAGCAGATAACGGCCAATCAGGTCGGCGGCGGCCAGATCGTCATGGCAGGCTACGGTATAAAGCGGGCGGCCAAGTTTTGCGGCCATGTGGGCGACAAAGCGGGTTTTGCCGCAGCCCGTCGGACCTTTCAGAAGAACTGGCAAATCGTTGTTATACGCTGCGGCAAATACATCGCATTCATCGCCTTGGGGCAGGTAGAAGGGGGCGTTTGCCGCCCCCTCATTCAGTTTCATGGAACCGTCCATATCCATCACTCCGCAGGGGTTTCAGCTGCGCCGGGTTCAATGACTTCTTTCCGGGGAACCCAGATCGAGTAGATGAACAGCAGCGCACCAAGGACCACGACGATACCGGAACCCAGACGCATCCAGTAGAAGATTGCGATCTGGTCTTGTACGTCCATGAAGTAGTCTCCGACCACACGTTGCATGTGAGTCTGCACGGTACCACCGAAGGTCAACACGAAGGTCATAAAGACCATACCGCTGGTCATCAGCCAGAACGAGCCCATGTTCAGCACCTGATTGTAAGGATCACGATTCTTCAGGATCGGCATCGCGTAGCTGAAGATCGCAAGGTTGAGGCAGACATAGGCGCCGTAGAAGGCCAGGTGACCATGGGCCGCAGTGATTTGCGTACCGTGGGTATAATAGTTCACCCCGTGCAGCGTATGCAGAAAGCCCCAGACACCGGCACCGAAGAAGGCAAGCGTTGCGCAACCCAGCGACCACAGCAGAGCGGCTTTGTTGGGGTGGTCACGACGGCCTTTCCAGACCATGACGAAGGCAAAGGCCATCATCGCGAAGAACGGGATCACCTCGAGGCTTGAGAAGATCGAACCGATCCACTGCCAGTAACCGGGGGTACCGATCCAATAGTAGTGGTGACCTGTTCCAAGAATGCCCGAGAACAGCGCAGCGGCGACGATGACGTATAGCCATTTTTCCACCACCTCGCGGTCAACACCGGTCAGCTTCAGCATCAGGTACGCCAAGATCGACGCCATGATCAGTTCCCACACACCTTCGACCCACAGGTGGACAACATACCACCAGTATTGCTTGTCCAGCGACAGGTTGCCCGGGTTGTAGAAGGCAAACAGGAACAGCAGCGCCAAACCCCACAGACCCAACAACAGGATGTTGGTGATGGCAGTCTTCTTGCCCTTCAGAACGGTCATGGACACGTTGTAAAGGAAGATCAGCGCGGCAACGACGATACCGGCCTTGACCCATTTGGGTTGCTCAAGGAACTCGCGCCCCTCTTTGCCCAGCAGCCAGTTGCCTTCGAACAGGTTGAAGACATAGGTCAAAACCACGCCCAACGTACCGACCACAAGAATGATCAGCTGCAAATAGGCCAGCTTGGGCGAATGGATTTCACGCTCGGCCTCTTCCGGGATCAGGAAATAGGCCGCCCCGAAGAAGCCCAGTATCAGCCAGACAATCAGCGAGTTGGTGTGCAGCATCCGCACGATATTGAACGGCAGAAGCTCGCTCAGGAAGTTAGGCGACACATAGATCAGACCGGCCAGCAGGCCGCCGATCACCTGGATCGCGAACAACGCCATGGCTACCGCAAAGTAGGCATAGGCGATTTTTTGGGATTCATATTTCATTGCTCCATTCCCCTTCTCAGCCAGCCTCGTTGGGCGGCCAGTCCTGAGCATCGATATTGTCCGTCCAGATCAGGAAGTTGGTCAGATCCCGGATCTCTTCGTCGCTGAGGTTGAATTGCGGCATCTGCCGACGACCGGGAATGCCGGTGGGTTGTGCCTCCATCCAGCCCTTGAGGGATTCAAAGGCCGATTCCGGGTCGTCCAACACGCCCCAACGTGTCATCACATTGCCGACCTCAGGGGCAAAGTACGCCCCTTCGCCAAGGATCGTGTGGCAGTTGATACAGGCGTGTTTTTCCCAAACATGTTTGCCCCGAACCACACTTTCGTCGAGCTTCGCGGCATTTTCGGAATTGACGATATACAGATGTGAATGGGCTGATAGAGCCAGAAAGATGAGGATGAAGAACAGTGACCCGCCATAGAATATGTTGCGAGCCATGCTCTTTGTCATGACTTCTCGCATCGCGCTCTCCTTTGCGCAGATTAGCTAGTGCAGGCAACATGACGTGCGGGTCACAGGGCTGCCTTAACGAAAGTCAAGACTTCTAAAGTATCCTCAGGAACGAGATCAGAGATCCGCAAACACCGAGAATAACGAAATGACCTTAGGGTCGCCTTGAAATCTGAGGCAATTGTGAACACTTTCGCGTCGACTTCTTGATATACCGGACGTAATCAACCACCTGAGAAAAGGTGAAAATTCCGCTTCAAAGATTGATGGGCAAAAATGGCGAACTATTCCTATATCGGTTATACACCCGGTGTCATCACGGTGAATACGATTGGGCCGGACACGGTTACGTTGGATGTCAATTTTGATCCCGACACGGATCGTCGTTTGTTCAGCGTGACTGACGCAGCCGGTGGTTTTATTCAAAACGGCGGCGGACCACCTATCCCCGATACAGGGAATGTTTTCAACGGTGACCGCTTTGACAACGAAGACGGTGATGACCTGACGCAGACCGGTACTATCACCACCCTCGATGGTTCGACCACCTTTCTAAGCGGCCCAATATACCTGGAAGAATCCTACGTTCTGTCCAAACCAGGCGGGGGCACAATTACTGTATATCGCGTCGAAGTTGACGGCGTATTGGGCGGCTATATTACCTCTGAACCTCTTGTGCCCGGTACGACCTACTCGATGAACATCGTGAACGTCACGCCGACCAATGCGCCCGACACAACTGACCCGGCTGCCATCATTGACGTGCCGTGCTTTACTGCCGGAACACTTATTATGACGCCAGAAGGTCCGATGCCCATCGAGGATCTGAAGGTGGGTGACATGGTCATGACTGCCGACAACGGGTCACAACATGTACGTTGGATCGGAACGCGGCATCTGGATCAAGCGGCGCTTCGCGCCCGTCCCAGGCTGAAACCCATTCGGATCGAGGCCGGTTCATTAGGCGATCGGGTACCACGGCGCGACCTGCTTGTTTCGCCACAGCACCGTATGCTGGTTCGATCCCGGATCGCCGTCAGAATGTTTGACACCGAAGAAATCCTTGTTCCGGCCCACATACTTGTTGCCAGCCCCGGAATCTGTGTCGCAGACGAAACCGTGTCAGTCACGTATTTCCATTTGCTGTTCGACCGTCATGAAATCATCTACGCGGAAGGGGCCCCGTCAGAGAGCCTGTTCACTGGTGCGCAGGCCCTGTCCAGCGTTCACCCTGACGCCCGAGAGGAGATCTTCACTCTGTTTCCGGAACTGGCTGAACCGGGGCACGTCCCTCAGGCTGCGCGGCAAATACCCGCAAAAGGAAGACGCGCACGCGCGCTCGTCCAGCGTCACGTCAAGAACGAACGCCCCTTGATATCCTGAAACGGCAAGCCGCGGCGAAACGAACGGGTCAGCCCTGCTTTGTTGCGCGCGGGCCTGTCAGCGCCGGCCACATGGCAAACAGGTACAACCCAATTGCGGCAATCCAAAGCCCGTCAGCCGTCAGCATGGCCACCATATAGCCACCTGCCAGCCCGGACCCCAGCCAGCGGACCAAAGCCGCCGCCGCCATAAGTCCGTATCCGACCGCCATAGGCGACGGTGCAACAAGGGGGCGGCCACTGTGGCCAAGGGCGGCGCGGCTCATGACGGCAAGGGTCATGCCACCAACGCACCCGATCCCCAAAATGTGCAGCGCGCCGATCTCATTACCATATCCGATGACGGCAGACCCCCACAGCAACAACCCAAGGGCCAGCATCATCAGGCCCAGGTGCAAAGCAATCAGGATCGGCTGCCGCAGCGCCCAACCCGCTCTCCACCGTGCCATGCGCATCAGCTGGGCGCCGCCCAGCAACAACGCGCAGATACCCGCCAAGGAAACACTGCCCAAGCTCAGCACCAACAACGGCAGCACAAGGGCAAGCGCCATCACGGCCTTTTCCAGCGGCGCATTTGAAACCGGCCACAGGGCTTCGGGTACACCGTCGCGTTTCATTGCATTGCGCGTAAAGGCTGGTGTGATCCGTCCCCCCAGTATCGCTATCATAGAACACAAGGTCAGCAGCCCTGCGCGCACCCCGGTATTCAACGTGTCTGTGGTGATACCAATCCATTCCAGATGAACCATCAGGTTGGCCACCCATACCAAACTCAGGAGATACAGAAATATCATGTTCTGTGGCTTGGGCCTGCGTATCAGCTGGCTGGCAATCTTCAGGACAAGGATCGGGACAAAGCTCAGGTCGACAATCGCGACGGTGATCAGAGAGAGCGATCCTGAAAACCACACCGCCAGCCGCCCCGCCATCCAGATCAGCGCTACAATCGTGACAAAGCGCGCGCGCACTTCGGGCGTGCCGGTCCAGTTCGGAACTGCCGTCAGAAAGAACCCACCCAGTGCTGCCGTTGCATAGCCAAAAATCATCTCATGGGCATGCCACATGACCGGGGGCATTCCATAACTTTGCTCGTCATAAGGTAAAAGCCCATCCAGTGAGGCCAGCCAAACACCCCAGGCGACACCGGCAAACACACCATAAAGACCGGCGGAAAGGAAAAATATCCGAAATCCTTCGCTGAAAATGCGCGATATTGCAGATGACATGCCTGCTCTCCATGGCTCATCTTATCGTTCAACAAGCAGTACCGTCCGACGGGATTGGGGCACTTAACCGAAATCAAGACGCCATAAACATGTGTGAAAAAAACAGGTTTTATTGGTGAAATCTGCACCTGGTTTTTGTCCAAAGAACAAAGTTAGCGCCGCGCCCGTTGACTTTGGTCAAGGATGACAATCCCGTGATGGATCAGTCTCCGCATTGCCTCACCACGCAAATGGAGAGTGATCATGTCACTTGGAATCAGCTACAACAAGACCGGCCGCGCATTTGGGGTCGGATTGGCAATGTTGTTGGGCAGCGTCGCTGCTCCAGCTTTTGCCGACGAGCCAACACTTAGCGACGAAGCCTTTGAAGCTTCGAAACAACTGTACTTTGAACAATGTGCAGGCTGCCACGGGGTTTTGCGCAAAGGCGCTACCGGTAAAAACCTGGAACCGCATTGGAAGAAGACCGCAGCCGACGGCACCGTAACCGAAGGCGGCACCCTGAAACTGGGTCAGGAACGCCTTGAGAAAATCATCGCCTGGGGAACTGAAGGCGGGATGAACAACTTCTCGGACATCATGTCTGAGCAGGAAATCAAGGATATGGCGACATACATCATGATGGAGGCCCCAAAGCCGCCTGAAATGTCGCTGGAACAGATGAAGGCAACCCGCAAGGTTTACGTCGAAGAAGCAGACTACCCGACCGAGCCGCTTCACGGCCGCAACTGGGAAAACTTCTTTGTCGTCATCGAACGCGATGTGGGCAAGGTTGCCGTCATCGACGGTGACACGAAAGAAGTGCTGACGCATATTCCGACCGGCTATGCCGTGCACGTCCTGAAGGCTTCGGAACATCACAACATCACCGAACCCGAAACACCTGGACGTTTCTGGTACACAATGGGCCGTGACGGCAAGATGACCAAGATCGACCTCTGGCAAACGCCGGACAAGATGCTGGTTTCGGAAGTCAAGATCGCCTATGACGCGCGCGATGTCGCCGTGTCCGGTGACGGCAAATACGTCATCGGTGGTGGGTACTGGCCGCCTCACTTTGCGATCGTTGATGCGCAGACCATGGAGCCGGTCAAAGTCGTTTCGACCCGTGGCACAAACGTAGATGGTGAGTATGTGGAAGAAGCCCGTGTGGCCGCTATCTACACCACGCCGAACGAACCCACCTGGATCGTTGCCGTGAAAGAGCTGGGTCAGCTTTGGCAGGTTGACTACACCGACCTCGACAACTTGCGGATTGACAAGATCAACTCGGCCAAGTTCCTGCATGACGGGTTCTTCGACCCGACAGGCCGGTACTTCCAGATCGCGGCAAACGCATCGAACAAGATGGTCGTTGTCGATACCGAAACGCACAAGCTTGAGGCTATGATCGACACCGCTGCCCTGCCGCACCCCGGCCCGGGCGCGAACTGGATTGACCCGAACTGCGGACCTGTGGCGGGCACAACCCATCTGGGTGTCGGTACCGTGACAGTCTGGGGCAACGACCCAGAAGGCCACCCGGATCAGGCGTGGAAAACCTGTTACGAGGTGGAAACCGACGGCCCCGGCCTGTTTGTCCGCACCCACCCGAACTCGGATTACATCTGGGCTGATCAGACCAAACACCCCGAGCCGGAAATTCAACAATCGGTTCAGGTCATCTCGAAAGAGACCGGCGAGATCGTGAAAACCATCCAGATCACCGAAGACGAAGGCAGCGCCGCTGTTCACTTCGAATTCAACGCCGATGGTACCGAGGTCTGGGTTTCCAAGTGGAACCTGTCGGACTCGAAGGAACCCAACGGTCAGATTGTGATCTTCGACGCCAAGACATTGGAAGAGATCGGTCGGATTGACGGACTTTACGCGCCAACCGGCAAGTTCAATGTCCACAACCGGTCGAACCACGTCACCTGAGGGGTTCGCAACCTAAACCGGAAAGGGCGGGCCCCTCGCCCGCCCTTTCCTCGTTTGACAGATCCGCCAAACTCACCGGCCTGCCACCCAAGGCCAGACAAGACAGCCAAAACGGAGCCCGGATATGACTTCCGAACCGGATAAGAAAAAACCGATCTGGCGCCGGTATTTCCTGTGGGGAATGCCCGTGGCCGGTATTGCTGCGGCTTTCGCCGCCGGCATCATCTTCTGGGGTGGGTTCAACACCGCCATGGAAGCCACGAATACCAAGGAATTCTGTGTCTCGTGCCACGAGATGCGAGATTTTGTTTATGCGGAATACCAGGGCACGATCCACGACGTGAACCGGTCGGGCGTTGGTGCGGTCTGCTCGGACTGTCACGTGCCCAAGGACTGGACCCACAAAATCATCCGCAAAATAAAAGCCTCGAAAGAGCTTTATGGAAAGATGGTCGGCACCATCAACACCCGAGAGAAATTCGAAGCCAAGCGCATTCATCTTGCCATGAATGAGTGGGAGAGGATGAAATCAACGGACTCGCGTGAATGTCGAAACTGCCATGACTTTGAATCGATGATGCCTGAATTCCAGCGTCCGCGTGCACGTCAGCAGCACCTGAACGCAATGGAAACCGGTCAGACATGTATCGACTGCCACAAGGGCATTGCACACTCGAACATCCGAGGCCGCGCATCCGACGAATATCTGGAAGAGCTTGAAGCGCCAAATCCGGCCTTCATTCGACCAATTCCGCCAGAATACCTTGCCAGCCTTGAACGGATCGAAGCCAAGGAAGCTGCCGAGGCCGAGGCTGAGAAAGCTGCAAAGAAAGCCCAGCAGGAGGCCGTTCAGGCCCAGATTGCGGCAGCAGTTGACGCCGCTGTCGCGGAAGAGCGGGCAGCGGCTGCAACCGATGGTTCGGCAACACCTGCCAGCAGTGAAAGCGGCGATGTCGGTGCCAACATCGACTGGAATGCGGTGGCCAGTGCGGACTTGAAACTGTTCTATCCAGGCCAGGCGTCGTTTGAATGGGTGCAGAACGGAAAAACCCATGGCGGGGCCCGTCCGCTGACCAAAGGTGGCGATCAATGTTCGACCTGTCATGCCAAGGAACTGGATGCGATTGGTAACAAGATCGTTGCCGGTGGCGAGTTGGAACCCACTCCGATCCCCGGCAAACGCGGTGTGATCGACGCAACCGTTCAGGCGGCACATGATGACGAAAACCTGTACATCCGTCTGCAATGGCCGGATGCGGGGCACAACCCTGCTCCGTTTGTCGATGGCGGCAAAATGGATCCTGAAAACCAGATCAAGGTCGCTATGATGATCACCGGAACCGGTATCGAGCTGGGCGATCAGGTCGGGTGCTGGGCGTCGTGCCACGCCGACAACACCTATATGCCCTTTGCGCCTGAGGCCGATGCAATTGCCGCAAACGGGGATGTTTCCGGTCGCCTGACCGCTCAGGACACCGTGACCAAGTACCTCAGCGAAAGCCGCACCGAGATCGAGATCAAAGGTCGAGGCGGCAAGGCTTTGGGCGGTTGGGACAAGTTGCAGGCCGCCGAACAAATCGAGCAGTATCTGGCTGACGGTACCTATCTTGACCTGATGCGTGTCTACGCGGACGGCAGTGCCACAAATGGTTATCTGCTGGAACAGCGGGTGGTCAATGATGGTGAGATTGCAGCCTCGGCAAACCTGTCTGGTGGCATGTGGACGGTTGTTTTCACACGTCCGCTGAACTCAGGCGCACCCGGCGATGTTCCGCTGGAGGCCGGTCAAACCTATACGGTCGGTTTTGCAATCCATGATGATTTTGCCGCCGCACGGTTCCACCACGTAACGCTGGATACCAGCCTAGCGCTGGACGATGACAGCGCGTTTATCAACGTGGTCAAGCAATAACAGTTTGGGGCCGGTTCTCCCGGCCCCAATTACTTTGGAAAGGAGACATGGACCATGAAACCCCACCGCCTTCTTCCCGCGCTGCTGCTTCTTGCCGCGCCAGCCTGGTCTGATGAAACCGCCGAGATCTGCGCCGAAGCCGAAGAACGTTATGTCGAGCTGTTCGGCCACCCCTCGGCCTCGGTCGAGGACGCCAAAGTGGTTTTGATGTACAACTACAATTTCTGCCCGTTCGAACTGACCGTAAAGGCAGGTACAACTGTCCGATGGGTGAATGTCGACAAGCGCACCAGCCACAGTGTGTTGCTGAAAGATGGCAGCGAACCCGAAAGCGACCGGTTGTTCCCGGAAGAAACGGTCGAAATGACCTTCCTGACACCCGGCCCTCAGGATTATCTCTGCGGGCCCCATTGGGAGACACAGAACATGATCGGGATGATCACTGTCGAGCCCTGATTTTAGGTGTACTTACAGGCTGAATTGAGGGGCGCGGGCGCAAATCCCGCGCTCCTTAACTTATGTCAAGGAGGTTGGTTTTCGATTGCGCCAATCTGCCTTCATGACACGCCCGGCCTACCCAGCAACGTCCCGCAAAAGCATTGGATTCGCGCAGGAATACCCGGGTTTCGAAGACATTCAGACCCAGCGAGTTTGAACATGAGCGGTAAGGTTTTTCTGATTGGTGCAGGCCCCGGCGACCCCGAACTGATGACGCTGCGTGCCCTGCGAATGCTGCAGGAAGCAGATGTGGTGGTCTATGACAGGCTGGTGTCTGCTGATATCCTGAATCTGCACGCCGAAGGCGCGCGGCTGATCCCTGTTGGGAAAGCGCCCAAATGCCACACCGTCCCACAGGACCGGATCAACGAAATCCTTCTGGAAGAGGCCAGCGCAGGTCACACGGTCGCCCGTCTGAAAGGTGGCGATCCGATGATCTTTGGCCGCGGCTCGGAAGAAGCCGCTTATCTGATGGCCCATGGCGTGGCAGTCGAATACGCACCGGGGATCACGGCGGCGCAGGGCGCGTCCTGCTCGACCGGCGTGCCACTGACCCATCGCGGTCTGGCCACCTCGGTTCAATATGTTACCGGACACCGGCAGGCAGACAAAGTGCTGGATCTGGACTGGAAACGCCTGGCCGACCCGGACACGACACTGGTGGTCTATATGGGTGTGGCCAATATCGGCCAGATCGCCATGGGGCTGATGACCGAAAACCTACCGGGATCAACACCGGTTCTGGCCATCGGAAATGCGACGACACCCGATGAACGCCGGCTGGTGTCACGGCTGGACCAATTGGCCAACGACGTGCGCACCTCCGGGTTGAAGGCACCAACGCTTTTCATCATCGGCAAAGTTGTCTCACTCTACGCCGAACAGCCCGTGGCGAACATTCTGGAACGGGCTCATGGCTAAGCTAGGGTGCAGAAATCGTGTGCCGCGTCCCGCGCCGAACAGAAATGTGCCCGGCCACAAGGGGTGGGTTGCCCGAACCTTTCTGACAACTGCGGTTCTGGCCGCAACGTCCGCCTTTGCTGCCGATGTCATTGATCCCAACGCACTGAAAAGACTTGTGCATCAGGATTGCGGCTCGTGCCACGGGTTATCACTGAAAGGCGGCCTGGGGCCTGATCTGCGCTCGAAAACACTGGAGCATTATGACGCCGAGGTTTTGACCGGCGTCATCCTTGACGGCATCCCCGATACGGCGATGCCCCCGTGGCGGCCCCTGATCAGCGAAGAAGAGGCCGAATGGATTGCCCGATACCTGCTGGAACAGGAGGCACAATGAAACACCTTATCCTCAGCCTTGCGGCGACATTGATGATGACCACGGCCCAGGCCGAGCCGATGGCAACAGGAGACCTTGGGCTGGTGATCGAACGTGCCAGCGGATCGGTCCTGTTGGTGGACCAGTCCGACCGTGCAGCTCTGGCCCGGATAGAAGGATTGGGCGATCTGTCCCACGCCTCGTTGGTCTATTCACCGGATGAACGTTTTGCCTATGTCTTTGGCCGCGACGGAGGCCTGACCAAGGTTGACATTGTCACCCGCCAGATCGTGAACCGTGTTGTGCAGTCCGGAAACGCCATTGGCGGCGCAATCTCGGACGATGGCGCCCTTGTAGCGGTATCGAATTACGAACCCGGCGGTGTGCGCGTGTTTGATGCGCAAACGCTGGAGATGGTGGCTGACATTCCCACCGGCAGCAAAACGATTGGTCTGGTCGACGCGCCGGGTCGCCGTTTCGTTTTCACAATGTGGGACACGGGTGAGACATGGATCGCGGATTTCGCACAAGGCGCGCCCGAGATCACCAAGATCCCCGATATCGGCAAGAACCCTTATGACGCGCTGATCACTGCCAATGGCCGCACCTATATCACCGGCCTGTTTGGCGAGGATGGTCTGACCGCGCTTGATCTGTGGTCCGACAACCCGGAACCGATCCGCGTTCTACCCGGCTATGGCCGTGGTCAGGAGGAAATGCCGGTCTACAAGATGCCCCATCTGGAAGGTTGGGCGCTGACAGGGTCCGAATTTGCCTTGCCCGCCGTTGGCCACCACGAGGTTTTGTGGATCGACTCCACCACCCTGACCGAGACCGGACGCACGCAAACCTACGGACAGCCGGTCTTTGCCATGGCCCGCCCGGACGGGCGGCAGGTCTGGGTTAACTTTGCCCACCCGCTGAACGATACCATTCAGGTCATCGATACCGTCAGCAAACAGATCATCCACGAATTCAAGCCCGGCCCGGCCGTTTTGCACATGGAATTCACGCCGCGCGGGCACGAGGTTTGGATCAGTGTGCGCGATGCGAACAAGGTCATGGTTTATGACACGCATAGTTTTGAAAAGCTGCGCGAGATCGAGGCCGAAAGCCCTTCGGGTATCTTCTTTACCGCGCGTGCGCACAAGACGGGTCTGTAAGTCATGCAACACATTACAGACCCGATCGACCGCCGCTTGCTGGATGAATTTCAGCGCGATTTCCCGGTGATCGAACGCCCGTTTCAGGTTCTTGGAAACGCACTTGGACTTGACGAAAGCGAAGTCATCCACCGCCTTTCAAGAATGCGCACTACGGGTCGCATCACGCGGGTTGGCGCAACCATCACGCCCGGCGTGGTGACGGCCAGTACGCTGGCGGCAGTGTCCGTCCCGGAGGAGCGGCTGGAAGAGGTCGCCGCCCTGATCGACGCCGAACCGGGTGTAAACCACAATTATCAGCGTGAGGATACCTGGAACCTCTGGTTCGTTGCAACCGGCCCGGATCGGGCGCATGTGGATGCTACCCTCGCACGGATCAGCCGGGTCACCGGGCTGCGGGTGCTGGATTTGCGGCTGGTGCGCCCTTTCAACGTTGATCTTGGGTTCCGCATGATCGGCGGGGTCAAAACCGTGCCTACAGCACGCCAGGTGGATGCAACTGCGATGCGCGAGGGTGATCGGTGTCTACTGCAGACGCTGAGTTCGGGACTGTCTCTGGTCGCTGAACCCTATGCAGATTTGGCACATTCACTGAACCGGGACGTTGATGATGTGATGGCGCGAGTCATCGCGTTGCATTCGGCCGGTATCATCTCGCGGCTGGGCGTCATCGTACGTCACCGGGCGCTTGGCTGGTCGGCCAATGCGATGGTGGTCTGGGACCTGCCGGCAGAGCAGATCGACATCGCTGGCCCCGCTTTGGCCGCTTTCCCAGGGGTGACCTTGTGTTACGAGCGCAACCCGGTGCCCGATGTGTGGCCATATCGCCTGTATTCCATGATCCACGCGCGGTCCCGCAGCGAAGCTTTGGACGTACTGGCCCGTGCGACGACCCTGTCCGAACTGACAGGTGCACGGAACAAGGTTCTGTTCTCTACCCGCTGTTTCAAGCAGACCGGTGCACTGATTCAAACCAAAGAGGTCGCCGCATGACGCTGGACCAAACTGACCGTGCGATCCTGAACCGTATGCAGGACGATCTGCCACTGGTTTCACATCCTTACGCAACAGTCGCCAAAGAACTTGACCTGTCCGAGGCCGAATTGCTGGCGCGCCTGACGCGCATGAAAGAGACACGCGTCATCACACGTTTTGGGCCGTTCTTCGATGCCGCTGCAATGGGCGGTGCCTTCTGCCTCTGCGCGATGGCCGTTCCAGCCGGGGAATTTGAAGCCGTCGTGACCAAAGTCAATGCACACCCCGAGGTCGCCCATAATTATGAACGCACGCACCGGCTGAACATGTGGTTCGTACTGGCCACTGAAACGCCCGAAGGAATCAGGGCCACAGCCGATGCAATCGAACGGGAAACGGGGATCGAGGTTCTTTGTTTCCCCAAACTTCAGGAATTCTACATCGGCTTTCGGGTGGCGGCATGATCGACGCAACAGACAGACAGATTATCCAAGCGCTACAGGGCGGATTGCCTCTGGTTTCTGCCCCATATGCTCAGGTTGCTGATGATCTGGGGATGCAGGAAGCCGATCTGCTTGAGAGGCTGTCAGCCCTCAAAGCGCGCGGCGTAATCCGCCGCATCGCGGCCGCCCCCAACCACTACAAGCTTGGCATGACCTCGAACGGCATGACTGTCTGGGATGTCGAAGATGACCGCATCGCCGAATTGGGCGCTCAGATCGGTGCTCTACCCTTTGTCACCCATTGCTATGAACGCCCGCGCGCCCTGCCCGACTGGCCCTACAATCTGTTTGCCATGGTTCACGGATCGGATCGGGATGAAGTCGAGGAAAAACGCGCCCAGATCACTATGATCCTGGGTGATGCCTGCCGGGCCAAGGATATCCTCTATTCCACGCGCATCCTGAAAAAGACCGGGCTGCGCCTGAAAAAGAAAGGCTGAGACGATGTTCCGCCTGACCGAATACATGCACCAGCTGGTCAAACCGACCCCGGTGCGAAAACGCCGCCCCGGTCCTGTGAAACCGGTTGTAATCTGGAACCTGACGCGGCGCTGCAATCTGAAGTGTCGTCATTGCTACACCGTCTCGGCGGATGTTGCGTTCCCGGGCGAGCTCAGCCACGAGCAAGCCATGGTAACCCTTGAGGATCTGGGCCAGTTTCGCGTCCCGGCCCTGATCCTCTCGGGTGGGGAACCACTGGACAGGTTCGATTTCTTCGACATTGCCAAACGTGCGCGCGACATTGTGCCGATGCTGGCGCTGTCGACCAACGGGACACGCATTCATGATGAAACAGCCGACATGATTGCCGACGTTGGTTTCAACTACGTTGGCATCTCGTTGGATGGGATCGGGGCCACGAATGACTGGTTCCGCGGTGTTGAAGGGGCTTTTGCCGACGCCCTGCGCGGTGTGCGCGAATGCAAGAGGCGCGGCATCAAGGTTGGCTTGCGGTTCTGCCTGACCGAAGGCACGCAGCATCACCTGCCGGACCTGCTTCAGCTATGCGATGACGAGGGCGTCGACAAGTTTTACCTGTCGCACCTGGTTTATGCCGGGCGTGGTGACAAAAACCGTGGTGAAGATGCCGAGCATCAGCGCACCCGCAAGGGAATGGATCTGCTGTTGGAGCGCGCGTGGGAGGCTGCCTCGGGCGGTCGCCCGCTGGACATCGTAACCGGCAACAATGACGCAGATGCGGGGTATTTTCTGAACTGGATTCGTGCGCATTTCGACGTTGACAAGGCTGCGCATGTCCGCGAGCATCTGGCCGCTTGGGGAGGAAATTCCAGCGGTTTGGGTGTGGCCAATATCGATAATCTGGGCCGGGTCCATCCTGACACCTACTGGTCTGATTACACAGTCGGCAACGTCAAGACGACATCGTTTTCCGAGCTTTGGACCAGCGACGATCCGATGCTGGCCATGCTGCGCACGCGTCCGCGCCCCCTCAAGGGGCGCTGTGGGGCCTGTGAGCTAAAGGATGTCTGCGGTGGCAACACCCGCATCCGGGCCCTGCAACTGACCGGTGATCCCTGGGCCGAAGATCCGGCCTGTTACCTGACAAACGAAGAAATCGGTGTTGACGACGCAGGCGAGCGTCTGCGGGTCACGCCGTTCCGGGGGAAAAGCCATGATCCGGCGCATCAGTTCTTTTGATCCTGTCTGCTTTGAGCCTTCGACATGGGCGCCAGAGACACGTAACGGAGCCTCCGGCGGGAGTATTTTTGAAAAGATGAAGGTCGTGTTGATGTGTTCTGGACTGGGCGCCGGTGGTGCCTGGGCGGATGCACCAACGGATTATGCCGAGCATTGTGCGTCCTGCCACGGTGAAAACCGCCTGGGCGGTGTGGGTCCGGCACTGATCCCAGAGACGCTGCAGCGCATGCGTGGGCCGCGTATCGCGGCGGTGATTGCGGAAGGGCGCGCGGCGACGCAAATGCCTGCTTTCTCGCACGAACTCGATGCTTTGCAGATTGAAGAGCTGGCCGGCTGGTTGAAATCACCGCTGGAAACCGACCCCGAATGGGGCGAGGCCCATATTATGGACAGCCGCACGCTGGATGACGGTTATGTCCCGGTTGATGCGCCAGTGTGGTCAAGTGACCCGATGAACATCACCCTGGTGGTCGAAACCGGGGATCATCATGTCAGCGTGCTGGATGGTGACACGTTTGAGGTTTTGGACCGGTTCGAGACACCCTTCGCGGTTCACGGCGGGCCGAAGTTCAGCCCGGATGGGCGTTACGTTTTCATCATGTCCCGGGATGGCTGGGTTCAGAAATACGACATCTGGGCCCTGCAACAGGTGGGGCGCGTACGGGCGGGGCTTAACAGCCGAAACATCGCAATGTCCGGTGACGGCAAGTGGCTGGCCGTTGCGAATTATCTGCCAAACAGTCTGACCCTGCTGTCGACCGAAGACCTGTCGGTGGCAAAAGTCATTGCGATCAAAGGAAAAGCGGGGAAATCCAGCCGCGTATCCGCGGTGTATCAGGCCCCCCCGCGCGAGAGCTTTGTTCTGGCGCTCAAGGATGTTCCCGAGATCTGGGAGGTCTTTTACGGAGCCAACCCGCCGCAATCCGGGTTGGGTCACGACTTCCGCATCGAAGGGCAGTTCAAGAACCCTGACCCCTTCCCGGTGCGCAAGATCACCACGCCCGACTATCTGGACGATTTCTTTTTCGATCAAAGCTATGAATACGTCATGGGTGCCGCGCGCGATGGCAAGGGCGGACAGGTGATCGACCTTGTTATTGGGCACAAGGTGGCCGATCTGGACTTGCCGGGGATGCCGCATCTGGGCTCGGGAATTACGTGGAAACATGGCGATACGACCGTTATGGCCACACCGCATCTGACCGACGGCACGGTATCGGTGATCGACATGGAGACTTGGGAAACCGTCAAGCGGATCAAGACCGAAGGGCCGGGCTTCTTCATGCGGAGCCATGAAAATTCGCCTTACGTCTGGGCCGATGTCTTCTTTGGCCCCAACAAGGATGCCATGCATGTGATCGACAAGCAAAGTCTTGAAATCGTAAGGACTTTGCGCCCTGCCCCGGGCAAGACCGTGGCACATGTCGAGTTCACAAAGGATGGCCGCCACGCGCTTGTATCAATCTGGGAAGATGACGGCGCGGTGATCGTTTATGATGCGCAGACGCTGGAAGAAGTGCGCCGCCTGCCGATGCGTAAACCGTCTGGGAAGTACAATGTCTGGAACAAAATCACCTTCTCGGAAGGCACCAGCCACTGAAGGCAAATGGCCGGTCTGGAAACTGGCCATTCTGCTTTATCCAGCCACCATGTTGACCGTGGCCATCAACCTGTTTCTGGCCGGGCTGATCCTGCATAGCGCCGGTTTCGGGGTGATTGGACCGGTTCCGGCAATCCTTTGGTCAATACCTTTAGGCATACCCGCGTCCTGGTTGGCGGGGCGATGGGTGCGTGGGTTGATGGACGAAGCGGACGGCTGAAGGGAAATTCTAAAGGCCTGACGAAAGTCAAGTATCGGACAGGGAAAACCGCCTACGACTCGGGAAAGAATACCGAGTTGGATTCTCCATGCCTGCCTTTAACTCCTTCCACACCCTCCCTGTTCGCGCATTACGCGCGGCGTGTGGACTGGCAGGTATTTTCCTTCTGTTGTTGCAAATGCTTGGCCCGGTTCTGGCGAGTCCCGGTGAGAGCATGTGGGTGGAGATCTGCTCGGAGGCGGGCGCGGTCTGGGTTCAAGTTGACCTTGAAGAAGAAGGCGACAACGATCCAACCGCGCCCTGCCCGAAATGCGCGGACTGTGCGCTTTGTGCGGTGACGGTGTCAGCACCGATGCCGGGCGCTTTGCAGCCCGCAAGCGTCGTAAATGTTCAAAATGTACGCTTTGAACATGGGGGGCAGTGCATTTTGTACAGCCCCAAACACCTGTGGCCCGAAACCCGGGGGCCCCCGTTCACGACCCAAGAAGAATCTGAACGCGCCCCGCGCGCGTCCATGGCGTCCACCCAATTGATCGGAGGTGCGCCGTGGTCGTAAGTCGCGCAATCCATTTCCTTCTGGCCCTCGTTCTGTCCTGCAGTGTTGCAATCAGTGCGCACGCCGACAGTCTTGCCAGCTTTCTTCCCGACATTGATCCGGCTGACCTGGCACCGGGCGCCGACGCGTTTGGCCCGGTACGCAGCGACGTTAAGGTTGCTCCGGTCCTTCGGGGTGGCGAAACCATCGCGTGGGCTTTTCTGACTTCGGACTTTGTCGGTACGACCGGCTATTCCGGCAAACCCATTCACGTGGTTGCCGCCATCGACGCAGACGCTGTTTTGACCGGTGTTCAGCTGGTCAAGCATTCCGAACCCATCGTGCTGATCGGCATTCCCAATTCCCGGATGGTCGAACTGACCGAAGGCTATGCGGGCCTTGACCTGAAACGAGAGGCCGAAACCGGGGGTGAGGGGCATGACCTCGACATTATCTCGGGCGCGACCGTGACGATCATGGTGATCGATGACAGCCTTGTGCGCGGAGGGATCAAAGTGGCCCGCGCGCTGGGGCTGGGCGGATTGTCTCCGGTGCAGGCTGGAGGTCCGAAGCGCGAAGTCGATATGGCGCAGGATGCGGTTTACGACTGGACCACATTGTCGGGAGACGGCTCGGTCCGGCGCATGACGCTGGATGTCGGGCAGGTCAATGCCGCCTTTGAAGCCACCGGGGATCAGCGCGCGATCAAGCGCCCCGAACCGGGCGAGCCGGATGACACCTTCATCGACATGCACATGGCGCTTGTTTCGGTCCCGTCTATCGGCAAGTCGCTGCTGGGTGAGGCTGAATACCAGAACCTGACCAACTGGCTGGACGAGGGCGAACAGGCCATTCTGGTTCTGGGGCGCGGGGCCTATAGTTTCAAGGGATCGGGCTATGTCCGGGGTGGGATCTTTGACCGGATTCAGCTGATCCAGGGCGACAGCTCGGTGCGGTTCTTTGACAAGCAGCAGCGCCGTCTGGGTGAGGTTGCCGCGCCAGATGCCCCCAGCTTTACCGAATTGGATATCTTCAAGATTCCCGCTGATGCCGAGTTTGACCCGGCCGAGCCGTTCCGCCTGCAATTGCTGGTGCAGCGTGCCGTCGGGGCGGTTGAAAAGACCTTTCTGACCTTCGATCTGGGATACAAACTGCCGGAACAGTACCTGTTGCCCGTCACCGCGCCTTCGGTCGTGGATGATGCAACAGGCGAAGCGGCCGCCAAGGCCGCCCTGTGGCAGCGCATCTGGAAGGATCGCACCGTCGAGATCGCCGGGCTTGGTGTCATGCTGCTGGTGCTGACGGCCACGTTCTTCTTCCAGTTCCACGCCACGATGAATGCGCGCGTCTTCTACTGGTTCCGCATCGGGTACCTGACGATAACCCTGTTCTTCATCGGCTGGTATGCCAATGCACAGCTGAGCGTGGTGAACCTGATGGCGCTGGCGGGCAGTTTGCGCACGGGGTTCTCGTGGGATGCGTTCCTGCTGGATCCGCTGGTCTTTATCCAGTGGTTTGCCGTGGCCGCCTCCCTTCTGTTCTGGGGTCGCGGTGCCTATTGCGGCTGGCTGTGCCCGTTTGGCGCACTTCAGGAGCTGACCAACAAGATCGCACGGGCGCTGAAAGTGCCGCAATGGACTTTGCCATGGGGTCTGAACGAGCGGCTGTGGCCTGCGAAATACATGATCTTTCTGGGTCTTTTTGGCCTGAGTTTCGTGTCGATCCCGCTGGCCGAGCAATATGCCGAGATCGAACCGTTCAAGACCGCGATCATTCTGAAATTCATGCGCGACTGGCCGTTTGTGGTCTTTGCGCTGGTCCTGCTGGGGATCGGGCTGTTCGTTGAGCGGTTCTATTGCCGCTATCTTTGCCCGCTGGGCGGAGCGCTGGCGATCCCTGCCCGTATCCGCATGTTCGACTGGCTGCGCCGCTACAACGATTGTGGCACGCCCTGTCAGACCTGCGCCAATGAATGCCCCGTTCAGGCGATCCACCCCACCGGTGAGATCAATCCGAACGAGTGCGTCACCTGCCTGCATTGTCAGGTGCTCTATCAGTCCGAGGACAAATGTCCCGTCGTTATCCGCCAACTGAAACGGCGGGCCAAGACCGGGTCGGTCACACCTAAGACCCCCCTCGGGCAACCACCGGCGAACCATCCGAACGCCAAACCGAAAACCGTTTCCTAAAAGGAGGAACGACCATGTCGGACCAAGAAAACAAACTGAACATCACGCGCCGCGGTATGCTGGGGGCCACTGCCACCGGTGCCGTCATCGCCGGGACCGGTCTGGGATCGACCCTGATGACCGCGAAAGAGGCCAGCGCTGCCGCCAAGCAGCATCTGGAGCCGGGCGAGCTGGACGAATATTACGGCTTCTGGTCGTCGGGCCAGACCGGCGAGCTGCGCATTCTGGGCGTGCCGTCCATGCGCGAGCTGATGCGGGTGCCGGTGTTCAACCGCTGTTCGGCCACGGGCTGGGGCCAGACCAACGAGTCGCTGAAGGTTCTGACCGAAGGCCTGCTGCCTGAAACCAAGGAATTTCTGGCCGCAAACGGCAAGGTCACCTATGACAACGGCGACCTGCACCACCCGCATATGTCGTTCACCGACGGCACCTATGATGGCCGTTATCTGTTCATGAACGACAAGGCCAACACCCGCGTGGCCCGTGTGCGCTGTGACGTGATGAAATGCGACAAGATCATCGAGATCCCGAACGCGCATGACATCCACGGCCTGCGTCCGCAGAAATTCCCGCGCACCGGCTATGTCTTTGCCAACGGTGAGCACGAGGCCCCGCTGGTCAATGACGGCCAGATCCTTGATGATCCGTCACAATATGTGAACATCTTTACTGCCATCGACGGCGACACCATGGAAGTTGCATGGCAGGTGATGGTGTCGGGTAACCTCGATAACACCGACTGCGACTATCAGGGCAAATACGCCTTCTCGACCTCGTATAACTCGGAAATGGGTATGAACCTGGCCGAGATGACCGAGAACGAGCTGGACCATGTGGTCGTGTTCAACCTCAAAGGTATCGAAGAAGCCGTAGCGGCCGGGAACTATCAGGAACTGAACGGCGTCAAGGTCGTGGACGGGCGTAAAGAGGCGGGTGGAAACCTGACCCGGTACATCCCGATCCCGAACTCGCCACACGGTGTGAACGCAGCACCCGACAAGAAACACATCATGATCAACGGCAAGCTGTCGCCGACTGTATCCGTGATCGATGTGGAAAAGGTCGATGCGCTGTTCAGCGAAAACGCCGATCCGCGTTCCGCTGTTGTCGCCGAGCCGCAGCTGGGCCTTGGCCCGCTTCACACGGCATTCGACGGCAAGGGCAACGCCTATACCACCCTGTTCCTGGACAGCCAGGTGGTGAAGTGGGACATCGCCAAGGCGATCGAGGCCTATGCGGGTGCCGATGTTGACCCGATCGTCGACAAGGTCGACGTGCATTACCAGCCGGGCCACAACTCGACCTCGATGGGTGAAACTGCCGAAGCGGATGGCAAGTGGCTGATTTCGATGAACAAGTTCTCGAAAGACCGCTTCCTGAACGTGGGTCCGCTGAAGCCCGAGAATGAGCAGCTGATCGACATTTCCGGCGACAAGATGAAGGTGGTCCATGACGGCCCGACCTTTGCCGAGCCGCATGACTCGATCATTGTTCACCGGTCCAAGGTGAACCCGGTCAATGTCTGGGACCGCAACGACCCAATGTGGGAAGAGGCGCGTGCGCAGGCTGCCGCTGACGGTGTCGATCTGGACGAAGGTGCCGAGGAACCGATCCGGGATGGCAACAAGGTACGGGTCTACATGACCTCGACCGCGCCTGTGTTCAGCATGGAGAAGTTCACCGTCAAACAGGGTGACGAAGTGACCGTCTATGTCACCAACCTCGATGACGTGGATGATGTGACCCACGGCTTCTGCCTGTCGAACTTCGGTATCGCGATGGAAGTTGCACCGCAGGCCACCGCCTCGGTCACGTTCATTGCCGACCGTCCGGGCGTGCACTGGTTCTATTGCCAGTGGTTCTGCCACGCGCTGCACATGGAGATGCGCGGCCGGATGTTTGTTGAGCCGCGGAGCGCATAAACATGCGTTGGCCCCTGCTCATACCGCTCCTGCTCGGCTCGCCCCTTTGGGCGGCGGACTGGGATGTGCCCAATCGGGCGGGGGCCATCAACGAGATACTGGCGCAGGCGGCGGATGGGGACACCCTTCGCCTGAGCCCCGGCGTTTACGTCGAGCAGTTGGTTCTGGACCGGCCCGTGACCCTCGACGGGCTGGGACAGGCCACCATCGACGGCCAAGGCCAAGGCAGCGTGATCACAGTGACCGGGCCGGGCGTGACCCTGCGCGGGCTGACGGTGATCGGATCGGGATCGGACCATGACGGGATCGACAGCGGCATCCAGCTGACCAAGACGGCGCGCGCGCCGGTGGTCGAGGATAACGTGCTGCTGGGCAATCTTTACGGCATCGACATCCACGGTGCGCAGGACAGCATCGTACGACGCAACCGGATTGAAGGGCGACAGGATCGCCATATGAACGCGCGCGGCAATGGTGTCTATGTCTGGAACGCGCCGGGTGCGGTGGTTGAAGGCAATGACATCCGCTATGGGCGCGACGGGATCTTTGTGAATTCGTCCAAGAAGAACACCTTTACCGGCAACCTGTTCCGCGATCTGCGGTTTGCCGTTCACTACATGTATGCCGACGACTCGGTTGTCAGCGACAATGTCTCGATCGGCAACGATCTGGGCTATGCGGTGATGTTCACGACCAATGTGCGGGTCGCCAACAATATCTCGATCGGGGACCGCGAACATGGCGTGATGCTGAACTATGCCAACAAGAGCGTCATCACCGGCAATGTGGTGAAAGGTGCCAAGGAAAAATGCACTTTCCTGTATAACTCGAACAAGAACGAATTCACCGACAACTGGTTCGAGGGATGTGGCATCGGTATCCACTTTACCGCTGGCAGCGAACGCAACCGCATTGTTGGCAATTCATTCATCGGAAACCGGACGCAGGTGAAATATGTCTCGACCAAGTGGGTCGAGTGGTCCGAGGACGGGCGCGGCAATTACTGGTCCGATTTTGCCGCCTATGATGTGGATGGCAACGGCATCGCCGATGTCCCCTATCGACCCAATGACAGTATGGACCATGTGCTGTGGACCCAACCCGCAGCCAAATTGCTGCTCGGCTCGCCTGCCGTGCAGCTGGTGCGCTGGTCGCAATCGGCCTTCCCGGCACTGTTGCCGGGGGGTGTGATGGACAGCAACCCGTTGATGCAAGCCCCTGAACCCCCAGCTATGAAAAAGGTGCCTCATGACGGATAAGGCCCTGTCAATTGACCATGTTTGCAAGAACCGGGGGAAAACCCGCGTTCTTGACGATATCACCCTGTCCCTTGCCCCCGGTCAGCGCGTGGCGCTGCTGGGCCATAACGGCGCGGGAAAGTCGACCCTGATCAAATCCATCCTTGGCCTGACGCCCATTCGGGACGGAGCCATTCGGATCGGGGGCGCCACCCCCGGCAGCGCGCAGGCGCGGCGGGATACGGCCTATCTGCCCGAGGCGGTCTCGTTTCACCCGGCGTTGACCGGACGCGAGCAGCTGACGCTGTTTGCAAAACTGTCCGGGTCAAAAGCCGATGTGCCCGGCCTGTTGGAGCGCGTTGGCCTGAGCGACGCATTGGACCGCCGGATCGGTGCCTATTCCAAGGGGATGCGGCAGCGTCTGGGGCTGGCGCAGGTGCTGCTGGGACAGCCGAAAGTGGCGCTGCTGGATGAGCCAACATCGGGCCTGGACCCGATCTCGCGGCAGGACCTCTATGCCATTATTGACGAATTGGCCGCGCAGGGTACCGCCGTGCTGATTGCCAGCCATGCCTTGACCGAGGTTGAGGCGCGCACCGACCGGATCGCCATCATGCGCAAGGGTCGGATGGTGGCCGATGACACGCTGAACAACCTGTCGGCGCTGGCCGGTCTGCCGATCCGCCTGAAGGTGCGCGCCACCGCCAATGCGGATGCCCTGGCCGCCGAACTGGGCGGCAACCGGATCAACGGCGCATCGGTCGAGCTGCTGTGCACACCCGAAGACAAGATGGAGGCCCTGCGCCGGATCGCCGGATTGGGCGATGCGGTGGCGGATGTGGAAATGACACCGCCCAAGCTGGAGGACCTTTATCGCCACTACGCACAGGAGGAGAGGACATGACCCGCTTCCTTGCCATTTCCCGAACTGAAATGCTGATCCTGCGCCGCAACCGCTGGCTGCTGGTTGCCACGCTGATCATGGTGCTGTTCGCCTTGGCGCTGACCTTTGCGGGCAGCGCGCCCACCGGCACATTGGGTGTTGATATGCTGACCGTTTCGGTCGCGTCGATGACCACGCTGTCGGTTTACCTTGCGCCTTTGCTGGCGCTGATGATTTCCTTCGATGCCATCGCGGGCGATGTGGACCGGGGCAGCCTGTCGCTGCTGCTGTCTTATCCGGCTGGACGCGGGGAAATCCTGTTGGGCAAGTTCTGCGCCCATCTGGCCGCGCTGGCCTTTGCCATGACCGTGGGTTTTGGCACCGCAGGCGCGGTAGCCGCGTTCTTTGGTGGTGCGGGGCCGGAAAGCCTGATGGCGCTGGTGCGACTTATCCTGACCTCGATCCTGCTGGGCGCCGTGTTTCTGGCGCTTGGATACCTGCTGTCCGCTTTGGCGAGGGGCGCCACGGCGGCAGCGGGTCTGTCGGCCGGGCTTTGGCTGGTTTTTGTCGTCCTTTATGATCTGGGCCTGTTGGGGGCCGTCGTCATGGACAAGGGCGGCGCATTCACCCAATCCGTCTTTCCATGGGTGATGGTGGCCAACCCGGCCGACGCGTTCCGTTTGTGGAACATCGCCGCGACGGAAGGCGTTGCCATGGCCTCGGGCATGACCGGGGCCGCACAGGCGCTGCCGGTCTGGGCCGCACCCGCGTCGCTGCTGATCTGGCCGGTGCTGGGCTTTGCCCTCGCCCGGCTGGCTTTCCGGAGGGTGGAGCCATGAGACGCCTTGCCCTGATCGCATTGTTTGCACTGGTGGCCTGCAAGGAAGAGTTCGCCGAGGCACCTGACCCGGTCGATCTGACACCGGATGCGCTGAGCTATTTCTGTCAGATGAATGTAGCCGAGCATGGCGGCCCCAAGGGGCAGGTTCATCTGGAAGGCTATCCGGCCCCGTTGTTTTTCGCGCAGGTGCGGGACATGGTGGCCTATCTGAAAAGCCCCGAGCGCGATGCGGATATCACTGCCATATATGTCAGCGATATGGGCGTCGCGCCAAGCTGGCGGCAGCCGGGGATTTCGAACTGGATCGCCGCGGATGGTGCGACTTTTGTCGTTGGTGCCGATGTGGCCGGCGGCATGGGGGCGCGCGAAGTGGTGCCCTTTGCTGATCCTGCCGATGCGCAGGTTTTCGCGGAGACCTATGGCGGGACCGCGATGCGCCTGCCCGACATTCCCGACGCCGAAGTGCTTGGCCCTGTCGATCTTGATCTGACATTGGAGACCCCCGTATGACCGCCCTGTCCCGTCGCCGTTTTCTGATCATTTCAGCTGCCTGTGCGGCCACCCCGGCCATGGCTTCGGACGCGCATTGGCGCGGCACAGCCCTTGGGGCTGCGGCCAGCCTGCGGCTGGTTGGGCTGGCGGATGTCGAGGCCGCACCGATCATTGCCGCCGTCGAGGGTGAGGTGACCCGGCTGGAGGATATCTTCAGCCTGTACCGTCCGCAGTCACAGCTGAGCCGCCTGAACCGCGACGGTGTTTTGACCGCACCCGCGCCTGAGCTGTTGGAGGTATTGAGCCTGAGCAGTGCGCTGCATCAGGCCTCCGGCGGCGCTTTCGATCCCAGCATTCAGCCCCTGTGGTATGCTTTGGCAACAGGGGCAGGCCCCGGAGATCTGGCTGCCGCCCGCGCTGCTGTGGGTTGGGAACGGGTGTTTTTCGATGCTGCGTCGGTGCGGCTGCCGGTGCCGGGCCAGTCGGCCCTGACGCTGAACGGAATCGCCCAAGGAGCGATCACGGATCGGATCGCCGCGCTGCTGCGTGGCTTTGGTTTGCGTGATGTTCTGGTCGATATGGGAGAGGTTGCCGCCTTGGGTTCGCGAGGCGACGGCACGCCCTGGAAAGTCGGGTTGGTCGCGCCGGACCAGCGGGTTTTGAAACGGGTCGCGCTGCGTGACCGCGCGGTCGCGACATCATCGTCGCTGGGGACGCAGCTGGGACAGGGTTTGGGCCACATCATCACCCCGGACGGGCCTGCAAACCGGGACAGAACGGTTTCGGTTTCTGCCCCTGACGCGGTGATCGCAGATGGGCTGTCTACTGCGATATGCGCGGCGCCCGAAAGCCAAGTAGCTGAAATCTTGAGATATTTTATCGGAGCCCGTGTCGAGCTGAATGTATGACGCATGGTCGCAAATCTCAGGTGGGTCAGGAAAATTCACCAAGAACATGATATTCGCGAAAAACATGATATAGGTCAATTCGTGCGCTGCTTCGCGCAGCTAGGAAGTAAGGACGCGAACCAATCTATCCACACTCGAGTCGCCAGCCATGAGCCAGTTGACCAGCAGACGCGCTTTTCTGAGCGCACGTATCCTACGGGAGGATCCTGATGCGATCCGACCGCCGGGTGCGGGCGTGACAGGCTTTGCCGATCTGTGCACAGGCTGCGAAGACTGCGCCGGGGCTTGCCCGGAAGAGATCATCACATTCGACAACAGCGGCTTTCCGGTTCTGGATCTTTCCGCAGGCGGCTGCACCTTATGCGGTGCATGTGCCGAGGTTTGCCCGACCCCGGCGTTGTTGCCCGAGCGTGTGACCGAGTGGCCGTGGCGCGCACGGATCGAGGCTGCAAGCTGCCTGTCGATGAACGGGGTAAGCTGCCGCCTGTGTCAGGACACTTGCGAACAGGAAGCCATCCGCTTTCGCCTGCAATTGGGCGGGCGGGCTGAACCAGCGCTTGAAACCGAAACCTGCATCGGATGCGGCACATGTTCTGCCGCCTGCCCCGCCGGGGCCATCACGATGCACCGCCCCGCCCCTTTGCACCCGGAGGTGACCCAATGAATATCTGTGGCTGTCTTGTCCACATCGCCCCCGATCACACCGACGCCGCACGCGCGGCGATGACCGGCACCGATGGCGTCGAGCTTCATGCCGAGGCCGAGGATGGCCGGTTCGTCGTGGTTGTCGAGGATACAGCCGACCGGCTGGCCTCGGAAACCATCATGGATCTGCACCAGATCCCCGGCGTGATCTCGCTATCGCTGACCTATCACCATTTCGAAGATCCCGCGGAGGCTGCTCCGCGTCCTGATGCTCCAAGCCAACCGTCCAGCAGGAGGCCCATGCAATGACCATCTCTGAATCCCGTCGTACATTTCTGAAAGCGTCCGCAGCGGCTGCCACGGCCTCGGCTGCCGGCATTCCAATGGCCGCTGGTTCGGCCAGCGCCCAGGCCGCCGCGCCCGATATCCGCTGGGACAAGGCCGCCTGCCGGTTCTGCGGCACGGGCTGTTCGGTTCTGGTGGGCACCAAGGATGGCCGCGTAGTCGCCACGCAGGGCGACCCGGATGCGCCGGTCAACCGGGGTCTGAACTGTATCAAGGGCTATTTCCTGTCCAAGATCATGTATGGCAAGGACCGCTTGACCACGCCGCTTTTGCGCAAAACCAACGGCGAATATGACAAGAATGGCGAGTTTGAGCCGGTCAGCTGGGACGAAGCCTTTGACGTCATGGCTGCCAAGTGGAAAGAGGCGCTGGCCAAGAAAGGCCCGACCAGCGTGGGTATGTTCGGTTCCGGTCAGTGGACCGTCTGGGAAGGTTATGCGGCGGCCAAGATGATGAAGGCCGGGTTCCGGTCGAACAACATCGACCCCAACGCGCGTCACTGCATGGCGTCGGCCGTGGTCGGCTTTATCCGTACCTTCGGCATCGACGAGCCGATGGGCTGCTATGACGACCTTGAGCACGCAGATACGTTTGTTCTGTGGGGGTCGAACATGGCCGAGATGCACCCGATCCTGTGGTCGCGTCTGACCGATACGCGCCTGACCAAGCCGGGATGCGAAGTGCATGTTCTGTCGACCTTCGAGCACCGTTCGTTCGAGCTGGCCGACAATGGCATGGTGTTCAACCCGCAGACCGATCTGGCGATCCTGAACTACATTGCCAATTACATCATCCAGAATGGCGCGGTGAACGAAGAGTTCGTCAAGAACCACGTCAACATCACCAAGACCGCCACCGATATTGGTTATGGCCTGCGCGACAATCATCCGCTGCAACAAGAGGCCGCGAACCCCAATGTCGGCAAGATGGAGCCGATCAGCTTTGAGGAATATGCCGAGGCGGTATCGGCATACACGCTGGAATACACCTCGGAGCTGTCCGGCGTTCCGGCGGACAAGCTGGAGCGTCTGGCCCAGCAATATGCCGACCCGAACCGCAAGGTCATGAGCCTGTGGACCATGGGGTTCAACCAGCATACCCGCGGGTCGTGGGTGAATTCGCTGATGTATAACGTGCACTTGCTGGTGGGCAAGATTTCCGAGCCCGGAAACTCGCCCTTCTCGCTGACCGGTCAGCCGTCGGCCTGCGGAACCGCGCGTGAGGTCGGCACTTTTGCCCACCGTCTGCCTGCCGACATGGTTGTCATGAATGACGAGCACCGCAAGATTTGCGAAACCGCCTGGAATGTGCCTGCGGGTACCATTCCGGCCAAGCCCGGCTTTCACGCCGTGCTGCAACACCGCAAGCTGAAGGATGGTGATCTGAACGCCTATTGGGTGCAGTGCAACAACAACATGCAGGCCGCACCGAATATCAACGAAGAAGGTTATCCCGGGTATCGCAACCCCGAGAATTTCATCACCGTATCAGACCCCTACCCGACCGTCACGGCCGTGTCCGCCGACCTGATCCTGCCCACCGCCATGTGGGTCGAGAAGGAAGGTGCCTATGGCAACGCGGAACGCCGCACCCAGTTCTGGCGGCAGCAGGTCAAGGCACCGGGCGAGGCCAAGTCGGACGTGTGGCAGGTGATGGAATTCTCGAAACGCTTTACCGTTGAGGAGGTCTGGGGTGAAGAGCTGCTGGCCACCATGCCGGAGCATCGCGGCAAGACCATGTACGAGGTTCTGTTTGCCAATGGCAGCGTCGACAAATTCCCGCTGTCGGAAACTGCCGAGGGCTTTGACAACGACGAATCCGAGCATTTCGGGTTCTACGTTCAGAAGGGTCTGTTCGAGGAATATGCCAATTTCGGACGCGGCCACGCGCACGATCTGGCACCGTTTGAAACCTATCACCAAGCCCGTGGTCTGCGCTGGCCGGTCGTGGATGGCAAGGAAACGCTGTATCGTTTCCGCGAAGGCTATGACCCTTATGTGCCCGAAGGTGCGGGCGTGAAGTTCTATGGCAAGAAGGATGGCAAGGCGAGCATCATCTTTGCGCCTTACGAGCCTGCGGCCGAGGAACCGGATGCGGAATATGATCTGTGGCTGTGCACCGGTCGTGTGCTGGAACACTGGCATTCGGGGTCGATGACGCGCCGTGTCCCAGAGCTGCACCGCGCCTACCCAGCGGCTGTGGTTTACATGCATCCGCAGGACGCCAAGGATCGGGACCTGCGCCGGGGTCAGGAGATTGTTCTGTCTACCCGTCGGGGCGAGGTCACCAGCCGGGTCGAGACCCGTGGGCGCAACAAGGTGCCGCGCGGTCTGGTGTTCATGCCGTGGTTCGACGAAGGCCAGTTGACCAACAAGCTGACGCTGGACGCGACCTGCCCGCTGTCGAAAGAGACCGACTTCAAGAAATGCGCCTGCAAGGTCGAGCGCGCATAGGCAACAAGGATCGTACGGGTATATCCTCATGTCTTTTGCCGACAAACCCCTTTCGCCGCAGCGGCGCCGGTTCCTGCAGGATTCGGCGCGGGCGGCGGGCGGCTGCGTGGTCGCCGGGACGGTGCTGGCCTATCTGGCCCGCGACGCCCGCGCCCTGCCGGCCGAGGCTTTGCGCCCGCCCGGCGCGCTGCCGGAAAAGGAGTTTCTGTCGGCCTGTATCCGCTGCGGATTATGCGTGCGGGATTGCCCATACGATACGTTGAAACTGGCCGAGTTGGGCTCGGACGCGGTGGCGACGGGAACCCCATATTTCACCGCCCGGGATATTCCCTGTGAGATGTGCGACGACATCCCTTGCGTCGCTGCATGTCCGACCGGGGCACTGGACCCCGCGCTGGACAATATCGATGATGCGAAGATGGGGGTCGCGGTTCTGGTCGATCAGGAGAACTGCCTGAACTTCCTCGGGTTGCGCTGCGACGTCTGTTACCGCGTCTGCCCCGTCATTGACGAGGCGATCACGCTGGACACCACGCACAACACGCGGTCGGGCCATCACGCGATGTTCATCCCGACCGTCCACGCCGACCGCTGTACCGGCTGCGGCATGTGCGAGAAAAGCTGTGTTCTGCCTGAGGCCGCTATCAAAGTGCTGCCTGCCCGGCTGGCGCGGGGCAGTTCGGCAGAGCATTACCGCAAGGGTTGGGAAGAAAAGGCCGCGAAAGGCGCGCCGGTGGTCGAGGGGATCATCGATCTGCCGGACCGTTTGCCCGGACCGGGCACGGACAATCTGGCCACGCCCGGCGGATTTGCACCGGGATATGATCTGCCGGGGGTGGGACAATGAGCGCCCGCACAGATATGCCCACAGGTCACGAGGCCATCGCCAGCAAGGGCTGGATCGGCGCGCATCGCTATCTGCTGCTGCGCCGGGCAAGCCAGCTGTTCTTTCTGGTTCTGTTTCTGCTGGGCCCATGGTTCGGCATCTGGATCGTTCAGGGCACGCTGGCCGGGTCGCTGACGCTGGGCGTGCTGCCTTTGACCGATCCGTTCATCCTGTTGCAGAGCATGGTTGCAGGCCACTGGCCCGAAATGACCGCGCTGATCGGTGGGCTGATCGTTCTGGTGATCTACGCGCTGATCGGCGGGCGGGTCTATTGTTCCTGGGTCTGCCCGATCAATCCGGTGACGGATGCAGCCAACTGGCTGCATCGCAAGCTGGACCTGCCGAAGGGCTGGCAACCAAAGCGCGGCACGCGCCTGTGGATTCTGGCAACCGTCCTGCTTATTTCGGGTCTGAGCGGCATGATCGCGTGGGAACTGATCAACCCGATCACCATGCTGCATCGCGGGCTGGTCTTTGGAATGGGCTTTGTCTGGGCCTTGATCGCCGCCATCTTTGTCTTTGACGTCTTCGTCTCGCGCCACGGATGGTGCGGGCACCTGTGCCCGGTGGGCGCGTTCTATGGCCTGATCGGAGCAAAAAGCCTGCTGCGGATCAGCGCCACAAACCGCGCCGCCTGCGATGACTGCATGGATTGTTACGCGATCTGCCCGGAAAATCAGGTGATCTCGCCAGCGCTGAAGGGCAAACCGGGAAGTACCCCGCTGATCCTGTCACCCGACTGCACGAATTGTGGCCGCTGCATCGATGTCTGCGCGGTCGACGTCTTTACCTTTACTCACCGGTTCGACGACCACGTCGTCCAACCTTTCGATCCAGTTGCCGCGCCCGAGCCGCGCGCCGCCAGACCTATCTAGGGGAGTGCCAAGATGAAAAAATCGATCGTTACAGGCGGAATTGCCCTTCTACCCGTATTATTGCTGAGCGGTTGGGCCGTCGCGCAATCTGCTCAGGTTGAATCCCTGCGTGGTGCGGACGTGGATGAGCCGGTGCCGCTGGACCAGATTCACCGCAATGTCGAAGGGCGGCAGCAGCGCAATTACCGGCAGCAACCGCCATTGATCCCGCATTCGGTCGAACAGTACCAGATCGACATCCGTACCAACCAGTGCCTGTCCTGCCATGACTGGACCAAAGCCGGTGACCGCAACGCACCAACGCTGTCGATGACCCATTATCTGGACCGCGAAGGCCGCGAACTGGATCGGATCGCCGGAACCCGGTATTTCTGCAACCAGTGCCACGTACCGCAGGCCGACGCCCCGCCGCTGGTCGACAACGTGTTCCAGCCCTCCGCCGGCAATTGATCCAACGCAAGACTGAAAGGAGCACCGATATGGCCGACTCTCCTGAAAACCGCGGCTTGCTTGGTCGCCTCTGGAATGCGATCTGGACGCCGACGGTGCTGTTCAGTTCAGGCTTTCTTGTCCTGGCCGGATTTCTGGCCGGTATCCTGTTCTGGGGTGGATTTCACTGGACCCTTGAGCTGACGAATACCGAAGAATTCTGTACCTCGTGCCACACAATGGAAACCAACCTGGGCGAGTATCGCGAAACGGTCCATTACAACAACCATTCCGGCGTTCGCGCGATCTGTTCCGACTGCCACGTGCCGGATGAATGGAGCCACAAGATCAAAGCCAAGATCATGGCCGTCAAAGACGTCTATCATGAGTTGGCTGGAACCATCAGCACACCCGAGCAGTACGAGGCGCATCGCCTGAGCATGGCTTCGGCCGTGTGGAAGAAGATGAAGGAGTCGGACAGTCGTGAATGCCGCAACTGTCACAACTTTGACTACATGGACTTTACCATTCAGGAAACCCGCGCCGCGTCGGAACACCAGCGCGCCATCGACACTGGCATGACATGCATCGACTGCCATCAGGGCATCGCGCATAATCTGCCCGCGAATTATCTGGAACAATACCAGAAGATAAGCGAGGCCGTGGAGGGCGTGGTTCTTCAGGAACATGCTTCCGCCTTGGGCAGCGACATCCGCGCGTTTCTGAACAACAGCTCGAATTAGGGTGGGGGCAGACATGTTAGACTTACTTGGAACAATCGGTGCCAATGTCCTGGGCCTGCCCGGCATACTGGGACTGGCGCTTGGAATGATGACCCGCAAGCTATGGTTGGGCGCGGTACTGGGGGCCGGTGTCGGCATTCTGGAAACGCTGGTTTTTGCGGGCTTTCAGTTTGCCCATGTGGAAGCGCTGGAACTGGGCATCTCGGTTCTGGTCGGGCTTTGCGCGGGCAGCCTTGGCACTGCCATCCGCCTGAAGGGCGCAACCGTCTGAAGAAAACACCGGTTCTGCCCATTGGTGGAACCGGTATTCTGCCGGGTCACGTTTCCAGCGCCAAAGCGGGTGTTTGTACCGCGCGCGACACGTCTATTGACGTTAGGGAAGCGTTTAAGGGGCGCGGCAGCAACGAAAATCGGCAGGGTCTGATTTTCGCATTTCCACAACTTCGATAAAAGCGCACGAGGCCCTAGCGCCTATGGGAAAACACCCTTCCCCATTACGCGCGGCAAGGCAGTATGCCGGGCCCAGTTTTGCGCGTGAAAAATCAATATGAAACCGAAAGCCAATGATTTGACAAGAAAAATTCAAAGTGGAGTGGAAATTCGAAACGACATCTGTCACAGCAGATAACAAGTTAATAATGGTGTCCCTGCGTCATGTGGATAGAACGTAAATTCCTCTCTATTTTTGCTTATACAAATACAATATGTTTTGAGGGGAGTAAGGGGGGAAGGAAAATGGGCGGGGGCGCAGAACGATGACGGGGGTCCTTGAGGCATCGCCGCGTATCTCAAAAGTTCTTCAACTGGCTGATCTGGAAAACCATGCCACGCTGTTTCGGCAGGAAGGCGTGGATGATGATATTCTGGACGAGCTGACAGATCCCGAACTGCGCGATCTGGGGCTGACGGTTGGTGAAAGAAAGCGGTTTCGCAAGGCGCAGGCGCGTCTGAAATCTGAGGAAGCTTCGACCCGGCAGGAGCTTAGGTCGGAAGCCGAACGGCGGCAGCTTACGCTGGTTTTCTGCGATCTCGTAGGGTCCACGCAGCTGGCCCAGCGGTATGACCCGGAAGACCTGATGCAGATCATGAATCTGTATCTGGATACGGCGATCGGCACCCTGAAACAGCATGGCTGTCATCTGGCCTACAGGCAGGGCGACGGAATCATGGTCTATTTCGGATATCCCAAAGCCATGGAGGACGATGCCGAGCGCGCCGTTCGCGCCGTGCTGGAGACCATCGAAGCCGTACAAAACCTTGAAAACAGGTTTGGCGAAAAACTGGATCTGCGCGCGGGAATTGCCACCGGTATGGTTGTTGTAGGGGTGGTTTCGTCGACAAGTCTTGGGTCGCAGGACTTTCTGGTCGGTGAAACTGCAAACCTTGCATCCCGCCTGCAAGGTCTGGCCGAGCCGGGTGAGGTGATCGTTTCCGCAGAGACGTGGCGATTGACACAGGGCGCATTCGAGTTCGAGCCCCGTGGCAGCCAGAACCTGAAAGGGTTTGACAATCAGCGCACCGTCTATCGCGCCATTTCCGAAAGCGTCGCGACCAGCCGGTTCGATGCGCGTGTCGGACAGTCAGCCGTTGATCTTGTCGCCCGGGGCGACGATCTTTCGGTCCTGACCCAGCTTTGGAAAGATGCACAGGCGGGCTCCGGCAGGTTCGCGTTTGTCGGCGGCGCCGCAGGCATTGGCAAGTCGCGGCTTATCAAATCGCTGTCCGAAACAATTGGCGTCAAACCCTTTACCTTGCAGTGCATTCCGCATCTGGCCAGCCTTCCGCTTCACCCGATCGTGGGAGAGTTGAGGCGGGTTTCAGGCGACAAATCCGATGACAGCATCAGGGCCGCGATTTCCGATTTTGTTCAGGCCGCCTCTCGTCTGAGCGACGCGGATTTGCCTGTTCTTCTCGATATGGCCGGGGTCGAAACGGGCGCAGCGCCGGATCCAGACCCCCTGAAGAAGGCCCGCAAGTCGCTGGACGTGTTGTTGCGCAGCCTTGGCAGCCTGTGTGACAGGCGCGGCACCTTGCTGCTGGTGGTGGAAGACGTGCACTGGGCTGACGCAACCACGCTGGACGTGCTGGAGGCGCTGGCATCAGGACTGGACGGGTTCCCGATACTGGTGGTCCTGTCGCATCGCCCTGAATATGAACCGCCTGAGCATTACGAGGGCCGCGCGGCGCGCATCGATCTGACGCCTTTGGCCAGCAGTGAAGCCTCGGAACTGGTCCGGCGCGTGGCCGAGCCATACAGTTTGCCGGTCATCCTGATCAGGCAGATTGTCGAAAAAGCCGATGGCGTGCCGCTTTACATCGAAGAGATGACAAAGGCGGTTCTGGACCAGCTGCCGCAAGATGCGCCGATCAACGCCGAGGTTCTGGATGCCCTGAGTATCCCCACGACCCTTCAGGATTCGTTGATGTCGCGTCTTGACCGGATGGAAAACGCCAAGCCCATTGCGCAGCTTGGGTCTGTTATCGGGCGCAGTTTCACCTCGGCGATGATCCAGGCGGTTGCGCAGGAAGACATGGATGTGGAAAGCGCGCTGATGCAGCTGATGGCGGCTGGCGTTGTGCTGATCACGGGCGAAGCCGGAACGGCCACCTATACGTTCAACCACGCGCTGGTTCAGGATACGGCCTATAACTCGCTGCTGCGCGAAGACCGGCAGAAGGTTCATCTTAAAATCGCACGGGCCTTGCTGGCCGGACATAACGCATTCGGAAACCCCGCCCCCGATACCGTGGCGCATCACTGCGACCATGGCGGGTTGAAGGATGAGGCGGTGTCCAACTGGTTTACGGCAGGCGAACAAGCCCTGTCGCGGTTGGCGAACCTGCCTGCGATCTCGGCGTTTCGCGCGGCACTGCGCAATATCGGAACGATGCCCGCCAATGCCGAGCGTGACGGGTTCGAGCTTCGGGTGCAGATGAATATCCTTCCGGCTTACATGGCGATCTATGGATGGTCCTCCGACCAGGTCGGAGAGACAGCCGCCCGCGCGATGGAGCTTGCCCATGCCTTGGGCGATGGCGAAACCCTTTTCGCGGCCACCTTCTGCCGCTGGACCAATTTCTTTGTCGCGGGCCAGATGAACCGGGCAATGGAGATGGGACAGGCTCTGGACGCGATGGCCGGTATGAGTGGCGATCCTGTCACCAACGTGCTGGCAGCCCGCGCGCTGAGTTTCACGCATTACTTCCGCGGGGAGTTCGCGGATTGCGAGCAGCAGCTTGACCGTGCCTTTGCGCTGATCACGCCTGAGCTGGACATGGCCATGATGCCGATGACCCAGTCCTCGACCACGGCGTCGTTGCTGGCCATTCAGGGGTGCCTTCTGTGGCAGCAGGGCAAGTTTGATGAGGCGGAGGCCGCACGTCTGAAAGCCATCGACGTCAGCCGGGCACTGAACCACGCACCCAATCTTGTCTATGTCATGGGCGCGTGCAGCATGTTCCTGCCCTACGCGGGCGAATGGGACCGGCTGGACGTCACTATGAAAGAAGCGCGCAAGATCGCCGATGAGGAAGGGTTCCTGTATCTTCACGCCATGCAGGATATCTACATGGGTCTTGCGCAGGCGGGAAAAGGTGACATCGAGGGCGTCCCGGCCCATATCGAGGCCTGCATGAACCTGATCTCAAAGTCTGGTGGAAACTTTACTTTTCCGCAGAATCAGATTGTTCTGTCTGAGTTGATGATCGATCACGGGGATATTGATCAGGCCCTGGACCGGCTTGAAACCGTGTGTACCCCCGGTTGGGAACGAGGAGAAACGCTGAACAAACCGGAATATCACCGCGTGCGGGCCAAAGCCTTTGCTGCCAAGGGTGATCGGGATAGCGCGATTGCCGAGGGTGAACTGGCATTGGCGCTTGCCCGCGAATGTGGTGCCGTTGTTCAGGAACAACGCGCCGAGGCACTTCTGGACAGTTTGACGAAAGCCGAATGAACGAGACGGACTGCCCGGCCAAACAGGGCAGCATCACCAAGAGGGATTTACAATGACCGACGCATTGGATTGGAACACCGAACAGTGGAATGCCGTTAACAAGGCCGTCCATGATGAAGCGCTGCGTGCGCGGGTGGCTGCGAGTTTTCTGCCGCTTTATGGGCCGCTGCCGGCGGACACGCAATCTGTTCCCCTGAACAAGCTGGGTCTGGTCGACAACGCATCAGGCGCGGCCAAGCGTCTGGAAGTGAATGATTATGACACCCTGCGGCTGACGACGGTTTCCGTCAACGTCTACCTGAAAGGCGCGCAGGTGGCTGATCCGGAACTGGCCGCGGCCATGATCATGTTCCGCCGGGCCGCCGCCGTCGTGGCCAAGGTCGAGGATGACATCGTTTTCAACGGCCAGCCAGGCAGCAGCGAAGCGCCCAAACATGCCGGTGGCGCACCTGCGGATCTACCGCCGATCTATACCGTCAGCGGTGGCGGCAAATACCCGGGGCTGCTGGAGGCTGGCGAAGGTCAATCCATATCGATCAACGGGAAGAAAAAACCCTGTTCCGGCCCCGAGGTTTTCGAGGCCGTGGTCGCGGGCATCAACAAGCTGGAAGCGCATGGATACCTTGGGCCTTTTGCCTGCGTGATGGGCAATGGGCTGTTTCAGGCCGTGACCACGCCGATCGAAAACTCGATGGTGCTGCCGCGTGACAGTATTCTTCCGTTCCTTGACGGCCCGCTGCTGCGATCGGGCACCCTGCCCGCAAACAAGGCAGCACTTGTATCGCTGCAAGGTGCGCCGGTCGAGATTGTCGTGCCTTCGGATATCGCGGTGAAGTATCTGCAAACCTCGTCTGACGGTGAGCACATCTTCCGCGTGCAGCAGAAGTTCCACCTGAGGATCAAGGAAGCACAGGCGATCTGCACCATCACGTGCTGACCGGAGATCTGGTCATGCGAGAATTCACAGACCGGGGTGTGACATTGCGTTGGTCCGAATTGATCAACGTAAATGGGTTAAATCGGGTGCTGATCGAAGCCGGACCCGCCGTGTCTTCGCATGACGTGGTCCGCGTGATCTGTTCCGAAGATGGCGGCCCCGAACGCGCCATTCGCGGCTGGCCCTTGCAATGCGACCCGATGACGGGGTTTCAGCAGTTTGCAGCCATGCTGCCATCTGTGACCCAGGAAAAGACATTGACCTGGCGACCGGTGCTGACGACCGGTGGTCGCGAATATGATCCCGGCCCCGGAAAGGCCCCCGAGCCTGCGCCGCCAAGCCCGGCAAAGCCTGTCACGCAAATGCCCGCGCTTGAACACGTTGGCAGGTTTGTGGTGCCGTTCACCGACGAGTTCTATCCGTCAGGTGAAACACCGGACGGCATCTGGCTGCATTTCGGGATCAAAGAGGGCGGAACGGTTGAAGGACCTCATCTGAAGGGGACGATCGATCCGCTGGGGGGCGACTGGATGCGCGTGCGGTCCGACGGAGTTGGGCTTTTGCACGCCCGAGCGCTTATTCAACCCGTTGAAGGGGGTGCGCCGATCCTGTTTGAAGATACCGGCGTGTGTGACTTTGGTCCGGATGGGTTTGCCGGGCTGGCGAAGGGCAATCTGCCCGCCTCAGCCCCGGTCCGGCTTGCGCCGCGATACCTGACGTCAAACCCGAATTATGCCTGGATGAACAGGTTGCAGGGGTTCGGCATCGGCGAAGCCAGCCTGTCCGATATCACCCTGCGCTTTGACGTCTATGCCGCGAAAGGAACATCCGATGGCTGAAAAGGTTGTCATATTGGGCGGTGGCGTGGCCGGAATGAGCGCCGCGCATGAGCTGATCGAGCGCGGGTACGAGGTCGAGATTCACGAGCGCCAGCTGATCCCCGGCGGTAAGGCACGCAGCATCCCCGTGATGAAGGGCGAAGGCGATCACGGGTCCAAGGCGAAACACATCAAGGCGCTTGAACAATGGGCCGAGATGGACGGTGCCAGTTATCCTCCAGGCGTGAAACGCCCCTGGTTGCCCGGCGAGCACGGGTTCCGGTTCTTTCCGAATTTCTACCGCCATATCACCGATACGATGGCGCGCACGCCCTATTACGGCAAAGGCACCTGTTACGATAATCTGGTGTCCACCACTCAGGTTCTGGTCAGCCAGTTTGACGACCCAGGCATCATCGTACCCGAACGGTTTCCCCGCACGCTGAAAGACGTGGCCGACGCGCTCAAGACGGTTGCATTCACGCTCTCGCCCCGTGACCAGATCGCCTATGAGGATGTCGAACATTTCATCGCCTGCATGTGGCGCATCGCGACATCCTGCAAGGAACGCCGGTTCGATGAATATGAACGCATCGGGTGGTGGGACTTCATCGGTGCCGAACAACGCTCGGAAGCGTATCAGAAGTTTCTGGCCATTGGCCTGACTCGTTCGCTGGTGGCTGCGAAGGCGACAACTGCCAGTACAAAGACCGTGGGCGACATTGCCGTTCAGCTTCAACTGGGTATCGCGACGCCCGAGCCGCATGGCAACCGGCTGTTGAACGGTCCCACCAACCTTGTCTGGATACAGCCGTGGCTGGATTACCTCAAAAGCAAGGGGGTCGTGTACAAGTTCAACTCAAAGGTCACGGGCATCGACTGCGAGGATGGCCGCATCGTCAGCGCGACGGTTGAACAGGATGGCGAAGAAAAGCAGGTCACCGGGGACTGGTTCATCAGTGCGATGCCGATCGAACGGATCGCTCCGCTGATCACCCCTGCGATGACGGCAATCGACCCGTCTCTGGCCAAGCTGCCCCTGCTGGCCGAAGATGTGCAATGGATGAACGGAATTCAGTTCTATCTGACAAAGGATGTTGAACTGACGCACGGCCATGTCATTTTCATTGACAGCCCATGGGCCCTGACCGCGGTTTCGCAAAAACAGTTCTGGTCGGCCATCAACTTTGAAAACTGGGCAGAAGGCAAGACCAAGGGTTTGCTTTCAATAGATATTTCGGAATGGGACAAGCCGGGCCTGAACGGAAAAACCGCGCGTGATTGCAGCCGCGAGGAGATTGCGCAAGAGGTTTGGGAACAGCTCAAGCGGAGCGTCAACGTGGATGGCCAGACCGTCCTGCGCGACGAGGACATGCATTACTGGTTCCTTGATCCGGATATTGTGCAGGATCCCAACGACCCCAAGCGCCAAACCAATGTGGAGCCGCTGTTGGTCAATCGCATCAACAGCTGGCGGTTGCGCCCTGAGGCGGCCACATTAATCCCGAACTTCATGCTGGCGTCGGATTATGTGCGCACCTACACCGATCTTGCCACCATGGAAGGGGCGAACGAAGCGGCGCGCCGGGCGGTCAATGCCATCCTGCAACGCGGTGGATCAAAAGCTGAGCCCTGCCAGATCTGGGACCTGCACGAGCCGGATATCCTGAAACCGCTGCGCGCCTATGATTTTGCCCGTTATCAGGCCGGCCTGCCCTGGGACAACCGGTTTGCGGTTGCGGTCGAAGCCGCGCTGAGGATGGGACAGGATTCCGTGGGTGTTGAGCGTGGCGGCGAAGGGCCGCTTGCCGTCATTGCGAAACCGGCTACGGAATATTCAAAACCCGGCGGGATTACCGAAGACCCTGCGATTGCGGACGCGTTGCGCATGATCTGCCCTCCGAAAGAGCTGTTTGACCTGATGGTGGCCTACGAGCCGACCGCTGATCTTCCGATCCCGGGAGAGGAGATTGCAGAGGATGTTGCCTTTGATCTGGGCCGGGACAGCGGCCAGACGGGGGTGTTGTCCAAAGCCTTGCCGTTGACGGATTCACCTTTTTCCGCCACCGGACCAAACCTTGCCGAGACGGGCAGGAACGAGACCAAAACCCGTGTGATCATCACCCAGAAGGGATGACCCTGTGGCCACTGGCACAGCACATCTGGATCCTGCGGCACAGCAGGACTTTCTGAAAACCCTGACCTCATACGGGGATCGGGCCCGTGAGACGCTTTTGCAACTGCTGCCGACGGGCGAACCGCAGGCCTATCTGTACGGGCCGATGCGGGATTACATCGAAACCTCGGGCAAGGGGTTGCGGCCCGCGCTGTTGCTGGCCACATGCGAGGCTTTCGGCGGTGACAGCGAAAACGCACGGGTGTCTGCCGCCGTTCTTGAACTGCTGCACAACGCATTTCTGATCCATGACGATATCGAGGATCAAAGCGATTTCAGGCGCGGGCGCGAATGTATGCACAAGCGGCTTGGGGTTCCTCTGGCGATCAATACCGGCGACGGGATGCAATCGCTGGCCCTGCGCCTGTTGCGCCAGAACCTTGGGCCGCTGGGCCCTGAAACGGGTATACGCGTGGTGGACGAGTTCGATCACCTTTTGCAGCAGTCCATTGAAGGTCAGGCGCTGGAGCTTGGCTGGATACGGGACAACCGGCTGAACGTGGATGCATCGGATTATCTGACGATGTGTCTGAAGAAGACCTGCTGGTACAGTTTCATTCACCCCATGCGCATCGGGGCGCTGATTGCCCGGCCACATGATGTGGCGTCAGGCGCGCTTAATCTGGACGATTTCAACGCGTTTGGGTTTTTTCTGGGGGCCGCGTTTCAGATACAGGATGATGTTCTGAACCTCGTGGGCTCGCAGGACAAATATGGCAAAGAGATCGGCGGGGACATTTACGAAGGCAAACGCACGCTGATGCTGGGGCGGCTTAGCTTGCAGGCGGATGAGCCCGAAAAAGCGCGCCTGTCGGAGATGCTGTCAAACCCGCGTGACAACCGTTCGACGCAGGATGTCAGCTGGGTTCTGGATCGCATGGATCACTATGGCTGCATCAGATATGCACAGGACGCGGCCAATGACTTGCTGGCCTCGGCCCGTCAGGAGTTTGCGCAGGTTTTTGCAGCCACCGAAGAGGTGCCGCGCGCGTTTCTGGGTCATTTCATGGACTATCTCGTAACCCGTCAGGTTTGAGCGCCCGCCACCTCATACATCACGACGATCGAGGTTTGCACTGTGCCTGTGCAGGCAATCCGACCGTGATATTCGCCGGGATCGGCGAGGTCCGGCACGGTTACAATGACGGCAACATCTGTTGACTCGCCGGGGTTTAGCTGGATTTGCGGGGGGACAACATTGACCCGGTTTGCCGGAAGAGTGTCGCCGTTCCGGTTGATCAGGTCGCCCGGTTCGAACTGTAGTGCGACGGGCCCGCCATCGTTTGGTGCGTCAAAGGACAGCAATATGGTCGCGGTGCCGCCGGGGTGGCAGGTTTTGCGGCACGCAAATGGCCCTTCAAGCGGCTGTTGCGCGCCCCGTTCAGCCCCAAGCACGCGGCGGGCAATGTCCGAGATCGGTTGCGCATCCGGCTGTGGCGCGATCGGGCTGACCGGAAGTGGCGTGCTAACGTATGGTTTTCGTTCGAAATAAGGCATGCCTAACTGTGCACCTGTGGCGCGGATCAGTAAATGGGAAATTTACCGGATCCGCGCGACAAACACACCGCGTTATTATTTGCCTTTCCAGACCGGATCGCGTTTTTCAGCAAATGCACGCGCGCCTTCAAGCTGGTCCTCGCTGGAATAGAGGACATCCACGCTGCGCAGTTGCCGTTTGGTGATGCGGTTCATGGCGTCCTGAAACTTGGCGTCTTCGGCATCGCGCACGATTTCCTTGATGGCCGCATAGACCAGCGGCGGCCCTGACGCCAGCAGTCGGGCGAGGTCCCACGCGCGGTCCATCAGCTGATCAGCGGCGACAATCTCGTTCACCAGACCCCAGCGGTTGGCTTCTTCGGCATCAAACCAGCGGCCTGTCAGAAGCAGCTCCATCGCGATGTGATAGGGAATGCGCTTGGGCAGTTTGACGCTGGCGGCATCCGCAACGGTGCCCGAGCGGATTTCCGGCAAGGCAAAAGTGGCGTGGTCAGCTGCAAGGATCATGTCTGCTGACAAGGCCAGCTCTAGCCCGCCGCCGCAGGCGATACCGTTGACGGCGGCAATCACGGGTTTGTTCAGGTCGCGCAGCTCTTGCAGGCCTCCGAACCCGCCGACGCCGTAATCTCCGTCCACCGCGTCGCCGTCGGCGGCAGCTTTCAGATCCCAGCCGGGGCAAAAGAATTTTTCGCCCGCGCCGGTCAGGATGGCCACGCGCAGGTCCGGGTCGTCGCGGAACTCGGCAAAGACATCGCCCATTCTGCGGCTGGTGATCAGATCAATCGCGTTTGCCTTGGGGCGGTCCAGCGTGACCTCGAGGATCGAACCATCGCGGCGGGTTTTGATCGGGTCCATATCTCAGGCCTTTCTTATCAGGGCGTCCACGGCAACAGCCTTGTCCGGCGTGCACAGGAGCGGGTTAATCTCGACCTCGCTAAGCGTGTCGGCATTTTGCATGACATAGGTCTGAACGGCCTCGACCGCGGCAACAATCGCATCCATATCAGCCGCCGGTTGGCCGCGATAGCCCGCCAGCAGTGGGGCGATCTTCAATTGACCGAGGGCGGAGCGGATGTCTCCGGGCGGGCTGGGCACCAGCAAGGATACCGTGTCGCGCAGCAGTTCGGTCAGCACGCCCCCTGCCCCAAAGGTCAGAACAAACCCATGGGCGGGATCACGCAACACGCCAATCAGAAGCTCGGCAACGGTTCCGGTGACCATCTCTTCGATCAGGATGTCTTCGGTGCCGATATCAGCCGCGACAGCCGCGACGTCGCCGGCCCGGATGCCCAGCCGAACGGCGCTGTGTTCGGATTTATGCGCAAGCCCGACACCCTTGACGGCAAAAGGGCCTTCCATCTGGTCCGCTGCGGCACGGGCAGCTTCCGCGCCCCGCACCGTCCGGTTTTGCGGGATGCGTAGGCCGCATTCCGCCAGCGCCGCCTTCGAGGCGCCTTCGGTCAGGGTTTGGGTTGGTTCCATCATACCCGGTTGCAAAACGGGCGCAGCGGATGGGGCCTTGACCTGCCCTGCGGCGCGGGTCGCAGATAGCGCCTCGCGCAGGCCCATGAAGGGGACAACACCCCCGGCCATCAGCTGTTGTGCGATGTCTTCCGGCAATAGTTCCGGCAAGGTGGCGACAATCGCAAACCGGGCGCCGGTTTCTGCCCGTACGTTCAGCGCTGCCTGCGTTGCGCAGGCCCAATCGGTGGAGTCGGTGGTCGGGTAGTCGACGATCGAGAATGTCATGTCGATATCGTCGCCGGTCATGCCCGACCAGGCTCGCGTCATCGCCAGCTCGTCACGCCAGATATAGGTGTGATAATCCAGCGGGTTGTTCAGTGCGACCATGGGCCCGAGCGCGCCGCGCAGGCGGGTCAGCTTTTCACCGCTCAGTCGTGTAAATTGCAACCCCGTGCCGACAGCCATATCGGCAATAAGGCTCGCCTCGCCCCCCGAACAGCTGATCGAGGAGATGTTGCCCCCCGGCAGCGGCCCGTAGCAGTGCAGCAGTTTGAGTGTTTCAAGGAAGTCGGGCAGTGCCGAAAGGCGTGGAATGCCAAGCCGGTCAAGCAGCGCCTGCGCCCCGGCATCGCTGCCCGCCAGCGACGCGGTATGGGAAACGGTCGCCGCTTGCGCCTGTTCCGATGCGCCGACCTTGAGGGCAACCAGCGGGACGCCCTTTGCATGGGCTTTGGCGGCCAGCGCTTCCCACTCGCGGATGTTCTTGAAGCCTTCGATATGCAGGCCCACTGTGGTCACGCGCGGGTCATCGATCAGGGCCGAGGCGATCTGCGCCTGACTGGTCTGAGCCATATTTCCGCAGGTGACCATATAGGCAATCGGCAGCCCGCGTTTCTGCATGGTCAGGTTGATCGAGATGTTCGAGCTTTGCGTCAGGATCGCCACGCCCTTGTCAACTGGCACAACCCCGTGCTGATCGGGCCACAGCAATGCCCCGTCCAGCGCGTTGATGAATCCATAGCAATTCGGGCCCAGAATGGGCATGTCTCCGGCCGCGGCGATCAGTTGATCCTGCAAATCCCCGCCGGTGTCGTCCTCGGCCACAGCCTCGGAAAAGCCCGAGGCGAAGCAGACGGCGCCACCCGCACCCATGCTGGACAGGACTTGAACCGCTTCAATCGTGGCATGGCGGTTGATGCCGATAAAAACCGCGTCAGGTGCGTTGGGCAGGTCTTCGATCCGGCCATAAACCTTGTGGCCCGCAATGTCCGAAGCTTTAGGGTGGACCGGCCAGATCTGACCGGCATATCCCATGCGTTCGGATTGTAGGATAACCTGTTGGCACCATGCACCGCCGCCAATGACAGCGATGGATTTCGGGCGCAGCAGCCGGGTCAGGTCTTTGGTCATGGTCAGGCGCCCAGCGGACGCAGAAGATCGCGGCTGATGATGTGGCGCTGAATCTCGCTGGTGCCGTCCCAGATCCGTTCGACCCGGGCGTCGCGCCAAAACCGTTCGATCGGGAAATCATCCATCAGGCCCATGCCGCCGAAGATTTGCAGCGTCGTGTCGGTGACCCGCGCCAATGCCTCGGAGGCATAGAGCTTGGCCGAGGCGATCTCGCGGTTTGCGGGCAGGTTCTGATCCAGACGCCAAGCGGCGGCAAGGGTCAGCCAATCGGCGGCGTCAATCTCGGTGATCATGTCGGCAATCTGGAAGCCAACGCCCTGAAACTTGCCGATGGGCTGGCCGAATTGCTTGCGCTCGGCGGCGTAATTCAGCGCATAGTCAAAGCAGCGCCGCGCGCGCCCGACCGAGAAGGCCGCAACCGTCAGACGGGTCGCGTAAAGCCATTCGTTCATCACCGCAAAACCGCCATCGACCTCGCCCAGAACCTGCGCATCGGACAGGCGGCAATTGTCGAAATACAGGATACAGTTTTTATAGCCCCTGTGGCTGACGGATCTGTAGCCGTCGCGTACTTCAAAGCCCGGTGTGCCGCGATCCACCAGGAAAGTGGTGATGCGTTTTTTGGGGCCTTTCGGGGTCTCATCCACGCCGGTGGCAACGAATACAATAAAGAAATCCGCGTGTTCCGCGCCCGAGATGAAGTGTTTCGATCCGTTGACGACCCAGTCGCCACCGTCGCGCACCGCCTGACATTTCATGCCGCGCACGTCCGATCCGGCATCCGGTTCAGTCATCGCCAGCGCGTCCATCTTTTCCCCGCGCACAGCAGGCAGCAGATAGCGTTCGCGCTGTTCATCGTTGCAGGCCATCAGGATGTTCTGCGGGCGGCCAAAGAAATGCGTCAGCGCCATCGACCCACGACCCAGCTCACGCTCGACCAGTGTAAAATCCAGATGCGACAGGCCCGCGCCGCCTACTTCTTCGGGGAAGTTGCAAGCATAGAACCCCAGATCGATACATTTCTGCTTGATCTCATTGCCAAGCTCCAGCGGGACCGTTCCGCTGCGTTCCACCGCGTCTTCATGCGGGTAGATTTCTTTTTCTACAAAGCTGCGGACCGTCGAAACGATCATGTCCTGTTCTTCTGTCAGACCAAACTGCATGGCGCGTGTTCCCTGGATCGGTGGTTGACCAACCAAACGCCATCGCTCATGGTCGCGGCATGCAGAGATAGATCAGTTTCATGCCAAATTCGAAAATATTATTGCAGCAGTACAATGTCCTGCTGTTCAACGGGTTCTCGAACCATTGCCTTGCGAACATGGTCGAACCGTTGCGTGCGGCAAACACCCTGTCGCGGCAGGTGTTATATGCGTGGCGCTTCTGTTCGCTTGACGGCAACCCTGTTCAAAGCTCCAGCGGCCTTGTCGTCACCCCGAACGGGGCCATCGGCGATCAACAGGGGGATTTTCTTGTTGTTATGCCGTCATATGGATACCTGAAGCTGGATACGCGGTCGACCATGCGTGCCGTGCTGGCTGCGGCCAAGAAACACAAGCACCTGGCCGGGCTGGATACGGGAAGCTGGCTGCTTGCCAGCGCCGGATTGCTGGATGACCACAGGGCAACCATTCATTGGGACGAATTTTCGCGGTTCGAAGAAAGGTTTCCGGCGGTAGAGGCCGTGCAGGAACGGTTCGTCATCGATGGCAACCGTCTGACCTGTTCCGGGGCCATGGCAGCCTTCGATCTGGCCCTGACCCTTATCCGCCGGGATCACGGCCCGCTGCTGGCGATGGAGGTCGAGCACCTGTTCATGAGCCGGAACGGGCGTGGTCATTATGACCTGCCTCTGAAATCCGAGGACACGCTGGTCAATCGCGCACTGACCGTCATGCAGGCGCATCTTGAAGCACCGCTGTCAGTCCGGAGTGTGGCCCGGAAAATCGGGTGTTCGCAAAAACGGCTTGAAACGCGTGTTCAGGCGGAACTGAAAACAACTCCGCAAGCGCTGTACCGGCGTCTGCGCCTGAACCGCGCGCGCAATCTGGCCGAGGATACGGAACAATCCATCGCCGAGATCGCGGGGCGCTGTGGATATGAAAACGCCAGCGCCATGACCCGCGCGTTCAAGGCCGAATTCGGTCAAACGCCGACCGCATTTCGGAATGGAAACCTGTCGGGGCGATGAGCCCGGACTGGCGGGAAGCCGTTTGTTGCTTTTCACAACCTGCAATAAAGCATGCGGTTTTCTGATATCACTCCAGCGAAACCCACAGAATCCTGGCGTCTTCGTCGCTGGTCGAGATACAGCCATGGCCCATTCCACTGTCGTAATACAGTGAATCCCCGGCCTTCATGGGCAAGGGTCGGTAATGTTCGGAAAGGAAAATCAGCTCGCCGCTGAGTACATACATGAATTCTTCGCCAGAGTGCCGAATCCAAGTGTCGAACTCGGATACATCCCGCGCCTTGATCGTTGCGATATAGGGCAGCATCCGTTTGCTGGTCAGTTCGGAACACAGCAGTTCGTGATGATAGGTGGGCGTGGTCTTGAATTCTCCCTCGCCTTTTGGAGTGAAATCGCGGCGACCCGAGATGCCCGACTGACCCGATTGCAGGAACAGCTGTGGCGTGCTCATGTCGAGCGCCTGTGTCAGGCGCCGCACGATTTCAAAACTGGGCCGTGTCTGGTTGTTTTCGATCTTAGACAGAGTGGACCGACCAATACCCGCAGCACGGCCAGCCTCTTCCAAAGTCCAGCCTTTTGATCGCCGCGCATCGCGAATGGAGCGGCCCAAAGCCTCGCCTTCGTCCGGTTCTTCCAGCCCGGAAACATCGTTTTGGCTTTCATCGACCATGGATTTCCCCCTGTTTTTCAAAGGCTACAGGTTTTCCCATACATACGCAACTTCTTGAATAAGAGATTTATGTTGCCCTATTGGATCATTTTCCACTATTGGAAACAAAGTTTCGTACTGAGGATTCGGAACCGAAGGAGGGGATAATGTTCAAAACGTCGCTGAATGAGGCTGACCCGGTAATCGCCGCGTCGATCGCGCGCGAAGGAATACGTCAGGCGGAACAGATTGAATTGATCGCGTCCGAGAACATCGTCTCGAAAGCTGTGATCGAGGCTCAGGGCTCGGTCCTGACCAACAAATACGCCGAAGGTTATCCTGCGCGCCGCTATTATGGCGGGTGCGAATATGTCGACGAGGTCGAAGTCGAGGCCATCGAAAGGCTGAAACAGCTGTTCGGTTGTGAATACGCCAACGTTCAACCCCATTCCGGCGCTCAGGCGAACGGGGCGGTCAAACTGGCGTTGCTGAGCCCCGGTGACACCATCCTGGGCATGTCGCTGGATGCGGGCGGACACCTGACACACGGTGCAAAACCTGCCCAATCCGGCAAGTGGTTCCGGCCGGTACAATACGGTCTGACCCAAGCCGGCCTGATCGATTACGACCAGGTGGCCGAGCTGGCCCGGGCGGAAAAGCCCAAGCTGATCATCGCAGGCGCATCGGCCTATTCCCAGAAGATCGACTTTGTCCGTTTCCGCGAGATCGCAGATGAAGTTGGTGCGTGGTTGCTGGCGGACATGGCGCATATCGCGGGTCTGGTCGCAACTGGCCTGCACCCTTCGCCCATTGGGCACGCGCATATCGTCACCTCAACCACCCACAAGACACTGCGCGGCCCGCGGGGCGGGATCATTCTGACCAATGACGAAGCGCTGGCGAAAAAGATCAACTCTGCCGTATTCCCGGGCTTGCAAGGTGGACCGCTGATGCATGTGATCGCCGGCAAGGCGGTTGCATTCGGAGAGGCGCTGAAGCCGGAGTTCAAAGAATACATGCAGCGCGTTGTCGACAGTGCATCGGCTTTGGCCAATGTCATGATGGCGCGCGGATGTGACATCGTTTCGGGTGGCACCGAAAACCACCTGATGCTGGTCGATCTGCGCCCGATCGGTGTGACCGGCAAGGATGCCGAGGCCGCGCTGGAACGTGCCGGGTTCACCTGTAACAAGAACAGCGTTCCGGGCGATCCCCAGAAGCCCACCATCACCAGCGGCATCCGTCTGGGCACTGCCGCCGGGTGCAGCCGGGGTTTTGGCCCTGAAGAGTTCAAACAGATCGGCCATCTGATCGGCGATGTTCTGGACGCGTTGGCGCAGTCGCCCGAAGGCGACGCGGCCATCGAAAAAGAAACCCGCGAAAAGGTTCGCGCGCTTTGCGCAAGCCACCCGATCTACTGAAAGTGCGCGAAATGAACACCTACGATCTGATTGTCATCGGAGGCGGACCGGGCGGCTATGTTGCCGCGATCCGCGCGGCTCAGCTGGGACTGAAAGTTGCCTGCGTCGAAGGGCGCGGCGCTCTTGGCGGCACCTGTCTGAACGTGGGGTGCATCCCCTCCAAAGCGTTGCTGACCTCCTCGGCCAAATATGCCGAGCTTGCACATCTCTCCTCCCACGGTGTTGCGGTCGAGGGGGCCAGCATCAATGTCGGCGCGATGATGGAGCGCAAGGACAAGATCGTGGGCGACCTGACCAAAGGCATCGCATTCCTGTTCAAGAAGAACGGCGTTGACCTGATCGAAGGTTGGGCCAGCATCCCTTCAGTCGGGCAGATCAAGGTTGGCGCTGACATCTATAAGGCAAAGAACATTCTGATCGCGACCGGGTCGGAACCTACCTCGCTACCGGGGATCGAGATTGATGAGCAGGACGTCCTGAGTTCGACCGGCGCGATTGCGATGGAAAGCGTGCCGGATCATCTGGTGGTGGTGGGCGCAGGTGTGATCGGTCTGGAACTTGGTCAGGTCTGGGCGCGTCTGGGCGCGAAAGTCACCGTCGTCGAATATCTGGACCGTGTGCTGCCCGGCATAGATGGCGAGATTGCGAAACTGGCGCAGCGGGCGCTGGCCAAGCGCGGCCTGAAGTTCCAGCTTGGTCGGGCATTGAAATCCGTCAACAAGACCGCGGCCGGATTGACGCTTGCTCTGGATCGGGTTGGCAAAGACAAGGAAGAGGTGATCGAGGCCGACAAGGTTCTGATCGCCGTCGGACGCCGACCGGTAACGCGCGGGTTGGGGCTGGAAGAACTGGGGATAGCCTGCGACCCGCGCGGATTTATTCAGGTGGATGACACATTCTGTACCGCTGTTCCCGGCATCTATGCCATTGGCGACTGCGTTCCAGGGCCGATGCTGGCGCACAAAGCCGAAGAGGATGGCGTTGCCTGTGTCGAGATGCTGGCAGGCGAAGCGGGACATGTTGACTACAATACCGTGCCCGGCGTGGTTTACACCGACCCCGAGGTCGCCTCGGTCGGGCTGACCGAAGAAGCCTTGCAAGAAACGGGCATTGAATACGTGGTCGGGAAGTTTGCCTTCATGGCCAATTCGCGGGCGCGCTCGACCGGCGAGACCGACGGGGCCGTCAAGGTGCTGGCCAGTTCCGAAGGCAAGATCCTGGGCGCGCATATTTGCGGTGCGCATGGGGGAGATCTGATTGCCGAGCTGGTTCTGGCCATGGCCAAGGGCATCACCGTCGCCGAGGTCGCAGCCACCTGCCATGCCCACCCGGCGATGGGCGAGGCTGTGAAAGAAGCCTGCCTTGACGCCATGGGCCGGGCAATTCACGCGTAGCGGGGACCAGCCAGATGACCATCCAGCTAAGACCACGTCACCCGGAAAAAGCCAAAAATGCCGACAGCGTCATTCCGCGCAAACCCAAGTGGATACGCAAGAAAAAAGGCGACAGCTCCGCCTATTACGAAACCCGGCGCCTGATGCGGGATCACAATCTGGCGACGGTCTGCGAAGAGGCGGCCTGCCCCAATATCGGCGAGTGTTGGTCCAAGCGCCACGCAACCATGATGATTATGGGCGAGGTCTGCACACGCGGATGTTCGTTCTGCAACGTATCGACTGGCCGCCCCGACGCGCTGGACGCTTTCGAACCCGGTCGCGTTGCAGCGGCGGTCAGGAAGCTGGGCCTGCGCCATGTCGTCATCACCTCGGTCGATCGCGACGATCTGGCCGATGGCGGGGCCGAGCATATTGCCCAGACCATTCGGGCGGTACGCCACCAAAACCCCGGCACCACGGTCGAAGTTCTGACCCCCGATTTTCTGGGCAAGGGCGACGCCGCCAAGGCAGTCTTTGACGCCGCACCGGACGTGTTCAACCACAATCTGGAAACCGTGCCGCACCTATATCCGACCGTCCGTCCTGGCGCGCGGTATTACACGTCGCTGCGGCTGCTGGATGATGCCAAGCGCGCCAATCCGGAACTATTCACCAAATCCGGCCTGATGGTGGGCCTGGGGGAAACACTCACGGATGTGCGTCAGGTCATGGATGATCTGCGTGCAGCGCAGGTCGATTTCCTGACCGTTGGCCAATATCTGCAACCAACCCCGAAACACCATCCAATTGACCGGTTCTGGACACCGGAAGAGTTCGCCCAGCTGGAACAGATTGCCCGGTCCAAGGGCTTTTTGCACGTGTCAGCAACCCCGCTGACCCGGTCGTCGTTCCATGCGGACGAAGATTTCGCTGCTCTCAGGCAGGCTCGCCAGCGGGCTATCGCCAAAGGGGCATAAACCAAACGCAAATGGGAGGGAATCCATGGAAGCGTTAAATTCAATCGTAGGCGCCATCAATGGCGTCGTGTGGGGGCCGCTGATGCTGGTTCTCATCCTTGGCGTCGGCTTCTTCCTGCAGGTCGGACTGAAATTCATGCCGATCCTGCGCATTGGCATGGGCTTCAGCCTGCTGTTCAAAGGCCGTGAAGGTCAGGGCGAAGGGCAGATCAGCCCGTTCAACGCGTTGATGACTTCGTTGTCGGCCACCATCGGTACGGGGAACATCGCCGGTGTTGCCACTGCTGTCTTCCTGGGCGGTCCGGGCGCATTGTTCTGGATGTGGATGACCGCCCTGGTGGGCATGGCCACCAAATATGCCGAGGCTGTCTGCGCGGTGAAATACCGCGAAAAGGACGAGCTGGGCAACTTCGTCGGCGGCCCGATGTACTACATCAAGAACGGTCTGGGCGCGAAATGGGCGTGGCTGGGTGTTGCCTTTGCCCTGTTTGGCGCAGTTGCGGCCTTTGGCATTGGTAACGGCGTGCAGGCCAATGGTGTTGCACAGGTTCTGGAATCGAATTTCGGAGTAAACACCTCGGTCACCGGTGTCGCTCTGATGGTTCTGACCGCCGCTGTTATTCTGGGTGGTATCACCCGTATCGGTGCGGTCGCCGGTAAACTGGTTCCGTTCATGGCGATTGCCTATATCGTTGCCGGACTGCTGGTCCTGATCATCAACATCGGCAACATCGGTCATGCGCTGTCGCTGGTCTTCACCTACGCCTTCACCCCATCAGCCGCCGAAGGTGGTTTCGCTGGTGCAGCCGTCTGGGCCGCCATCCGCTTTGGTGTGGCGCGCGGTGTTTTCTCGAACGAAGCGGGTCTGGGTTCCGCTCCGATCGCGCACGCGGCAGCCGAGACTAAAGGCCCGGTCAATCAGGGCCTGATCGCGATGCTGGGAACGTTCATCGACACTATCATCGTCTGTTCGATCACCGGTCTGGCGATCATCTCGTCAGGTGCTTGGACATCGGGAGAATCCGGTGCGGCGCTGACCTCGCTGGCGTTCGAGACCACTCTGCCGGGTATCGGCGGGTCGATCATCGCCATCGCTCTGTCGATCTTTGCTTTTACCACCATCCTCGGCTGGTCCTTCTATGGCGAGAAATGCGTCGAGTTCCTGCTGGGCGTGAAATCCCTGCTTCCCTACCGCATCCTGTGGATCATCGCGATCTACTTCGGTGCAACCGCGGATCTGGGCTTTGTCTGGCTGCTGGCCGACACGCTGAACGCCATGATGGCCATTCCGAACCTGATCGCCCTGGCCCTGCTGAGCCCGATCGTCTTCAAGCTGACGAAAGAGTTCTTCGCCTCGGGCGGCAAGTCCGAAGAGCCGGGCGGCGCGCCTGCCGAATAAGCTTGGTCTGACTTGAAACCGGGGGGCCATTCCGGCCCCCCGCCTTTAAAAACAGAATTCCATATCTCGAGGAGAGACGTGATGGTCACGAAAATCCTGCTGCCCATTGATCACACCGACGACCGTTCGTGGAAAAATGCCCTGCCAGTCGCCTTGGAACAGGCCAGGTTCTACGGGGCTGAACTGCACGCGGTTGCCGTTATCCCCGAGATCATCCAGCTGCCGAACCTTCCCGCAAACTATGGTGCCGGTGCCAAAGACCACGTGCGAAATGCGGTTCAGGCCATTCTGGATCATGGCAACGCATCGGACGTGCCTGTCCATGTTGAAGAAGGCAGCGTTTACCGTGAAATCCTCAAGCGCGCCTACAAGGACGGCTTTGACCTGATCGTCATGGCCTCGACCAAGGGTGATTTTCCGAATTATGAAATCGGTCCGAACCTGGCCCGTGTCGTGCGCAACGCGCATTGCACCGTCATGGTTGTTCGCGACCAGTCCCGTTGAGTGAAAGGTTGGATCAATGACCGAGATTAGACGCACGCCGCTTTTTGGGCTTCACGTTGAGTTGGGCGGCAAGATGGTTGATTTTGCCGGGTGGGAGATGCCAGTTCAGTATCCGCTGGGGATCATGGGTGAACATAAGCAGTGCCGCGAGAAGGCGGCGTTGTTTGATGTGTCGCATATGGGTCAGGTGATTTTGCGGGGCGAGGATGTGGGCGAGAAGCTGGAAGCTCTGTGTCCGCAGGCTTATGCGACGCTGAAGGAAGGCAAGGCGCGGTACGGGTTCTTCACCAATGCCGAAGGCGGGATCATGGATGACCTGATCGTGTCGAACGCGGGGGATCATTACTTTGTGGTGGTGAACGCGGCGCTGCGCCATCAGGACATTCCGCATATGCGCGCCAATCTGGACGGCGTCGAAGTGACCGAGATTTTCGACCGCGCGCTGGTCGCGGTGCAAGGCCCCAAGGCCGAGGACGTGGTGGGCGCGCTCTGCCCTGCGGTGCGCGACCTCAAGTTCATGGAAACTACGATTGCCGACATCCTGGGTGTCGAATGCCGCATCTCGCGGCTGGGATACACGGGCGAGGACGGGTATGAGATCTCGATCCCCGAGGACAAGGCGATCGAGATCACCCGGGCGTTCCTTGCGCATGAGGATTGCGAACCGGCGGGTCTGGGCGCGCGTGACAGCCTGCGGCTTGAAGCCGGTCTGTGCCTTTATGGCAATGACATCGATCAGAGCACCTCGCCGGTCGAGGCCAGCCTTGGCTGGGCGATGCAGAAGCGCCGCAAGGAAGAAGGCGGCTTTCCGGGTGCGGAACGTGTGCAGCGCGAACTGGCCGAGGGGCCTGCGCGCAAGCTGGTGGGCATCAAGCCCGACGGCCGCGCCCCCGCGCGTCAGGGCGTGGAAGTGCAATGCCTTGAGGGCAATACCATCGGTCAGATCACCTCGGGCAGCTTTGGCCCCACGGTCGGCGGCCCGGTTGCGATGGGCTATGTGTCCGCGGGCCATGGCGAGCCGGGCGAGAAGGTCAACCTGATCATCCGGGGCAAGGCGCAACCGGCGCAGATTGTGGCGCTGCCCTTCGTCAAACAAAATTACAAGCGTTGAAGTCAGGAGAGAGAGACATGGCAACCTATTATTCCGAAGAGCATGAATGGCTGGCGGTCGACGGCGACACGGCCACGCTGGGTATCACCAAACACGCGGCCGAGCAGCTGGGTGAGGTGGTCTTTGTCGAGCAGCAGGAGGTGGGCGACGAGTTCGAGAAGGATGGCGAGATCGGCGTGATCGAATCCGTCAAGGCCGCCTCCGAGCTTTACGCGCCGGTTGATGGCGAGATTACGGAAGTGAACGAGGCGCTGGCTGACAACCCCGGCGCGCTGAACGACGACCCCGAGGGCGAGGCCTGGATCTACAAGATCAAGATCGCCGATGCCGCGCAGCTGGAAGATCTGATGGACGAAGCCGGCTACAAGGCCTTCATCGGCTAAATCCGGCCCGGAGCCCCAGAGACCGGGGCTCCCCGCTTCATCTTTTTCCAAATACTCCCGCCGGAGGCTCCTGCCGTCTCCGCCGGACCTGACCTATCCTTGAGGAGCGCTGCAATGGCCTTCAAACTGACCGACTACGAAGCCTATGACTTCGCCAATCGCCGCCACATCGGGCCCAGCCCGACCGAGATGCGCGACATGCTGCAGGTGATCGGCTTCAAGACGCTGGACCAGCTGATCGACGCTACCGTCCCGCCCGCGATCCGGCAGAAGGAACCGCTGGACTGGGGCCCGGCGATGACGGAACGCGATGCGCTCTTTCACATGAAGCAGGTGGCGGGCAAGAACAAGGTTCTGACCTCGCTGATCGGTCAGGGATATTACGGCACCACCACCCCGGCGCCGATCCTGCGCAACATCCTGGAAAACCCGGCCTGGTACACGGCCTACACGCCCTATCAGCCCGAGATCAGCCAGGGCCGGCTTGAGGCGCTGCTGAACTTCCAGACCATGGTCAGCGACCTGACCGGGCTCGATGTGGCCAACGCGTCCCTGCTGGACGAAGCCACAGCCGCAGCAGAAGCCATGGCGATGGCCAAGCGCGGCGGCCGGTCCAAGGCCAATAACGCGGCCTTCTTCGTGGATCGCAACTGTCATCCGCAGACCATCGCGGTCATCAAAACCCGCGCCGAACCCTTGGGCATCGACGTGCAGGTGGGCGATCCCGATCAGCTGGATGCAGGTGCCGTCTTTGGCGCGATCTTCCAGTATCCGGGCACCCATGGCCATGTGCGCGACTTCACGAACGAGATCGCGGCGCTGCATGAACATAACGCCATCGCCGTTGTCGCCGCCGATATCCTGTCACTGGCGCTGCTGAAATCCCCCGGCGAGATGGGCGCGGATATCGCCATCGGCTCGACCCAGCGCTTTGGCGTGCCGATGGGCTATGGCGGCCCGCACGCCGCGTATATGGCGACCACCGACAAGCTGAAGCGCTCGATGCCGGGCCGGATCATCGGGGTCAGCATCGACAGCCGCGGCAACAAGGCCTACCGCCTGTCGCTGCAAACCCGCGAGCAGCACATCCGCCGCGAAAAGGCGAACTCGAACGTCTGCACCGCGCAGGCGCTGCTGGCCGTCATTGCTTCGATGTATGCGGTCTATCACGGACCCGACGGCATCAAGGCGATCGCGCAATCGGTGCACCGCAAGACCTCGCGCCTGGCCGCCGGTCTGGAAGAGGCGGGATTTGCGGTCGAACCCGAGGTGTTCTTCGACACGATCACGGTCGAGGTCGGTCATCTGCAGAATGTCGTTATGGAGGCCGCCGTGGCCCGTGGCGTCAACCTGCGCAAGGTCGGCGAGACCCGCGTGGGCATCAGCCGGACGAACAGACCCGCCCCGAGACCATCGAGGCGGTCTGGGGTGCCTTCGGCATCGACCGCAAGGATGACAGCTCGAACAAGCAATACCGCCTGCCGGATTACGCGCTGCGCGAAAGCGCGTACCTGACCCACCCGATCTTCCACAAGAACCGGGCCGAGGCCGAGATCACCCGCTATATGCGCCGTCTGGCCGACCGCGACCTGGCGCTGGACCGGGCGATGATCCCGCTGGGGTCCTGCACCATGAAGCTGAACGCCACGGTCGAGATGATCCCGGTCACCTGGCCCGAGTTCGGCAACCTGCATCCTTTCGTGCCCGAAGATCAGGCGCAGGGCTACCATCAGATGATTGCGGATCTGAACGACAAGCTGTGCCAGATCACCGGGTATGACGCGATCTCCCAGCAGCCCAACTCGGGCGCGCAGGGCGAATATGCGGGCCTTCTGACCATCCGCAACTATCACTTCGCCCGCGGCGAAGGGCAGCGCAATGTCTGCCTGATCCCGACCTCGGCCCATGGCACCAACCCGGCCTCGGCGCAGATGGTGGGCTGGCAGGTTGTGCCGGTGAAATCGGATGACAAGGGCAATATCGATCTGAATGACTTCCGCGAGAAGGCGGAAAAGCATTCGGATCATCTGGCCGCGTGCATGATCACCTATCCCTCGACCCATGGCGTGTTCGAGACCACCGTGCAGGAGGTCTGCCAGATCACCCATGATCACGGCGGTCAGGTCTATATCGACGGCGCCAACATGAACGCCATGGTCGGGCTGGCACGTCCGGGTGACATTGGCGGCGATGTCAGCCACCTGAACCTGCACAAGACCTTCTGCATCCCGCATGGCGGTGGCGGCCCCGGCATGGGTCCGATCGGCGTCAAGGCGCATCTGGCCGAGCATCTGCCGGGCCACCCGGAATATGGCACCGCCGTGGGTCCGGTCTCGGCGGCACCTTCGGCTCGCCCTCGATCCTTCCCGTCTCATGGGCCTATGTGCTGCTGATGGGCGGCGCGGGGCTGACGCAGGCCACCAAAGTGGCGATCCTGAACGCCAACTACATCGCGGCGCGCCTCAAGGACGCCTATCCGATCCTCTACACCTCGGAAACGGGTCGGGTGGCACATGAATGCATCCTCGACACAAGGCCGCTGGACGAGGCGGCGCATGTCACCGTCGACGATGTGGCCAAGCGTCTGGTCGATTCAGGCTTCCACGCCCCCACGATGAGCTGGCCGGTGGCCGGAACCCTGATGGTCGAGCCCACCGAATCCGAACCCAAGGACGAGCTCGACCGCTTCTGCGACGCCATGCTCTCGATCCGCTCGGAAGCGCAGGACATCATCGACGGCAAGATCGACGCGGAAAACAACCCGCTGAAAAACGCCCCCCACACGGTGCGTGATCTGGTCGGCGACTGGGACCGCCCCTACACCCGCGAACAGGCCTGCTTCCCGCCGGGATCCATGGGCGTCGACAAATACTGGTCCCCCGTCAACCGCGTCGACAACGCATACGGCGACCGAAACCTCGTATGCACATGCCCACCAATGACAGAATACGAAGACGCCGCAGAGTGAAACCCGTGTCTGTCCGATCCGTCAATTCGCCTGACGGATCGGATTTACACCCTGAGGGCAGCGCCAATCGGGGCGCTGCCACGCCCAAATCGTCGGAGGAACAATGAAACACTATGTCCTCGCAAATGATCACGCCAATCTGTCTGAAACGGAGCCTGAGGCACCCGAAAGATTGAAACATATCGATGTCATTCTCAACGGTGAAGCGGCTATGGCGTCAGCTGGAATGGTCATCGAATTCTATCAGGCGTTAAACACTCTGGCCGAAAACTGCACCTATGTGGTCAACCTTCGTGTCGCTGGCTCGGAACCTGCGGGTGGACCGTTATACTGGGCCGGACGAACGGCGATTTTCTGGGGAGATCTGGAGAACATCTGGTCCATTCCACATTCGCGCAGATTCTGGGTATCGCAGGTCCTGAACCTGTCTTCACGGGTTGTTCTGGTCGGCGGCGCGGTGCTGCTTCTGCCGCAACTCGGAAGAACAGGCCGGAACACCGTTGCTGTCCACCCGAATTTCGCAGCCGCTGCACTGGAGGGCGGGCTGGAAGATTGTGGCACCGGCACGCATCTGGCCGCAGACGGGTGCGCCCATAGCGCAACCACCCGGTTAAGCGCGCTGCGCCTGCTGTCAGAATTTGTGTCGATCGACCACGGGGAACATATCGCGGACATACTGCGCGGATACATTGGACTGACGGAACCCACACAAAAGCACGGCAGCACGCTTGCCGCCCGTCTGGTGCACCGTGCAAAAGGTGATCAGCTTGTCATGCGCACGCTGGATGCGATGCAGGAAAACATCGAAGATCCTTTGACGATCTCGGAACTTTCCAATGTACTCAGGACCTCGACCCGCCAGTTACAGCGAAGGTTTCTAAGCAAAACCGGTGCGAAACTTTTGTCGACCTACAAAGAGCTACGGCTGGAGCGGGCGCAGAGCCTTTTACAATTCACCAACATGTCGCAGATCGAAATCTCGACAGCGACCGGCTTTTCATCGACTGTCGCGCTGAAACGCGCCTTTCAACGCAGCTTTGACGTCAGCCCGGACGAAATTCGGAACAAGCGATTTCTGGGGACGGCCGCCCCGGAACACGGATAACCTTTCGCGTTTGTCTCGTGATCCACCAGTCAACGCAGCACCGAGCCCGCGTGGACCTTGCGCCCACGCAGGTCAGGTTTGGTGCGGGCGATCAGGCCGCAGCGATCTGACTGGCCTTTTCAACCAGCACTTCGGCCTGACGGATCGAGGCATAGTCGATCAGACGGCCATCCAGAGACACGGCACCTTTTCCGTCTGCCTCGGCCTCGGCCATGGCGACAAGGATACGCCGTGCCTTGGTAACTTCGGCATCCGAGGGCGACATCACCTCATTGGCAAGTGCGATCTGGCTGGGGTGGATGGCCCATTTGCCCTCGCAGCCCAGAACGGCGGCACGTTTTGCGGCGGCCTTGTAACCGTCGGGGTCCTGAAAATCGCCAAAAGGCCCGTCGATGGGGCGCAGCCCGTTGGCGCGCGCCGCAACCACCATGCGGGCAAGGGCGTAGTGCCACATGTCGCCCCAGTGGGTCAGGCGGCCTCCGTCGGCATCCGGGTCGGTCAGAACCGAATAGTCCGGGTTCACGCCCCCGATGATTGTGGTTCGCGCGCGGGTCGAGGCGGCATAATCCGCGACACCAAAATGAAGGCTTTCATTGCGCTTTGATGCAGCCGCGATCGCGCTGACATTCTGCATACCAAGCGCGGTTTCGATGATGTGTTCGAACCCGATCCGTTTCTTGTATCCCTTGGCGTCTTCGATCTGGGTCACCAGCATGTCGACTGCATATACATCTGCGGCTGTCCCGACCTTGGGGATCATGATCAGGTCCAGACGCTGGCCCGCCTGTTCGACAACATCCACGACGTCCCGATACATGTAATGGGTGTCCAGACCATTGATCCGGACCGACATGGTCTTGTTCCCCCAGTCGATATCATTCAGCGCCTGAATGATGTTCCTGCGCGCTTGTTCCTTTTCATCGGGCGCAACAGCGTCTTCCAGATCGAGGAAGATGACATCCGCGTCCGATTTCGCAGCCTTCTCAAACATTCCGGGCTGGCTGCCGGGCACGGCAAGCTCGCTGCGGTTCAGGCGGGCGGGGGCTTGTTCAATTGGTTGAAAGCTCATGGTTGGGACCTTTCGGCTTACAGGTTCGGGTATATGGGGAAGCGGTTGCAGAGGTCTGCGACCTGGGCGCGGACGCGGGCTTCGACTTCGGCGTTGCCGTCTTCGCCGTTGGCGGCCAGGCCGTCGACCACTTCGATGATCCAGTCGGCGATCTGGCGGAACTCGGCCTCGCCAAAGCCGCGGGTGGTGCCGGCGGGGCTGCCAAGGCGGATGCCCGACGTGATGGTCGGCTTTTCCGGGTCAAACGGCACGCCGTTCTTGTTGCAGGTGATATGCGCCCGGCCCAGGGCCTTTTCGGTGGCGTTGCCCTTGACGCCCTTGGGGCGCAGGTCGACCAGCACCACATGGGTGTCGGTGCCGTGGGTCACGGTGTCGAGCCCGCCCTTGATCAACTGATCGCTGAGCGCCTGCGCATTGGTCACGACCTGCTGGATATAGCTTTTGAACTCGGGGCGCAGCGCCTCGCCAAAGGCCACGGCCTTGGCCGCGATCACATGCATCAGCGGGCCGCCCTGAATGCCGGGGAAGATCGCCGAATTCACTTTCTTAGCGATATCTTCATCATTGGTCAGGATCATGCCCCCACGTGGGCCGCGCAGGGTCTTGTGTGTGGTGGTGGTCGCCACATGCGCGTAGGGGAACGGGCTGGGATGCTCGCCCGCCGCAACCAGACCGGCGAAATGCGCCATGTCCACGTGCAGATAGGCGCCGACCATGTCGGCGATCTGACGCATGCGGGCAAAATCGATCTGACGCGGGATGGCCGAACCGCCCGCGATGATCAGCTTGGGGTTATGCTCTTTCGCCAGCGCCTCGACCTGATCATAGTCCAGCATGTTGTCCTGCTGGCGCACGCCGTATTGCACGGCGTTGAACCACTTGCCCGACTGGTTGGGCCGCGCGCCGTGGGTCAGGTGGCCACCGGCATCCAGGCTCATGCCCAGAATGGTGTCGCCGGGCTGGATCAGCGCCTGGAACACGCCCTGGTTGGCCTGGCTGCCCGAGTTCGGCTGCACATTGGCAAAGCCACAGCCAAACAGCTGCCTGGCGCGGTCGATGGCCAGATTCTCGGCGATATCAACAAACTCGCAGCCTCCGTAATAGCGCCGGCCCGGGTAACCTTCGGCATATTTGTTGGTCATCACCGAACCCTGCGCCTCCATCACGGCGGCAGAGACGATGTTCTCGGACGCAATCAGCTCGATCTCGTCGCGCTGACGACCCAGCTCAGACCGGATCGAGCCAAAAAGCTCAGGGTCGCGGTCCGACAAGGACTGGGTGAAAAATCCGTCTGTTCGATGCGGGGCGTTCACAGTTTTGGTCTCCTGAAAATGGTTAGCCGGTCCAGCCAAGGCCAGCGGAAATGGCGTTCATGGATTGCAGCAGGGGCACGGGAACTGACCCTGCCTGCGGTTCGTTGCGGGCGTGTTGCAGCAGTTCGACCTGAAGAGCATGAATGCGGGCCAATTCGGCCTGTTTGCAGTCAAACCTCTCGCAAAGGCGGGGAAAGCGATGGCCGATGACCCGACCACCGGTCAGAAACCGGATCGCTTTGCAGGCACGATCGTATTCCGCCTTGATCACCTGCGATACACGTTGGCGGATCTCGATATCAGAGACCAATTCGCCATACTGCGCTGCGATTTCCATATCCGTCTGATAGAGCGATTTTTCCATCTCATCGACGGCAAGGCGGAACAGGCGGGAGTGTCGAAACATGTCGTGCAACACGTCATCACCGCGCGCGCCGCGAAACTTGCGAAAACTGGCCATGGCGGTGCCGAACCCGTACCAGCCGGTGATCAGGTGGCGGTTCTGCGACCACGCAAAGACCCACGGAATGGCCCGCAGGTCATCCAGACTGGCCGCGCCAAACCGGCGGGTCGGGCGGGATCCCATTTTCAGGCGGGCAAGTTCTTGGACGGGGCTAGCCTGCTGGAAATAGTCCAGAAAACCCGGCATCTGCAAAAGCGAGACATAGGCTGTCTGTGACAACTCTGACAAAGCATCCAATGCGTCATCAAATTCAGGCCGTGAAGGCGCCTCGTCAGGAGTCGCCGTATGGCGCATCGTGCTTGACAGCAACAACTCCAGATGCGCGGCAGCCGTGCCCCGGTTGGCATATTTGGCCGAAACCACCTCGCCCTGTTCGGTCACGCGCAGCCGCCCGGCAACTGTTCCGCTGGGCTGCGCGGCAATGGCACGCCCGGTCGGTGCGCCGCCCCGGCTGACCGAGCCGCCGCGACCATGGAAAAACGTGGCCTTGAAACCTTGTGAAGCCAGCGCCGCGACGATCCTGCGTTGGGCGCGCTCCAACTCCCATGTTGAGCAGAAATAGCCCCCGTCCTTGCCGCTGTCCGAATATCCCAGCATCACCTCGATTACTCGACCGTCGGTTTTGAGGCTGCGACGGGCAAGCGGAACTGCCAGAACGTCCAGCAGGATTGATGGGGCATTTCGCAAATCGGCAATTGTCTCGAACAATGGGACTACCGAAAGATCCAGAGTTTCAGACCCAAACCCGGCATAGCGGGCCAACAGGTAGATGCCGAGAATATCGTCGGCCGAACGGGTCATGGACAGGATGAAGGGCCCTATTGCCCTGGGGTCCGGTCCCGATCGAACGCTGTAGACCAGAGCCAGAAGAGCAAGCAGTTCCCGCGCCTGATCGCTTAACGCGTCGCGGTTTTGATAGGGCAGGTTCTGATCCGCCAGTTCGGTTCGCAAGCGGGTTGACCATTCGGCTGTGCCGTAAACCGGCGCCTGTCCGGAATGCGACCAGACTTCGGCCAGAACATCGGTTGTGACGGTCGAATTCTGGCGGATGTCCAGCGTTGTGGTCCGGAACCCGAAAACCGAAGCGGCCCGGCGCAGCGGACGGATGTGCTGCCGCGCCAGAATATCCGCGTTGACTGCACATAAAGCGGTATCAAGCGTGTCGAGGTCGCCCACGAATTGCGAGATGTGATCATATCCGTTGTTTGTCAGCCGATAGCGAATGGCATTGAGTGCTTGCCGGAATGGTTCGTTCCGATTGCGCCCGGCGGTCGGAGCCCGGTCGACTATCGCTTGTACTTGCGTCCTGACAGGTTCAGGTAAAGGCAATATCAGCGCGCTGATGCTCAACCTGCCCGCAGCACGTTCGAGTGCCTGGCGATAAAGCTCCAGAACTGTTTCGTGTCCGCGTTTCAGCGCCAATGCGGTCATCTCGGTCGTGACATTTGGGTTGCCATCCCGGTCGCCGCCGATCCAGCTGTGAAAGCGGATATCGGGTGTATCGCTCAGCGTACGGCCCAGCACTTGCAGGCAGGCCTGATCGAAGCGGCCCATAACCTGCGGGACGGCGTCAAAGATTGCATCGCGGAAGAACTGCAACCCCCATTCGATCTCGTCGTGCAGGCTTGGGCGCGACAGGCGGAGTTCGCCGGTCAGCCATAGGAGATCAATCTCTCCTTCCAGACCATTCAGCAATTCGGCGTGTTCTGTCGGGGTCCAGCGTTGCGTTTCAAGACTGACGAGGTTGCGGTAGATACGCCGGTGAATTTCCAGAACCGTAACCCGCTTGGCTTCGGTCGGATGCGCGGTCAGCGTGGGACCGGTACACAGGTTAGCGGTCAGCTTTTCAACCTGGTTATAGGTCAGGGACAAGTCCGTCAGGGCTTCGGCAAAACCGCCTTCTACCGCTTCTGCGCCGTTTTGGGTTTCGGTCAATCGACGGTCCCGAACCTCGGCGTTTTCATCGATGATGCACAACAATTGGAACCAGATCGAAAGGGCCTGCAAATACGGCGTTGCTTCGGGTCCCGTGGGAATGGCTTGCAGCGGCGTGGCCTCGGCCCATGCCGCCACATGTGGCGCCCGTTTCAGCAATATGTTCCGCCACAACGCCCGCAATTCCGAGCGCAACCCTTCGGCATAGCTCGAGGGGTTGGGAGTGGGCTGCATATTCGGGGCCAGCGCTTGCATCAGATCACGCGGTCCCGGGGTTCGCGGCCTTCAAAGAAATCATTCAGGTTATCGAGAACCCGAAACCCCATTGCCTCGCGCGCTTCGCGGGTGGCGCTGCCCAGATGTGGCAGCATCACGAGGTTGTCGCATTGCAGCAGGTCCGGGCTGATACGGGGTTCACCATCGAACACGTCCAGCGCGGCCCCGCCGATCATCTCGAACATCAGGGCCTGTATCAGCGCCCATTCGTCGATCACCTCACCGCGCGCGGTGTTGATCAGAAAGGCGTCGGGCTTCATCAGGCCCAGTCTGCGCGCGTTGATCAGATGGCGGTTTTCAGCCCCGCCGGGGCAATGCAGCGAGACGAAGTCGCATTGCGGCAGCAAGTCGTCAATCGAGGCCACCTGCGTTGCATTGCACCTGGCCAGCACATCCGGCGCTATCTGACTGCGGTTGTAGACGAGGATGTCCATGCCAAAGCCATGATGCGCACGCCGGGCCATCTCTTGCCCGATGCGGCCATAGCCGATGATGCCCAGCGTTTTGCCGCTGACCTTGGTTCCAACCAGATGCGTGGGCCGCCATCCGGTCCAGTTGCCGGACCGAAGCTCGCGCTCACCCTCGCCCGCGCGCCGGGCCACCATCAGCAGCAGGGTCATGGCGATATCAGCGGTGCATTCGGACAAAACATCGGGCGTGTTGGTCACGGTCATGCCCAGCTCACGCGCCGACGGTTCGCAGATGTGGCTGTATCCGACACCGTAATTGGCCAGGATCTTGGTCTGCGCACCAGGGACGTCCATTGCCTCGGCGCTCAGTGTGTCCGTTACAGTTGGCAGCACCGCGTCATAAGTTTTCAAGGCTTGCCGGATATCGGCCGGGGACATGGGTTTGTCCCCGGTGTTCAGAACGGCGTTATAGGTCTCGGCCAGCTGCGCCTCGACGGCGGCAGGCCAGCGACGGGTCACAAGAACCGAGGGTTTGACCATCACGCGGCCTCCATCACACGGGCAATTGTTTCACCGATCACCGCGGGGTTTTCGGCAACGGTCACCCCGGCGGCGGACAGGATCTCGACCTTTTCGCTGGCGCTTTCGCCAAAGGCCGAAATGATCGCACCCGCGTGGCCCATGGTGCGGCCTTTCGGGGCGGTCAGACCCGCGACATAAGCAATCACCGGTTTGGTGATGTGGTCGCGGATGTATTCGGCAGCCTCAGCTTCCTGTGGGCCGCCGATCTCGCCGATCATGGCGATGACATGGGTGTCCTCGTCCTCTTCGAACCGCTGCAGGATGTCCTTGAAGGATGACCCGTTGATCGGGTCGCCACCAATCCCGACACTGGTCGAGACACCGATGCCGCGTTCTTTCAGCTGCGCCGCGGCCTCGTAGCCCAGCGTGCCCGAGCGACCGATGATGCCGACATGACCGGGCAGATAGATGTGGCCCGGCATGATGCCCAGCAGCGCCTTTCCGGGCGAGATCGTACCGGCACAGTTCGGCCCGGTCAGCACCATGCGTTTCTCTTTCGGGTAGCGGTACATGTACCGCTTCACCCGGATCATGTCCTGCGCCGGAATCCCGTCGGTGATACAGACGCAGTAGCGGATACCGGCATCTGCGGCTTCCATGATTGAATCCGCCGCAAATGGCGGGGGTACGAAAACAAGGCTGGCATCCGCGCCGGTCGCCTCGACAGCCTGTTTGACGGTGTCAAAGACCGGAACACCTTCGACGGTTTCGCCACCTTTTCCGGGTACGACACCGCCCACGACATTGGTGCCATAGTTCAACATGTCCTTGGTATGGAACCGGGCCATGCGGCCGGTGATGCCCTGCACGATGACGCGCGAGTCACGGTCGAGAAGAATGCTCATTTCACAGCCCTCATCTTGGTGCCTTGAGTAAGGTCGTTTTTCCATGCGCCAACAGCGCGTTCTGCCGCCTCCATCAGCGTTGTGGCGCGAATGATCGGCAGGCCGGACTTGGCCAGAATCTTCTGACCCTCTTCGACGTTTGTTCCAGCCAGCCGCACGACGACGGGCAGATCGAGGTCAAGTTCCCGCAGCGCCTGAACGACGCCTTCGGCCACCCAGTCGCAGCGGTTGATACCGGCGAAGATGTTGACCAGAATGGCCTGAACATTGTCGTCCGACAGGACCAGACGAAATGCCTTGGCCACACGTTCGGGTGAGGCCCCGCCGCCGATGTCGAGGAAGTTTGCAGGCTCGCCACCGGCCAGCTTGATCGTGTCCATCGTGGCCATCGCCAGACCGGCACCGTTGACGATGCAGCCGATATTTCCGTCCAGCCCGACATAGGACAATCCGCGGTCGGCCGCGCGGCTTTCGCGCGGGTCTTCCTGGCTTTTGTCACGCAGTTCAGAGATTTGCGGATGGCGGAACAGGGCGTTGTCGTCAAAGCTCATCTTGGCGTCAAGCGCCAGCACCCGGTCGTCACCCGTGATGACCAACGGGTTGATCTCGACCATTGTCGCGTCCAGCTCGCTAAAGGCGGCGTAGCAGCCTTGCAATGTACGCACCATTTGCTGGATCAGCCTGGGTTCAAGCCCCAGATTGAATGCGATCTCGCGCGCCTGAAACTCCTGAAGCCCAACCGCCGGCTCCACGATGGAGCGGACGATGCTTTCCGGGCGGTCAGCCGAGATATCCTCGATCTCCATCCCGCCCTCGGACGAGGCCACGATCATCACCCTTTGGCTGGACCGGTCGAGGACAAAACCCAGATAGATCTCGCGATCAATCGGCACGGCGGCTTCGACATAGACGCGATAGATGCCTTTGCCTTCGGGGCCGGTCTGGTGCGTGACCAGCTTGCGGCCAAACAGATCATCGCAGGCCTGATAGATTTCGTTTTCGGTGTTGCACAGCTTGACCCCTCCGGCCTTGCCGCGACCGCCTGCATGGACCTGCGCCTTGACGATCCATTTGTCACCGCCCAGCTCACGCGCCCGATAGGCCGCTTGTTCCGGACTGTAGGCCAGTGCGCCGGATGGTATGGCGACACCGAAATTCGAAAGAATTTCCTTTGCCTGGTATTCGTGAATATCCATCTGATCCGCTCCTGTTTATGCAGCGATTGAGGTGCCGTAACGGCTTTCCAGCAGGTCTTCGATTGCGTCTTGGTCGACCGTTCCGCCCAGCTCTCGGATGGCTTCGGCGAACAGGCGCACAATCCGGCTGACGGCGTCGCGGTTCAATTGGTTGAGGATGCCGATGCGCACCTGCACGGGTGCGCTGAGCGTCGGCCAGATGCCAAACCCGCGCGCGCGGCAGTTCTGGACCAGCTCCATCTCGCGGCCAGCCAGTTCCGGGGGCAGGTTCAGCACGATCAGGCTGGGCATGTCGGAGGTGACCTCGCAGCCCAATTCGGTGACGGCGTCCCGCAGAACCTTCTCGTGCGTCTTGTACGACGCGGACCGCTTGGCCAGACCTTCCTGAAGGGTCAGGCGCAGGGATTCATGGAAGGCCGCAACGGCGTAGCCCGAATGGGTGCGGTGATAGGTGCCCTTTTCAACATCCTGCCCATCGACAATGCCCCAATGGCGGGCCTCAAAGATGGGATTGTGCACATAGGTATAGGCACCGGTGGTTTTCAGTGAGGTGATATAGGCGTCGGTAAAGCTGACAGGGGCATAGGTCAGCGGCAAGCAACACAGACCTTTCTGCGGGCAGGACGCCCATCCGGCGATACCCGGAAAATCGTCTATCGAGAAGTCATCGACGCCCAGAGACGACACCGCATCGATCAGACCCATCGCGCCATGACGTTCGCACGCGTCGGAAAATCCGCGCAGGTCATTGATGCGGCCCGATCCGGTTTCCCAATGCGCCATGAAAGCCCATTTCGGTTTGTGCTGCGCCAGCGTAGCTTCGACCAGATCACCGGTGACCGGCTGGCCGTGCGGAACCTCGATCACGGTGACGCTGGCGGCCTGAGGTGCCATCGGGTTGGCTGCATGTTCTTCGGGCGTCGCCGCCTTGATCCGCAGGGTCAGCGCGTCGATCCCCGAGAATGTCCCGTTGGCAAAAGCAACGACCTTATCGCCAGGCATGACAGCCGAAAACATGGTGTCCAGGGCGCTCCAACCGGTGCCGGCAACAGCAAAGGTATAGACGTTTTGGGTGCCCCAGATTTTCCGCAGCATGTGCTTGCATTCGACCATCCCCCTAAGGACGTCCCCCTGCATGTGATCGGCAACGCCTGCATTGGCAAAGGCCTTGAGGACGCGGGCATCCGTGTTACCCGGCCCCGGCCCCGCAGCGAGGGTCTGAGGGATTTCGAGCGGAGGGAAAATCTGAAAAGTCATGGTCTGGCATCCTCGGCTGTTGGCCGGGCATTGCGGCCCGTTGTGTCAAGTTACCGAGCAGGAAACGCGAGCTTGCCTTATGACGCAACGTAACTTACTACTGCTTTTGGATGGCCAATAGGATGGGGCAGTACCTACCCGTTTTGGTAAAAATACGAAGGTATACAAAGAAATGACCTATCCTTATGGGTAGGTTTTTCCGGAATCGGGGCAAAATCATATGGTTGAGACACCGAACAAACCCATCGACATCATGCTGGCGGACGGCAACCCGCTGGTTCTGTCGGCCATGTCCGAAATATTCGAGCGGGACCCCCGATTCTCGCTGATGGCCACGTCAGCAACGGCCGAAGGGTTTCTGGGAACGGTGATGCGGGTTCCCGTTCAGGTTGGTGTCGTCGACTGGACACTTCCGGTTTTGGGGGCCGCCAAACTGATTGAGGTTCTGCGCGATCAGCCCAACGCCCCGCGCTTTGTCGTTTATGGCGACACTGGCGGCGATGTCCCGCGATTGGCGATGCAGGCGGGTGCGGCTGGATTTGCCGCCCGCACGGGCGAGGTTGAGGGTCTGCTGGAAACCTGCGCCAAAGTTGCAGCGGGTAAGATGGTATTCCCGTTCATCGATATCCGGAAGATGCAACAGGACCCAATCCAGAGTCTGTCGCGTAAGGAACGCGCAATTCTGGAGGCGCTGGCGCAGGGAATGTCGAACCGGGACCTGTCGAAGGAACTTCAGATTTCGACAAACACGGTCAAGTTTCACCTGTCCAACATCTACGAAAAGCTGAGTGTCAAAAACCGCACGCAGGCCATTGCGTATTTCTATTCGTCTCAGCAGTCACGAAACTAGACCAAAGGCGATTTGGATGCCGGTGTTTCCGGGCAGGTTATTCGTCCAACTCTGACCAATTCTGGATACCGTCAGCAGCAAGAGACACGGTGCTTGTCCTGAGCGCTTTGCCGCGCGTGGCGGTAGGCACAACCCTGCGTTGCTTCCGCGAATCCCCCAGACATGTTACCTTGGGTCACCTTTAATGATTTGACTTCTTTTTCTGACATCTCGTTTTTTTCAGCTCTTTCTCGAGAGGTGACGTTCATGTCCGACTCCAGCAGTGAGCCCCCGCGCATAACGCTGTCCATACCAAATCTTCGGCCAAACCCATCGATATCAGCGGAAATTTCCGGCACTGTCGCGGCTGGTGCGCACAGCGTTGAGGATCAGAAGCGGGTTGAGGCGGAAAAGCTCAAGGCATTGCGCCGCGGCGTCGGAATTGAGCTGTCCACGGAAGTGATCAACGATCTGGTCGACCGGCGTGTTCAGTCGACAGGCGCGGTTTTTCGCCAGCTTGCAACCATTCGCGAAGATCTGGCCGGAGGCTTTCTGGGGGCGGTCGTTCCCACCCTCGCTCCGAAACTGCGGGGGGAACTGATCAACCCTGACGGGACACCTGCCGAACGTGTGATCGTCGAGGTCCTGCGCCCCACCTTTACCGCCAATGAAGGGATCGACAACGCGGATTTCTCGTGGGCTGTCAAAGCCGCCGTCACGGACGCGCGCGGGCTCTTCTCGCTTGATCTGCCCAATCTTCGCCTGCCACAGAACGGCCTGCGGTTGCGGATCAGGGGTCAAAACACCACCCTGACAGAAGCCGTGCCGCGCGTTGACGCGCTGGACGGCGAAATGGGCCTTGTGGTGCTGGATCGCACGCTCCTCCCTTTGCAGCGTTCGATCGTCGGCGAGCTGGCCGATATCCTGCCGGTGGATCCCGAGGATGCTGAAGAAAACATATCCGATTTCACCGGTACGCAGGCCCCTATCGTGCTGGGCGAGGGCGATTGCGCGTCGGAGTACCGAACCGAAGGCGGCACGGTTTCACGGCGGCGCTATTCGGTTCTGTACCGGCTGATTGATCCGCTCGTCGGGCCCAAGAATATCGTTCGAACACGCCCCATAGGCGGTGGCCGTTTTGTGACGACTATTCCGGGTACAACCTTTGCTCAGGCCAATCTGTCCGCCGAAACGCTTCTGGCCGCGTTCAACAATGACGGGGGTGATTGGGATTTTCGGGACCGAATTCCGATTGATGAACCCATTGATATTGAAGACTTCTTTGAAGATCTTGAAGAACGGCCGCAGGATGTGCCCAAAGCGTCGAGCCTTGCGCTTGGCTATATTGCCAAGATGCGGTCGACGGCTGTCCATTCTGGCATGTCTTTGGGTCGGCTGGTCTATTCCCTGCCGCTTGCCCCGGGAGAAGAGCAGCGGATAGTCGTGTCGGAACAGCGCGAAACACTGAGCGTACGTGAACGAGAGAGCCTGACATTTGAAGAACAACAGGAATTCGAGGAAGCCCGCGACACGTCCTTTGACAGTACGTTTGAAAGCGCGCTGGATGAGGTGATTCAGGGCACGTCCTCGTTTTCGGCCCGCGCATTTTCAAAAAGCTTCGGAGGCGCAGGTGGCGTTGGTGGCGGCCTGTTCGGAGGCATCGGGGCCATCGTTGGCGGCGTGGGCTTCAGCGGCGCACGGTCCAGTTCGAATTCTTCCGGTAATTCGTCCAACACGCAGAACACATCACGCGATTTTCTGTCCGACACGCATGAGACATTCTCTGCCGCGCTTGAACGGGCGGCTTCGGTCAAGCGTAACTCGGCACGGACCAGTGTGCGCACTGCAACTGCGACGGATCGGCGGACGGCAACAACGAAATTCGTGGCCAACCGCAATCATTGCCACGCAATGACCATGCAATGGTTCGAAGTTCTGCGCGACTTTTCCCTGGAAACGCGTATCGAGGGGGTGCAGTTGGTGGTCTTTGTGCCCATGCAACTCATCCGCTTCCGCCGTCTGGGGCAAGGCGATCAGTTGCCGGGCAATGTCACCCGGTCCGGATTGCTGAGCCGGTACAAGGTCATCCTGCGCCATGCCGAAGTGTTCCGGCGCGTGTTCCGAAACCGCCGCAGATTCCGCAGCGCACTGAAGCTGCTGGAAGAGTTTTATGCAGACAAGGATGCAACACCGCAGAACGCGCCCGGCGTCGCACAGGACATCGTCAGTTTCGAGGCGCAGGGCACGTTCATGCCCAATGATGACATTTCTGTCGTGATCTTCACGCAGGATGGCGACCGGGTCGGACCTGTGCCGCTGACCGGATCGCCGATCGACATCGACAACCTGCATGACCTGCCAGCGGAAACACGCGAGAACCTGCTTGTCCGGCTGGCTGATGCCCGGCGTGATCCGACCAAGCGCCGGACCTATACCGGCTCTGTGGCTTTGCCCCGTTCGGTCGAGCGGTCGGATATCGCACGTGTTGAGCTGCGCAGGCGGACGGGTTCGTTTGCCTACTCGTTCTACACCGGTCCTGATCCCATCAACATTTTCAACATCTGGGAGCATCTGGCCAATCTGGAAGATGCCGACGATCTGGATCGGGCCACCCGCAATATCAACCGCAGCCTTCGCACCACGATCTCGGGCTCGGACTTTGACGATCTGGTAGGACCGCCCATGGTCAGCGAGTTTGAGGCGCGTATGAACGAAAACGCCCAGACCGTTGTTGATGACAATACGTTCCAGGCGCTGGCTGCCACCCTGCCCTATTCGGTGCAGGAAGTGCCGGACGTTCTGTCACGCCGGGATCTGCGCCGCATCGAAGAGATGTACCAGCATATTGTGGCCAACACCGTTCGCTATTCCCGCGTGATCTGGGCCAGCATGACGGACGAAGAACGTGCAATTCTGCTGGAGCGTTTCACCATAGGGGTACCGGAAGGCGGGCTGGACGATGCCTCAAGCGAGATATCGCTGCTCAGCACCGTCCAGAACAAGGTGTTGGGGTTCTATGGCAATGCCATGATCATGCCCTTCTCGATCCCGCCCGATCTGGCCGACCGGATGGAGATGCGGACCGGTGACATTCAGGACAGTCTTCTGGCCTTCCATCGCGAAGACTTCCGACCACCGCGCCGCACGATCTCGCTGCCGACCAGGGGCCTGTTGGGCGAGGCTGTACTGGGCCGCTGCAATTCCTGCGAGATGATCGACCATCGCCGCTTCTGGAACTGGCAGGACAGCCCGACACCGCCACCGGTTGGCGACGCGCCGGTCCTGCCTGCTGACAGTGACGCCATCTTTGGTACACGTGCGCCGTCAGACCTGCCGAACAACCAGCCTTCGAACACGCTGACCATTGCAGGGGGCGACATTGGCACCGGCCAGGCTGTGCCCACGTCGCAATTGGCCGAAATCCTCAAGGCTGCGCCCGATCTTGCGCGGGCGGGAACCGATCTGACGGGTCTGAAGGAGTTGCAGGCGCAACTGGCGCTTGAAACGCAATCGGTTGCCGCCGGTCGGGACAAGGCCATCGACACGGCAACGGATCTGACGAAAGAACTGGTTGGAAAGGCCACGGAACTTGCGGGTAAAGGTCAGGAAATCGCTGCCGCCCGCAAGGAGGAAGAAGCCAAGAAGGCCGCCGCTGACAAGAAGGCATTCGACGCCAGCAATGCCGCCAAGATCAAGGGGTTTGAGGATATTGCCAAGAACGCTTCGGGTGTTTCCGCGCTGATCGGTGGGCAACCGGATGGCAACCGGGCCGGTTTCGTTCAAAACCTGTTCAAGGATTTCCCCGGCGGGGCTGCTGCTTTGGCCAACCCATCCAACACGCTGCTTTTGGCCAAGCTTTTCGGGGCCTTCACCAAGGCGAACGCGGATGCCGATGACGGCAGCGCGACCAAGGCCGGCAGCCAGTCGGTGCTGGATTTCCTCAATGGCCTGAACGCCCCTGCGGAGGACGACAATGAGTGACACGAGCACAAATGTGACGGACAAACCGGGAATCGATGAAAGCCTTGCCGAGGCGATCATCAACATCCTTGAAACGACCAATTCTCCGGCGATCCAGCGCGCCCGTGAGGTGATTGCCCATAGGCTGGCCATTGCGGGCGATATTGCCCCTTCGCGCATCCCTGCGCCGCGCAACATCACCGAGATCGGCGGCTATATCAATCTGCTGAGCGAGTATGGTGAGTCCGAACAGCGCGCACGCATGATCGCGGCCGCTTTGGGTATCGCGGGACCGCAGATTTCGCTGCCGCAGCCGGGTGCCATTCCGCCGATGTCTTTCATCACCCGCGACGGGGCAAGGCCCGTAGGTCCGCAACAAGCCAGTTTCCCGCTGAGCTTCACGATCCGCAGTGATTTCGTTCCGGCCTTAGACAATGCGTTGCAGGAAATCGCGATACGTGGCGGTGCGGTGCCGATCCTGACACCTGTCAGGGTCCTGCCGGCCGCCGGATCAGGCCCGGTGACCGACGGTATTGCACAGCTGGCTTTGATCGGTCGGACCCTCAGCCTGGCACCAACTGCGGCGCTGCATGCCGTGGCCACCGACCCCCTGTCGCTCAGCCGTCCGACTGCGGGTGGCGGGTTCGAGGTTCTGGCACGGGTCATCGACGCCGCCGCCCCGATTGCCGGGACCATCGCGGCGGCAGACTGGACAAGCTGGGAATGCGATGCTGCTGCCTGTTCCGAGGTTGACAGCAACGATGCGCGCTTTGCCCTTACACCGATCCTGAATGCGGCCGGTTGGCACCAGGCGGCTGATCCCGGCAATCCCACCAGCCTGTCCGATCCCGGCAGCTGGGCCGCGTGGCAGAACATCACCGGGCTTGTACCCGGCGTCACGCGGTTCGCGGATGAGCTGCAATTGCTGTACCCTGCCGAGATGCTCATCACCTCGCCGGTTTTCAATCAACTGGACAATGTCTGGACGGGAAGCACCTTTGCCGCGCCATAGGACCCCCTCTGCGACCGCAACAATGTGATTTGGCGGCACTTGGTTTTTGGGGTTACGCTTGAACAGGAGGGGCGCTATGCAAAACCCGGAACGTTTCGAAAAATTCTACTTTGCCAAAGTTGGCATGGGCGAAGCCTGCGGTTGCGCCGAGCGCATCATCGACGTTTTCGAGTTCAACCGAAAAGGTGGCGCGCAATCAAAACACCCGGTGAAACAGGACCGGCGCAGACGCCTGTCGTTTCGGGCATGGGCGGTCAGATATGGGCTTATGAGCCGGAAGCGGCAGGGCTGAACCCGGATTGGTCCTGTCAGACAGCAACCAGTTTTCCGTCTCGCAAATCCAGCGCATCCGGTGCCAGTTCAGCACGGAAGGCCGGGGAATGGCTGACAAGAAGGATCGCTTGCGGCAATTCCCGGAGGATTTCCAGCAGCCGGGCCTCGTTCCGTGGGTCCAGCGCGTTGGTGGGTTCATCAAGCAGCAGAACCTCGGGCTCCATCGCCAGAACGGTCGCCAGCGTAACCAGCCGTTTTTCACCCCCTGACAATTTGTGGGTGATGCGGTTCTTCAGATGCATCAGGTCCAGATCACTCAATACGTTTTCAACGATAGCAAGCGCTTCGTCGCGCGTTCTGCCCAGGTTGAGCGGGCCAAAGGCGATATCCTCGGCGACGGTCGGGCAGAACAGTTGATCATCCGCATCCTGAAACACAAGCCCCACCCGGCGGCGTACGTCGTGAAAATCGGCCTCTTGCACCCTTTGCTGACCAAAGATCGTGACCGTGCCGGACCGTGGGCGCTGCAAGCCAAGCGTGATGCGCAGCAAGGTCGATTTTCCCGCCCCGTTCGGACCCGTCAGCGACAGGCGTTGACCGGCGGACAGGCTGAGGCTGGCACCGTCCAGAACGGGTGGCTGACCAGGGTAGGCAAAGCAGATATCTTCAAGCGCAATCAGTGTCATGCCAAATCCAGTATGATCAGACCCGCGCAAAGGGCACCAAGACCTGCGGCAAAAACGATGTCCCTTCGGGTCAGGGCAAAGTCCTGAAGCAGCAGCATACGGCCTGAAAACCCCCGGCATTTCATCGCATCAAGTATGCGTTCGGATCTTTCGATCGCGCGCACCAGCATCATGCCCACGAGATAGCCAAAACTACGATAGGTGTGCCAGTTTGTTGCCGGGCGAAAACCGCGTACCTTCATGGCCGCGCGCAGGCGCAGGTATTCTTCCCGCAGAACCTCGATATAGCGGATGGTGAACATCAGAAGGTGAACCAGCTTTTCGGGGCAGCGCAGGCGGTGCAGGGCGTGGCCAAGCGTGACCGGCTCCATCGTGCCGACCAGCACCATCAGGGACAGGATGACCGCGTTGGCCGTCAAGGCGATCTCGACCGCTTTCCAGAAACCCTGCCAGCTTGCGGGAAACCCCCAGAGCGTGAACATCGGGTCGCCGGGCATGGAGAATGGCAACAGCACCAGCATGAAAAGGATGAACCCATCCATCATGGCCATGCGTTTCAACGTTTTCCGCCAGGGCAGACGCGACGCGGCAAGAAGCGAAAGGGACACCGCCAAAGCCGCGCACAGCGCTGTCAGCGAGGACACCGCGACAGTCACCACCGCGAAGACAACCGCCATGACGATCCGCATCCTTGGATCAAGCGGGTTGATCGCGCCGCGCCGCTGCGCGCCCGCTTTGATCAGCGTGCTTTCCTGTTGCCCCAGAACGTGCGCCATCAGGCCGCCAGCTTGCGGCGTGCCGCAAAGTAAAAGCCCAGACCAAACAGACCGACGATATATCCGATCCCACCCAGAACAGTTTGCAGGTCATTTTGTTCGCGGTAAGCCGCTATTTCCCGACGCAGCGGGCGCAGCTCATCCCGCACGGCCCTGGCAATGACCTGTTGTTGTTCATCGCTGAGCACCGCCGCTGTCTGGGCAGGTGCGTTTGTCGGCGCGGTGTCGGGTTCCGCTTCAACGCCCATGATCCGGGCGACATCCGCAGCGGGCATGGTGACCTCGGCCACATGCCCGGCACCAAGGTTTGCAAAGAAAGTATGGGCCACCGGCGCGTTTGGCGTGTAGATAAAGAACCCGTCTGCATCTGTTACGATACGGCCCAGCTCGGCTCCGTCCGGGCCGTTGACGATGACCTCGGCCCCGCTTGCCATGTCACCATTGGAAAAGCCGATTTCGCCTTCGATGGCGTCACCGGATTCAAACACTCCGGCTATGACCTTATGCGCCAAGGCAGGTGCGGGTGCGCAGCACAGCGCCAGAATGATCGCCAGGTACCTCACGCGGCCGCTCCTTTGACAAACAGCTCGGGCTTGACCTTGCGCGCCAGCAAAACCGCGAACCCGGTCAGGATCGCCTCAATCGCCATGACAGGAATATGTGCAAAGAAAACAAGCTTGGCCGCTGGCAGGAATGCATCCCCGGACAAGGCCAGTGAAAACGCAACCATGCCGGTTGTAGCGGCGATGGCAAAGGCACCGCCGACCCCGCCCCATATCGCACCTTGCAGAGGTGAGCCATGGGCGATCAGGCGGCCAAAGATCAGCCCGGCCAAAACCGCGGGCAACGCGATGTTCAGGGTGTTGATCCCCAATACCGTCAACCCGCCAAAGCCAAAGAAGACGGCCTGCAGCAAAAGCCCGACGAACAGGGCCGGGAATGCGGCCCAGCCCAACAAAAGCCCGGCCATTCCGTTGAGGATCAGATGCACTGACGAAGGGCCAATCGGCACATGAATCAGCGATGCCACGAAAAAGCTGGCAGACAGCACTCCCGCAGTGGGGATGCGATCAAGATCCAGCGACCTGAGGCCCATGGCAATTCCACCCGCAGCAGCGACTGCACCGCCGATCACGACAGGGTTGGACAAGGCTCCGTCAACGATGTGCATCTACGGTTACTCCAAATCCCAGGCGCGGATCCAGATCACCGCGTCCTGGCTGAGTTCTTTGCCGTTGTGTTCGGTCACGGGACCGGCGCCGAGTGCGGCAAATCCCCAATATCCGGCTTTTGGAACGCCGAACGTGAAATACCCGTTATCATCCGAAATTGCGACCAATGCACCACCCGGCATCGGCGAGACCGACGGGGCGGAAGCGGCCGCGCTTTCCATGTCCGGTTCTGCGGCCATGTACTCGATCTCGATCTCGGCACCCGCAACCGGTTGGCCTTCGGCCATAACCCGACCTGTAAACGTCGAACCCGCGATGATGTTGGTTGGTTTGTTGAGCGGGATGATCTCAACCGGCAAGCCCACCGGGTTCATCCAGTCGGTCGGCAGTTCGTTGCGGTTCAGGAATGCCTTGGCAATCTGCTGGATATAGATATTCTCGGATTCCTCGTAATAGGGCTGGGGAACAGTCACCAGCACATAGTCGCCCGACCGTTTGACGGGAACATAACCCTTGAATGCCGCGCCTTCGTTTTCGCCACCGGTGAAACGCACGGGTTCCAGGGTATCCAGCAGGTCGGTTTTCTGACCGTTGTGGATCACGTAGAATTCCTGCGGCTTGTCCAGATCCATAACGTGCCCGTTCGAGAACGGATGCCAAAAGATCAGCTTGACCGGAACATTCCCCGGTGCGTCGATCATGGTGTCAGCGGTGTATTCCAGCAGGAAATGAGCATTTGCCACCGCTGGAAGCGCTATCGCCACAGCGGCTGCGGAAAGCAGCTTGGTCATCAATAGTCGTCCTTGTCCCATCGTACCAACCCCGGTACGAGATGCGTTTTGACTGCGGGGATGTCCAAGCTAAGCTGCTTTTTCAAGCATCCTGCTCCGACGCACATCCCGTCGCCGATTAGGAGTGCCCTTGTCAAAGGCACATGTCCGGCAGGTATCCTGACTTGCGGGTCAAAGCGTTGGGCTGGCCTTCCCGGATTAACACCAGTGGCACTTCAGCCCTGCTCGCCGCTTACAGTTGCGGGTGCAGTTGCGGAATTGGGCCAAAGCCCGCACCGCATTCCCTATTGATTCCAGAGCACGCCCCGGAACCGGACATGCCGAGCGGCTTGCCAGACTTCTTCGGCATCCGTCAACGATCAATTGCGCTGGCTGTCAAAAAGTTTAGCGGGCGATGCCCTTTTTCCGACGGATCCGCTTTGGATGCAGGTCAGGGTTTTTCGGGAATGAACCTACCCTTCGAGCAGGTATCTTTCCGACAATGGCAAACTGGCCGCCCCCAATGAGCGGGCATCCGGGCCTGCCGTCCCCACCTGCACCAAGGGCCGTTCAAGCCCGGTCAGGTTCATGTCTGATAGCTTGACCTCGACCAATTCCACCAGCCGCGCCTTGATGCCTGTGGGCATCCAGCCATCAATCTTGACAGATTCGAAGTCGATCAGGCTGCAAGACGAGACGATGGCATGTGCGATCCCGTGCGCCGCTTGTTTCAGCCAGTTCTCAAGGTGGGTTTCCGGTAGGTCCCAATGCTGTGTCGTTTCCCAGATTGAGCCGGCTGTTTCGGCATTCCCACCAACTGCGCGCTCCAGCACATAAAGACTGGCGACATCTATCAATGGTTTCACTCCGCCTGCGTCGTCCGGCACGGGCAATGGGCCAAGCGCACCGGCGTTTCCCCGCCCCGAAAAGATCGAGCCGTTCAGAACCACCCCGCCCCCGATGAAGAAGCCCACATAAAAATACAGGAAATCTCGTGGGCCTTCCGCCGGGCCAAAGACCAGCTCGGCACCGCAGGCGGCCGTTGCGTCGTTCTGCAGGAATACCGGCAAGTCATAGCTTGCGGCCAGCGCGCCTTTCAGGTCCGCGTCACGCCACGGATCCATTTTCTCCTGCGGAACCTGCAATGTCTGCGCCCAGTCCCAAAGGTAGAACGGCATCGCAATCCCAAGACCCGCGATCCGGCTGCGCGCCTCGGGCGACAGTGACGCCATCACTTTGTCGAGGCTTTCTTTGGAAAAGCTCAATGTCGCCTCGGGCGTCGGAAAATCATAAGTCCGCCGCTCACGGTGCCTGACATTGCCAAGGAAATCCGTCAGCACCAATTCGGTACTGCGCCGCCCGACTTTGAGCCCAAAGAAATAAGCGCCATCCGGGTTCAGGCGCATGGGAACCGAGGGCTGTCCGACTTTTCCCCGGATCGGTTCGCCCCGCAGAAGCAGCCCATCGGTTTCCAACTGGCGCATGATGACCGAGACCGTCTGCGCCGACAGCCCGGTCATCCGCGCGATTTCAGATTTTGCGAGGGCCTGATGGCGCCGGACCAGTGACAGGACAAGCCGTTCATTTCGGGCCCGCATTCCACTTTGGTTGGTGCCGCGCATATCTGGCTCGCGTACGCCAGTGGTATTGTCCAAAGAGTTCATTGCAGACACGGCCATCCCCTTCATGACGACAATGTTGAAACCCTTCCTTTCTGTCAATAATAAATAAGAGTGATTTATTTATTGACTCAAAATTCGAATCTTGTGATGGTTTTCACGTTCGATCGGGCCGGTTTTCGCCCGATCAGACGTATGCCCGGACGGGCATTGGGAAAACTGGGAGGACTACCGATGAAACTTGCGAAACTTGCAGGAGCCACGGCGCTGGCGGTTTCGGCCATGGCAAGCAGTGCAATGGCCGAAGGTGAAACCGTTTGCCTGATCACCAAGACGGATACCAACCCTTTCTTTGTTAAAATGAGAGAGGGTGCGACCGCTAAAGCCGAAGAGCTTGGCATGACGCTGAAGGCCTTTGCCGGCAAAGTCGACGGCGACCACGAAACTCAGGTTCAGGCCATCGAAACCTGCATTCTGGATGGCGCAAAGGGTATCCTGCTGACCGCGTCAGATACGTCGTCCATCGTTCCGGCGGTGCAGCAGGCCCGCGATGCCGGGCTGCTGGTGATTGCGCTGGACACCCCGCTTGAGCCTATCGACTCGGCCGACGCGACCTTTGCCACCGACAATTTCCTTGCGGGGCTTCTGATCGGACAATGGGCAAAAGCCACTCTGGGAGATGCGGCAAACGACGCCAAAATCGCCACGTTGGACCTTGCGGTCAGCCAGCCCACTGTGGATGTGCTTCGCAATCAGGGGTTCCTGCAGGGGTTCGGTGTTGATCTGGCCGATCCGAACGTGATTGGCGATGAAAACGACCCGCGTCTTGTTGGTAGCGATGTCACCGCTGGCAACGAAGAAGGCGGTCGTCGCGCCATGGAGAACCTGCTGGCCAAAGACCCGACGATCAACGTGGTGCACACCATCAACGAACCGGCGGCAGCGGGCGCTTATGAAGCGCTTAAGGCTATCGGGCGCGAAAATGACGTGTTGATCGTTTCCGTCGATGGCGGCTGCCCTGGCGTGCAGAACGTGGCGGACGGGGTCATCGGCGCAACATCCCAGCAATACCCGCTGCTGATGGCATCGCTGGGCGTTGAGGCTGTCAAGAAATGGGCGGACGAAGGGACGAAACCCGAGAACACACCCGGTAAGGACTTTTTTGACACCGGCGTGGCGCTTGTGACGGATAAGGCCGCCGACGGCGTCGAGTCCATCTCGGTTCAGGAAGGCATGGACCTCTGCTGGGGTTAAGCTGAACGTGTGGAAGGCCGCAGCGCGGCCTTCCACTTATCAAAACCACCCACACGCCTGAAACCTTGCTAAAGTCGTCATAAACCTGACGCTTTGGGGGAAGTTCTATGTCCGATTCTTCACGACAAGCTGACGATTTCGAAACCGCCGCAAAAGGCAGCCCAGAGCAAGTTGCCGAGTTTGACGATCACCAACGCGGATTTGTCGGGACGGTTCAGCATTTTCTGCATGTGAACCCGTCGCTGGTCCCGCTGATTGTCCTTGTCGCTGCCATCGTCATCTTTGGTGTCTTGCTGGGCCCCAAGTTCTTTTCGCCCTTTGCGCTGACATTGATCCTGCAACAGGTTCAGATCGTCGGGATCGTGGCGGCGGCACAAAGCCTTGTGATCCTGACCGCAGGCATCGACCTGAGTGTTGGGGCCATCATGGTGATGTCGTCGGTTGTGATGGGGCAGTTTACCTTCCGCTATGGAATGCCGCCTTCGGTTGCGATTGTGTGCGGCCTTGCTGTTGGCTCGGCAATCGGGGCCTTGAACGGGTTTCTGGTCAGTCGCATCAAGCTGCCGCCTTTCATCGTCACTCTTGGCATGTGGCAGATCGTTCTTGCGGCGAATTTTCTTTATTCACAAAACGAAACGATCCGGTCGCAGGAGATCGAGGAACACGCCGCCATCCTGCAACTGTTTGGTGCCAAGTTTAACGTGGGCGGGGCGGTGTTTACCGTCGGGGTGGTCTTCATGCTGGCGCTGATCCTCGTCCTTGCATACGCGTTGCGGCACACGGCCTGGGGCAGGCATGTTTATGCCGTCGGAGATGACCCCGAAGCGGCAGAACTGTCTGGTGTCAACGTGCACCGCACGCTGATATCCGTCTACATGCTGTCCGGGCTGATCTGCGCCTTTGCGGGCTGGGCCCTGATTGGCCGGATCGGGTCGGTTTCGCCAACCTCGGGCCAGCTGGCCAATATCGAAAGCATTACCGCGGTCGTGATCGGAGGGATATCGCTGTTTGGCGGACGCGGGTCTATTCTGGGGTCCCTGTTTGGTGCCCTGATCGTGGGTGTCTTTACGCTTGGGCTGCGGTTGCTGGGCGCGGATGCACAATGGACGTTCCTGCTGATCGGCATCCTTATCATCGCAGCGGTCGCGGTCGACCAGTGGATCAGAAAGGTAGCAGCCTGATGGAACCCATTCTCAAAGGACGGAACCTTGTGAAACGCTACGGCAAGGTGACTGCGCTGGATCACTGCGATTTTGACCTGATGCCGGGTGAGATTCTGGCGGTGATCGGCGACAATGGCGCGGGTAAGTCGACGCTGATCAAGGCAGTGTCCGGCGCAGTGACGCCAGACGAAGGCGATGTCTGGCTTGAAGGTCAAAAGGTGAATTTCCATTCACCAATCGACGCGCGTGAAGCCGGTATTGAAACCGTCTACCAGACGCTTGCCATGTCCCCTGCCCTGTCGATTGCGGACAATATGTTTATGGGGCGAGAAATTCGGCGAAAGGGGCCGCTCGGGTCGTGGCTTCGAATGCTAGACCGTCCGGCGATGGAAAAGTTCGCCCGCGAAAAGCTGAGCGAACTGGGTCTGATGACCATCCAGAATATCAATCAGGCCGTCGAAACCCTGTCGGGTGGACAACGTCAGGGCGTTGCCGTGGCACGTGCAGCGGCGTTCGGGTCCAAGGTCATCATTCTGGACGAACCGACAGCAGCACTGGGTGTCAAGGAAAGCCGCAGGGTCCTTGAACTGATCCAGGATGTGAAATCACGCGGCATTCCGATCATCCTGATCAGCCACAACATGCCTCATGTATTCGAAGTCGCAGACCGGATTCACGTGCACAGGCTGGGAAAACGCCTGTGTGTGATTGACCCCAAGGACTATTCGATGTCCGACGCCGTAGCATTCATGACCGGGGCCAAGGACGCACCGCCCGAGGATCAGGCTGCATGACCGGTGGCGGCACCGCCCCTGACGTTCTGGCCGACAGCATCGTCGACGCCGTTGAGGCGCTGCCGCCGGCCCGACACCGGCAACTTGTCGCGATTGCGGGCCCGCCCGGATCCGGGAAAAGCACCGTTGCCAGCCTTGCCACGGCCAAGCTGAACCGGCGCGGCGTGTCAGCAGGGCTTGTGCCAATGGACGGTTTTCACTTTGACAACGCGATCCTGAAGGAACGCGGGCTTTTCGCCCGCAAGGGCGCGCCGGAAACCTTCGATCTTGCCGGGCTTCATGCCTTGCTTGTGCGTTTGCGCACCGAAGATGAAGTTGCAATTCCGGGCTTCGACCGAAAGCTTGATCTGGCGATCGCTGCCCGATCAATGATCTCGCCTGATCAGCGGGTCATTCTGGTTGAAGGCAATTACCTTTTGCTGGATGAACCGGGCTGGGTGGGCCTTCATCCCTTATGGGCGCTCAAGGTGTTTCTGGGCGTCGATCTTGCTACACTGGAAACCCGGCTCACCGACCGTTGGGTTGGGTTTGGGCTGGACAAACAGTCCGCAAGAGAGCGGGCGCTTTCAAACGACATTCCGAATGCCGAGCGGGTGATCCGGAACTCGGTACAAGGCGACCTGAACCTGTGACATCTTAGGGCGGGTCAGTCAGAGCGCCCGTGTCACTTGTCTAGTAGGTGGGCGGAACAAGACCGGCCTGAAACCACTTCACGAAAGACACGATAGAAAACACGGGCAGCCCTGTGGCGCGCTGAATATCGGGCGCGTAGGGGCACATATTCGTGCATTCCAGCACGATCGCGCCAAGATCGGTGTGTTCCGATGTCAGGGCCATTGCGGCTTCGACATTGTCTTTGCGGGCCTTTTCCACATCAAGACCAAGCTCATTTCCAAGGATTGCGCGGGTGAACTCCGCCCCGCCTTCGGTTGTGCCGATAGGCGTGTCCAATGGAACATTGGCGGCCAGCAAGTGATCTTGGGTCAGAGTGGAGGCTGATATGGTCAGAACCCCGGCGCGTTTTCCCGCCGGCAGGATGCGGTTGACCATTTCAACCTGCATCAGGGACGATGTGGCCACCGGAACCGGGACCGCCTGGGCCAGCTCTTTTTGGAACAGCGACAGAAACCCGCAATTGGTGGTAATCCCGTCCACACCATCTTTGACAAGCTCCTGCGCCGCGTCGATGAACACGTCGAGCATGCCTTCGGCTTTGTGCCGTACCACCCGATCCGGCGAGGCATCGCGCACAATGCGGTAGTGAACCGGAAAGGGCCAGGTCTGCGCGTTGCCCATATCGCCGGGAATGCGGGGAAAGCGGGCATCCAGCATCAGAATGCCGACAGACGCGCCGTAGATGGATTTGCCGCCCTGCGCGATCATCCCTCAACCTCCTCGATGATACGGGTCGAAATATCGTCCGACCCTTCCATGTAGATGTTCGAAATCCCGTGACGCACGGCATCCTGCACCTGATCCATACGCTTGGAGATATGTGCAGCCAGAACCCGTGCCGCCTCATCCGCGTTCCGGTCCATCAAAGCCTGCATGACGCGTTTGTGTTCGTCCTTTGAGCGTTGCACGCGGTCCAGGCTCATGGAAATCCAACGGATATAGCGGATACGGTCGTTGATCCGCGCCAGGGTTTGCAGCAGTTCCATGTTTCCCGACAGCTTCGCGATACCCAAATGAAACGCCTCATCCCGGTTGACGGCTTCTTCGACAGTCAGACCGGTGATGTCGATGCCCGTTGCGTAAAGCTCGTCCCGCAGCAATTGCAGGTCGTGGTCCGATGCCTTGGCACAGGCCGCACGCGCCGCCGCTGTTTCGATGATCTGGCGCAGTTCGAACAGGTCGAACACGCTTTGCGCGTCCAGCGGGCGGCAGAAAAAGCCTTGTCCGGGGCGGAAGTCGAAAAGCCGTTCGGCAACCAGACGGTTCAACGCCTCGCGCAGCGGGGTGCGGCTGACGCCCAGATCCCTGGACAACGCCACTTCGTTCAGGCGGTCGCCGGGGCGCAGGCGAAACGAAACCGCCATCGCCTTGACCTGATCATAGATATCATCGACGCGCGGACCCGCCATTACCCCTGCCCTTCTTCGTTTGAATCACAGGTGCCACACGCTGAGCTTGAAATCAATATACAAAACTGTATACAGGCCTGAGTACAGTTTTAACACAAGGGACTCGCAACCATGACAGGGACAAATTTTCTGACCGGAGCCGAAGCCATGGTGCGTATGCTGGAAGCGCATGGTGTGACGCATATGTTTGGCCTGTGCGGCGATACCACTTTGCCCTTTTATGATGCCCTTGCCCGGATGGATCACGGCATTCAGCACATTCTGACACGGGATGAACGGCACGCGGCCTATATGGCGGATGGCTATGCCCGCGTCACCGGCAAGCCCGGCGTGTGCGAGGGCCCGTCCGGCGGTGGTGCGACCTATATCTTGCCCGGAGTGGTCGAGGCCAACGAAAGCTCGGTTCCGATATTGGCAATCACGTCGGATGTGGCGACGACCAGCCGCGGTAAATACCCGTTGACCGAACTGGATCAGCCTGCGCTGTTCCGGCCTCTGGCCAAATGGAACACATCCCTCGACGACGCAGCGCGGCTTCCGGCCATGGTTCGGGCCGCCTTCAGGGCGATGACGACCGGCACGCCCGGTGCGACGCATCTGGCGCTGCCGTTTGACACGCAGAAGGGGCAGGTAGACGAGGCTGAAATCTGGGCGGATGACAGGCACCGCAGCTATCCCGCTGAACGGGCCGCACCTGACCCGGACGCCATCGAAGCAGCGGCTGCCATTCTTGCAGGGGCCAAATCCGCGGTTGCGGTCTGTGGTGGCGGGCCGGTTTTGTCCCGGGCGACCGATGCGCTGCGCCGGGTTGCAGGCCTGCTGGACATGCCCGTGGCCACGACCGTGTCGGGTCAGGGGTCCATTGCCGAGACCGACCCGCTTGCCCTGGGCGTTGTCGGGTCGAACGGGGGCATCCCGGCAACCCGCGCAGTCGTGGATCAGGCCGATGTCGTTTTGTTCATTGGCTGCCGCGCCGGTTCGGTCACAACGGAACGGTGGCGAAGCCCCGGGCGCAGCACCACGATCATCCATATCGACAGCGATCCGATGGTGATCGGCGCCAATTACCAGACCGAAGTGGCTATCTGCGCTGATGCCCGTCTGGCGCTGGAGGCTTTGGCGCTGGCACTGGAAAACCGGCAGGACCTGACCAGCCAAGGCGGAGCAGCCAAAGCCCGCGCCGCTTGGGAGGCCAAGAGGACCGCGTTCGCCCCGCTGGCCGCAAGTCGCGAGACGCCGATCCGGCCCGAGGCTGTCATGGCGTCCTTGATGGACATTCTGGATGACGACTCGATTGTGGTCGCTGACCCCGGCACCCCCTGCCCCTATTTCAGCGCATATTACCGCTGGCGGAAACCGGGGCGCCATTTCATCACCAACCGGGCACATGGGGCGCTGGGGTATTCGCTGGGCGCGGCCATGGGGGCACATGTCGGGCGGCCATCGGTTAAAACCCTGTCGGTCATGGGCGATGGCTCGTTCGGGTTCACCTGCGGCGAGTTTGAAACGATGGTCCGGCACAATATGCCAATCACTTCGATCGTCTTCTCGAACTCAGTCTTCGGATGGATCAAGGCTGGCCAGAAAGCGGGATTTGGTCAGCGCTATTACAATGTTGATTTCAACCGGACAGACCACGCCGCTGTTGCGGCGGCCTTTGGCGTCAAATCCTGGACCGTCAAAGACCCCGAGGATCTGACGCGCGTGCTGAAACAGGCGATTGAGCATGACGGCCCAACACTTGTCGACATTCACTCACAGCCGCTTCACGAAGCGGCCGCACCGGTCTCGGAATGGGTCGCGTAAGCGGCAATTGACGGGGTCAACTGGGCCAGAAATTCCTGCGCAATCGTGGACAGAGGGCGTCCCTTTGCCGTGATGATCGCAAGATCCAGCATGACTGGCGGCGCAAATGGGCGGGTCAGATACCCGCTCTCGTCGTCAAAGGTCACGGTAAAGGGGTCGATCATCGCGACCCCCATACCCTGTTTTACAAAGCTCAGCAGGTTTTCGGAAAGATGGGTGTGTATCTGGGTGCGCCATGTGTGACCGGATGTCTGAAAGATGTCGCGGGTCCGGCGATGGGTCTGATGTTCCGGCCCCATTACGATGAAGGGTTCGTTTTCCAATATCTCTGGCGTCAGAACGTCGTGCTCGGCCAAGGGACTGCCCTCAGGAAAAGTCGCGAGCGTTTCAAACTGAAACTCCTGATAGTTCAGTGTGTCATGCAGAATGGGCATCTCGACAATACCGATTTCAAACAGGCCCGAGATGACCCATTCCTGAATCTTGGATGAATATTGCGACTGAAAGCTGACAGACAGGTTGGGGCGCGTTTTGGCAAACCGCGCGATCTCGCGGGGCATGAAACCAAAGGACAACAGGTGCGGCGCGGCAACCTGCAACTGTCCGGGATGTTTGTTTTGCAAATCGGTCACGGCCTGCGCCACGTGGTCCAGCCCGCGCACGACCGTGTCGACCTCGCGAAATAGCATCTCGGCCTCAGGGGTTGGCAGCAATCGGCCTTTTGTCCGTTCAAACAGAGGCAGACGCGCTTCGCGTTCAAGCTGTGCCAGAAGGTTGCTGATGCCGGGTTGCGATATCCCAAGAACCGAGGCCGCGCCGGTCACAGTTCCGGTTTCCATTATGGCATGAAAAGCCTGAAGTTGGCGAAAGCGCAGGGACAACGATGATCACATCACTTTTTCTGATGAACTTACGAAAATATAGTATTTGAAATGATAGTCCGGTCAAGGCAGGCTTTCCCCATCGACAGGGGGCGAAATGAGCAATCTGGCACAGAAAATCATCGGTTATGACCTGTGGCATCTTGAACTGCCGGTCACATCCCGCCGGGATCACGGCATCGGATCGGTTGAAGGCGTTTGCGAAGTCGTCATCCTGCGCCTGACATCCGAGGATGGCACCCAAGGGTATGGCGAGGCGTCGCCCTGGTCGGTATTCACCGGAACACCCGAAGCGAGTTTTGCCGCGCTGGACCGTTATCTGCGCCCTCACGTTCTTGGGGCATGCGTTGGGGATCGGGCCGCCATCATGGCACGTGCGGCTTACGCCGTGGCACATTGCACCGAAGCCAAGGCCGCGCTGGAAACCGCGCTGTTGGATTTGGCAGGCCGGATCAGCGGTGTTCCGGTCTGGTCCTTGTTGGGTGGTCGCTTCCGCGACAGCATTCCGCTGAGTTGTTCCATCGCAAATCCCGACTTTGCCCAGGACATCGAACTATTGGCACGCCTGCGTGAGGATGGTGTTCGGATTGTCAAACTCAAGACCGGGTTCAAGGATCACGCCTTCGACATCATGCGGCTGGAGTACCTTGCCCAGAACGACCCGGAGCTCTCGGTCCGCGTGGACTATAATCAAGGGCTCAGCATTGATGATGCGCCATCGCAGGTGCGGGACGTCGCTCAGTTCAAACCGGATTTCATTGAACAACCTGTCCGCGCCCATCAGTTTGGCATGATGGCAAAGCTGCGGCAGATGACGGATGTTCCCCTTCTGGCCGACGAAAGCGTCTTTGGCCCCGAAGACATGGAGCGCGCGGCACGCGAAGGGATCTGCGACGGGGTTTCGGTGAAGATCATGAAGTCAGGCGGCCCGACCCGCGGGCAGACGGTTGCGCGCATCGCTGCGGCCCATGGCCTGACGGCCTATGGAGGTGACATGTTCGAGGCTGGCCTGGCCCATTTGGCGGGCACGCACATGATTGCCGCGACACCGGAAATCTCTCTGGGCTGTGAGTTTTATCAGGCGTCCTATTTCCTGAAAGAGGACATTCTGGAGCAGCCATTTCAGGTCAAGGACGGTCAGGTTTGCGTGCCTCAAGGCCCCGGACTTGGCGGAAGACCCGATCTGACCAAACTGAATCATTATGCGGTTGCCAAGGCGGTGACAGAATGACGGAAAAGAAAACCATAGCCATCATAGGGGCCGGAATTGTCGGCGTTTCGACTGCGGTTTGGCTGCAGCGGGATGGTCACAATGTGATCCTGATCGACAAGGCAGGCCCTGCCGAAGGTACCTCGCACGGGAATGGCGGGGTATTGGCCTCGTGTTCGATCGTACCGGTAACAGTCCCCGGATTGTTGGGAAAAGCACCGAAGATGCTGATGAGCCCCTCGCAACCGTTGTTCCTGAAATGGGGGTATTTACCAAAGCTTCTTCCGTGGCTTTGGAAATACCTCAGACATGCAAACGCCGCCGACGTCGAGAGGATCGCCGCAGCACTGACATCCATCGTTGGCGACAGTCTGAATGATCACAAGGCGCTGGCGGCCGGAACGGGGGCGGAAAAGTGGCTGGTTCCTTCAGATTACCTGTTTCTTTACAGGGATCGCGAACATTTTGAGGAAGATGCCTTTGGTTGGGATATCCGGCGCAGGAACGGGTTTCAGTGGGACGAATTGGAAGGTCACGCCTTCCATGAATATGACCCGGTTTACAGTCAGGGCATCGGATTTGCCGCCCGGCTTTCGGATCATGGCCACATCACCGACCCCGGCCGGTACGTGAAAGACCTTGCCGCGCATGTTGAGGCGAACGGCGGTCGCTTCATACGCGCAAATGTCGAAGATGTGGTTCGGGAAAACGGACATGTCACCGGTGTTCGGGCCGGTGGCGAGACAATTGCTTGTGACGCAGCCGTCGTGACGGCCGGGATCTGGTCGGGCCCATTGGCAAAGCGCTTGGGAGTTTCTGTTCCTCTTGAAAGCGAACGTGGTTATCATCTTGAATTGGTAGAGCCTTCCGCGATGCCGCGCAGCCCGGTTATGGTTGTCTCGGGCAAGTTCGTTGCGACACCGATGGATGGGCGCATACGCTTGGCGGGCATTGTTGAGTTCGGAGGGCTGGATGCGCCGCCCTCGCGCGCTCCGTTCGAGTTGATGCGCAAAAATGCCCGGGCGGCGTTCCCGGGCGTGACATGGAAGGAGGAAGTGGAATGGATGGGGCACAGGCCCGCCCCGGCTGACTCGATCCCGGTCATTGGCGATGTGCCCGGTATCAAAGGGGCCTACATGGGCTTTGGTCATCACCATATCGGCCTGACAGGCGGGCCAAAAACCGGGCGCCTTCTGGCGCAGATGATTGCGGGCAGAACGCCAAATGTCGACATGAGCGTCTACGCGCCGTCACGATACGCAAAATAACAAACAAACCGGTGAAAAACGCCGGTGTTTCCAAATTCAACAGGGAGAAGAATGATGAAGAAACTGACGAACCTTCTGGCGGCAACTGCGCTGACTGCCACCGCTGCTGCACCCGCCATGGCCGAAAAATGGGACATGCCGATGGCCTATTCGGCGTCAAACTTCCACTCGGCCACGGGTGCGGAATTTGCCAAATGCGTCACCACCGGCACCGGTGGTGAGATCGAAATCGTCACGCACCCGTCCGGATCGCTGTTCAAGGGCGCCGACATCAAACGCGCGATCCAGACCGGACAAGCCCCGATCGGTGAGCGGTTGCTGTCCGGACATCAGAACGAAAACGCATTGTTCGGGTTTGATTCCATCCCGTTTCTTGCAACTTCATTCGACGACAGCGCCAAGCTTTGGGAAGCAGCCAAACCTTCGATCGAAAGCCTGCTGGCCGAACAAAACCTGACACTGCTTTATGCAGTGCCGTGGCCGCCGCAGGGTCTTTATTTCAAAAACGAGGTGAACTCGGTCGCCGAGATGAAGGGTATCAAGTTCCGCTCGTACAACAACGCCACTTCGCGGCTGGCCGAGTTGACCGGGATGCTGCCGGTCACCATCGAAGCGGCTGAAATCAGCCAGGCTTTTGCAACCGGGGTCGCGGATTCAATGATATCGTCGGGATCAACCGGGTATGACCGCAAGGTTTGGGAAAGCCTGAACTATTTCTACGAGGTCGACGCCTGGCTGCCGCGCAACTATGTGATGGTCAATTCCGACGTCTGGTCTGGTGTATCCGATGCCAACAAGAACGTCATCAAGGGCTGTGCGGAACTGGCGGAATATGCCGGGAACTGGCGCGCTAAGGAATACACCGGCTTTACCTTGCAAGGCCTGCGGGATGGCGGCATGACCGTTGGCCCGGCATCGGATCAGATGGTGCAGGAGTTGAAAGAGATTGGCGTGACCATGACCAATGAATGGCTGGAGGCCGCTGGGGACGAAGGCAAGGCCATCGTCGACGCCTTCAATTCGTCGCAGTAATCCTTTCCGAACGGGCGGTGGCATATCCTGCCGCCCGTTTCACATCCAATCAGAACACAGCGGGGACGGCATGGCGGTTTTGCGAGGGCTTCGGTCCGTATTGGATTTCATTTATCTGGCGGCAGGGGTTCTGGCGGCACTCAGCCTGATTGCCATATTGCTGCTGATCGTAGTGCAGATGCTGGCCCGCTGGACCGGCGAAGTGTTTCCCGGCGCACCGGACTATGCCGGTTATGCGATGGCTGCCGCCTCTTTTCTGGCGTTTGCCAACGCACTGAACCGGGGCAGTCACATCCGCGTATCGATCCTGCTGAACGCGGTGCCAGACGGGGTGCGGCGCATTCTTGAAATCTGGTGCTTTGCCATTGGCACGGCTGTCATGTGGTATTTCTGCTGGTATGCCTATCGCTTTGTCTACTGGAGCTGGAAATTCAACGATGTCAGCCAGGGGCAGGATAGAACCGCCCTTTGGATCCCTCAATCGGCGATGCTGATCGGTGCCGTGATCCTTGCCATCGCCCTGACGGATCATCTGATCCATGTCCTGTTCCGCGGTGAACATCGCATCATCCGCGATCTGGCCGATCAGAGTCACGGAGAGTAAGCGCATGGAAAACCTGGCTGTTATCATCCTCTTCCTCTTTGTGCTTTTTACCCTGTTGGGCACCGGCGTGTGGGTCGGACTGGCCCTGATGGGTGTTGCCTGGGTCGGGATGGAGCTGTTCACGACACGCCCCGTGGGTGACGTGATGATCACGACCATCTGGTCGGCATCGTCCTCGTGGACCCTGACCGCCCTGCCAATGTTCATCTGGATGGGCGAGATCCTGTACCGAACGCGACTGTCCGAGGACATGTTCAAGGGGTTGTCGCCATGGATGGCCCCCCTGCCGGGTGGTCTGGTGCATACGAATATCGTTGGATGTACTGTCTTTGCCGCTGTCTCGGGGTCATCAGCGGCAACCCTAACGACCGTCGGAAAGATGTCGATCCCCGAGTTGCGCAAACGCAATTACCCCGAACGGATGATCATCGGCACGTTGACCGGTGCGGCCACTTTGGGGCTGATGATCCCTCCGTCCCTGACCCTGATCGTCTACGGGGTGACGATCAATGAATCGATCACCAAGCTGTTCTTCGCCGGTATCCTCCCCGGCCTTGTTCTTGCGGCGATGTTCATGGGCTATGTCGCGCTGTATTCCAAGCTGGGAAAGGACTGGAACCCGAATGACGAAAGCAAACTGAGCTTTTCCGAGAAAGTCAAAAACTCACGCTTTCTGCTGCCTGTGATCCTGCTGATCACCGTTGTCATCGGGTCGATGTATCTAGGCTATGCCACCGCGACCGAAGCCGCCGCTTTCGGCGTGATCGGGGGGCTTTTGCTGGCCGCCGGTCAGGGGTCGCTGACCTGGAAGAACTTTACCGAAAGCCTGATGGGGGCCACGCGCACCAGTGCGATGATCGCCCTGATCCTTGCGGGGGCAGCCTTTTTGTCGCTGTCGATGGGGTTTACCGGCCTCCCACGCGGACTGGCCGACCTGATCGCAGGATGGGATCTGACACGGTTCGAGCTGCTGATGGTCTTGCTGGTATTCTACATCATTCTGGGATGCTTTCTGGACGGGATTTCTTCGGTCGTGCTGACCATGGCCGTGGTTGAACCGATGATCCGTGACGCCGGGATCGACCTGATCTGGTTCGGCATCTTCATCGTGGTTGTTGTCGAGATGGCGCAAATCACACCGCCAATCGGGTTCAACCTGTTCGTGATGCAGGGCATGACAAACCACGAAATGAGCTACATTGCACGCGCCGCGATCCCGATGTTCCTGATCATGGTATTAATGGTTTTCATCCTCATCTGGTTCCCGGATCTGGCGACCTGGCTGCCGGAAAATCTGCGCCAAAGCCCGGGCGGGTAGAACGGCCTTGAACCCGCTTCATCTGGCGGCGCGCCATGGCCCTCATGTTCTGATCACCGGGCTGGCGGCTGGCCTTCTGCTGCCGTCCCTGGCCGAGCCGATGCGAAACCTGCTGCCGCCTCTGGTCGTGTTGTTGCTGTTCGTCACGGTCCTCAGGATGAACCCGGAAACCATTCTCGGGTCGCTGAGTGATCTGCAGAAGGTTGCATTCACAGTCATCGGGTTTCAATTCGTGATGCCGCTGATCGTGCTGGCCATCGGGTTTGCGGGGGGGTGGACTGGAACGCCTGTCCTTTTGTCCCTGCTGATCATGGCGGCGGCCCCGTCCATTTCAGGCAGTCCCAATATGTGCCTGATGATGGGCCATCCGCCTGAACACGCGATGCGGCTGATGGTTGTGGGTACGGCGCTGTTGCCGCTGACCGCATTGCCCGTATTTCTGCTCATGCCCGAACTGGGGGATATTCAATCTGTCTTGCAGGCCGGGTTGCAATTGCTGCTAACCATCGTACTTGCAACCGCGGCTGCCATTATCACCCGGCGCACAGTTCTGCGTGCACCTTCACCCGCGATGCTGCAGAATTTGGAGGGATTGGCGACACTTACCTTGGCCGTCTTTGTCATCGGGCTGATGCCTTCGGTCAGCGCCACGGCCCTGAACAATCCCGCCATTGCAACCTTCTGGATCGCGCTCGCCTGTCTGGCCAATTTCGGGGCACAAGCCGTTGCATTTCACCTGAGCCGAAACCGGCTGCCCGCAGACAAATCGACCGCGATATCGATCATCGCGGGAAACCGGAACATCGCCATATTCTTTGTCGCCCTGCCACCCGATGTCACCGCCCCGATCATGGCCTTCATCGGCGCGTATCAGATCCCGATGTACCTGACGCCCATGATCATGCAGCGCCTTTATGGCAAGAACAACTACCCCTCGTAACGGCATCTGCACTTCGGAGCACCTTGCGGGTCTTACGTGCAATCCCGGATCACAAAGTGCTTCGTCGTTTCCTCAATGACTTCCCAATAGCCGCGAAACCCGTTCGGGATCAGAAAACTTGCCCCGTCGCGAAAATCCTGTCGGGTGCCGTCTTCGTGGATCAAAGCGCAATGGCCTTTGACAATATAGCAATATTCGTCTTTGTCCGTGAACGCATGCCATTTTCCGGGCGTCGAGGTCCATGTGCCCGCCGACAACTTGCCATCCGGACTGGTAAAATGCATCCCGATCTGGTGATGCGGATCGCCTTCGACAACGCGGCCCGGAAGATCGGCCAGACGCCGTTCGCTGCGTGTTGCGGGCGCACCGAAGAGATTGAGAACCTGAGATGTCATGACATCATACCCTCCTGCTGAGCGTGTGTTTCAAAACAGCACGACCCCCCTCTGCGCGTTGATGGCCCCTTTTGTGATGCGGGGGTCGTTGCCTTCGCTGAGGGCGATTATGGGACGGGTGGCCGGAGCGTTTTGCCGCAACAGCTCGACGGGTGTCAGGGTCATGTGCTCCGGCCTCGTCCTGGGGTTAAGCGCCCTGCGCCTTCATGTCATCGGCGCTGATGCCGGCGACGGCGACGGGTTTTTTCATCGCGTCGCGGCGGAAAGGCTCGCCAAGCTCCTGGTTGATCAGGGCCTCGATCAGCGTGGTGATGCCGTTCTTCTGGTCCTCGATCGCCTGGTTCAGCGCCGCGGTCAGCTCGTCCTGGGTGCGGGCGACAACGCCTTTCAGGCCACAGGCCTGCGCGATACCGGCATAAGACACCTTGGTGTCCAGCTCGGTGCCCACGAAGTTGTCGTCGAACCACAGGGTCGAGTTGCGCTTTTCCGCGCCCCACTGGTAGTTGCGGAACACGATCTGGGTCACGGCGGGCCATTCCTCGCGGCCAATCGCGGTCAACTCGTTCACCGCGATGCCAAAGGCGCCGTCACCGGCAAAGCCCACAACCGGAACATCCGGGCAGCCGATCTTGGCACCGACAACGGCGGGCAGGCCATAGCCGCAGGGGCCGAACAGGCCCGGCGCCAGGTATTTGCGACCCTCTTCAAACGACGGATAGGCGTTGCCGATGGCGCAGTTGTTGCCGATGTCCGAGCTGATGATCGCCTCTTTCGGCAGCGCCGCCTGAATGGCGCGCCACGCCATGCGCGGGCTCATCCAGTCGGGCTTGGCCGCGCGGGCGCGCTGGTTCCGTGGTGCCCGGATCGTCATCCTCATGGGTCATCGAGGTCAGTTCCTGCGCCCAGGCCGATTTCTTCTGCGCGATGCGCTCTTTGCGCTCCTTGCGGCCTTCGTCACCGGCGGTGTCGCTCAGCTGGGCCAGAATACCCTTTGCAACCTTGGCAGCGTCGCCGATGATGCCGACGCTGACCGCTTTGGTCAGGCCGATACGGTCGGGGTTAATGTCGACCTGGATGATCTTGGCATCCGCGGGCCAGTAGTTGATGCCATAGCCCGGCAGGGTCGAGAACGGGTTCAGACGGGTGCCGAGGCACAGGACAACATCCGCCTCGCTGATCAGCTCCATCCCCGCTTTCGAACCGTTATAGCCCAGCGGACCGGCAAACAGCGGGTGGCTGCCCGGGAAGGCGTCATTGTGCTGGTAGCCGACGCAGACCGGCGCATCCAGACGCTCGGCCAGCGCTTTCGACGCCTCGATGCCGCCTTCGGCCAGAACCACACCGGCGCCGTTCAGAATGACAGGGTTTCTGGCGTTCGACAGCAGCTCGGCCGCCTGGGCCACGGCGGTTTCGCCACCCGAGGGGCGCTCGAACTCGACAATGGCGGGCAGGTCGATATCGACAACCTGGGTCCACATGTCGCGCGGGATGTTCAGCTGGGCCGGGGCGCTGGCGCGCTTGGCCTGCATGATCACACGGTTCAGAACCTCGCAGACGCGGGTCGGGTCGCGGACCTCTTCCTGATAGGCGACCATGTCCTCGAACAGCTTCATCTGCTCGACTTCCTGAAAGCCCCCCTGACCGATGGTCTTGTTGGCCGCCTGCGGGGTCACCAGCAGAAGCGGGGTGTGGTTCCAGTAGGCAGTCTTGACGGCGGTCACAAAGTTGGTGATGCCCGGACCGTTCTGCGCGATCATCATCGACATCTTGCCGGTCGCCCGGGTGTAGCCATCCGCCATCATCCCCGCGCTGCCCTCATGCGCACAGTCCCAGAACATGATCCCAGCCTTCGGAAACAGATCCGAAATCGGCATCATCGCAGAGCCAATGATCCCAAACGCATGTTCAATACCATGCATCTGCAAAACCTTAACAAAGGCCTCTTCCGTCGTCATCTTCATAGGGGTGTTTCCTTATCTTCAGAACGCCAAAGCGTTGGTAAATTAGAGTATTTCGTCTCTGAGGTAATAGCCGACATAGGCTATGCGCTGGCCGAGGCGGCGGAAGGGTGTCAGGATGCCATGGCTGGGCAGCGGGGACGTGAAGATCGGCAGGGCAAAGGCCTTGTCTTTCTTGCCCGCGATCAGCTGTGCCATACGACGCCCGGCCTGAGCCGAGTACATCACGCCGTTGCCACCATATCCCATCGCGTAGAACACGCGCTGTTGCGGGTCTGGTTGAAAGATACGCGGCATCATATCGTGGCTGACATCGACCCAGCCCCACCACGAGTAATCGAGGTTGATATCCGTCAGCGCCGGGAACTTTCGGGCAAGACCCTTTTTCAGAAGCTCCAGATGTCTTTCGTTCTCGGCATCCCGCCCCGTTACCGCGCTGCGGCTGCCGATCTGCATCCGGTTGTCGGGCAATAAACGATAGTAGTGGCGCAAGGTGCGGGTGTCCGTCAGGGGTGATTTGGTCTGAATGCCACACTCATCCAGTTCGGCCTGGGTCAGCGGCCGTGTCACCATCGAGTTTGACAGGATAGGCATCAGGCGGTGCTTTGTGCGCGTGTTCAGGCCCGGTGGGGTATAGCCCGCGGTTGCCAGGGCCACCGTTTTGGCGCGGACGATGCCGCCCGGTGTGCGCAGGTGATGCACGCCGTTTTTCGTCTGCCATCCCATGACCGGACTGCCGGTGTGAATTTTCACCCCCAGACGGCGCGCCATGTTGACGTAGCCGAACGCCAGTTTACCCGCATGGATGCAGGTCCCGTCAGGTTCCCACATGGCACCTGCGGCCTCCATATCGCGCACGTGCTTTTCGTGAAGTTCTTCCCGGGAGAGGATGCGCGAACCATAGCCGAACACGTCGTTGAGCAGCTTGCTCTCTTTCTTGAGGGACGGCATGACCTTGTCGCGATGCGCGATGTAGTAGTGGCCACCCGGCTGGGGATCGCAATCGATATCGTCGGACGCAATCAGATCGTTGAACAGCTGAAACGCTTCTGTGACCTCGGCATGCATGCGCTTGGCCACGTCCGTTCCCCACCGTTCGATCCATTGCGACCGCTTGAGCCGCCCGGATGAAATCTGGGCCTGCCCGCCGTTGCGGGTGGAGCAGCCCCAGGAGACGGTATTTGCTTCTAAAACAACGGCTTGAATGCCGTGTTCCTTGGCAAGATGGATGGCGGTGGACAGGCCGGTATACCCCGATCCGATCACCACCACATCTGCATCCATATCGCTGGACACAGGTCCATCATCGGCCGGAGGTGTTCCGGCCGTTCCAATCCAATATGTGGGCGCGTGGTCGCGATTGTGACCCGGACCCGCATCAATGATCGGGTCATATTTGGGGTCATAGCTGGCCTTGGGCCAGTGACGCGGGATGCTGTTATCCACCATTCTTGTTTTTCTCCGAGGCTGCGCGCAGGGCGGCGGATCAGGCTTTGAACATTGGGCGCGTTTTGCGAAGCGCCTGTTTTACAACGATTTTACCGTCACGAACCGTGAACAGATCCGCACCTTCAGCTTCGATCCGCATACCGTTTGCATCGGTTCCCGAGAAGGTCCACTCGGACACCGCACGATCACCGTGGACAAAATGGCTGTGATGATCCCAATGGGCGTCTTTCATGCCTGCCCAGACGCCCGAAAACGCAGCGGCGATGGCTTCGGCACCTTCAACCTTGTTGCCGTATTTCTCGTCGCCGGCCACGGTGTAGAACACGCAGTCGTCGGCGAAGTGGGTCATCACCCCGTCGATGTCGTGGCGGTTAAACGCGTCAAACGTATCCGCCAGGTCCTGCGCGGTCAGGGTTTTGTTCATTTTGTACTTCCTTGTCAGTGGGGTTGTTACATTTCGTCCGGGTTCGGAACGATCAGTGTCGGGATCCTCGAGCGCCGCAAAACGCGTTTTGCGACCGTGCCCAGGAAGGTGTGCGAAAAGCCGTGGTCATGCGCGCCCAATACTATCAGGTCGCAACCCAGTTCGACCGAGCGGCGCAGGATCACTTCGGCGGGATGGCCGTCAGTCACCTCGACCGAGGTGACCTGATCGCGAATTTTCCCGTCGTCGCCGTCGAACTGCGCCCAGAATTTGGCTTGCCGTTCGGCCAGAACCTTGCGCACCATCTCGTGACGACGCTCAATCGCGGTCTTGCGGGTCTCTTCGTTCATGATGAATATTTCCATCGTGATCTTGGCGTCTTCCGACAGGGGTTCGTTCACATGCAGCACGTGAATTTCCGCCCCGGTGGCCTGCGCGATGCTTGCGGCATGGCGCATGGCGTGACCCGAGTTTTCGGACAGGTCGGTGGCAAACAGGATGTTGGTGACCATCTGTTTCATGTCGTCATCCTTTCAGATCAGTAGCCAAACAGCCGTGGGAGCCACAGCGACAGTTCAGGGAAGAAGGCGATGATGAAGATCGCCACCGTGTTGGCCGCCGCAAAAGGCAGCGCGCGAAGCGAGATCTGTTCGATCGAGATGTTCGAGATACCGGATGCGATGAACAGGTTCTCGCCCAATGGTGGCGTCTGGAACCCGATGCCCAGCGTACAGACCATCACCACGCCAAAATGGATCGGGTCGATACCCACCGAATAGGCCACCGGCAGCATCACCGGAACCAGGATCAGGATGGTGGCCAGTGTTTCCATGAACATGCCGACGAAGAGCAGGAAGAAGATGATCAGCGCCCAGATCACATAGAGGTTGTCGGTAAAGCTGAGCATCCCTTCTGCGATGATTGCCGGGATCTGGTTTTCCACCAGCAGACGACCAAACACCGTTGCTGTGAACAGGATCAGCAGAACGCGGCCGGTTAGCCATGTGGTGGCTTCAAGCGACTGGAACAGCGACTGCCAGGTCAGTTCGCGATAGATGACAACACCCACGAACAGGGTGTAGAAGATCGCGACGATTGCAGCCTCGGTCGGGGTGAAGAAGCCGGTATAGATACCGCCCAGGATCACCAGCGGAGCCATCAGCGACCAGAACCCGCGATACATCTCGCACCCGACATTGCGGATCGACCAGCCCTCGGCGACACCTTTGTAGCCACGCTTTTTCGACATGAAATAGTTCAGGATCAGCAGGCTTGTGGCGATCAGGAAGGCGGGTACGAACCCGGCAATGAACAGTTTCGAAATCGAAACCGACTGGAAGGTGCCGAATTTCTCGACCGCTTCGGGCGGCGGGGCCATACCGAGCGCGGCAATGCCGAAGATCACCATCGGGATGGAGGGAGGAATAATAATCCCGAGGCCGCCAGAGGACGCAGTGATCGCCGAGGCATAGCCGCGCTCATAGCCGCGGTCGATCATTGCCGGGATCATCAGCATCCCAACAGCCGCGGTTGTTGCCGGGCCCGAGCCCGAGATGGCACCAAAGAACAGACAGGCCATGACCGTTGCCGCCGAAATACCACCGGTGAAGGGACCGGCCAGACTTTCGGCAACGTTGATCAGGCGTTTTGAGATACCGGCGGCCTCCATCAGGGCCCCGGCAAGGATAAAGGCTGGCAGCGCCATCAGCGGGAACGAGCCCACGGATGTAAAGGCGATCTGCACGAATTTGATCGGATTGTCGCCCAGATAGAGAAACGAGATCAGCGACGCGACACCCAGCGCCACCGTGATCGGCGCGCCAATGAGCAGCAAGAACAGAAATGATCCAAACAGGACCGTGACGATTTCGGATTCCATGGTTACCCCTCCCGGTCTCAGTGGTCTTTGGCCGCTTCGGCAGCGGCCTTGATCTCGTCCAGATCGATCTGGTCGGGATCGTGAATGTCCTCGCCTTTGACAAGGCGGCGGTAATTCACCTGAATGATGCGGAAGGTCATCAGCGCAAATGCGATGGGCAGCACCATGTAGATATACTTCATCTCGATGCCCAGTGTCTGGGATTTCCAGAACTTGTTCATCTTATTGAAAACAAAGTCTGTCGCCAGATAGAGGAAGTAGACATTGAAGAAGAGCCAGAAGAGGTCGGCAAAGGCTTCGACATATTTGATCGACCCATCAGGCAGGAATTTGAACTGGAACGTCACGCGGTTATGCGCCCCTTTCAGGGCGGCGTAACTTGCACCGAAATAGACGAACCATACGAACATGTAGACCGAGAGTTCTTCGATCCAGCTGACCGAAAAGCCGAAGACTTCGCGCGCGATGATCTGCACGAATAAAAGGCAGACAAAGCCGGATAAGAGTATCCGGCAGATGACACTTTCTATGTTGTCCAGAAATTTCCAGAACATGTGGTTTCACTCCTCCCTGAGATGAGAAGAGCGCCGTGGCGCTCTTCCCGGTATCGCTCTGCGGCGATTATTGCTGCACCGGCTCGCGGCCGATGGCTTCCAGAACGGTGTTCAGTTTTTCGACGCCACCGATGGAGTCGTAGAACTGGGGCCAAACGGCACCTGTTGCCAGTTCGATGAACTCGGCTTCGTCGTTTTCGGGATCGATGATCTCCATGCCTTTGGCGGTCAGCTCTTCCTTGATGGCGGCCTCGGAATCCCGCAGGAATTGTGCGGATGCCAGGGTGGCTTCTTGTCCTGCTTCAAGGAGGATTGCCTGATCTTCTGCGGACAGGTCCTGGAAGACCGCTTCTGAAACGATCAGCGGTTCAATCGAGAAGATGTAGCGCAGGTTGGTGACGTGGTCCTGAACCTCGTAGAACTTCATCGCGTTGATGGTCAGGTAAGGGTTGTCCTGCCCGTCGACCACCTTGGTTTGCAGACCGGTGAAGGTTTCCGACCAGGCCATCGGCGTCGGGTTGATACCCCATGCCTTGTAGGTTTCGATCATGATCTCGTTCTTGGGAACGCGGATGACCAGATCCTGAAGGTCAGCAACCGATTTGACCGGTTTTTTCGAGTTGGTCAGGCGGCGGAAACCGGTATAGGTCCAGCCGATGATGCGCACGCCGGCATCACGGATGGTGTTTTCGACCAGTTCCTGACCGATTGGGCCCTGGGTCAGCTTTTCGGCATCTTCCAGGCTGAGGATCACGTAAGGCAGCGTGAAAACACCGACCGAAGGCGAGAACGGCGTGATGTTGTTGATCGCCAGCAGAGACATATCCAGCGTGCCGATCGCCGCCTCGTTCACGGTGTCCTGTTCGGACCCCAGCTGACCGTTCAGAAACAGCGTTGCGGTGTGGGCACCGCCCGATTTCTCTTCCAGCGCCTTGACGAAGGCGATGCCCAGAGCTTCCTGTGCGCTTCCTGCGCTATCGCCCACTGCGATCTTGAAGTTCTTCGCATCAGCCGTGCCCGCAACCATCAGTGCAGCAACGGAAACGGCGGCGCTGATGGTGCCAAGCTTTTTGATAAATGACATGGATGTCCTCCCATTTGTCGTGTTTCGAGGTGCGCGATGGCCTGGGGAGAAGGTGGCCAGTCCGATTCTGCCTCGGCCACAAGAGGCTATCTTGCCAACATGGTTTCGTCGTTGTTAATATTTGCGTGAAAGGTTTCACAAATGTCGAACTTATAATATGAGACAAAACCCACTGGCCACCCGCATCGGGGACACGGACATCCGCCTTCTTCGGGTTTTCAAAACCGTTGCGGAAAGCGGAGGGTTTTCAGCGGCGGAAAATGAGCTCAACATCGGGAAGTCAACAATCTCGAAACACATATCGGATCTGGAGCTGCGGCTGGACTTGAAGCTGTGCAACCGTGGCCCGGCGGGTTTTTCCCTGACTGAAGACGGCGAAAAAGTGCTGGCCGCGACAGAAGACCTGCTGATTTCGGTTTCTCAGTTCAGAACCGAAGTCAACGAGATCAAGCAGCAACTGGCAGGAAGTATCCGCGTGGCGTTGTTCGATCAGTGTACCACGAACCCAGAAGCGCGCCTTGCCCGCGCCATTCACAGGTTCAACGAAGCCGCCCCTGCCATCCAGATCGAGTTGTCGATCGAACCGCCCAACGTCATTGAGACCATGGTTATCAGCGGGCAGCTGGATGTCGGGATCATCGCCCTGCACCGCCCCTCGGCAAGCCTGCATTATGCGCCGCTTTATGGGGAAAACATGTTTCTGTATTGCGGGCAGGCCAATCCGTTGTTCAGCCAGTCCGCTGACACGCTGAGCCTGCGGGACATTCAGGCGTTCAACTATGCGGGTCTGAACGTGAACTCGCCCAACCTGATCTATGGCCAGCAACTGGGGTTTCGGCGCGCTGCCAAAGTGCAAAACGAGCAGGCTCTTGCAATTCTTATTCTGTCAGGCAGCTATCTGGGCTTTCTTCCGGACCATCTGGCGCAGGAATTTGTCGAACAGGGGCTTATGAGGCAGGTGATGCCGCAGGAAATCAAATACAGAACGCGCTTTGCGGCGGTGACACGGAAACATCCGGATCCGACACGTGCGGCCAAGCTGTTTCTGGAAACCCTGCTGAGCGTTCATTCCGACGTGCCCTGAGCCCGGCCTTGTCGCATGTTTGCGCAAGGGCACCCCGTTTATTAACCGATGACATGCGCCAGCCGGGGGCGCGCGGCCGCGCTTGTCCTGTCCACTACGGCGAAAGGCATGAGGAAAATGGGTCGAAAACGTCCGATTGAAAACAAATTTGACTTGGCAATTCCAGTTTGATTTCAATCGGCAAAGACCCTCACCTCTTGCCCCCAGACAACCGGAGAGCCGCATGTCATCCGACCCTGTTGCCGCCTTGCGCACTCAAACCGATCACGAGGCGCTATCATGAGCCGCGATGCCTTGCTGCAACCTTATCAGCTAAAGCACCTGACGCTGAAAAACCGGATCATGACGACCAGCCACGAACCCGCCTATCCCGAAGATGGGATGCCGACGGAACGCTATCGTGCCTATCACGAGGTGCGGGCCAAAGCGGGGGTTGCGATGACCATGACGGCGGGGTCGGCCGTTGTCAGCCGCGACAGCCCGCCTGCGTTCAACAATATCCTAGCTTACAAGGACGAGGTGGTCCGCTGGATGGCGGAGCTGACGGATGCCTGCCATGCCCATGGCTGTGCGGTGATGATCCAGCTGACCCATCTGGGGCGGCGCACGGGCTGGAACAAGGGTGACTGGCTGCCATCCCTGTCGCCGTCGCACGACCGGGAACCGGCGCACCGGGCCTTTGCCAAGAAGATGGAAGATTTCGACATCGCGCGGATTGTGACCGATTACGCCGATGCTGCCGAACGGATGCAGGCCGCCGGGCTGGATGGAATTGAATTGCAGGCCTATGGCCATCTGATCGATCAGTTCTGGTCGCCGATGACCAATCGGATGGACGCGCCTTTTGGGGGCAATCTGGACAACCGGTTGCGCTTTGGCTTCATGGTTCTGGATGCAATCCGCGACCGCGTCGGGCGCGATTTCATCATAGGGGTCCGTTACACCGCCGACGAGGTGGAAAAGGGCGGCATCACCGAAGCGGAAGGGCTGGAGATTGCCCGAAGGCTGCGTGACAGTGGTCAGGTCGATTTCCTGAACATTATTCGCGGGCGTATTCATACCGACCCGGCCATGACGGACGTGATCCCGGTTCAGGGCATGAAAAGCGCACCCCATCTGGATTTCGCCGGGCGCGTGAGGGCCGAGGTTGGGATGCCGACCTTTCACGCCGCGCGCATTCCCGATGTGGCAACGGCACGGCATGCGGTGGCCTCGGGCCTGCTGGACATGGTCGGCATGACCCGCGCACATATGGCCGATCCGATGATCGTTGCCAAAATCCGGGCCGGACGGGAAGAGGACATCCGGCCTTGCGTTGGCGCCACCTATTGTCTTGACCGCATTTATCAGGCGGGTGAGGCGCTGTGCATCCACAACCCGGCCACCGGGCGCGAATTGTCGATGCCGCATGTGATCCCCGCCGCTGAAACGCGCCGCCGCGCGGTGATTGTGGGCGCAGGCCCCGGCGGGCTTGAGGCCGCGCGGGTTGCGGCCGAGCGCGGGCATGACGTCACCGTTCTTGAGGCCGCGCCCGAACCCGGCGGTCAGGTGCGGCTGACCGCGCAATCCCGACGCCGGGCCGAGATGATCGGGATCATCGACTGGCGCATGGCCCAATGCGCGGCGCGCGACGTGACATTTCGGTTCAACACCTTTGCGGACGCCGATGCTGTAACCGCGCTTGCGCCGGACATGGTGGTGATCGCAACCGGCGGGTTGCCCGAGGTGACGGTTCTGGAGGCGGGTAACGATCTGGCGGTTACTGCCTGGGATATCCTGACCGGTGATGTGCGCCCCGGCGACAATGTCCTTATCTATGACGATGCGGGGGATCACCCGGCCCTGATGGCGGCTGAGGCTATCGCAAAAGCGGGCGGGCGGGTAGAAATCATGACCCGCGACCGAAGTTTTGCCCCCGAAATCATGGGAATGAACCTGGTGCCCTACATGCGGGCCCTGCAAAAGACCGGAGCCGTGTTCACAGTCGCCCGGACGCTGAAATCACTGGTGCGATCAGGCAATCAGCTGGAGGCAGCCATTGGAACGGATTACTCGGACCTGACAGAAAAGCGCCTGTATGATCAGGTGGTTGTCAATCAGGGTGTTTTGCCGCTGGATGATCTGTACTTCGACCTGAAACCGCTGTCGCGCAACCTGGGCGCCGTGGATTATGAAGCGCTGGTTAGCGGGTCCGGCCCCGTGTTTCCGCAATCTGTCCCAGAGGCCGGGTTTGATCTGTACCGGATCGGAGATGCCGTTTCATCACGTAACACGCATGCCGCCATTTACGATGCGCTGCGCTTGGGGCTTCGGTGGTGAGATCAATGAAGCACACCACAAGCAGCCTTTCACCTGACAGTCAGTCAAAGGACCGGACATGAGCAACACAGAGGTCATCGAAACCGTTTGGATTCCCATGCCGGACGGCGCAAAACTTGCGGCCCGGCTTTGGCTGCCCGGATCGGCGCGAACAACGCCTGTTCCCTGTGTTCTGGAATACATCCCCTATCGCCGCCGGGATCGCACCCGGATGCGGGATGAAAGTATGCATCCGCATTTCGCCGCAGCAGGCTATGCGTCGATCCGGGTGGATATCCGCGGTTATGGCGACAGCGACGGGATCCCCGAGGATGAGTATTCGCATCAGGAGATTCAGGATGGACACGACATCATCCAGTGGATTGCAGATCAGGACTGGTGCGACGGAAATGTCGGAATGTTTGGCAAAAGCTGGGGGGCGTATAACGCCTTTCAGGTGGCCGCGACCCGCCCGCCTGCGCTGAAGGCGATTGCGCCGGTGATGGGAACGGATGACCGCTGGCGCGAGGATATTCACTTTTACGGCGGCTGTCTGGCCAATGACAATTTCTGGTGGGGCTCGATCATGCAGCTGTACAATGCCATGCCGCCCGACCCCGAGATTGTGGGCGCGGATCGCTGGATCGACATGTGGCGCGCACGGTTGGAGGGGGTCGAATTCTGGCCCGCCATGTGGCTGGAACATCAGACCCATGATGACATGTGGCGGCGCGGCTCGATCTGCGAAAACTATGCGGATGTCGATGTGCCGGTGTATTTCTTTGGCGGATGGATGGACCTGTATCGCGACACGCCGTTCCGCATCGCGGAACACCTGAGCGGGCCGGTCAAGATCCTGATGGGCCCCTGGGCGCATCTGTATCCGCAAGAAGGGGTGCCGGGGCCCCGGGTCGATTTCGTCGGCGAGGTAATCCGGTTCTGGGACCATTGGCTGAAGGGGATCGACACCGGCCTGATGGACGAGCCGCCGCTGCGGTTTTTCCTGCAAGACAGTGCCGCCCCGTCCGGAACTCATGTACACCGCGAGGGGCGGTGGATCGAAGAGCCGAGCTGGCCATCGCCAAATGTCAAGGACCAGCCCTTGTGGCTGAATGACGGAACGCTGGACGCCTCCACCGGGTCGGGCGGGGAGATGTCGGTCTGTTCGCCACAGAATTTCGGGGCCGCAGCGGGCGACATGTGTTCCTTTGCAATACCCGGAGATATGGCAGCAGATTGCCGGATCGAGGCCGCAGGGGCGCTGCAATTCAAAGCAAAGCCCTTGGAAAAGCCCATAGATATTCTGGGCCAGCCCTCGGTAGACCTGACAGTTTCTGCCGATCGGGCGCAGGGCTTTGTTGCGGCCCTGCTGGTGGATGAGGCCCCGGACGGCGCACAGACGCTGATTGCACGCGGGTTCTGCAACCTGACGCACCGGATCAGCGACACTGAACCGACACCGATTACACCCGGCGAAGATTTGCACGTGACTGTCCCGCTTTATGGAACCGGTTATCGGGTATTGGCGGGTCATCGCATCGTTCTGCAAATCGCGTCTGCCTATTGGCCGGTTCTGTGGCCAGCGCCGGAGCCGGTTACGCTGACGATCCGACCCGGCACGTCGCGGCTGATCCTGCCCACGCGCAGCCAGCGAGATGACGCGCCAGCCCCACGCCCGCTGCCGGAACCTCAGGGTTCCGACGTCGCCCCGCGGAAGACGAACGTTCGCTCCGGCTCGATGGAGCGTTCGGTTCACACCGATCTGACCAATGGCGCGGTGACACACAGGTATTTCCTTGACGGGGGTGTCTTTGGGCCGGTGGGCGATATTCGCCTTGACGATATCGGCACGGTGCTGAGCGATATGTCGGATCGACGCTACACCATCCAGCCGGGTGATCCGTTGTCGGCAGTGGCCACAATGGAGCAAACCGCCGGTTTCGACCGCGAGGGTTGGTCAGCCAAGATCTGGACCTGTTCCGAACAAACGGCGACAGCGACCGAATTTCACCTGACCGCGCGCCTAAAGGCGTGGTCGGGTGACGATCTGATCTTTGAGGACGAACAGTCTTATGTCATCCCCCGCAACGGGATGTAGGCGCAGAATGGTTTACAGACCTGCCCGTCTTGAGGTGTGTGGGTTCACAGGATCGAAACTGTTCAGGGCGCTCATCCGGGGACAACTTGCATCAATCGGAACCGATCTTTGAGCGAGATTGCAAAATCCTGTAGCAAGGGCGCAAGAAAGCAGGATGAAGGAGTGTTGCCATGACGAGTTTTTCCGAAAACCTGCGCGCCCTGCGGCATGAGTTTCACCGTAACCCCGAGCTTGGCTTTCAGGAGGACTGGACCAAGGCCCGGATCGCCGATCACCTGAGAAGCCTTGGCATCGAGGTGCATGAAGGTGTCGGCGTTGTTGGTGTTCTGCGCGCGGGCCATGGCAACCGGTCCATCGGTCTGCGCGCGGATTTCGACGCGCTGCCCATTACCGAAGCCAACAGCTTTGCCTACAAGTCTCGGAACCCGGGCGTGATGCATGCCTGCGGCCATGACGGCCATACGACGATGCTGCTGGGCGCGGCCGAGCTTTTGGCCAGGGATCAGGGCTTTGACGGCACCGTTGTCTTCCTGTTCCAGCCCAACGAGGAGCACGGGCTGGGCGCGCGGGCGATGATTGAGGAAGGCGTCCTGCGGGATTTTCCGATTGACGAAATCTATGGCGCGCACAATCTGCCGGGCGAACCCGTCGGGCGGGTTTCAACCCGCGCCGGTGTCATTTGTTGCAGCGAAAGCCTATTCGAGATCACCATCACCGGTCAGGGCGGCCATGCCTCGATGCCCCATGTCGGGCGCGAGACAATCACGCCCGCAGCAGAGCTTGTTCTGGCCTTGCAAACCATCGTTTCGCGAAAGCTTGCCCCATTGTCTGGCGCGGTCGTTTCCGTGACCGAGTTCATCACCGATGGGCAGCGCAACGTCCTGCCGGGTCGAACAGTGTTGAAAGGGGACGCACGGGCGATGTCCCCCGATGACCGCGCGCGGATTGAAAACCATATGCGGCAGATCGCGGCGGGCCTGGCGGAAAGCCATGGTGTCGCGGTGACGGTGGAAATCCGGACCGAATTCATCGAGGCAATCAACGATGCCGACGCCGCAACCCATGTGGTTTCAGCAGCAAAAACGCTGGGCCTTGAGGTTGACGGCGACCGGACTGCCATGTCGTTTTCCGAGGATTTCGCGGAATTTGCGGCTGCGGTTCCGGGGTGTTTTCTGCTGATCGGCAATGGAACCGAGGGGTCGAATGGCCGCCCCCTGCACGCGGACGATTATGATTTCAACGACGCGCTGCTGCCATTGGGGGCAAACCTGTGGGCCGAACTGGTGCGGCAACGTCTGCCAGTGACCACCTGACTGCGCAGGACGATCCGTGGATGTTTCGGATCGCTTCCTCTGGTCGCCTCAAACATTCGCCCACGGATGCCGGACTTTTCCAGAATGATCAGCGTGCCGCTTCGGTGGACACGCGTGCCGAACCCGACCATTCAGCACCGGATGCGCCGGTCAGGAACCCATCGCTTAGCCTTATACCGGGATCGTCCGTGCGCAGGGCATGTTCCAGATCGCCCCGGTCAAGTTGACCATCCAGCCGCTGACGGTAGAGCGCGCAAAGCCTTGGGAACCCCTGAGATTGCGGCGACAGTCGCAGGGCCGAGACGCCCGCGCTTTGCAGCAACTCGATCTGGTGATCCGTGCAGGCATAGCTGTCTGACAGGGTCTGCACACCGTTCATGGCCATGAACGGCTGTCCATCGCCGGTCAGCACATCCAGCCCGTTGGGATCGTTTTCGCAGGCAAACTGGCAATTATCCTTGCTGCGCCCATGCAGGCGCGCATGGTAACACCGGCCGGAGATGGCCAGCGGCAGGCGACCGTGGCCCCAAACCTCGACCGCGACACCCAAACTGGCGGCGGCCTGTGCCAGAACCCTGACCGAGGCGATTGGCAGTTCCGGCGGCAGGCATATGCGACGCGCCCCGCGTGACGCCAGCCATGCAAATGTGCCTTCGTTATAGACATTGATCAGCGGTCCGACATCGAAATCGGTGTTTTCGGGCAGATGCGCCAGCGCGGTCAGGTCGTTGATCTCGACCGTGACCCCCAGATCCGCCAGATCGGCGGTCAGCTTGCGTTCACGCTTGAGCGTCACCAGTGCAAGACTGGTCAGCGCAACCTGTTTGCCTGCCTCAACCAGCCGGGCAATCGCGTCGGGAATCCGGTCCTGATAAAACGGCAGGCGCTTGGAGCAAACCAGCTCACCCAGCACGATGCGGTCGACGGGGGTTTGGGCCAGATCCTCATAAAAGGATGTCCAGTTTTCGGCGGGCCAGAAAAACTGGTTGGGGCCAACGGTCAGTTCCATCGCGCTATCTCCAGGTTTTTTTGTAGGCGCCGGTTGTCATGGCCTGGCCTTCGGACAAACGGGCCAGCATCCCCTCGGGCAGAGGGCGTCCGGCCTCAAGCGCGTCGACAGCGGCGCGGAAATTCCGAACCACCTGCGCGACGTAGGATTTCGAACGCTGGCGCCCTTCGATCTTCAGCGCGGTAACACCGGCCTTCTGCAATCGCGGGATCAGCCGTTCCGCGTTCAGGCTGACGGGGTCTTCGAACAGGTGGCCCGTCTTTTCACCTGCGGAAAAGCACCCTTTGCACAATGTCGGGTAAGGTGCAGGCTGGTTTCGTTCGACTCGGTGGATCAGGTAGCCACCCAGACGGGTGTTCAACGCGCCCTTGTCGTTCTGGTATTCAACATGGCTGGCGGGCGAACAGACGCCATTCATGTTCGGAGACAGCCCGGTGGCATAAGAAGACAGCGAACAGCGACCTTCGGCCATCACACAGAGCCCGCCGAACACAAAAACCTCGGTCTCGACTTCTGTTTCGGCGTTGATGGCGGCGATTTCGGGAACCGACAGCACGCGCGGCAGGACTACGCGTTTGACGCCAAAAGTTTCGGCATAGAAGTTGATCACATCGGCATTTGCGGCTGCGGCCTGCACGGACAGGTGCCTGCGCAGCCCCGGATGATTGCACGCGGCATAATCCAGCAACCCAATATCGGCGAGGATCACGGCATCCACGCCGCAGGTTTCCGCATCGGCCACGGCGCGGTGCCAGATTGCTTCGTTGCCGGCGCGGGGAAACGTGTTGATCGCAACCAGCACCCTGGCCCCGTGGTCATGGGCAAAGGCAACGCCCGCGCGCATTTCGGCCCGGTCAAAGTTCAGACCGGGAAAGTTGCGCGCATTGGTTTCATCATTGAAGCCGCAATAGACCGTATGCGCCCCGGCCTTGACGGCTGCGCGCAAAGCGGCGGGCGTTCCTGCCGGGCAGACGATTTCCATTACCATAGTACAGCGTCTTCCGGTCGGGTCAGGTACAGGCCGGTTCGACGTTCCACCAACGCGATGAGCTGCTTGAGCGGGCGCGCAAGCGGGCCGGAGAGGGCTTCGGCCTCGTGCGCGAGGTCCAGTTCCGCGTCGTCGATTGCATTGCGCAGCGCCAGCGCCGCAGCCGTATCGCCCTCGATCACCAGATCACGTGAGAAGAACAGCGCATCGCCGTCAAACGCGCCGTGAACCAGCCCAAGAAGGGCCGCCAGAGGGCCGGAAATACGCGCAACCCCTGTCCCGCCGCGCCGGGTCAGTGTCACCTTTGGGGCACCGCCATTCGGATCAAGCAGCAGGACAACAGGCAAATCCGTCGGATCAAGAACGAAAACTGATCTTCCGTATGCGCCAAGCCGTTGAAACATTTCCGGGTTTTTCTTTGCCAACTGGCGCGTGAAGACCGTCAGCGACAGTGATAAGGGGGCAAGCGGCGCTATCCGAAGCATCGCCGCCAAAGCCGCCGGGCAGCGCGGTATCGTGTTCTCAGGAACGGGCAATAAGACCTCCTGCTGTCTCAACATTGTGACCTTGGATGCCTTCCTAGGACGATCGCGGCAGGGGTGACTTGACGGTTGTCAATTCGACCCCTCGCTTTCGTTGCTAGAGGGTGGACACCACCGTCGGAGCAACCCCATTCGCACCCTGCCGCAATATCCCAGCCTTCGGCATTTTCTGAAATGGTGCGAGGACACCGGACAGTTCAGGCGCATCCCTGATCCGGTTTCCGTACGCCACCAGATGACCGCTGTTCACCGCGCCGTACTTGAGGCGGGCGGACCGGTTCTGCAATTTGACCACCCGACAGACGTGTCCACTGATCGGCTCGATACCCCGGTCGTCGTCAACCTGTTCGGAACGGCAGAGCGGGTTGCCGCCGGGCTGGGTGTCACACCCGACGGGCTGGACGATCTGGGCGCCTTTCTCGCCGCGCTGCGAGCCCCGACGCCGCCGGACGGGGTGCGGGACGCGCTGGCCAGATGGCCGATGCTGAAGGCGGCCCTGTCGACCCGGCCGAAACTGGTCAGAACTGCCCCGGTTCAAAGCGTCTGCCACAGCGGGGCGGATGTGGACCTGACAGCGCTGCCGGTCCAGACGCACTGGCCCGGTGATGTCGGGCCGCTGATCACATGGCCCGTGGTCCTTACCCGGCCCTACGGCAGCGATCCCAACGCGGCGCAAGGCTATAACGCGGGGGTTTACCGCATTCAGGTGCTGGACCGGAACCGTGTCATCATGCGCTGGCTGCCCCATCGCGGTGGCGCGGCGCATCACCGAAGCTGGGCGAGGTGCGCCGAAAAGATGCCCGTCGCCATTGTGCTGGGCGCAAACCCCGCGACTTTGTTGTCGGCGGCCCTCCCGCTGCCAGAGGCGGTATCCGAGCTGACATTTGCCGGAGCCCTGAACCAGAAGCGCCCACATCTGATCCCGGCCAGAACCATCCCCCTGCTGGTCCCTGCAGAGGCCGAGATTGTTCTGGAAGGTTGGGTTTCACCAAGCGAAACCGCCCCCGAGGGGCCTTTTGGGGATCATACCGGCTATTACAACCCGGCTGAACCCTTTCCGGTGATGCAGGTCAGCGCTGTCACCCATCGGGACACGCCGCTGTATCTTTCGACCTATACCGGGCGGCCACCGGACGAGCCGTCGATCATTGGCGAGGTGTTCAACCACCTGGCCCTGCCGACCATCCGTGCGCAGATCCCCGAAATCCACGATCTTTGGCTGCCGCCCGCCGCCTGTTCCTATCGTATGGCAATCGTTGCCATCGACAAACGATATCCGGGGCAGGCCCGGCGCGTGATGATGGCCCTGTGGGGAATGCTGCCGCAATTCAGCTATACGAAAATGATCATCGCGGTCGATGCCGATATCGATCCACGAAACTGGGAGGATATTGCCTGGGCGCTTGCCACACGCATGGACCCGGGCCGGGATGTGATGGTGCTGGACAGGACACCTATGGATTATTTGGATTTCGCATCACCCGAACCCGGTCTGGCCGGAAAAATTGGCATCGACGCCACGACGAAACTGGGCAGTGAAACGCAGCGGGAATGGGGGACGGTGATGCACACTGCGGATGGAGATCACGCCTTTGCGGAAGACCTTGTAAGCCGATTGATGCCGGAGCTGAGAGCATGACAAACGCCCGTGTTGTTTTGGGGGTATCCGGTGCGTCGGGCGCGGCGTTGGGCCTTGCCGTGGCCCGGTGTCTGGCATCATCGGATATCGAGACCGATCTTGTGGTCAGCGCAGCCGGGATGCGAACCCTTGCGCAGGAATGCGGCCCGGATTCTTTGCAAAACCTGCGGCAACTGGTGACGCGGCATCACCCGAGCGCCGATATCGGTGCCAGCATTGCGTCCGGGTCGGTTCCGGTATCCGGCATGATCGTTGCGCCCTGTTCCATGCGAACGCTTGCCGCGATTGCGCATGGGCTGGACGATAACCTGCTGACGCGCGCCGCCAGTGTTCAGCTCAAGGAACGCAGGCCGTTGGTTTTACTGACACGCGAAGCACCGCTGACGCTGGCCCATTTGCGCAACATGACGGCGGCGGCAGAAATGGGGGCCATCATCCTGCCCCCGGTTCCTGCGTTTTATCTGAAGCCCGACACCCTGATGGATATCGTGTCCCAGATCGCTGCACGCGCGGTGGATTGCCTGCGCATTTGTGACCCGGTGGCGCAAGAGTGGCGCCCGCAATGCGCTGGTGGGTGAGTTCGGGCGCCTCCGGCGGGAGTATTTGGAAAAAGATGAAGTCGCCTGAAGGGCCGAGACGAGACATCTTTAGGAGCGTCTTATTGGCCTTGCCTGCCTGTAGACGGGTTTTGAGCGTTAACACCGCAGTCTGGCGCCTGTCGGGTCAAACGGTGCCTCGGCCAGTACGCGCGCCTTGTGCGGTTTGCCGATGACCTGAATGACCACCTCATCGCCCGGCTGTGCCCTGTTTGGGTTGCGGAACCCCAGCGCCAGCGATTTCCCGACCGAATAGCCGAACGCCCCCGACGTGACACGACCCACGGGCGCGCCGTCGGGGGTAAAGATCGGCTCACCCCCGGTTGCGTCGGCATCTGCGGTCACATCCAGTTCGAAGACGGACAGCACCTCGCGCGCGGGGTTGTCCTTGACGGACAGATAGGCGTCTTTGTGCAGGAAATCCTTGTCCAGCTTGATCAGACCTGCCAGCCTGACCTCTTGCGGCCAGTATTCCTGAGAATACTCGCGCCCCCACGAGCCATAGCCCTTTTCGATCCGCAGCGCCCCCAGCGCGCGCCCGCCCACCGGACCGCCACCACAGTCTTTGGCAGCCTCAAGCAGGGCGGTGTAGAGCGCCACCTGATCCCCCTCGGCGCAGTGCAGTTCCCAGCCCAGATCGCCGGTAAAGCTGACCCGGATGGCCACGCATTCGACACCAGCAACCGTGATTTTCTGCGACCGCATGAAGCGGAACGCCTCGTTCGACAGATCGGTATTGGTCAGGCGTGCCAGCGCTTCGCGTGACCTGGGGCCTGCGATGTTGAACCCTGCGATGCGGTCGGTGGCGACCTCAAGAGTTGTGCCCTCGGGCATTTCCACCATTTGAAAGAAGCGCTGATGATAGCGTTCGGCCATGCCTGACCCGATCATCATGTATTCATCCTCGGCCAGCTTGGTGATGGTGAAATCGCCCGCCACGCCACCGCGAACCGAGATCAACGGCGTCAGACAGCTGCGCCCCACTTCGGCAGGCACCCGATTGGCCACCAGACGGTCCAGCCAGTCATGGGCACCGGGGCCCTTGATCACGTAATTGGCGAAGTTCGAAATGTCGATCAGGCCCACGCTGTCGCGCAGCATCTGCACCTCTCGGCCCACGGGCTTCCACCAGTTCTGGCGGGTAAAGCCGGTGGTCTCTTCCACCTCGGGCTCATCGGCGAACCAGAGCGGATGTTCCCAGCCGCAATTAAGGCCAAAGACGCAGCCCATCTGCTTCTGCATCTCATAGGCGGGGCGTATACGGGCCGGGCGGCCTGCGCTGCGTTCCTCGTTGGGGAAATGGATCTTGAAGCGGTGGGTGTAGGCATCCCGAACGCGGGCCTTGGTGAATTTCTTGTCGGCCCAGTCGCCAAACCGGGCCAGATCCCAGGCGAACATGTCGTATTGCGGCTCGCCCTCGATCATCCATTGCGCCGCCAGCAGACCCAAGCCCCCGGATTGCGAGAAGCCGGGGATCAGACCGCCGCAGAGGAAATAGTTCTTCAGCTCGGGCACCGGCCCCCAGAGCATGTTGGCGTCGGGCGACCAGATCATCGGGCCGTTGATCACGCGTTTCACCCCGGCAGTGGCCGCAACTGGCACGCGTTCGGTGGCGCGGATGACGTTTTCCATGATCCGGTCCAGATCGTCGGGGAACAAATCATGCGCGAAGTCGAGCGGCGTGCCGTCCTCGGCCCAGAACTTCATATCTTTCTCATAGGCCCCGATCAGAAGGCCGTTGCCTTCCTGCCGGAAGTAATATTCGCCGTCGCGGTCAGCGATCGAGGGCAAACGACGGCCCAGACTGGCGACCTCGTCGATGCTTTCGGTCACGAAATACTGATGCTCGGTCGGTTGCAGCGGCAGGGTCAGACCCGCCAGCGCCGCTACCTCGCGGCCCCAGAGACCGGCGGCGTTGACAACCCATTGCGTGTGAATGTCGCCTTTGGGCGTGCGCACGATCCAGCTGCCGTCGGGCTGTTTTTCGGTCGCTGTCACCGGGCAGAACCGTTCAATAGTGGCCCCCATCGCACGGGCCCCGGCGGCATAGGCATGCGGCACGCCCGACGGGTCGACATTGCCGCCATCGGGTTCGTACATGATGCAGCGGATGTCATCGAACTGCGCCAGCGGGTGCAGTTCCTTGGCTTCTTCACGGCTGACTTCGTAGAAGTTCAGACCATAAAACCGGGCTTTCGCCTCTTGCAGGCGCAGCTGGTGCTCACGCTCTTCGGTCTGGGCCAGATAGAGCGAGCCGGGCTGGAATACGCCGCAGCTTTGGCCGGTTTCCTGTTCCAGCTGTTTATACAGATTCATCGTATAGTGCTGGATGCGGGTGATGTTGTTGTTGTCGTGCAACCCGTGGATATTCGCCGCTGCGTGCCAGGTCGAGCCGGAGGTCAACTCGTTCCGTTCCAGCAAGACAACGTCGGTCCAGCCAAGCTTGGCCAGATGGTACAGGATCGAACAGCCGGCAAGGCCCCCTCCGATCACGACAGCTTGTGCATGAGTTTTCATGAGTGCATGTCCCTTGGTCCGCCGTAGCTCAGGCGGCGATTTCTTTCATGACAGCCAGAAATCTGGCGACTTCGCCGATTGAGTTGTAGTGGCACATCGAGACCCGGACGCAGGCGTCATAACCCAGCGGTGTCAATATGTTGCCAGAGTAATGGTCGGCCTTGCGCAAATGGGTGCGAATACCCTCATCGTTCAGCCGTTTGACGACATCCGCCGAGGCCACACCCTGAACGCGCAGCGACACCAGCCCTTCGCGAGCGGGGTTGTCGGCACCGCCCAGAATCGTGACCTTCTCCATCTCGGCCAGACCGCTCAGGTTGCCGGTGCCGTGGATCATCGCGTCGGTCAGTGCCTTTTCCTGCGCGTGGATGGCTTCGCCCGCTGCCAGAAATCTGGCACGCCGGTCGGTGGCGTCGCTGACCTGACTGCCAAGCCATTCGAAGTAAGACACAACGTCGGACATGGTCGCATAGGCCCCTGTATCGCGCGTGCCCATTTCCCAGTTATCTGCCGGACCGTCCAACAGGGCATTGTGTTCAAGCCGCGTCAGCCGGTCGGAAATCCACGCAACGCCGTAGCCATGGCGCGAAAACACCTTGTAGGGCGAGATCACGTAGCCGTCGACGTCATACGCGCTGAGGTCGATCTGGCCATGGGCGGCGTGCTGGATGCCATCGACAATGATGAAACAGTCTGGCGCCACGGCGCGGATCGCCTGCGAAACAGCGGCCACATCGACGCCCATGCCCGTCACCGGTGAGGTGTGCAGGATTGTCGCCACTTTGGTGTCGGGGGTGACGGCCGCAGCATAGGCGTCGGCTGTCACGGTGCCGGTATCGTCATCGTGGGGCACCAGCACATGGGTCTGCCCGGCGATGCGAGCCCAACGATCACAGGCTGACCGTGTGGCGGGGTGTTCCAGTGTCGACCCCAGCACAATCCCCGGACCGGTTCCCAGACAGGCGTTCATGATCAGCCGGAACAGAAGTTCGGTGCCGCTTTCACCGACAAAGAACTGACCACCGGGTGCATTCATGAAATCCCGCATATCAGCCTTGGCAGCGTTGATCGTGGCAACCAGCGCATGAGACCCCGGATTGTCGCGCCCCTGATTGTCGGGGATTGCGGCGTGACGTGCCGAGCTGTCCAGCACGGATTTCAGTGTCAAAGCCCCGCCGGCGTTTTCGAAAAATATCCGCTCGCCCTGTTCGGGGCAGTGATCGATCTGGGCAAAACGGTCGCGGATCTGGTTCAGCAGATTTTCCGAAATTTGGCTCATGAAAAGAGGCACCTTTGTATTTTGTGAACGTATGATGTTTCAGACAAGCCTAAGATGGTTTCCCCGCGGGGCAGGCCAAATTTCCCGTGACTGTGCGGCTGGTTCAACATGTGCTTCAATCCCGAGCGGTCCTTATTCCGACTATGGCGTAGAAGGCGCGGTATCTTGTTCTTTTGCGACGTAAATACAGTCACGTCTGCGACACGGCGCGTTGGGTGGGCTGGAATACCCGCCCCATATGCCGGTGCGCTCCCGCCTTTGATGCGGGCAGCCGACCGGGGCGGGTTCCATGCTTTTGCCTAACCCAAGGCTATAGCAGATCAAACAACCGCCCCGGAACAGTCCCGTGCCTTGGCAGGTCAAGCGCCCGCATCAGGGCAAACATCATGGCCTGATTGGACGTCACAACAGGTTTATCAAGGGCCGCTTCGATCCGGTCTATGGCCTCGACCGCGCGCATGTCGGTGCAGCTGAGTATAACGGCCTCGGCCTTTGGGTGGTCGGCCTGCATGGCAAGGTCGAAAACCTCGTCCGGGGTCAGTTCGCCCTGCCCGTAATTGCCCAGCTCGCGGCCGATATCGGCACATTTCACCGTTGTGATCCGGTTCTGCGTCAGAAAATCCATGGCCTGCGTGTTGATCTCGCCCAGATAGGGCGAAGAAAAACCGACCCGGGACACGCCAAGCGCATGGATCGCAGCAACAAGCGCCCCAGCGGCGGTAATACACACCGCCCCCGACGCGGCCCTGATGTCCTGCGACAGCTGGTGGTCAAAGGACGGGCCATGGGTCAGCGTGGCCGAGGTACAGCCATAGAGCACCACATCGGGCCGAACGCCCGAGATCATCTTGAGGTCGTGGCCGATATCCGAGGCCCCCAGACCCGCCATCTGATCCGATCCGGGGATCTCATCCACGTCATAGCCACCCATTCGCTGAAAATGCACCGTCGTGTCCGGGCAGCGCATCAGCATCATGTCAGCTTCGAGATTGGTGTTGGTAAAGGGCACCAGCACCCCGATTTTGGCCCGTGTCCGGGTTTCAAAGGTCATGACGTCACCTCTTTCAGAACAGTCAGGCAGCGCTCCATCACTGCCGTGTCGCAGATCGTGGCGCGCAGGCAATCCGCGAGGCCATAGCCGCCCATTCCGCGCATGAGCAAACCCGCTTTGCGCAACGCGGCATCCGCTTTTTGCGCCGTCGCGGCATCGGCAAAGCGGATCAGGACAAAATTGGTGTGGCTGCGCGGAACAGATAATCCCAGCTCCCGGCACCCGTCGGCAAAGCGATCCCGGATGGTGGCGGTTCTGGCAACCGTGTCGCACATGTGGGGCTGATCCTGCATCGCTGCCGTTGCCATGGCCTGAGAGAGGGTCGATACGTTGTTGGGGTTGAGCAGCTTTCGCAGCTCAATCGCGACCTCTGACGGGAACAGACCCCAACCCACGCGCGCGCCCGCCAGACCGTAAGCCTTTGAGAAGGTGCGTATAACCGCAGTATCCCCACGTGCGACGAGGGCAAAGATTTCAGCCGGGTCGTGGTCGCGATCGGCGAATTCGGCATAGGCCTGATCGACCACCAGCAGCACGTTCCCGGGCAGGGTGTTGCGCAGGCGGATGATCTCGGCATTCGGGATCAGGGTGCCGGTCGGGTTGCCGGGGTTGCAGACAAAGACGATCCGGGTTTCAGGCGTGACAGCGGCCAGAATGTCATCGACCGAGACGGTCAGATCAACCTCGCGCGCTTTCACATAGTCTGCCCGCACCTGCGCCGTGGCTGAGGCCACATAGGCATAGCCGTAATCCGTGCCCAATACATGGTCGCCCGGCCCTGAATAGGCGCGGATCAGGCAGCCGATCAACTCCATCGATCCGGCACCGCACAGGATGTTGTCGGCTGGTACCCCGTGCACCTGAGCGATGGCGGCGCGCAGGTCCGACCAGTCGGGATCGGGATAAAGCGGCATCCGGTGCAATGCCGCCTGCCTTGCCGCAATTGCGGCAGGGCTGACCGGAAAGGCGCTTTCATTCTGGGCCAGAGATACAGTGTCCGGCCCACCCATATCGGCCAGCGCATAGGCCGCCATGGCACGAATGTGATCAACCGCGCGGATCATGAAGCACCCCCATAGGCTTTGGCACCTTCTTCTGTGACCAGCCCGCGCCTGAGGTCCAGCGCCAGCGCCTCTGGGTCGCGCGCGGCCGGATCGCCAAAGCCGCCGCCGCCGGGTGTGTCGAAGATCAGGTAGTCGCCACTTTCCACACGTAGCTCACCCTTACCCGGAATGTCTGCGCCGCCATCGCGGAACCGGATACGCCCCGGCGCGCCGGGCAGGCCACCCATGCGGCCCAGAGCCGGAAATTTCAGACGTTCGACCGACAGGAAGACGATGAAGGGGGCATCGTTGGCAGACGTCATCTCGATCCGCTGACCCAATCCTCCCCTGTACTGGCCCGCGCCGCCCGAGTCGGGCAACAATTCTCGTCGCCACATGATCACCGGGGCGACACTTTCGGTTATTTCGACCTGCGAGCCGAACACCCCCGAAGGGTAGGCCGTCGCAGACAGGCCATCCGCGTGGGGCCGCGCCCCGGTGCCGCCATTGTGAACGGGTTCGATGGCAAATTCGCGCCCGCCATTCGCCGCCACTTCGGGAGCGTGGCGCATTGGCAGGTCGAACATGCACGAGGCCCCTTCGGCAGGCACCTGTTCGGGCAACGCCTGATGCAGGCAGCCCAGAACCAGATCCGGTGTGACCTGCCCCAGCGTATGCCGCATGGCCACCGGCACCGGATGCTGGGCGTTCAGGATGCAACCCTTGGGGCCGTCCACCGTGAAAGGTTCCAGCGAGCCTGCGTTGTTCGGGATATCCGGCCCGACGATGCAACGCAGGGCAAAGACCGTATAGGCGGTCGCATAGTTCAAAGGCACGTTGATGCCCTTCTTAGAACACCCGGACGTGCCCGTGAAATCGACATGCATCCCGTCTTTGGTCACGGTGAGCGTCGCGTGCAGCTCCAGCTCGGCCTCATAGCCGTCCATGTGCAGCACGTTTTTGTAAACGCCTTTGGGCACCTCGGCGATGGCCTGTAACGCGCCTTTGCGCGAGGTGTCGATGATATAGGTGCCAAGCCTGTCCAGATCTTCGATCCCGAACTCCTCCATCATCGCAACAAGGCGGTTCACCCCGGCCTCGCAACAGGCGATCAGGGCGTAGATGTCGCCCTCATTGGCCACAGGCTCGCGCGAGTTGGCGCGGATGATATCCATCAGCAGCGCATTGGGCGTTCCGGCCTCGACCAGTTTGCAAGGCGGGATCAGCAGGCCTTCGTCATAGATGTCCGAGCCTTCAGGTCCCATACCCAGACCGCCCAGATCCACCAGATGCGAGGTGCAGGAGGTAAAGCCCACCACCTTGCCGTCCTTGAACGCGGGCATCATCAACAGGAAGTCGTTCAGATGCCCCGAGGCCAGCCACGGGTCGTTTGTCATGTAGATGTCGCCGGGGCGCATGTCCTGCACCGCGAAACGGGCGCGCAGGTGCAGCACGGCCTCGGCCATGGTGTTGATATGGCCAGGTGTTCCGGTCACGGCCTGCGCCAGCATCCGGCCATTCACGTCGAATATCCCGGCGGAAATGTCACCGCATTCACGCACGATGGGCGAAAAAGCTGCGCGGATCAGGGTCTGGCCCTGTTCTTCGACCACAGCCAGCAGACGGTTCCACATCACTTGCAGGCGGGCGGGGGACAGATCAGCGGTCATCATGCGCCTCCTTTCTGGTCCTGTATCAGGACAAGGTTGCCGATTGCGTCCATCTCGGCCGAGAAATCGGCGGAAACGAGTGTGGTTGTTTGTGGTTCATGGATCAGCGCGGGGCCTGCCACATGGTCACCGGGGCGCATATCGGCGCGGGCGAGAAAGGCGGCCTGTTTTACCGTGCCATCCAGATCACAGGTGATGGGGCGCGTCTGCGTGACCTGAAATGCGGTTTTGCCCGGCGTTTCCAACACCGTAGGCACCGCTTTGTCCGGGGTGGCAACGCGAACGGCCCAGTTGAGAACCTCGATCTTCATCCCCGGCACAGGACGTGAGAATTGTTTGCGGTATTCTTCTTCGAATGCGGCTGTCAGCGGGGCGATATCCGGGCGTGTCAGGGCGCGGTCCGGCAACGTAATCTCGATCTCATGCCCTTGCCCGCTATAGCGCATGAAGGCGGTGCGCAGGGTTTCGGTGGGTGCATCCCCTGCCCCTTGGGCGACGACCTCTTTTGCTTCGGCAATCATCGTATCGAACAGGGCGTTCACCCCGTCCATGTCCATGCTGTCGAGCAGAGAATAGCGCGAGCGGACGATTTCGAAAGATACCGGGGCAAACAGGAACCCAACCGCCGAACCAACGCCGGGATTGGGCGGGATCACGATACGCGACACCCCGGCGGACCGGGCGACGCGGGTGGCATGCAGCGGCCCGTTGCCACCAAAGGCAATCATGGTGCGCGGGCCAAGGTCCTTGCCGCTTTCAACCGCGTGCATCCGCCCGGCGCTGGCCATGCTTTCGACAACGATGCGGCTGACCCCATCTGCCGCACCTGTTGCATCCAGCCCCAGTTTTTCCCCGATCACACGTCTCAGGGCGGCCTTTGCGCCATCGGGGTCAAGCTGGATATGCCCCTCGGCAAAGGTGTCGGGTACGATATAGCCCAGAGTGATGTCGCTGTCGGTCACGGTCGGATCGGTTCCGTCGCGCATAAAGGCGACCGGTCCGGGTTCCGAGCCTGCCGATTTCGGCCCGACCGTCAGACGCCCGAGACGGTCAACACCCGCGATCGAACCGCCGCCAGCGCCGATTTCAATCATCTCGATCACCGGAATGCGCACCGGCATTCCCGACCCCTTGATGAACCGCGCCGCGCGGGCGATTTCGAATGAGCGCGAGGTCTGGGGGCGCGCGTTGTCGATCAGGCAGAGCTTGGCGGTGGTGCCGCCCACATCGAAAGACAGGACCTGATCCAACCCGGCACATGCGGCGATGCGGGCAGCCAGAATGGCCCCACCGGCGGGGCCGGATTCCACCAGACGAATGGGGAAACGCGTGGCGGTGCTGATCGTGCACATACCGCCGCCTGCCGTCATCATCAGGATCGGACAGGTTACGCCCTCGGCCGTGAACTGATCCACGAACCGGGTCAGATAGCTTTCCATCAGCGGCTGAATATAAGCGTTTGCCACAGTGGTGCAGAGCCGATCAAACTCTCGCGCTTCGGGGCTGACATCGGACGAGATCGAGACGGTCAAACCGGGGCGGTGTCGCGCCAGAACATCGCGCAAACGCCGTTCGTGGGCCGGGTTGGCGTAGGAATGCATCAGGCAGATGGCCACCGCCTCGGCCCCGCTGGCGTCAATCTCGGCCAGCAAACGATCTACTTGCCCTTCATCCAGTTCAATCAGCACCTTGCCTTCTGCCGACATGCGTTCGCATATGGTCAACGAGCGTTCGCGCGGCACCAGCATGTCTGGCTTTTCAAGGTTGATGTCGTATTGGGAATACCGACGCTCGTACCCGATATCGAGAATATCGCGGAACCCTTCGGTGCAGACCGTGGTCACGACCGCCCCGCGCCGCTCGATCAGCGCGTTGGTTGCCAGAGTTGTTCCGTGAATGAATCCGGTGACATCCTTCAGCGACCGGCCAGTCTGCGCCATGACGCGCCGCGCACCTTCCAGTGCGCCTTCTGCCGGGTTCTGGTGCGTGGTCAGGGTTTTGGTGGAGGCTAGTATCGTCTCATCACCCGAGACGAGGACCGTGTCGGTAAAAGTGCCGCCAATATCGATGGCGAGGCGCAGAGCGGTTGTCATGAGGTATTCCGTTGTCGTCTGAAAGCAGGCAGGCAGAACGGCCCCGCAGGGCGGTTACCGGCGCGTCGTGACCAGATCACAGCCGGTCGCACGGCGATCAAGGCGGGTGGGAATACACTGACAGATCATACAGTTTTTTCCCCTACTGCGCCCCGCTTCACTAGCTGATTTACGACAGATTGGCCCGCAAGCGACACATTTGTCGCCGCAGACCTGTCTACACTGAACTTGCCTGGGGTGAGTCTAAGGGTGCTTTAGGTGAACCGTTTCGCCGGTTTGCAGGGCCTGCTGCGCTGCCAATCCCATTCGCACCGCCCACAAACCGTCATGCACTGTCACATCCGGTTCGGCCTTGTGCCCGCGCACCAGATCCAGAAACCCCTTGTGCTGATAATAGGTCGAGCCGTTGTGATCTCCGGCAGCCAGCAAGCGGGGATCGACAGGGATATCCTGCGACATTGGCCCCTTGGGGTCCCGCGGGCTGACGATGACCTGCGGCACTGGCGGCGTTCCCAGATGGTCGGGCCAGAACCGCCCCGGCCCCGGCACCAGAGCCTCGACCTTGGCGTTGGGTCCGATGGCCGAAATCTCTTCCTGATAACGGGCGCCTTCGGCGAACATGCACAGCTCGAGCATCGCGCGCGCGCCATTGGCGAAATCGACCAGAACATAGCCATGATCCAGTATATCGGGTGTTTCACCCCCGTAGGTTTCGTCCAGATGGTTCACTGCCTGCCCGCCGCTTGCGGTGATTCGCACCGGGTCGGATTGCAGGATCAGCCGCATCAGATCGAAGAAGTGGCAACATTTTTCAACAAAAGTGCCGCCGGTGTTGCGGTTGAACCGGTTCCAGTCGCCGACTTTGCGCAGAAATGGAAAGCGATGTTCCCGGATCGACAGCATCCTGACCCCGCCTGTGTCACCGATCTTGTCGATCAGGGTCGTGATAGGCGGCATATAACGGTATTCCATCGCGACCCAGATCGGGTGTGGATAGTCGCGTTGAACCTTCTCTAGCCTCGCGGCGTCCTGGGGGTTGGTGAACAGGGGCTTTTCCACCAATAGCGGCAAGGGGCGCGTTTGCGCGATTTCGCAGATTTGATCGACATGCATGTGATTTGGGCTGGCGATGACAAGGCAGTCCAGGTCTTCAAAATCCAACACCTCTTGCACCGAGCGTGCCATAACCGCACCCGGCGCAATCGCCTGCGCGGCTTTTCCCATCCCGGGATCGGGCTCGAATATCGCCGCGACACGCGTGCCGTCCAGCAAGGCGATATTGTGCAGGTGTTCCTGCCCCATCATGCCACATCCGATCAGCCCGTAATTGATGGTCCGGGTCATGCACGTTTCCTTTTACTTCAGACGTTGGACATAGGTGGCCCGGTCCGGGTCGAACCAGGTCTTTGAAAATTCGACAGGTTCGGATTTGTCCGACCAGCTGAACCGTTCGATATAACCCACCGTTTCACCGGCGGCTTTGGTGAACGCCGCGGGCGTCCAATCGGGCAGCTGGCCAATCGATACGCGATCTTCGGCCCGTGATATCCAGAAACCCAGCTGGTGCTGATAATAGCGGTAGAGCGAGTCCGACAGCAGGCTTCGCTTGATCAGGCCGGCTGATTCGTCCAGCCAGATTTCCTCGACCGCGATGATTGTGTCATTCAGATAGCGCATCCGACGTACGCGCGATCCGGTGTCCGAGGTGCCAAAATCCGGCAGATCGGAAGGTTTCTTCAGATGATCGACGGACAGGATATCCGCACGCGGCAACCCGCCCCCTTGGGGCAATTCCAGCCGGAACATCGCGTAGACGCTGTTCTGAGTTCCGGTCTCGCGGATGTAATTTCCTGACCCCTGAATACGCTCCAACATGCCTTTTTTCTCAAGCTCTGCGAGAGATTTTCGCAGCGTGCCGACCGACACGTTCAGCTCGGCCGCCATATCGCGTTCCGGGGGCAGACGCTCACCATCGATCAAGCGGCCCGCAGCGACATCGCGGATCAGCAGCTCGGCAATCTGAACGTAGATAGGCAGGGCATTGGGGTTTCGGGTGTTGGGGGGCATTTCAGGCGCTTCATTCGGTCGCAGGAAAAATTGATACACTATTGATCTACATCAATGTGATTGCTACGCAAGAGAAAAGTAAAAGATGCACGGAGCGTGAATCAAATGACCATCGTCCCCATCACATCCCCTGATCTGGATGCGGCCGAGGTTTCGTGGTTCGCCGCCTTATGTTCGGACGATTATCAGTTCCTGGGTGTGCCTGATGGTGATCTGCGGTCCAGCTGGGAGCATTGCTCGGCCATCGTGAAGGAGGCCGAGGCGCAGGGGTTCCGCAACATCCTGTGCCCGTCATCGTATCAGGTTGGGCAGGACACGCTGAGCTTTGTCGCCGGTTGCGCGCCGATCACGCAGAAGATCAACCTGTTGGCCGCTGTGCGCTGCGGCGAGATGCAGCCGATCATGCTGGCCCGCACGATCGCGACTTTGGATCACATGTTGAAGGGGCGGCTGACCGTCAACATCATTTCATCCGATTTTCCCGGCGAAAAGGCCGACAGTGCCTATCGTTATCAACGGTCGCGCGAAGTGGTCGAGATCCTGAAACAGGCCTGGACGCAGGAGGAAATCAACCATGCGGGCGAGGTCTACAACTTTACAGGTCTGACAACCGACCCGGCGCGACCCTATCAGACTGGCGGGCCGCTGCTGTATTTCGGCGGTTATTCGCCCTCGGCGCTGGAGCTGTGCGGCGAGCATTGCGATGTGTACCTGATGTGGCCGGAAACCAAGGATCAACTGGCCGAGCGGATGAAAGCTGTTCATGCAGTGGCCGAAAACTATGACCGTACGCTCGACTATGGCCTGCGGGTTCACATGATCGTTCGCGATACCGAAGCCGAGGCGCAGGAATACGCGGATTACATCGTCTCGAAACTGGATGACGACTATGGCCGCGCGATCCGCGAGCGGGCGTTGGATGCGACCTCGCTGGGTGTGGCGCATCAGACCAGGAACCGTGATCTGGCGGATGAGTATGGCTATGTGGAACCCGGTCTGTGGACAGGTGTCGGCCGCGCCCGTTCGGGCTGTGGTGCGGCACTGGTGGGATCAACCGATCAGGTCATGTCAAAGATCGAAGACTACCGGAAGATGGGCATTCGCGCCTTCATCTTCTCTGGTTATCCGCACATGGATGAGGCCAAGCATTTCGGTGCTCGTGTGATGCCGCATCTGAAAACATGCTCGCTGCCCGAAGCGTACGGGCGTGTGCCCAAGACACCCCCGGCCACGCCGCTGGGCAATGGAGTGCGCCGCTGATGCAACGTGTGAAACTATCCCCGACGCTGGAAATGAGCCGCCTTGTCTATGGCATGTGGCGGCTGGGTGACGATAGCGACACCTCGGCAGGGCATGTCGAGGCCAAGATTCAAGCCTGTCTTGATCAGGGCATCACCACCTTCGATCAGGCCGACATATATGGCGGATACGCGGCCGAAGCCGTTCTGGGCAACGCCTTGCGCGCCAATCCCGGCCTGCGCCAAAAGATGGAGATTGTCACCAAATGTGATATCGTCGCGCCCGTGGGGCGGCATTCCGATGCGAAGGTCAAATACTATGACACCTCGCGCGCGCACATCCTGAAGTCCATCGACACGTCCCTGTCGGAAATGGCCATCGACCACATCGATCTGTTGCTGATCCACCGCCCTGATCCGTTCATGGACCACCACGAAACCGGGGCAGCACTGGATGAGGCAGTCGCCAGCGGCAAGGTAGGCGCGGTTGGTGTTTCGAACTTCCGTCCGTGGGACTGGACCCTGCTGCAATCGGCGATGAAAACCCGGCTGGTCACCAACCAGATCGAGATCTCACTGGGCGAGATCACCCCTTTCACCAACGGAGATCTGGCGTTTCACCAACAGCATAGGCACCACCTTATGGCGTGGTCGCCGCTGGGGGGTGGGCTGTTGATGGCCGGAAACCCACCCGTTGGGGTTGTTGCCGATGAAATCGCAGAGGAGTTCGGTGTAGACCGGGCCGCTGTGGCGGTGGCCTTTCTGCTGGCTCATCCGGCGGGCATTCTGCCGGTTCTGGGCACCAACAACCTGAACCGTATCAAACGCATCTCGGACGCGCTGAAAGTCACAATTGATCGCGAAACCTGGTTCCGCCTGTACGAGGCGGCGCTGGGGCATGAGGTAGCATGATGAACGCAATCTCAAGAAACATGACCCACACCTTTGTGCCACATAAGGACGACACCCGGACCCTGCGGGATGCTTTTGGTCGGTTTGCAACCGGCGTTACCATCGTGACATGCGACAGCGGTGATGGCCCGATCTGCATCACAGCCAACAGCTTTTCGTCGCTGTCGCTGGACCCGCCACTGATCATGTGGGCCGGCGACCGCAACTCGCGCCGGTTCCCCTATTTTCGCGCGGCACCGCATTTCACGGTGCATGTATTATCGTCTGCGCAGGCTGAGCTGTGTTTTGGCTGCTCGAAAGATGCCCATGCCCTGCGCGACATCCGGCACGAGCGCTGTGCAAACGGCACCCCGCTGCTGTCGGATTGTCTGGCACGGTTTGAATGCGAACAACATGCCTATCACGACGCGGGCGATCACGTGATCGTGGTGGGCAAAGTCCTGAAGGCCAGCATGAGCGACGGCGACGCGCTGACGTTCTATGCCGGGAAAATGGGCCAATTCGCGCAGCACTAAGCGCGATCTGACGACCGCGGGACACACCTGCGGCTGAACAAGGGAGGATCCGCATGGGCGGACTGGCATCGGTGCTTGCGCCGATTGCATTTGTAAACGAAACCGTGCTGCGTCTGGGCCGCGCGGTTGGCGTTGTTGCGATTGCATTCATGGTCATCGCAATCCTGATTCAGGTGTTCTTCCGATACGTTCTGGGCAACGCCCTGCCTTGGCCGGATGAGGCCGCACGGTTCTGCATGTTGTGGATGACCGGGTTGATGGCACCGACGGCCTTTCGGCGCGGCGGTTTTGTAGCTATCGACATGCTGCAACGGTTTCTGCCGCGTATGCTCGGCCTGTCGCTCAATCTGTTCCTCCTGCTGATCTCGCTGGCCGTGCTTTTGGTTGCGGTCAATATCGGCTGGTCCGAGGTCACGGGCTTTGGCGGCAGGTTCGCCACCGCCGCCCTGTACCTGCCGACATCGCTTGGGTTTGACGAGTGGTATCGCATTCCGCGCAGCTGGATGATGGCTTCGCTGCTGGTGGGCATCATTCTGCTGATCTCGGTCAATATCGAGCTTATCCTGCGTTCCGTGGTCACCTTGCTTGGCGGCGCGCATCTTTTGCCGGACATTCCCGACGCAGCGATGGGGGCCGAATAGATGCTGATCTGGTTCCTGCCTACGTTCCTGATTTTCCTGCTGATTGGCCTGCCGGTCTTTTTCGCGCTTCTGGCGGCGCCCGGCATCCTGCTGTGGCTGAACGGACAGACGAATGACATCACCCTGCTTTATCGCAATGTCTACAACGGCATGGACAGCTTTCCGCTGATGGCCATCCCGTTCTTCATGCTGGCCGGGGAAATGATGAACCGTGGCGGCATAACCATCCGCCTTGTCGAATTCAGCCAGGCCCTGATGGGCCATCTGCGCGGCGGGCTGGCGCATGTAAATGTGCTGAGCTCGATCCTGTTCGCGGGCCTTTCGGGATCTGCGGTGGCTGACACGTCCGCCCTGGGGTCGATGCTGATCCCGGCGATGGAAAAACAGGGCTACACCCGAAAATTCGCCGCCGCCATCACAGCCGCAAGTTCGGTGATCGGGCCGATCATCCCGCCCTCGGGCATTATGATCATCTATGCCTATGTCATGGGTGAAAGCGTGGCCGCCTTGTTCCTTGCGGGGATCGTGCCCGGAATCATGGTGGGTGTCGGCCTGATGGTGATGATCAAGTTCATGGCCGACAAGTACGATTTTCCCGTCGCCAGCCGGAAATACACATGGGATGAGCGGCGCAAAGCCAGCCTCAAGGCGTTCTTCCCGCTGATGACGCCTGTGATCATTCTGGGCGGCATTCTGGGGGGCATCTTTACTCCGACCGAGGCCGCCGCTGTTGCTGTGGGCTACGCCTTTATCATCGGATTTTTCGTTCTGCGTACACTGACCCTGAGGGAAATTCCGGATGTTCTGAGCAATGCAGGTATGACGTCGGCTGTGGTGCTGCTGCTGGTTGGCGCAGCAATGGCGTTCAAGACCGTGGTCAGCCTGAGCCACGCCCCGGAACAATTGGCCTCGTTGATCCTCAGCCTGTCGGAAAATCCGCTGATCCTGTTGTTTCTGATCAACCTGTTGTTGTTTATCGTCGGTATGTTTCTGGACGCAGGCCCCGCGATCATCATCCTTGGCCCGATCCTTGGTCCCATTTTCACTGGCCTCGGCGTAGACCCGATCCATTTCGCCATCATCATGAGCGTCAATCTGACCGTCGGCCTTGCAACGCCCCCCATGGGGCTGGTGCTGTTCGTGGCCGCCGCCGTGTCGCGGGAGCGGGTCGAGACGATCGCCAAGGCGATCCTGCCGTTTCTGGCGGTCGAAATCATCGTGATCTTTCTGATCACCTACATCCCCGCACTATCCATGACGATCCCGAGGATAACGGGATTTGCAAACTGACTGAGTATCACAGGGAGGAAACGCATGCTCGGAAACTTCATCAAAACAGCGGCGATTGCCACATCGCTTGTGGCCGCGTCTGCGGTCGCTGCGGTGGCTGCGGACTATACGCTGCGCGCCACTGCCAATTCGAACGAAAATGACGAGGATTACGACGGTCTGATCGTTTTCAAGAACTATGTCGAGGCGGCGTCGAACGGCGCCATCGAGGTTGAGCTGTTCATCGGCACCCAGCTGTGTTCGAACGGTGCAGAGTGCCTACAAGGCGTGGCGGATGGCACCATCGATATCTATATCTCTACCTCGGGCGGTGCCTCGGGCATCTTCCCCTATGTGCAGGTTCTGGACCTGCCGTATCTGATGGCCGATGACCGGATCGCCGAGCATGTTCTGTCGGGCGATTTCACCCGCACCATGCGCGACATGGCGCTTGAGGATTCCGGAGGCGCGATCCGCCTGATGACCATCGGCAACACCGGTGGCTGGCGCAACTTCGCCAACACAAAACACCGCGTCGCAGAGCCTGCCGACATGGAAGGTCTGAAAATCCGCACTGTTGTCGCCGACCTGCCGCAGGAACTGGTCAAGGCCCTGGGCGCGTCACCTACACCGATCCCGTGGCCGGAACTCTTCACCAGCTTCCAGACCGGCGTTGTCGAGGGGTCAAAGAACGGCATCACCGACATCATGGGCATGAAGTTCCCGGATGCCGGCCTGCAGTATGTCACCCTGGACGGGCACGCCTATATGGGTGCGCTGTGGTGGATGAACAACGCCAAGTTCCAGGCGATGCCGGAAGATATGCGTCGGGTCGTTGTCGATGGGTTCTACGCCCTGCAACAGGCCACCTTTGCCTCGCCCAAGCGCAAGTCGATCCAGGCATATGAGGACTTCGTCGCAGGTGGCGGCGACCTTTATGTCCCGACGCCCGAGCAGAAGGCAGCGTTCAAAGCTGCGGCTTCGCCTGTCTATGACTGGTTCCAGACCAATGTTGCCCGTGGTGATGAAATCTTTGCCGCGCTGACCGAAGCGGTCGCGGCGGCTGAGGCGGACGTGAACGCCTCGCGCAATGCGGACCTGAACTAAACGGATGGGTCGGGCCTTGTGGCCCGGCCCTTATCGAAACGGGTACATCCACCCTTTGTAGTCGTTGACCAGAACATGCGCCTTCTCGATCTGCTCCGGCGACATTTTCTTGATCACTTCCTCAAGGCTGATCGCCGCATCGGGATCGCCGCCAATGGCGCTGAGCGTGTACCACATATATGCCCGCACCAAATCGGGCGCGGGCATTCCCAGACCCAGTTCATAGTACCAGCCGACCCCCGACTGCGCCCCCGGATGCCCCTTCATCGAGGCACGCAGATACCATTCAAACGCCCTTTCATGGTCCTGCTCGACCCCAAGACCCAGCCCGTACATCACACCAATCAGTTCCTCGGCCTCGGCATTGCCCGACCGGGCGGCGGGCAGCAGTTCCGCGCGCGCGGCTTCAAACTCTCCGGCCTCCATCATGTCACGGGCCTGTTCCAGCTCAGCCAGAGCCGGGGTCGCAAGAAAACAAAGGGTAAAGAGAAACTGGCGCATTGGGCGATTGTCCTCGTTTGGGCGGGGGCCGCGGTGGCGCAGGACCTGCCGCGCCCGCTGACAGATGATGACTTTATCCCATTTGATATGGAACAGGCCGCTATCGGTCATCAACTGTTTTACGATCCGATCCTGTCAGGCAATCTGAACATTTCATGCGCCCATTGCCATCACCCCGATTTCGGCACCTCTGACGGGTTGTCCCTGGGGATCGGCGAAGGCGGACAGGGTCTTGGCCCGGAGCGCACGCCGGGCACCGGGGCGGACAGGATCCGCAAACGCATTCCCCGAAATGCGCCGGGGTTGTGGAACCTCGGGGCCAAGGACATCCATACCGTTTTCCACGATGGCCGCCTGAGCATCTCGGACCTCTATGGCAACGGGTTCAATTCGCCAGCACAGGAATGGCTGCCCGGCGGATTGAACTCGCTTCTGGCGGCGCAGGCTTTATTCCCGCTGACCGCGCAATTCGAGATGGCCGGTAATGTCGCTGAAAATCAGGTGACCGGCGCGGTTCACGACAGGATTGACAAGGGCTGGCCGATCCTTGCCAAACGCGTGCGGACCGATCCGCGCTATGGCCCTGCCATAGTCGCGGCTTTTGACGATATCGAGACCACCGAAGACATCACGATCACCCAGATCGCAAACGCGCTGGCGGCCTTCATGGCCATTGAATGGCGCAGCACCGACAGCCCATACGACCAATACTTGGCCGGGGACAGGGATGCGCTGTCAGACATCCAGAAAGACGGGATGAACCTGTTTTATGGCAAAGCGCGATGTGCGACATGCCATGCGGGTCCGTTGATGTCGGACCAAGAGTTTCACGCGCTGGGTTTGCCCCCTTTCGGGCCGGGCCGGACCCGGCAATGGGACCCATACGCGCGGGACGTTGGCCGGATGGCGGAAAGCAACCGTGTGGAAGACGCCTATCGCTTTCGCACGCCGATGCTGCGCAATATCGCCCTGACTGCGCCTTATGGACATAACGGCGCTTTTGCGGATCTCGAAAGCATGATCCGTCACCATCTTGACCCACAGACCAGCCTTGCCAAATGGAAACCCGACATGGCTGCGTTGCCCAAGGTCCCCTGGTTGCAAGAGGTGGATTTCGTGGTGTGGGACGACCGGTTCGAGATGGAACGCCAGCGCAGCAGGATCGACATTGTGCCAGTGACGCTGTCGGATGTGGAAATCGCCGCCCTGGTCGCATTTCTGCATTCCTTGACGGGCACCGGCGTTGGCTCTCCTCCTTTCGGGGTGCCGGCCGATTTCAACCCCTGATGGCGGTCACGCCATAATGACAATTATTCCGGCATAATGTCGGATAAGTCGATCACTTCGTCAAATTGCGGCCTATGAAATGTCTGGCCAGCCTTGCACCATAATATCAGGAACAGAAATTTACGGAGACGTTGATGTCCTGGAATATTTGCGTAATCGGGGCTGGCAAGATCGGTCAGATGATCGCGACGCTGCTGAGGGCCTCGCCAAACTATACAGTGACTGTGGCCGACCATGACCTGAAAGCACTGGGTGAAATCACAAGGCTTGGGATTGGAACAAAGCAGATTGATGCCCGGGATGCGGAAAGTCTGGCAAAGGAGCTGACCGGGTTTAACGCCGTGGTTTCCGCGGCACCATTCTTTCTTACCCCAAACATTGCCAAGGCCGCCAAAGAGGCGGGCGCGCATTATTTTGACCTAACCGAAGACGTCGCGGCCACCGAGGCCGTACGCCAGTTGGCCGAAGGCAGTGAGACGGCTTTCATGCCGCAATGTGGTCTGGCACCTGGTTTTGTGGGTATCTCCGGAGCCGCGCTTGCAGCGGAGTTTGATGAGCTGGACAGCCTGCATATGCGGGTGGGCGCGCTGCCGCTTTATCCGACCAATGCACTGAAGTACAATCTGACCTGGTCGACCGATGGGTTAATCAACGAGTACTGCAATCCCTGCGACGCCATTGTGAACGGCAAACTGGTCAAGACCGCGCCGCTGGAAGATTACGAGATTCTGGGTCACGATGGCGTGGAATACGAATGCTTCAACACCTCGGGCGGGTTGGGCACGCTGCCGGAAACGCTGGAAGGCAGGGCGCGGGCCGTGTCTTATCGCACGATCCGGTATCCCGGCCATTGTGAAATCCTGAAACTGCTGCTGCACGATCTGGGGCTGGAACGCCGCCGCGATCTGCTGAAAGAAATCTTCGAGACCGCCCTGCCCCGCACTGATCAGGACGTTGTGCTGGTCTATTGCACGGCCAAGGGCATGATCAACGGCGTTCTGCGCGAGAAATCTTTGATCAACAAGAGCTTTTCCCGCACCATCAACGGACAGGTCTGGAGTGCCATTCAGGTCACCACAGCTGCGGGTATTCTGGGCGTTGTTGACCTGATGCGCACCGGCACGCTGCCTTCGAAAGGGTTCGTCCGGCAGGAACAGGTTAAACTGAACGACTTCCTGAATACGGAATTTGGCCAGCTGTATCGTGCTGGTGACGTGACCCGGCAGAACAAGGCGGCCTGAGATATGAAAGACATCGTAATGACAGCCCAAACCACGCTTGCAAATCTGGATCTGACGGATGCTGCATTGAAGGGCGGCACTCTGAAGGTGACGTCGCCGATTGACGGCAGCCTGCTGGCCGAAGTGCACGAAACTCGGGCCACCGAAATGGACGCGATCATTGCCCGCGCCAAAAACGCGTTCAAGGCGTGGCGCGTTGTGCCGGCCCCGCGTCGGGGCGAATTGATCCGCCTGCTGGGCGAAGAGCTGCGCGCGGCCAAGGACGAACTGGGCGCGCTTGTCAGCTGGGAGGCCGGCAAGATCACCTCCGAAGGTCTGGGCGAAGTGCAGGAGATGATCGACATCTGCGACTTTGCCGTTGGTCTGTCGCGTCAGCTTTATGGTCTGACCATCGCGTCGGAACGCCCAGGTCACCGGATGATGGAAACCTGGCATCCGGCGGGTCCGGTCGGGGTGATCTCGGCCTTCAATTTCCCAGTTGCGGTCTGGTCGTGGAATGCCGCTTTGGCACTGGTCTGTGGCGATCCGGTGATCTGGAAACCGTCCGAGAAGACCCCGCTGACAGCGATGGCCTGCCAGAAGATCTTTGAACGCGCGCTGGTGCGGTTTGGCGATGCCCCCGAAGGGTTGCTTCAGGTCCTGATCGGTGGCGCGGAGTTGGGCGAGGCGCTGGTGGCCAGCGAAGATGTTCCGATCATCTCGGCCACGGGTTCGACACGTATGGGTCGTGCGGTTGCGCCCATTGTTGCGGCACGCTTTGGCAAGTGCATTCTGGAACTGGGCGGAAACAACGCGATGATCGTCGGCCCTTCGGCGGATCTGGAAATGGCCGTGCGCGCCATTGTCTTCTCGGCCGTTGGGACCGCCGGTCAGCGTTGCACCACGCTGCGCCGTCTGATCGTGCACAACTCGATCCGTGAGGAACTGGTGGGCCGCCTGAAAAAGGCTTATGCCGGTCTGGCCATCGGCAATCCGCTGTCTGAGGGCACGTTGATCGGACCACTGGTGGATGAGGCATCGGGTGCCGCCATGAAATCCGCACTGGAGGCCGCAAGGGCCGAAGGCGGCACCGTGTTTGGCGGTGAACGCGTGACCGAAGGGCTTCCTGCGGGTGTCTATATGCAGCCCGCAATCGTCGAAATGCCCGGCCAAAGCGCGGTCGTGAAAACCGAAACTTTCGCGCCAATCCTTTATGTTATGGGCTACGACGACTTTGACGATGCGATCCAGCTTCAAAACGATGTGCCGCAAGGGCTGTCATCCTGTGTGTTCACGCTGAACATGCGCGAGGCCGAGCAGTTTCTGACTGCGGCGGGGTCGGATTGCGGTATTGCCAACGTCAACATAGGCCCCTCGGGCGCCGAGATCGGTGGCGCATTCGGTGGCGAAAAGGAAACCGGTGGCGGACGCGAAAGCGGCTCGGACGCGTGGAAAGCCTATATGCGCCGCCAGACCAACACCGTGAACTACTCGGCAGAGCTCCCGCTGGCGCAGGGTGTCAAATTCGACATCTGAACCAGCGCGCAAACTGACGGGCAATCTGATCCCCCCGGAGCTTTGATGTTTCGGGGGGATCGCTTTTGTCGTGCAGGGTTTGGCACTGGCAGGCTGAAGCAGGCACAAAACCGGTGGTTCTTGACGAAATCCCTGCCGTGCGGCATGTGATGTCGCTGGGGGGGGAACGGCATGTCCGATAGGGTCAGATGGCCCGACACGGCATGTATGAACAGGTTAAGCGTCCGAGTGGCCCCGATGGCTGGCTGCTTTTATACCGGAAGGTAAGTAAGATATGTGCCCTGCACCCGTTGATGCAGAGACCCCGCGCGGGTTCATCATCCCGATCGGCGGCGGCGAAGACCGCGTTAAGGAAATGCAGATTCACCGCAAGTTCGTAGAGCTTTCAGGGGGTGAGAACGCCGATATTGTCGTGATCCCGACAGCCTCGATGCTGGAAGAAACCGGACCGGACTACAATCGCATCTTTTCCGAACTGGGTGCAGGCAAAGTCGAATTTCTGCCCATCTCGCGGCGTGCCGATTGCGACAATCCCGATTATGCCGAGATGCTGGACCGCGCCACAGGGATATTCATGACCGGTGGCAACCAGCTGCGGCTGTCGGCGATTCTGGGTGGCACGCTTGTGGCGCAGAAAATACGCCGCCGGAATGCGGCCGGTGTGCCGGTTGCCGGCACTTCAGCCGGGGCGTCGATCATGTCCGAACATATGGTGGCCGGGGGCAGCAGCAACTCGGCCCCGGCTGAGGGCAATATCACGCTGGCTCCGGGCATGGGTTTGACCAACGCCGTCATCATCGACCAGCACTTCACACAGCGCAATCGGCTGGGACGTTTGCTAACCGCTTCATCTTTCAACCCTTTTTTGATCGGACTGGGTATCGACGAAGACACGGCAGCCTTCATCGGACCCGATAATGTCCTTGAAGTCGTGGGCAGCGGATCGGTTACCGTCGTGGACGCCAGTCATCTGACCCATTCATCGATGTGGGACGCGCGCCGCGGCGAAGCGCTGAGCCTGCTTGGACTTCGGCTTGACGTTCTGGGCGAAGGGTGCCGTTATGATCTGACGGCTCGCCAGGCTTTTCCGCCGGATGAGCATTTGGCGTTCTGCACATTGCCGGACATGTCCGGTCAAGAGGCCGCCAGCGGGGGGAAAACAAAAAGCTAACCAACGGGGAGCCTCATGAAAATAATCTCGACCAATGTCTTTGTCGGCCCGAATGTCTGGGCAAGTTTTCCGGTCATTCGCCACGTCATCGATCTGGGTGTTCTGGAAGAGTGGCCCTCGGCAAAAATTGGTTCCGAGTTTATTGACGCCTTGATCAAGGCGCTTCCCGGTCTGGCGGAACACGGCTGTTCCTATCGCGAACCCGGCGGCTTTATCCGCCGCCTGCGCGAGGATGAAGGCACCTGGCTGGGACATGTGCTGGAACATTGCGCCATCGAAGTTCAGAACGTGGCCGGGTCCGACGTGACCTTTGGACGTACGCGCGGCACAGGTGAGCCGGGCCAGTACAATATGGTCTATGAATACCGCCAGCGCGACGTCGGTCTGGATGCGGGCAATCTGGCGATGCGGTTACTGATGCACCTGCTGCCGCAATCCCTGAAAGATCAGGTGGATTACGAATTCGACCCGGACTTCAACTGGGATGAAGAACTGCGCAGCTTTGTGCTGCGGGCGCAACGCAAGGAATTTGGCCCATCGACCGGATCGCTGGTCAAGGCGGCGCAGGAACGCGACATTCCGTGGATCAGGCTGAATTCCGGCTCGCTTGTGCAATTTGGACACGGCAAGTTTCAGAAACGCATTCAGGCGACAATTACGTCCGAGACCAAGCATATCTCGGTCGAGATATCCTGTGACAAGGAAGACACCCATAATCTGCTGAACGATCTTGGCCTGCCGGTTCCGCAGCAGCGCATGGTCTATTCGGCCCGCGAGGCCGTACGCGCGGCAGCCCGGATCGGGTTTCCGGTGGTGGTCAAACCGTTGGACGCCAACCATGGGCGCGGCGTTTCGATCAATCTGAATTCCGATGCCGAGGTCGAGGCGGGTTTTGCCGAGGCCAAGGAGCATTCGCGCAGCCGCGCCATTCTGGTCGAGAGCTTCATCACCGGCTTTGATCACCGGATGCTGGTCGTGAACGACAAGCTGGTTGCGGTGGCCAAACGCGTCCCCGGCCATGTAATAGGCGACGGAACCCATACGATTGCCGAACTGGTCGACATGGTGAACCAGGACCCACGCCGGGGCATCGGGCACGAAAAAGTGCTGACCAGGCTCGAGCTGGACAATCAGGCTAACCGCCTGATGGAGAATGCGGGCGTGACGGAAGACACTGTCCTGCCCGAGGGTGAGGTTTTCTATCTGCGCTCGACCGCGAACCTGTCAACCGGTGGCACCGCCATCGATCTGACCGACGTGGTGCATCCCGACAACCGCGACATGGCCGAACGCGCCATCATGGCCGTCGGGCTGGATGTGGGCGGTGTCGATTTCCTGATCGACGATATTACCAAATCCTACAAGGATATCGGTGGCGCGATTGTCGAAGTAAATGCGGCCCCCGGTTTCCGGATGCATGTGGCCCCGTCCGAAGGTCAGCCGCGCGATGTGGCGGGCAAGGTCATCGACATGCTGTTCCCTGCCAATGAACAGACCCGCATCCCGATTGCAGCCATCACCGGCACCAACGGCAAGACGACAACGTCGCGGATGCTGGGTCATATCATGAAAACCAGTGGCAAGATCGTTGGCATGACCTCGACCGACGGCGTCTATGTGGATGGCAAGTTGAGCGTCAAGGGGGACATGACCGGCCCGAAATCGGCACAGATCGTCCTGCGTGATCCGATGGTCGATTTTGCAGTGATGGAAACCGCGCGGGGCGGGCTGGTGCGCTCGGGTCTGGGCTATCAACGCTCGAACGTGGCGGCCTGTCTGAACGTCTCGGCAGATCATCTGGGCCTGGGCGGGATCAATACGGTCGAGGAACTGGCCGTCGTCAAACGGGTGGTAGTGGAAAGCGCAACCGATACGGCCGTTCTGAACGCTGACGACATCAATTGTCTGAAGATGGCCGATTACGCCGGGGCGGATCAGATCTTCTATGTCACGACCAACCCCGGTCACAGTCTGGTCAAGGAACATATCAAGACAGGGGGCAAGGCCATCGTGCTGGAAAAAGGCATGAATGGCGACATGCTGACCATCTATGACAAAGGGCTTCACATCCCGGTTCTGTGGTCGCATCTGATCCCCGCCACGCTTGAAGGCAAGGCGATATTCAACGTGCAAAACGCCATGGTCGCAGCGGCGATGGCCTATAGCTTTGGGGTCGATCTGGACAATATCCGGCATGGACTGCGCACTTTCGACACAAGTTATTTCCAGGCACCGGGGCGGATGAATGTCTATGATGAACATCCCTTCAAGGTGATCCTTGATTACGGCCACAACCCTGCCGCGCTGAAGGCGATGGCCGCTTTGGCCGATCAGTTGGAAGTCAAGGGCCGCAGGCTGTGCGTTGTTGCGATGCCCGGTGATCGGCGCGATGAAGACATTGTTGATGGGGCCGCAGCGCTGGCCGGGCATTTTGACCACTTCATCTGCAAGGCCGATGACCGCCGCCGGGGTCGCGGGCATGACGAGGTGCCGCAAATGATGCGGCAGGCCCTGATCGATTGCGGGACGCCGGATGAGGCAATCTCGATCATCCCGGATGAGGTTGAGGCCGTAACCACAGCGCTGGAGATGGCGGCACCGGGCGATCTGCTGGTGATCTTCGGAGATGACACCACACGCTGCTGGAAACAGATCATCTACTTCAATTCCGATGGCGAAACCTCTGAAACCGAGGCGACACCCAAAACCAGCCCCGCCGATACCACGTTCGAGGACATGTTCGACAGCGACCAGAACCTGATCCGGGACGAACGCGGCGTAAGACTGGCGCGTGAAATCAGCGAAGACGCGGATTGAGCGGAGGCACCGGAATGGACCGGATCGAAGAGCTTGAAACCGCGCTGACCATCGAAAGCGCGACCGCTGATCATATTCAGGTGGATGACGCGCGGCGTCTGACCGGCCCCGGCCTGTTATGGGATCACCCCGGCGCGGTGATGGATGTGTTTTTCACGGATATCGACCCCGCGCAGGTCATTGCACTGTGGGAAAAACATGCCCGGCGCGTTCTTGATGCGCTTGGCTGGCAGGATCAGGCACTGACCCACCGTACCTTCACCGGTGGTGTCAATCTGGCAATCTCGGCACCGATGGATCAGCTTTATTCCGCGATCTTTGCAGCGCAGACCGCCTGGCATTTCTGTGCGGCAGAGTTGTTGGCGACGACGCCGGGCGATTTTGATCAGATGATCCGGGACGTCAAAGGCGTCATGGCGAAGGAGGCCAATCCTGCGCTGATCGCCCTGATCACGGCAGCCGAGGCGCATGGCGTGGATATCCTGTGCGACGATGACGAAATTTCCATCGGGCATGGCACCGGCAGTCAAACCTGGCCTGTCGACGCATTGCCCGCCCCGGATGACGTGGACTGGCCCGCCCTTCACAACATCCCCGTCGCCTTCATCACCGGAACAAATGGCAAGACCACGACGACCCGGTTGCTGGAGGCCATCGCCCGCGCCTCGGGCAAGGTCGCGGGACTGACCTCGACCGAGTTTGTGCGGGTGGGTGATGATATTCTGGATCGCGGCGATTATTCCGGCCCCGGCGGAGGGCGGATGTTGCTACGCGACAAGCGGCTTGAAATCGGCTGCCTCGAAGTGGCCCGTGGGGGTATCCTGCGCCGCGGCCTGCCGACACGTGCCGCCATGGCCGCCACTGTCACCAACGTGGCGAACGATCATCTGGGGCAATACGGCGTCAACACGGTGCCCGAGCTGGCTCAGGCGAAATTCGCCGTGCACCGGACACTGACCAAGGGCGGCGTTCTGGCCCTGAATGCCGATGATCCTTTTGTCCGTGCCGAGGCCGAAAACACTACGGCAAATATCTGGTGGTTTTCTCTGGATGCCGGGAGTGATCTGATCCGTCGGGCGCGGGACGCGGGAACATGCTGCGCTTATGTTTCGCAGGGCAATATCGTCTTTTTCGACGGCCGGTCCGAGCAGGTGGTCATAGCTGTGTCCGACGTGCCCCTGACCATGGGCGGGGCCGCGAAATACAACATCCTGAACGCTCTGGCGGCTATGTGCCTTGCGCTGGCTTTGAAGCTGACGCTTGAGGCGGTGCGGCATGGGTTGGCCGGGTTCAAACCGGATGCCAGGGACAATCCGGGTCGCTGTAACGAATTCCTATACAACGGCGCTCAGGTTTTCGTGGATTTCGCGCATAACCCGCATTCGATTTCTGCCGTGTGCGATGCGCTGTCGGCCCTGCCAGCAAAACGGCGGTTCATCATGCTCAGCCATGCCGGAGATCGCTCGGATCAGGACATTCGGGACGTCACTGCAACCGCGTTGAATTTCCAACCCGACGTGGTCGTTGCTGCTGAACTGGAAGGGTATCTACGGGGCCGCTCATTGGGAGAGATACCGGACCTGATCGAAAAGTCTGCCCTGGAACAGGGATATGACAAGACCCAGATCCAAAGGGCCGCATCCCCGTCGGAGGCCGCCGCGATGATCCTGAAACAGATGGAACCGGGCGATCTAGCCTTGCTGCTGGTTCTGTCGGAACGCGACGCCGTGCTTGAGATGCTGAACCAGCAGGCGACCTAGCGGTTTGAGGGATCAGTAAAGCAACGAACCGCCATTTCCGTCTGCGATCATCTGAGCAGCAATTCGCGCATCACCCTTGCATTGACACCCAGCCTGACAATACTCGCCTAACACAGGCAACAGACGGTTGAGGTTAGGTGTTATGGAGATTGAGCGGACGGGGTTGTCGGGTGTGTTGGTTATTCGCCCGCAGCGGCATGGGGATTTGCGGGGTTTTTTTTCTGAAAGCTGGAACAAGGCGCGGCTGGAAGAGGCTGGGGTTGTGTTGCCGGAGTTTGTGCAGGACAACCATTCGTTGTCGTCCGCGGTGGGGACATTGCGCGGCCTGCATTTTCAGGCGCCTCCGCATGCGCAGGGCAAATTGGTGCGGGCGGGCCGGGGGGCGCTTTATGATGTCGCTGTCGATATCCGCAAGGGATCGCCGACCTATGGGCAATCTTTCGGCATCGAGCTCAGCTTTGAGAACGGGCGACAGCTTTGGGTGCCGGCGGGTTTTGCCCATGGTTTTGTGACGTTAGAGCCCGACACCGAAATCTGCTACAAATGTACCAGCTCTTACAATGCGGATGCCGATGGGGGTGTGCGCTGGGACACCTGTGGTATTGATTGGCCCTTGCAGGGGAACCCGGTGCTGAGCGACAAGGACAGGATTGCGCCTGCCCTGGCCGATTTTGACAGCCCGTTTGTTTACGAAGGATAGAATATGAAACTGTTGGTGACAGGTGGTGCGGGTTTCATCGGGTCCGCGGTCGTGCGGCGTGCCATTGCGGACGGACATCAGGTCGTGAACCTTGATGCGCTGACCTATGCGGCCTGCCTCGACAATGTTGCCGAGGTTGCAGAGAACCCGAACTATGCCTTTGTTCACGCAGATATCCGCGACCCTGCGGCCCTGAAGGCGGTGTTTGCCGAACATGCGCCTGATGCGGTGATGCACCTGGCGGCAGAATCCCATGTTGACCGGTCCATCGACGGGCCGGGGGCTTTCATCGAAACCAATGTCCTGGGCACATACAACATGCTGGAGGCGGCGCGCAGCTATTGGGCCGGACAGGGAAAACCGGACACTTTCAGGTTCCACCATATCTCGACCGATGAAGTCTTTGGCAGCCTGGGGCCCTCCGGCCAGTTCACCGAGGATACTCCCTATGATCCGAGGTCACCCTATTCCGCATCGAAAGCCTCCAGCGATCATCTGGTCCGGGCCTGGCACGAGACCTATGGCCTGCCGGTGGTGCTGACCAACTGTTCGAACAATTACGGACCCTATCATTTCCCTGAAAAGCTGATCCCCGTTGTGATCCTGAACGCAATCGCGGGCAAGGCGCTGCCGATCTATGGTGACGGCTCGAATGTCCGCGACTGGCTGTATGTCGAGGATCACGCCGACGCGCTTTTGCTGGTGGTGCAAAAGGGGGCTGTCGGCCGGTCCTACAACATCGGTGGCGAGAACGAGCGCAGCAATCTGGAACTGGTGCAGACGCTTTGCACGATCCTGGACGACCTGCGCCCGAAACCGCAGGGGGTCTATGCGGACCAGATCACCTTTGTCACAGACCGCCCCGGGCATGATGCGCGTTACGCCATCGATCCCTCGCGGATGCGCAACGAAATGAACTGGCGCCCATCCGTGACGGTAGAGGAGGGTCTGCGCAGAACGGTTGAATGGTACCTGAACAATGAAGAGTGGTGGCGGTCCCTGCAAGGCCGGTCCGGCGTTGGCGAACGGCTGGGGGTCAGCGCGTGAAACTTCTGGTCTTCGGGGCGACCGGTCAGCTGGGCCGGGAACTGATCCGGTGTGGCGGGGAAATCTCGGTTGAAGCGCTTGGGCGCGACAAGGCGGATTTTACCGATCCCGAAGGGTGCGCGGCCCTGGTTCGCAACACCGATGCGGATGCGGTGATCAACGCCGCCGCATATACCGCCGTCGACAAGGCCGAGGCGGAGGAAGACCTTGCCCTGCTGATCAACGGAACCACGCCCACGGCGCTGGCCAAAGCTGCGGCCGGGCGCGGATTGCCGTTTGTTCAGGTCTCGACAGATTATGTGTTTGACGGGGCGGGCACGGCCCCGTTCTTACCCAACCACGCGACCGGCCCGCTGGGCGCCTATGGGCGCACCAAGCTGGCGGGTGAGGCCGGTGTGATTGCGGCGGGCGGACCCCATGCAATCATACGAACCTCTTGGGTGGTGTCGTCACATGGACATAACTTCGTCAAAACCATGCTGCGCCTCGGCAAAGAGCGTGACCACCTGACGATCGTCGCAGACCAGATTGGCGGTCCAACCCCGGCATCGGCACTGGCCGGGGCCTGTATCGGCGCGGCCCGTGCCCTTTTGACAAACCCGGATGAAAAGACCGGAATTTACCATTGCAGCGGTGGCCCTGATGTCAGCTGGGCCGATTTTGCGCGCGAGATCTTCGATCAGGCCGGCATTGACTGCAATGTCGAAGACATTCCGTCCAGCGCATTCCCGACCCCCGCGAAACGCCCCCTGAACAGCCGCCTGGACTGCACGACGTTGACAACGGAACTGCGCGTGCCCCGTCCGGATTGGAAGGCGGGCCTGCACAGCATACTTGAAGACCTTGGAGAGCTCGGCACATGACGACCCGGAACGGCAAGAAACGCAAAGGTATCATTCTGGCAGGCGGGTCAGGCACCCGACTTTATCCGATCACGATGGGCGTCTCGAAACAGCTTTTGCCCATCTATGACAAGCCGATGATCTATTACCCCCTTTCGGTGCTGATGCTGGCCGGGATCCGCGACATCGCGATGATCACGACGCCGCAGGATCAGGAGCAGTTTCAGCGCCTGTTGGGTGACGGAAGCCAATGGGGCCTGTCCCTGACCTGGATTGTTCAACCTTCTCCTGACGGGTTGGCGCAAGCCTATATTCTGGCGGAAGACTTTCTGGATGGTGCCCCCTCGGCCATGGTGCTGGGCGACAACATTTTCTTTGGGCACGGCCTGCCCGAGATCCTGCAATCGGCAGACGCCAAAGAGACCGGAGGCACTGTCTTCGGCTATCGGGTCGCTGATCCCGAACGCTACGGGGTCGTGGCCTATGACGAGGCTGGCGCCGTCACCCAGATTGTCGAGAAACCCCAAGTGCCGCCATCGAACTACGCCGTGACCGGGCTGTATTTTCTGGACGGCTCTGCCCCTGAACGGGCCCGCGCCGTAAAACCGTCTGCACGCGGCGAGCTTGAGATTGTCACCTTGCTTGAAATGTACCTTGAGGCCGGGTTGCTCAGCGTCAACCGCATGGGGCGCGGTTATGCCTGGCTGGATACCGGAACCCACGCAAGCCTGCTGGACGCCGGAAACTTTGTGCGTACGCTTCAGGACAGGCAAGGCCTGCAAACCGGATCACCTGACGAAATCGCCCATACGCTGGGCTGGATCAGCGACCAGGACCTCGAAGCCCGCGCCCAAAGATTCGGCAAAAACGACTACGGCGAATACCTCAAGAACCTGCTGAACCATTAGCCGTTCAATAGCGGTATTGGCTTGATTGAGTTTTTTGGTTTTGGTTTTGGTATTGGTTGCGGGTTTGAGGGTTAGGTCTTATTTAGCGTGTTTGGATGTTGGGATGGGTTGGTCTGCCGCAGGGTTGCATCTGTCCTTTAGGCGCGACGGGATATGGGGTATCTGAGCGTGCGCACCGTTTCACGGATTTGGAGAACGCAATGATGAAGCGCGCCTGGAACAAGTGGCGATCGGGCTATATGGGCCGGCTTGTCGGTGAGAGCTTTTATGCGCAGGGCGGGCTTTACGGCGTTGCGATCCTGGCGATGATCGCGGTGGCGGTCACCACCGCCGGCTCGGCTTACATGATGGAATATATCGTCGATGCCATGACCAGCCCGGAATTGCGGGGATGGGCGCATGTCATTGCGCTGGGGGTTGTGCTTCTGTTCCTGACCAAGGCGGTGGCCTCGTATGTTCAGGCCGTCTTTCTGGCGCGCGCGGGCAACCGGATTGTGGCCCAGCAGCAGGAGAAGCTGTACCGCAAGCTGGTCCGGCACGGGGTGTCGTTCTTTTCGACCAATGAATCATCGGATTTGCTGATGCGCACGACCAATGGCGCGCAATCGGCCCGGGGCCTGATCGATGTTCTGGTCACCGGGTTTGTCCGCGATGCCCTGACCCTGGTCGGCCTGATTGTGGTCATGGTGTATCAGCAGCCGGTCCTGTCGGTGATGTTCTTTGTGGTGGGCCCGGTTGCCCTTCTGGGGGTGCGGTATCTGCTGAAAAGCGTCCGCTCGATCATGCAGGCCGAGTTCAAATCGCTGGCCGAGATCATCCGGGTGCTGCAGGAGACCTCGGCGGGGATCAAGGTGATCAAGGTGTTTGCGCTTGAAGATCGCATGATCGACCGAATGGAGACCGCGATCCGGAAGGTCGAACAGCGCTCGAACGACATCGCCCGGCTGCAGGCCATTGCCAGCCCGCTGATGGAGTTTCTGGCCGGTCTGGCGGTTGCCGGGGTTCTCATTGTCAGCACGATGGGCATCGCGGGCACCGAACAGCCGACCGCGGGTCAGTTGATGTCCTTCATCACCGCTTTGCTGATGGCCTATGAACCCGCCAAGCGCCTGTCCAGGATGCGGGTCCAGATTGAAACCTGCATGGTCGGTGTCGGCCTGTTGTTCAGCCTGCTGGATCAGGAGGACACGATGGTGGAAAGCCCCCGGGCCCGTGACCTGAGTGACGGCCCCGGACAGATCACGCTGCGCAATGTGACCTTTGGCTATCAGGGCACGGTGCCGGTGATCGACAACATGAGCGCCACTTTCGAGGCCGGGAAAACCACGGCCCTTGTCGGCCAGTCCGGTGGTGGCAAATCCACGTTGTTTGGCCTGATCATGCGGTTTTACGACCCCGATCAGGGCAGCGTCGAGATCGATGGCCAGGACCTGAGGGATGTCAGCTTTGCCTCGCTGCGGCGGAAAATCTCGTATGTCGGTCAGGACACGTTCCTGTTCTCGGCCTCGGTGATGGACAACCTGCGCTGCTCGGCACCCGAGGCGAGCGATGAAGAGGTGATCGCGGCAGCCCGGGCCGCACATGCGCATCAGTTCATCACAGACCTGCCGCAGGGCTATGAGACCCCGGTGGGCGAAAACGGAACCTTTCTGTCGGGCGGTCAGAAACAGCGCATCGCGATTGCCCGCGCCATTCTGCGCAAGGCCGAAATCCTGCTGCTGGACGAGGCCACAAGCGCGCTGGACGCGGAATCGGAATCGCTGGTCAAAGAGGCGCTGGACGCCCTGACACAGGATGTCACCGTCATCGTCATCGCCCACCGCCTGTCAACCGTGCTGGAGGCAGACAAGATCATCGTCATCCAGGACGGCACTATCGCCGAACAGGGAAACCTCGACCAACTCATGCAGAAAAACGGACCCTTCAAAAACCTCTTCGACCAACAGTTCAATAAACACAAACAAAAACAAAAAGTCGCAGAATAATAAGGGGGTGCTGAAAATCGGGTGACCGGAGATGGGTACATCTGAATCGCGTTTCAGTTTTTGTTTGCGAGGCACATTTCCGCGCGTTGGTGTTGTGGCGCGGCAGACGGATCTGGGGTCAGCATTCGCCGCAATTTGGCGGCAAAACCTTAGGGTTGCGGAGACACCACTGTCCCACCAATAGCCAGCGTCAACTGGCGCGCGGCTTCCATCACCGGGCGGCTCAGCCGTTCGATTTCGGTTGCTCCCACGCGGCTGGTTGGCCCGGACACGGAAAGCCCTGCGACCGCCTCTCTGTTCATATCGAAAACGGGTGCTGCAATGCATCGCATACCTGTAGTCTTTTCTTCGTTGTCCACGGAAAAACCCCGCAATCTGATGGCTGCAAGATCTTTCTTCAACGCCTCGGGGCTGGTAATCGACTGATCCGTAAAAGCCTGTAAATTCGCGGCGGCCAACCTTCGGTTCAATCTGTCTTCGTCCATATGGGCCAACAACGCTTTTCCGATGCCCGACGCGTGCATGGGTGACAATGTGCCGGGGGGAAAAAACGCCCGGATGCTTTCATGTGTTTCAACCTGGCTCAGGAACAGCACCAGACCTTCTTTCTCAATTCCCAAATTGGCGGTCTCGCTCGTGGTTTCCATCAGCTTGCGCATGATCGGCCTTGCCCGTTCCACCAGACTGGTACGGCGCAGAAACCGCGAGCCGATCACAAACGCCTGCGGGCCAATGTGCCAAACCTGTTCTTCATAGTCGAACTCGACCAGGCCCCTGCCCTGCAACGTCACGAGGATACGATAAACAGTGGCCGGTGCCTGGCGCATTTCATCTGAAAGTTCAGTAAGCGCTTTGCCTTGGGCCTGGCTCAGATACTCGAAAACCTCCATCGCCCGATCCAGTGATTTGATCGTATTCTGCGCGGTTTTGTCATCCCACCCCCGCGGCCTTCCCCGGGCTTTGCGACGGAGCTTCGGGTCATTGTCTTGCGATTCCATAAAAACCCTCTGATCATTTATGAAAGACTATTTCAGGATATGAAAAATATAACTCACTGACAACTATAAGTTAAATCTCGGTAGATAAATTTTGAAATACGTTTTCAAAAAAATTTCCAATTGGATCGCTGATACTTATTGTGCTGGCAAGGACGGAAGGAGACCATCCATGAGCTTTCAAAACCCCGTTTTCATCCCGGGCCCGACGAACATCCCGGAAAGCCTGCGCAAAGCCTGCGATATGCCCACGATCGACCATCGTTCGCCATTGTTCGGGCAAATCCTGCATCCTGCGCGTGCGGGCGTGCGGGAGATTCTGAAAAGCGACAGTGCCGAAGTCTTCATTTTCCCGTCGACCGGAACCGGGGGTTGGGAAACCGCCCTGACCAATACGCTGTCCGCTGGTGACAAGGTCCTGGCGGCCCGCAACGGCATGTTCAGCCATCGCTGGATCGATATGTGCCAGCGCCATGGGCTGAATGTCGACATCGTCGAAACCCCGTGGGGCGATGGGCTGCCGGCTGACCGGTACGAAGAAATCCTTACCGCCGACAAAAACCATGAGATCAAGGCGGTTCTAGCCACGCATAATGAGACGGCAACTGGCGTGAAGTCGGATATCGCTGCTGTGCGCAGGGCGCTGACCGCCGCGCAACACCCCGCCCTGCTGTTTGTTGATGGCGTTTCATCAATCGCGTCGATGGATTTCCGGTTTGATGAATGGGGCGTGGATGTTGCCGTTACCGGGTCGCAGAAGGGTTTCATGTTGCCCGCTGGCCTTGCCATCGTCGGTTTCAGCCAGAAAGCGATGGAAGCAACCAAAACCGGCACCCTGCCCCGCACATTTTTTGACGTCCGGGACATGACCAAGGGATACGCCAACAATGCTTACCCCTATACACCCGCTGTCGGGTTGATGAATGGCCTCAATCAAGCCTGCTCGATGCTGTTGAGTGAAGGTCTGGAGAACGTTTTCGCCCGACACCACCGGATTGCCGAAGGGGTCCGTGCCGCTGTGGGGGCGTGGGGGCTGGAGCTTTGTGCCAGCAGCCCGGCGGTCTATTCCGATACCGTAAGCGCAATCCGCACGCCGAACGGCTTCAACGCGACGGATATTGTCACGCACGCAGCTGAAAAATACGGCGTTGCCTTTGGCGTGGGCCTTGGTGAGGTCGCGGGCAAGGTGTTCCGGATCGGGCATCTGGGCAGCCTGACGGATGTCATGGCTCTGTCCGGGATCGCCACTGCGGAGATGTGCATGGTTGACCTGGGCCTGAACATCGACCTGGGGTCCGGAGTTGCTGCCGCACAGGAATACTATCGTGGCCATCCCGGTTCCGTTCAGAAGAACGCGGCATGATGAAGGATTGCACAATGTATATCCCAACCTATGAAGACATGCTTGCGGCACATGACCGGATCAAACCCCATATCCGCCGCACCCCGGTGCGAACCTCGGACTTTCTCAACGAACTGTCAGGCGCGCAGCTGTTCTTCAAATGCGAGAACTTTCAGGAACCGGGTGCTTTCAAAGTACGAGGTGCCACCAATGCGGTTTTTGGGCTGGATGAGAAACAGGCCGAAAAAGGTGTCGCCACCCATTCTTCGGGCAATCACGCCTCGTGCCTGTCTTATGCGGCGATGAAACGGGGCATTCCCTGCAACGTGGTCATGCCGCGGACAGCGCCGCAAGCAAAGAAGGACACGGTCCGCCGTTATGGAGGGAAGATTACAGAATGCGAACCTTCCACCTCGTCGCGCGAAGCGACATTTGCCGAGGTTCAGGCGGCTACGGGCAGTGACTTTGTTCACCCCTACAACGATCCTCGGGTCATCGCCGGGCAAGGCACCTGTTCGCGCGAGTTTATCGAGCAGACCGACGGTCTGGACGCAGTCGTCGCGCCAATCGGCGGCGGTGGCATGGTATCTGGAACCTGTTTGACCCTGTCCAATCTGGCCCCAGAAACAGCAATCATAGCGGCAGAACCGGAACAGGCAGACGACGCCTATCGCAGCTTCAAGGCCGGTCATATCATCGCGGATGATGCGCCAAAGACGATTGCTGACGGGTTGCTGGTGCCGCTGAAGGATCTCACCTGGCATTTCGTATCGAACCACGTCTCAGAGATTTACACAGCCTCCGAGCAAGAGATCATCGATGCGATGAAACTGACATGGAAGCACCTGCGGATTGTGATGGAGCCATCTTCGGCCGTTCCGCTGGCCACGGTTCTCAAAAACCCGGACGCCTTCAGGGGCAAGCGTGTCGGACTGATTGTTACAGGTGGCAATGTCGATCTGGACCGGCTGCCCTGGATGAATGTCTGAATACACCCCAACAAAAAACTATCCCGGTATAGGATTACGGAGATGAAAGATATGAGCACTCTCGACCAGTTCGAAGTAGGTTACGACATTCCGGCCAAGCCCGGCATGGACGAAGCAGATATCCAGACACCCAGCCTGATTTTGGATCTCGACGCGCTTGAACACAACATCAGGAAGATGGGCGATTATGCCAAGGCGCACGGGATGCGTCACCGCGTGCATGGTAAAATGCACAAGTCGGTTGATGTGGCCAAGCTGCAAGAAAAAATCGGTGGTGCCGTCGGTGTCTGCTGCCAGAAAGTTTCCGAGGCCGAAGTTTTCGTTCGTGGTGGGATCAAGGACGTTCTGGTTTCGAACCAGGTGCGTGACCCGGCCAAAATTGACCGCCTCGCACGCCTGCCAAAGCTGGGCAGCCGCATTATCGTGTGTGTCGACGATCTGGAAAATGTCGCCGACCTTTCGGCGGCGGCAGTCCGGCATGGCACACAGCTGGAAGTCTTCGTGGAAATCGATTGCGGCGCAGGGCGGTGCGGGGTCACAACGACGCCCGAAGTGATTGAAATCGCCAAGGCGGTTGAGGCGGCAGACAACCTGAAATTCAGCGGAATTCAGGCCTATCAGGGTGCCATGCAACACCTCGATAGCTATGAGGCACGCAAGGAAAAACTGGATACCGCCATCGCGATGGTCAAAGACGCGGTAGACGGCCTTAAAGCCGAGGGTATCGAGTGTGAGCTGGTTTCGGGCGGCGGTACGGGGTCTTACTACTTTGAATCCAACTCGGGCGTGTATAATGAACTGCAATGCGGGTCTTATGCGTTCATGGATGCCGATTACGGTCGCATCCTGGATGAGAACGGCAACCGGATCGACCAGGGCGAGTGGGAGAACGCATTCTTCATCCTGACCAGCGTCATGAGCCATGCCAAGGCTGACAAAGCAATCGTCGATGCGGGTCTGAAGGCGCAGTCGGTGGATAGCGGTCTGCCCGTTGTTTTCGGGCGTGACGATGTCGAATACATCAAATGCTCGGATGAACATGGCGTCGTGATGGATCCAAGCGGGGCGCTCAAGGTCAATGACAAACTCAAGCTGGTGCCGGGGCACTGTGACCCAACCGCAAACGTGCACGATTGGTATGTGGGCGTCCGGAATGGCAAGGTCGAATGCGTGTGGCCGGTGTCAGCCCGCGGCCGCGCGTACTGAGCTTGAATGCTCAAAGAATAAACCGCCGGCCAAACATGGCCGGACAGTCGCCCGTGCGCGCCCGCTTTTGTCGGTGAATCGCACGGGCGCACGAATTCCAAGTGGAGAATGACATGCTGATCGTACCCGAGCGCGAAATCGCCAACCTCATGACCCGCGACGCGGCCTTTGAAGCCGTCGAACAGGTCTTTGCCTCCATGGCAGCAGGGGACGCCTATAACTTTCCTGTCGTGCGCGAAGCCATCGGGCATGAGGACGCCCTGTACGGCTTTAAAGGCGGGTTTGACCGCGCCGGGCTGACACTGGGCCTGAAGGCCGGGGGGTATTGGCCAAATAACCTGGAAAAGCGCGGGTTGATCAATCACCAGTCCACTGTTTTTCTTTTTGACCCTGACACCGGAAAACCGTCAGCGATGGTTGGCGGCAACCTTTTGACGGCCTTGCGCACTGCGGCGGCCTCTTCTGTATCCATCAAGCACCTTGCCCGTGCGGACGCGCGGGTGATCGGTATGATCGGGGCCGGGCATCAGGCAACCTTTCAGCTACGCTCGGCGCTGGAGACGCGCGCCTTTGAAAAGGTCCTTGGCTGGAACTACCATCCCGAGATGTTGCCGAACATTGAAAAGGTCGCCAATGAAGCCGGTGTTCCGTTCGAAGCGGTCGAACTTGATGGCATGACCGAGGCGGATGTCATAATCTCGATCACCTCGGCTTTTGCACCATCGCTGATGGCAAACCATGTGAGCCCCGGAACGCATATCGCGTGCATGGGAACGGACACCAAGGGCAAGCAGGAAGTCGAGGCGGCGTTGTTGGCCAAAGCATCCGTATTCACAGATGAAATCGCACAGTCAATTTCGATTGGCGAGGCGCAACACGCCGTGGCACAGGGCCTGATCAGAGAAAGTGACCTGATCCAGTTGGGTGCGGTCATCAACGGAACGAACCCGGGCCGAACATCAGACGATCAGATCACGTTGTTCGATGGCACGGGCGTCGGTCTTCAGGATCTGGCGGTTGCTGCATCTGTTGTCGAACTGGCCGTACAGAAAGGCATCGCGATTGAGGTCGATTTCTAACGACATTCCCGTTTGGTCGCCTGAGCGTCGTGTCGAACGACGCGTTGCTTATGTGAGCCACGGGCCAAGCCTGCCACACCGGCCAGAAACCAAAAAAGCGGCGCGATTAGCTCGCCGCTTCTTCGTTTACAAGTCCGGGCTGAACCGGTCAGACGTGATCGTCCTGTTCGATAGAGCCCAGCCCGTGGCCTGCCATTCCACCGGACACCTCTTCCGTAGATTCATCCGAAAGCTCTTCGGGCAGAACCAGATTCAGGACAATGGCAATGATCGCAGCAGGCAAGATCCCGGATGTCGCCAGAACTTTGAGAGTTCCGGGCAGATGCTGTAAGGCGCCGGGCTCTAACTGCAAGCCCAGACCAAGGCTGAGTGAAATCGCAAAGATCACCATGTTGCGGCGGTTCCACGTCACGTCCGACAGCATCGAAACACCGGCTGCAACCACCATACCGAACATCACGATCACACCACCGCCCAGAACCTCGATCGGAACGGATGAGATCACCGCGCCGATCTTGGGGATAAGCCCGCATATGATCAGGAACAGGGCACCTATGGTTACGACCGTGCGACTCATGACACCGGTCATGGCAATCAGGCCAACGTTCTGACTGAACGACGTGTTCGGCAGTGCCCCAAAGACGCCTGATACTGCAGTTCCAAGACCATCGGCAAAAGTCGCGCCCTGAATTTCCTTGTCGGTTGCCTCGCGTCCCGCGCCCCCCTTGGTGATACCGGACACATCCCCGACCGTTTCAACAGCCGATACAAAGGACATCGTACAGAACCCGATGATCGCCGCGAATGAAAACTCGATACCGAAGTGAAATGGGTTCGGCATTGCAAACGGAGCCGCGCGCCCGACATTGCCCAAATTCACCTGACCCAGTGCGAATGCCACAACGTATCCGACCAACAGGCCAATCAGAACCGCCGACACCGACAACATACCGCGGGCAAAAAACTTCAGGCCCAGCGTAACAACAATCACAGTTCCGGCCATGAGCCAGTTCAGACCAGAGCCGTATTCTTCGGTACCGATGGCGGGTACACCCCCTGCGGCGTACTGGACGCCGACCTTGACAAGCGCAAGCCCGATCATGGTCACGACAAGACCGGTAACCAAGGGCGGAAGCGCAAAGCGAATACGGCCAATGAACAACCCAAGGCTGGCATGAAACAGGCCGCCAACGACTATACCACCCATCAATACTGCAATCGCGTCAACGCCCTTACCAACCACCAACGGGATCATGATCGGAATAAAGGCAAATGACGTTCCCTGCACGATTGGCAGGCGGGCGCCAACAGGCCCCAGCCCAATGGTCTGGAACAGTGTCGCAACGCCCGCAAAGAACATCGACATCTGGATCATGTAGATCATCTGCGGGAAATCGGGGCTGTTTGAACCAAACCCGAAACCCGCCGCACCACAGACGATGATGGCTGGTGTGACGTTGGAAACAAACATCGCCAGAACGTGCTGAATTCCCAAAGGGACCGCCTTCAGAATTGGCGGGGTGTAGTTCGGGTCGCGGAGCTGCTCCGGCGTCCCTAAAGTTGCATCTGACATCGCGTTTTTCCTCCCAAAAAAACTACGTGGACCGGCCCCTCTTCCGGCAATGTCCCTTATTCAGTGATCGTGTAGGCGTTCTGGAACCAATATTCCTCAAGGTTGGGCCCGTTTCCTATTCGGTCGACCACGGCGAACAACCCGGGGGGATGAAGCGGTGTCAGTACCCCGTGCCAGGTGTTCCGATGATAATTCACGCCCTGTCCGGGCGCGGTCATGAATGCAACTGGCTCACCCGGTACACCCGCGTTGTCGGGCGCTACGACAACGACAAAGGGCTTATCTGAAAGCGGTAGAAAGGCCTGGCTGCCGTCGGGATGACGCTCGACCATTTCAAGTTTGATGGGCAGGTCGAAGGCCTGGGATTGGAAAACGCTGATCCCTGCGCGCCCCTCATGGAAATCCAGTTGGGCGCGATCATGGTATCGCGCGCATTTTCCCTGATTGATGTATTTGTCCACCGCGCCAGACACCTCGATGACATCGCCGAACGGCGCAAAGGCCTCGGCGGTCAGTGGCCGGAGTTTCAGCGTGGATGTCATTGCGCGAATTTCTCGATCAGCCGCAACTCGGCAATCCGTTCGACCTGACGGCAGGCCTCGGCGAATTCGGTGTCTCGATTACTGTCTATCCGACGGTGAAAAGCCTCCAGAATGCTTGCTTTGGTGTTGTCCTTGACCGCAATGATAAAAGGAAAGCCGAACTTGGTCGTGTAAGTGTTGTTCAAGGCCGTGAAGGTCGCACGCTCTTCATCCGTCAGCATGTCGAGACCCGCTCCGGCCTGTTCTGCCTTGCTTTCCTTGGTCAGACGACCCGCAGCAGCAAGTTTGCCTGCCAGATCCGGGTGGGCTGTCAGGACGCCAAGCCGCTGCTCGGCTGTGGCAGAACGGAATACGCGCGCCAGAGCATTGTGAACCCCTGCGGCATTGTCATGCGTGGGACCCAGCTCCAGATCAAAGGCCGCTTGGGCAATCCACGGGCTGTGTTCGAACACGCCGCCAAATTCGGCGACAAAGGTTGGCTGGTCCATTTCCGACGGGGTCAGCCGTTGACTTGGCGGATGCATTTGCGCCCAATGATCGGCGATTTGTTCGCGGGTGGCAAACCAGACTCCGTCATGTTTCTTGAAATGGTCGAGTGCGCGTTTCAGGGCCATGGCGCGACCAGGGCGGCCGATGAGGCGGCAATGCAGTCCGATCGAAAGCATCTTCGGCTCGCCCGCTTGGCCTTCGGCATAAAGCATGTCGAAGCTGTCCTTGAGATAGCTTTCAAACTGTTCGCCATTGGTATAGCCCGCCTGAATAGCAAACCGCATATCGTTGCAATCCATCGTGTAGGGCACGATCAACTGGTCCTTGCCACCGGCCTTGACCCAATAGGGCAAGTCGTCGGCATAGCTGTCGGCAATATAGGCCAGCTCGCCTTCGGCGGCGGCCAGATCGACCGTGTTCATCGAACAGCGACCCGTGTACCAGCCACGCGGGGGCTTGCCGACAACCTCGGTATGAAGCCGGATCGCTTCACGGATCTGGGCGCGTTCTTCTTCCGCGTCCATGTCCTTGTGCTCAACCCATTTCAGGCCATGGCTGGCAATCTCCCAGCCTGCGGCCTTCATCGCCGCAACCTGCTCCGGTGCACGGGCTAATGCTGTGGCAACGCCATAAACCGTGACAGGAAGGTCCTGCAAAAGCCGATGCACCCGCCAGAACCCTGTGCGGCTGCCGTATTCGTAAATGGATTCCATGTTCCAGTGCCTTTGCCCCGGCCAAGGGGCCGCACCGGTGATTTCGGAAAGAAACGCCTCGGATGCGGCATCCCCGTGCAAAACGTTGTTCTCGCCGCCTTCCTCATAGTTCAGGACAATCTGAACTGCGATTTTGGCCCCGTTTGGCCAGTTTGCGTTTGGCACTTGCCGGCCATAGCCGGTCATGTCTCGTGGATACCGCGTCACATCAATTTCCCTCTTGCTGAAAAGACGAATAACCCAAACAATCACCTATGTTTTTCAAAAAATACTGTAAGCAGTCTTTTGACAGACTGCCTTTGCCTGCCGCGAAGGTATTGCAATAGTAACAGCAATGCTTAGCGAGAGGTGCAAATGGCCGGTTACCTTACAACACATGTCCTGGATACGGCGCGGGGCTGCCCTGCCAGTGGGATGAAGATCGAGTTGTTCCGGATCAACGGAACAGACCGCGCGTTGCTGAAAACTCTGCTCACCAACGAGGACGGCCGCACCAATGAACAAATCCTTCCCGAGGCCGAGTTCTCGACAGGCGAATACGAGTTGATGTTTCATGCGGGCGAATACCTCGACACCACTGGCGTGCCGCCTGAAAGCCCGCGTTTTCTGGACTTGATCCCGATCCGGTTCGGGATGTCCGAACACGCCCACTATCATGTTCCGCTGCTACTTTCGCCTTTCAGCTACGCGACCTATCGCGGCAGCTGAGCGTTGCACCGCGTGATCCTGTAGACTGACATTGTATTGTTATTTTTGATACTGCTTGATCTTTCGTAGCAATACCCGATGAAACCTCTGTCGCCTAGAGTGCCAAAGAACTTGGATATGTAGGAGCAACGCCATGTATGACCTGGCTGTTTTGTGGGAGTGGATGGCCTTTTCCGTCCGCTGGCTGCATGTGATCACGGCGATGGCGTGGATCGGCGCGTCATTCTATTTTATCGCGCTCGACCTGATGCTTAAGCCGAACCCTGCCTTGCCAGAAGGGGCCTATGGCGAAGAGTGGGAGGTGCACGGGGGCGGGTTCTATCACACCGTCAAATATCTTGTCGCACCCGCGCGTATGCCCGAGCACCTGACCTGGCACAAATGGCAGAGCTATACGACGTGGCTTTCGGGTGCGGCCTTGCTCATGATCATATATTGGGTCGGGGGCGAGTTGTTCCTGCTTGATCCGACCAAAGCGGATCTGGCGTTGTGGCAGGGGATATTGATTTCAGGCGGGTCACTGACCATCGGCTGGCTGCTTTACGACCAGATGTGCAAGTCGCGCCTGAGTGAGCAACCCACCGCGCTGATGCTGTTGTTGTTCTTGATTCTGGTGGCCATGTCCTGGGGTTACAATCAGATTTTTACCGGTCGTGCCGCGCTTTTGCACCTGGGTGCGTTCACCGCAACCATCATGACGGCCAACGTGTTCTTCCAGATCATGCCCAACCAGCGGATCGTGGTGGAAGACCTCAAGGCCGGTCGGACGCCGGATGCCAAATATGGGAAAATCGCCAAGGTGCGTTCGACGCACAACAACTACCTGACCTTGCCTGTCGTGTTCCTGATGCTGTCGAACCATTATCCTCTGGCCTTTGGCACCCAGTATTCATGGATCATCGCCAGCCTGATCTTTCTGACCGGCGTGACCATCCGTCACTACTTCAACACGATGCACGCAACCGGGAAAGGGCCGCACTGGACCTGGGGTGTTACTGTCATCCTCATGATCGTGATCGCATGGCTGTCTTCTGTCAGAACCGGCGAGACATGGGAGGACGCCGAAGCAAGGGCATTGACACCTTACGAAGAAAAATTTGCGTCGGCTGCTGGGTTTGAAGAAGCCTATGACACCGTGCTGGGCAATTGTTCGATGTGCCATGCCCGCGAGCCGGTTTATGGCACCATGAAATGGGCCCCCAAGAAGGTTTATTTGGAAACGCCGGGCGATGTAGCCCGGCACGCCGACCAGATTTACCTGCAGGCCGGGATCAGCCATGCCATGCCACCGCCTTCAGCAGTTCAAATGGACGTGGAAGCGCGCCAAACCATCATCGCATGGGTGCGCGAGGTCAGAGGGCAGTAGGATTTTCGCAGGACGTCCTGTCCTTCGCTTCCTACCCCCTGCCGCGGGACAAATACCCAGTTTATGCCGCTCAAACAAAGCAGGGCGCGCAAGACCTGATGCCGCCCCCGGCCTAGCGCGATGGCGGGGTCAACCATTGGGCCGACATGCCAAAATTCGAGTTCTTCAACTCTTGCTTGGCAATCGCCTGCAAATGCACCTCGTCCGGCCCATCCGCGTATCGCAACGCGCGTGCCCAGGTATAGCTGTCGGCCAGCGGTGTATCCGGGGTCATGCCCATCGCCCCAAAGACCTGCATCGCGCGATCCGTGACAGCAGCATGCACATTGGGTGCCACCACCTTGATCAATGAAATTTCACGGAACGCTTCTTTGGCGCCCACCTGATCAATCTTCCAGGCTGCTTTCAGGGTCAGCAACCGCGCCTGTTCGATCTCTAACCGGGATTTGGCGATCCACTCGCGGATCACGCCCTGTTCTGCAAGCTGCTTGCCAAACGCTTTCCGTTCCTGCGCGCGTTCGACCATCAGGTTAAGCGCCATTTCCGCCGCACCGATCGAACGCATGCAATGGTGGATGCGACCGGGACCAAGCCGGGCCTGCGCCAGAGCGAACCCGCTGCCTTCCTCGCCCAAAAGATTGCTGACCGGAACGCGCACATCCTTGAAGACCAGCTCGGCATGGCCTTCGGGGTCGTGCATGTTCAGAATGGTGGGGTTGCGAACAATCTCAAAACCGGGCGTGTCCTTCGGGACAATGACCATGCTTTGTTGTTTGTGCCGATCCGCATTGGGATCCGTTTTGCCCATCACGATAAACAATCTGGTGTTTGGGTGGCAGGCGTTTGTTATGAACCACTTGCGGCCATTGATGACGTATTCATCCCCCTCACGCCGTATCGAAGTGGTAATATTGGTCGCGTCCGAACTGGCCACATCCGGTTCAGTCATCGCAAAAGAGGATCGGATTTCACCGTTCAACAGCGGCACCAGCCACGTCTCGCGCTGTTCCGGAGTGGCGAACATGTGCAACAGTTCCATGTTGCCGGTATCGGGCGCGCTGCAATTGAACACTTCCGAAGACCAGGCCACCTGCCCCATAAGTTCGGCCAGCGGCGCGTATTCCAGATTGCTCAGCCGGGTGCCGGGTTCATCGTCGCGCAGGCTGGGCAGGAACAAGTTCCACAACCCTTCGGCCCGGGCCAACGCCTTGAGATCTTCCATAAACGAAACCGGGAAACTGCCTGCCGCCATTTCTTCTTTGTGATCGCGTATGCGCGGGTAGATATGCGCCTCCATAAACGCTTTCAGGCGGTCATACATTTCCGTGGCGCGCGGCGATGGGGCAAAATCCATGGCGGTTCCTTCCGGTGCGTTGTGGCGGTGATGTCCTCAAACTCTGCTCGCGCCAGAACGGCCGCCAAGGCACTGTCTTCTGGTGAGTTTAATCCGGCGCTTGATTACGCTCAGTTTGCGCAATCATTCCGATATGAAAAGAGGAAAATACCAATACCGCAACCTGCCGGCGTGAAACGTCAGGTCATTGCTCTCAGAACCGGGTGGACTAACAATACCTAAGGGGATGATCGGGCCGCATCGGAGATTTGCACCGCCGGGCGAGCTTCTCATCGCCCGCGCCCGGAATTGCCTCTCAACCCGCCTTTGGTGTTCACACTGAACTAGACCGGTGGTTTGAGGCCCAGCTGTTTCACGGCGGCACCTGCCGTCTGAACCCAACGCTCTTTCAGTGCGTTGTTGCCATTGTGGCGCAAGCCCAGCGATTTCAGAAGCTCAAACCGTTTCAGATCATCGCCACCAAAGGACACAGCGACACGGGGCCACCAATAGTTAACCGCGTCCTGCATCTGCTCTGTCTCTCCGTTCCTGGAAAGCTTTACAGCACCTTCCAACGCCAACGCGCCATGATGGGCTTCGACCGGGGCGATGCTGCGGAAAGCTTCAGCCAACGGTTGATAGGAAACCATTGAAAACTCGGCCAGTTGTTCCATGACCGCACGGCTCATCAGCATGTTCATGATGACCGCGTCGGTCCAGCCCGAGATCGGATAATTGAATACGGCAAGACGCATGTCATGTGCGCTGCGGGTCGCGCCGATATCTGCGTCACGATTCAAGCGAGCCGTCCACGGATGATGTGTGGCATATCTCTCGGTATCGGCCCCAAACTCACCCATTATCCTGAGAACCTGATCGGCGTGATCCGTTTTCTCAAGAACAATCCTGGCGGCTGCGATCCGTTCCTTGATGCCCGGCCCCTGATTGATGATGTCGGCGAATCCGGCAGCACCGGCAAGTTCGCTGTCCACGAACGTGGCCATCAGCTTCATGAGTTCGGCGCGGTAGCGTGGCGGAACATTGGTTGGGTTGGTCAGCACACCGCCTGCGGCCAGATAGCTGTCGAGTGTCATGGTGTCAGTCATCGGTCTTCTCCCTTTACTGGTCGTAGTCCACGACCACGCGGTCGGTGACCGGATAGGCCTGACAGCTCAGCACATAGCCTTTTTCAACCTCGTAATCCTCTAGCGCGTGATTGGCGAGCATCTCGACCTCGCCTTCCAAAACGCGGCAGCGGCAGGTTGAACAGACACCGGCCTTACAGGCGTATGGGGCGTCCATAGCATTTTCCAAGGCTGCGTCCAGAATGGATTGGTCCTTGGGCAGAGTTATCGTCTGAGTGGACCCATCAAGAGTGATCGATGCGCTGGTTTGGTTCGCCTGCGTGCCCGCATCTGCCGAACCTTCCTTGCGTTTGGCCCGGCCCGGCTGAGCGCTGGCAAAGAGTTCAAACTTGATCTGCCTGTCGTCAAGACCATGCGCGCGCAACGCGGCCGCTATCCCCAGCATCATCGGCTCGGGGCCGCAGATAAAAGCTGTGTCCACGTTCTGAATGTCGACCCAATGTTTGAAAAGGTCGGCGCATTTTTCCTGCGTCACCAGACCGGTGAACAGGTCTATTTCCTGCGCATCCGCCTCAAGAATATGGATTACGTTCAGGCGGCCCATATAGAGGTTTTTCAGGTCTTCCAGCTCCTCGCGGAACATGATCGTGTTGATGCCCTTGTTGGCGTAGATCAGCGTAAAGCGGGATTTGGGTTCGCGGGTCAGTGTTGTCTTCAGGATCGACAGAACCGGCGTGATGCCAGAGCCGCCAGCAAAACCGATATACTGCTTTTCCGCATCAGCTTCGATCGGTGTGTGAAAGCTGCCCATCGGTGGCATCGCCTGCACAACGTCCCCGACGTTAAGCTCGGAATTGGCCCAACTGGAGAATGCGCCGCCCTCGACACGTTTGATCCCGACTTGCAGTACCCCGTCATCCTTGCCCGCACAAATGGAGTAGGACCGGCGCAGCTCTTCTCCGTCAAAGTCGCGGCGAAACGTCAGGTATTGGCCTGCGGTGAAATCGAACTGATCCGCCGCGCCGTTGACAGGCTCAAGCGTCACGACAACCGCATCGCGGATGGTTTTGTGGATGTCGGTGACTTTCAGGTCATGAAAACGTGCCATCCGGTGCTCCTCCTCAGATGCACTTGAAATAGTCAAAGGGTTCCAGGCAGTCAGTGCAGCGCCAATGGGCCTTGCACGGGGTCGAGCCGAATTGGCTGACCTTTTCAACCGCTTTACTGCCGCAATGCGGGCAGCGCTCTGGCCCGCCCGCCGGTTGTGGCGGGGCGATGCCAAACTCTTCCAGCTTGGCGCGACCTTTTTCGCTCAGCCAATCAGTTGTCCAGGCTGGTGAGATGCAGGTTTCTATGCGCAGATCTCCGATGCCGTGATCGCGCAGGGCGGTTTCGATATCCATACTGATGATGGATGTCGCCGGGCAACCGGAATAGGTTGGCGTGACGGTTACGACCAGAGTGTCAGCGTCCCAGCGCACATCGCGCACAATGCCCAAATCCACGACGGAAATAACCGGGATTTCGGGATCGGGCACGGCATCCAGCCAGCTCCATATCTGGTCAGTCGACACCCGCATCCGCTTTTACCAGCTTGCACCGGGATAGGCGCGCTGCAGCCACTGCATCTGCGTCAGCAGATGGCCCAGATGTTCGGTATGCATGCGCCCGTCCCGCCCGCCTTTATGGGCAAATCGGCTTTCCGGAAGGGTCAATGTCGCCTTGGCCAGAACCCGTTTGACCAGCGCATCATATTCTTCGCGCAGATCGGCCGGGTTCGGCGCGATCCCGGCCGCAGCCATCTGAGCGTCGATGTCATCGCTGACAAACATCTCGCCCACATAGGGCCAGAGGTAATCCAGCGCCGCCTGCATCCGGGTGTGACTTTCTTCGGTTCCATCACCCAGACCTACGACCGTTTCTGCCGAACGCTCGAGATGATAGGCGACTTCCTTGCTGGCTTTGGCAGCAATCGCGGCGACACGATCATCAGAAGATGTCAGAAGACGGCCGAGCATGATCGAATGCCAGGCATCGAACAGGAACTGGCGCATCAGGGTGCGGCCGAAATCACCGTTCGGAACCTCGACCAACAACACATTGCGGAAATCCCACGCGTCGCGCAGAAATGCCAGATCATCGGCGGTTTTGCCGCCGCCTATCTCTCCGGCAAGGCCAAGCCACATCTGGGTCTGCCCAATCAGGTCCAGCGCCGTGTTGGCCAGTGCAATATCCTCCTCCAACACTGGCGCGTGGCCGCACCATTCGCTGACGCGATGGCCCAGGATCAGGGTATTGTCCCCCATCCGCAGCAGGAACTGCTGAAACGCTTCGTCGCGGGTCATCACATCGCCCCCACTTCTTCGGGGATGTCGAAAAAGGTCGGGTGTCGGTACACTTTGCTTTCGCTGGGCTCATACAACGGACCTTTGTCACTGGGCGACGAGGCCGAGATGTTGTTGGCTTCTACCACCCAAATCGAGACGCCTTCGTTGCGGCGGGTATAGACGTCGCGTGCGTTCTTGATCGCCATTTCCGCGTCCGGGGCATGCAGCGAGCCGACATGTCGGTGGCTCATCCCATGTTGACCGCGGATGAAGATTTCCCACAGGGGCCATTCGGTATTCATCGGGTTTCCTCCTCAGGGTAAGCTTATTCGGCAGCCAGATTGCCGGCCTGTTTCTTGCGGGCGTGGGCCAACAGCCCGTCACGCACCCATTTGCCGTCATCCCAAGCCTTGTTGCGCGCCGCCAGTCGGTCGACGTTGCAGGGGCCGTTGCCCTTGATCACATCGAAGAATTCCGACCAATCCGGCTCTGAGAAATCGTAATGCCCGCGCTCTTCGTTCCACTTCAGGTTCGGGTCGGGGATTGTCAGTCCCAGATATTCGGCCTGTGGGACGGTCTGGTCGACGAATTTCTGGCGCAGCTCATCATTGGTGTTGATCTTGATCTTCCAAGCCATCGACTGCGCGGAGTGGACAGAATCCTTGTCGGACGGTCCAAACATCATCAACGACGGGTACCAGAAGCGATTCATCGCGTCCTGCGCCATCTTGCGCTGCTCGGGCGTGCCTTCGGCCATTTTGCGGATCGCGTCATAGCCTTGGCGCTGATGGAAGCTTTCTTCCTTGCAGATGCGGATCATGGCGCGTGAGTACGGCCCGTAAGACGTTCTTTGCAGCGGCACTTGATTCATGATTGCAGCGCCATCGACCAGCCATCCGACCGCGCCAATATCCGCCCAGTTCAGCGTCGGGTAATTGAAGATCGACGAGTATTTCATGCGACCGTCCAGCAGCATCTCGGTGATCTCATCGCGGCTGACACCCAGTGTTTCGGCCGCACAATAAAGGTAGAGCCCATGGCCGGCTTCATCCTGCACCTTGGCCAGAAGGATCGCCTTGCGTTGCAGCGTCGGCGCACGCGTGATCCAGTTCCCTTCGGGCAATTGCCCGACGATCTCGGAATGCGCGTGCTGTCCGATCTGGCGGATCAGCGTCTTGCGATACCCCTGAGGCATCCAGTCCTTGGGTTCAATCTTGATATCCGCGTCGATCCGCGCCTGAAATTCAGCAAGCTTTTCAGGATCATCGTTTGACGCCTCGGATTCTACCATCTGAGCATACATGTCCCGCCTCCTCCGTTACACGCGTTCAAGAATAAGTGCAGCGCCTTGCCCGACGCCGACGCACATTGTGCAAAGCGCATAGCGCCCTTTGGTGCGTTTCAGTTGGTACGCTGCGGTCAACACAAGTCGGGCGCCGCTCATTCCCAATGGATGACCAAGGGCGATTGCACCGCCATTCGGGTTCACATGGGCGGCGTCATCGGGCAGGCCAAGCTCTCGCAGTGTAGCCAGACCTTGCGACGCAAACGCCTCGTTCAATTCGATCACATCCATCTGGTCGATGCTCAGCCCCGCGCGCGCCAAAACCTTTCGGCTGGCAGGAACCGGACCAATACCCATGACCCGAGGCTCGACGCCCGCGACAGACATACCGACCACACGGGCAATCGGGGTCAAACCATTCTTTGCCACTGCCACTTCATTCGCCATCAGGATCGCGGCGGCACCGTCATTCACGCCCGAGGCATTCCCAGCGGTCACTGTTTTCTCCGGCCCGTTCACACCCTTGAGGCCCGAGAGTTTTTCCGCTGTGGTTCCCGGGCGAGGATGTTCATCCGTATCGACAACAATCGGATCGCCCTTGCGCTGCGGAATTGAAACCGGTGTGATTTCCTCTTGGAACACGCCTGCCGCGTGCGCCGCAGCCCATCGTGCCTGACTGCGCGCGGCAAAGGCGTCCTGGTCTTCACGGCTGATCCCATAATCTTCAGCGACATTGTCAGCCGTTTGCGGCATGGAATCGACGCCATACTGCTGCTTTAGCCTTGGGTTCACAAAGCGCCAGCCAATCGTGGTGTCGTAAACCGCATTGCTGCGCGTAAACGCCGACGTCGCTTTGGGCATTACAAACGGTGCGCGCGACATGCTTTCCACGCCACCCGCAACAGCAAGATCATAATCGCCTGCCTTGATACCACGCGCCGCCATTCCGACAGCATCCATACCACTGGCGCACAAGCGGTTTATCGTTGTTCCCGGCACGTCCGTCGGCAATCCAGCAAGCAGTGCCGCCATCCGGGCAACGTTGCGATTGCTCTCTCCTGCCTGGTTGGCATCGCCATAAATGACGTCATCCACACTGGTCCAGTCGACTTGCGGGTTGCGCGCCATCAGGGCCGCCAGCGGGATAGCCGCCAGATCATCCGTGCGAACCGATGAAAGCGCACCACCATACCGCCCAATCGGGGTGCGGGTTGCGTCGCAGATGAAGGCGTCCATCAATTGGGTCTCCTGTTGGAACACAAGTCATTAACCGTCTGGTCGGTTAATAAATGCTCAATCGATTCGGCGCAAGCATTATGTTACCACGTAATCGCTTCTGTCAGCTTTCTGTAACATTAAATGGCACTTCTTTCACATCCGTCTTCCAACCCCCAAGAGCGCCATCCCGAGCTCGGCAAAAAACGAGTCAACCACCCGCCGCAGATTCCAGCGTTGCAAGATCCGGTTTGGACAATTGTCCCAGCAGTCGGGACACCGCCGCGCGACACTCCGCGCCCTTCCAATCGGCGGGCAAAAAGGCCGGAGGCAGGGACGGATGGCGCAGGACCAAACGACGCCACCCATGCACAATCAATACGCGCAGCACCGCTATTTTAAGCGGATCGCCGACGCCATCGACAGGCAGCATTTGCTCGGTGATTTGAATGGAATGCAAAAACTGATCATAGGCAGACTTCAGCACTTCAGGGCCACAAAGGTCGCGCAGCCAGCCGGGGATCGAAGTAGCGCTGCTTTCAACACCCAGCAGTTCTTCAAGGTTCTCCGGGACGGGTCCTGCCGACATGGCTGTTGTGTGGTTAACTGAAATATAGTCTCCAGTAAGCATCAGATCTGCCAGCTCTTTTCGCGAACTTTCTGAACTGCTGGCAACAAGCACATGCCAGGTTTCTGGCGTATTCGTCTCGCTGGAATAGATGCGCGGGGCAGCGGCGGCGCTTTGACTGCGGCCATATTCGGTCAGTCTGTGCACGCTGTTTCGCCCGACCCGCGTGCTTTCGATCCAGCCTTCCTTGCGCAGCCTGTGCAGCGCAACACGCGTGGCTTCGGCCTTGATCCCCGCAAGGTTGGTCAGTGCTGTGATCAACGCGCCGCTAACCTGGTCAGACCCGCTCTGGGCCAGATCACCGAATATCGTGACCAGAACTGACCACACACGTTGCGTGCCAGTTGTGGTCAACTGGCTGACGCAGGTTTCGAACCATTCTGGAGCCGTATCTTTCATAAGCACAGTATAATCGGGCCGGAGGGAAATGCCATCCAGCCCCTGCGCACCTGCACTTGTGCCTAGTAGGCAACCATGGTCAGCAACTCGTATTCTGCGACCAGCTCATCATCCTGCTGTGTCAGGGTAACGTGCCAGCGAACCTCGCCGTAGTCATCATTGCGCTTGGTCTTGTGCTTGACCGTCAAACGCACCTTGATTGTGTCACCTGCCTCGACCGGTTTCATGAAACGCAGCCCGTCAAGACCGGTATTTGCCAAAACCGGTCCCTCGTTCGGTTCGACGAACAATCCGGCTGCGAAAGACAACAGCAAGTATCCATGTGCAACGCGGCCGGGGAAGAACGGGTTACGTTCCGCCGCCGCCTGATCCATATGCGCATAGAAGGTATCACCGGTGAAATTGGCGAAGTGTTCAATGTCCTCCATGGTGATGGTTCTTGGCGCCGTGTGAAGGGTCTCGCCAATCGACAGATCGTGAAACCGACGGGTAAAGGGATGAGTTGGACCTTCGACTTCGGTCGCGCCAGGCACCCATTTCCGGCCAATCGCTGTCAGCAGATTGGGCGAACCCTGAATGGCGGTGCGCTGCATATAGTGTTTCACACCCCGTACCCCGCCCATTTCTTCACCGCCACCGGCGCGTCCCGGACCGCCATGAACCATGTGCGGCAGAGGAGAACCATGACCGGTGGATTCCTTCATCGAGTCACGGTTGTTGAAATACAGACGCCCGTGATACGCCCCTGATCCCATGGCAACCTGTCGCGCAACCTCGGGATCATGGGTGATCACCGACGCCACCAAAGAGCCCTGCCCACGGTTCGCCAGCTCAATGGCATGGTCAAGATCGCGATACCCCATCACTGTGCTGACCGGACCAAAGGCTTCGGTGTCGTGCACGCGCTGCGCCGCGTCAGGATTGGCGCAATGGAAGAGCATGGGCGGCAGGAACGCACCCTTTTCGGCATCAGCGCCCTCAACCACGAAATCATCGGGGTTGCCGAAGACACGCTCGGCCTCTTGGCCGAGAATGGCGGCCTTTTCCAGAACATCACGCTTCTGACCGTTCGAAACCAACGCCCCCATGCGGGTGGTTTCCAGCTTTGGGTCGCCAATGGTCGTTTTCGCCAGACGTGCCGACAACGCTTCGATTACCGCCTGTACCTGCGGTTCGGGCGCGATGATCCGACGGATTGCGGTGCATTTCTGCCCTGCCTTCGTGGTCATCTCGCGCTGGACTTCCTTCACGAAGAGGTCAAATTCCGGCGTGCCCGGCGCGGCATCGGGGCCAAGGATCGAACAGTTCAGGCTGTCCTGTTCCGCGACAAACCGTACCGAGTTCTCAAGGATCACCGGGTTGGAGCGCAGTTTCAGGGCTGTATCAGCGGATCCGGTAAAGCTGACCACGTCCTGTATGGTCAGACGGTCCAGCATGTCACCCAAACCACCCGAGACCAACTGCAATGCACCCGCTGGCAAGATGTCGGACTCAAGCATCAACCTGACACATAGCTCGGTCACATAACACGAGCTTGTGGCGGGTTTTACAATCGCCGGAACGCCCGCCAGAAGGGTTGGGGCAAGCTTTTCCAGCATCCCCCAAACCGGAAAATTGAACGCGTTGATATGAATTGCCACACCTTGCAGCGGGGTGCAGATGTGCTGCCCCAGGAAAGTGCCGTTGCGCGAAAGCTGCTCGACATCGCCATCCAGATAGACATGTCCGTCCGGCATTTCACGACGGCCTTTTGCGGCAAAGACAAACATCGTTCCGATGCCGCCGTCGATATCAATCATATGATCCGATTGCGTGGCGCCGGTGTTGAAAGACAAATCATACATCGCCTGCTTGTGCTGCCCCAAATGGACGGACAGCGCCTTGAGCATTTTGGCCCGTTCATGGAACGTCATTTTGCGCAGTGCCGGCCCCCCGACATTGCGCGCATAGTCCAACATACCCTGGACATCCAAAGCATTGTTACCCGCTGTGGCGATAACCTCGCCGGTCACAGCGCTAGCTATCGCGCGAGCACCCTCGCCGGGCGAAACCCACTCACCGGCTGCAAAGCTGGAAATCTGTTGGATAGTCATGAGCGTCTCCTCATCTTTGTCGCGATCCCCGCGCTGCCACAAGCCGGTCTCGTAAAATCATATTTTAAACCGTACGGTCGGTCAATCAATTACCGAGTATATTTCCCTCGCCTGATTTTTCAGACCCGCGCGGGTAATCGTGCAAACCCCCGAAACCGGATACGCCCGCCCCGTTCGGCGCCGTCGTTGATGCGATAGTCTGGAAAACGGGCCAGAAACCGGCCCACGGCCACCCGCCCCTCCAGACGCGCGAGGGTCAGACCAACGCAGGTATGAGGCCCTCCGGCAAAGGCGTGATGCTTGTTGGGGCGTCTGTCCAAGATCATCTCGTCGGGCTGGTCAAACTGCCGTGGGTCACGGTTGGCCGCACCGATACACAGATGAACATCAGTACCTGCCGGAATGGTCTGACCGTGGAACGTTACATCAACGGTGGTCAGGCGATTGCCGAACTGGTTCGGGCTTTCCAGCCGCAGAAACTCGTCCACCGCCGAACCGATCAGATCCGGGTCGGCCAGCAACTCCGCCCGCTTGTCGCGGTGCCGGTCCAACAGCTCCAATGCGTTGCCGATCAGGTTCGTTGTGGTCTCATGCCCAGCATTCAGGATGAAAATGCAGTTCTGATACAGCTCGACCTCGGTCAGGCCACCATCCGTGTCGTCCTGGATCAGCCGGGTCAGGACATCCGTTGCCGGATCTCCGGGGTTGGCGCGACGATCCTCGATGATATGCCGCAGGAAGTCTTTGAAGTCCGAGACCGAGCGATTACCCCACTCTTCCTGCTCCGGCGTCAATTGCGGCTCCAAAGCACCAAGAATGGCCAGAGACCAATCGCGCAATGGCCCGCGTTCGGATCGTGGTATACCCAGCAGATTGCCGATGATCTCGATCGGGATTGCCCCGGCAAAATCCTCGATCAGTTCGACGTTGCCCTTGACCTGCATCTCGTCCAGCAGCCCATCGACAAGCTGAATCAGACCCGGTTCCATTTGCGCCAACGCGCGCGGATTCATCGCGCCGACCATTACCTTGCGAACACGGGTATGCAGCGGCGGGTCATTAAACACCAAACTGGTGGTGTGGTGTTCATACAAGGGGCTGTCGACCCCGTATTTGGGACCAAATACCGCTTTCTTGTCCGATATGAATCGCGAGGTGTCCCGGTAAACAAGGTCCAGATCCTCGTATCGGGACAGGATAACCGATCCGTCACGTTGCCAGCAGACGGGCGTATCTTCGCGCATAACGGCGTAGGCAGGATAGGGGTCTGTGTGAAACCCGTCCGGAAGCGCGGTCAGAGAGAACATCAGTGCCCCATCGCCCCCATTTGTTCAGGCAGAACCAACACTAACCATGGCACCAGAACGATCAGGGCCAGCCGGAAGATATCCGCTACCCAGAACGGAGTAACACCCTTGAAGATTGTTCCTGTTGACACATCTCCGACCACGCCTTTCAGAATGAAAACGTTCAATCCGACGGGTGGAGTGATCAGGCTGATTTCGGTCACGACAACCACAACAATGCCGAACCAGATCGGGTCATACCCCAACGACGTGACCAGCGGGAAAAAGATCGGCACTGTCAGCAGCAGCATCGACAGGGATTCAAAGACGCAACCCAAAATGATGTAGATCCCAAGGATCATCAGGATCACCACAAAAGGTTCAACGTCATAGGCCGTAACCAACGCGATGAGCGCTTCGGGCAGACCGGCAAGGTTGATGAAATTCGAAAAGATCTGTGCCCCGATCAGAACCGAGAACAATGCCGCGGCGGTATAGGTGGTTTCCTTCAGCACCTCAAAAGTCGACCCCAAAGTAAGCCCGCCTCGTGACAGCGCGATCAGGAAAGCGCCCATTGCGCCCATGCCTGCCGCCTCGGTCGGGCTGAAGGTCAGGTTCAGTGGATGAAAATCGAATGCACCGTACAATCCGCCAATCACCAGAAAGAACAGCAGCAATACGGCCCAGACTGAGCGCACCGCCGACAGACGCTCGGCCCAGCCGTGACGTTCACCCGCCGGTCCCGACTCGGGCTTGCGTGCGACGGTCCAGCGCACGGCGAGCAGGTAGAACAGAATGCCAAGCAGGCCGGGAATGATACCCGCAACGAAAAGTTTCCCAATCGAGGTTTCGGTCAGCAGCCCGTAGATGACCAGGATCACCGACGGCGGAATAAGAATTCCAAGTGTGCCGCCCGCTGCAATCGATGCTGTCGACAGCTCGTCGGAATAGCCATAGCGGCGCATCTCCGGCATTGCGACCTTGGACATGGTGGCCGCCGTTGCCAGAGACGAGCCGCAAATGGCTGAAAAGCCTCCGCATGCCGCAACCGTCGCCATGGCGATACCACCCCGAAAATGGCCCAGAAAAGCGTTTGAAACTGCGTAAAGCTCACGCGCAAGCCCACCCTTGTTCACGAATAGGCCCATAAGGATGAACAGCGGGACCACCGACAGGCCGTAATCCTGCGCGGTGTCGGTGATCTGACGACCCACCATCGACATCGCGGCCTTTAACCCGCGCTCGGACAGAATGCTGCCGCCGCGTTCATAGGCAAAGCCAAGCGTTCCGACCAATCCCATTGCAAACACGATAGGCAAGCGCACCAGCACAAGAACAAGAACAAGAACAAAACCGATCAGCGCAGCGGTCATTGGGGGTGCTCCGACAAGGTATGGGGGGCAAAGAAGTGCAAGAAGCCGGTGATGATCATTGCAACAGCGGTGATCGCTATGAACCCCGAGATAAACCAGCCTACATAGAAGACTGGGATCGAAAGATATTCCGTGACGTCCCCGTAATCCCGCGCACGTTCAGCCAATACCCAGACACGCTGAATTGGCCAAAAAAGCATAATGCCAGAGAACAGATACACAATTGCATCACGTACCCGACTTAACCGCAGGCGTGAAAACAGCCCATCCGTCAAATCCACAGCGATTTGACCCTTCCCTGCCGAGATCATCGGCAAGACCGAGAACACGAGGACGGCCATCAGGATCCGGGTCAGTTCCGTGGCCGCCTCGATCGGGGCATTGAAAACAGAACGTAGGATGACATCAAAGAAGGTCATCACCATCAGGATGAACAGCGCGGCACAGGCCAGCAGCGTAGGCACGATACTGACGCGACGCGCAAAGGTCACGAGAGATTGCATAACGGGTCCCCAGCGGGTGAAATCGGCTGGCGGATCGCATCCGCCAGCTCGACTGCGTTATTGCGCAGCCATTTCATTTACGATCATGTCATAGGCTGCCTGGGCGTCGATGCCTGTGCCATTGACTTCGTCGATAACCTTGGCGCGTACATCCGCAGCAATCGCATTGAACTTTTCCAGATCTTCAGCGGATGCGGCATGGATCGCGTTGCCTTCGGTGCCTTCGGTTTCTTCCCGGCCGATCGCATCGATCTCATCCCAGATTTTGCCAATTTCACGGCTCAGTGGTTCACCGAAAACGTTTTCTTCCAGCGCTGCCTGCAGATCGGCGGGCAGGTCAGCAAAAGTGTCCTCGTTCATGATAAAGGCAAACGAACCGCGATACAGGCCGCCAGGGACCTCATAAACGTTCTGGGCCACTTCCGTCAGCTTGAAACCTTTGCGGGATTCAAAGGGCATGACGACGCCATCTGCGGCCTTGGAGGCCAGGGTTTCATACACTTTCGGTGCAGGAACCTGGATACCGGTTGCACCCAACGCCGTGCCCACGTCACCGCCAACACCGCCGGGGATGCGAACCTTGAGGCCCGAGACTTCGTCCAGCGACGTCACCGGACTGCTGGAATGCAGCTGAGCCGGACCATGTGTGTGCAAAGCGATCACTTTCACACCACGGTGTTCATCTGCCGCCTTCAAATGTGTGTCATATGCGCGCCAATATGCGACCGACGCAGCCTCGGCCGAGCCTTCATATCCGGGCAGTTCGATCATCTTGGTGGTGACAAACCGGCCCGGCTGATAGCCGTGGAAAATGATCGAGGCATCAGCGGCGCCATCCATGATCAGGTCCATCTGCGCAGGGGGCGGGGCAAGGCCCAGCTTCAGTTCGGCGGTGACCTGACCATCGGTGGCCTCTTCGATCATCTCGACGAATTTCGGCCACATCTTGGCATTGATGCCATGGGTCGGCGGGGCCCAGCTGGAAATGGTCAGCGTATAGTCTGCCGCAAGCGCCACTGTACCTGAAACGGCCAGTGCAGCTGAGGCAAGAAGTGTGCTCAACCTTGTGAATTTCATAGTTCTGTCTCCTCCCTGTGAAACATGAGTCAAGAATGCGTTAATGGTCACTTTTGTAACCATCAACTTGTTAATTGTCCCCAAGACAACCCGCGACGCGCCATGAACCGGGGCTTTCCTTGGCTACGGTTTCCATCATTGCGTGCGACGTGTTGGCTCCGATTTCCTTGCAATAGTTCATCGGCCCGCCGCGCCAGCGCGGAAAGCCGTAGCCGTGAATTTGAACCATATCGACGGCTTCCGCGGACTCGGCGATCCCCTGCTGAATGATCAACGCGCCCTCGTTGGCCAGCACCGCCAGGATGCGCGACACGATTTCGTCCTGCGCATATGCCCGCCGCGTTATGCCCTGATCCGCCGAGTGGGACTCGATCAACGCCTCCACTTCGGGATCGCGGATCGGTTCGCGATGACCCTCTTCATAGCGATACCATCCTTTGCCCGTACGTTGGCCAAGACGACCCATCTCGCACAGCTGGTCAGCAATCGTCACATAACGTTCGTTCGGGTCGCGGGTTGCGGCATTGCGTTTTCGGTTGGCCCAGGCAATTTGGAGGCCGGTCAAATCTTGCAGCTCGTAGGGCCCCATGGGCATCCCGAAAGCTCGCATTGCCTGATCCACCTGATAAGGCAACGCTCCATCTGCCAGCAAATAATCGGCCTCGCGCCGATACGCAGCCAACATCCGGTTGCCGATAAAACCATCGCAGATGCCCGACAGGACAGAAACCTTGCGAAGCCTTTTTCCGAGCGCAAACCCTGTGGCGACAACTTCGGGCGAAGTTTGCGGCGTATGCACGACTTCCAACAGCTTCATGACATGGGCAGGGCTGAAGAAGTGCAGGCCAATGCACCGGGATTGATTTTCGATACCCGCGAAAATCTCGACCGGGCTCAGGTAAGACGTGTTCGTGGCCAGAATCGCGTCACGCTGCATATGGCGGGCCAATTCTGCAAAAACCTGTTGCTTGACTGACAAGTCTTCAAACACAGCCTCGATAGCCAACTGAACGTCGGCAGCTTCGGAGTAGCTGTCAACGGCGCGAAATGCAGAAAGGCGTTCCTGTAGCTGCGCTTCGGACATCTTGCCCCGCTTGACTGCCCCCTTTAGCAGCCCCTTAACCCGATCATGGGCCGCGGCCGCTGCTTCCGTATCCCTCTCGATCAGAGTGACCGACAACCCGCCATTCAGGGCTGCGGTTGCGATCCCTGCCCCCATCAACCCGCCACCGACAACTGCGATCCGGCTGATATCGCGCGGGGTAACACCTGCGATCATGGTAGGTCTGGCAACCTTGCGCTCGGCAAAAAAGGCGTATCGCAGGGCGCGGCTTTCTGGGCTTTGACGCAGCGCCAGATGGCGCGCCCGCTCTTTCGGCTGTGCGGCAGCAAAGGGTTCTGACGACCAGCTGAGCGCGGTAAGGTTTTCCAGCGGTGATTGCTGACCCCTGGCGGTTCTTTTCAAAGCCTGACGGCTCGTCTCCAGAAGGTCAGACGCGAATTCGCCGACGGGCCGTTGACTGACAGGTGCCGGGCGCTTTGGCAGGTTGGCGACAAAGTCCAGAACAGCCGCCTTTGGGTTATCGGCAATCAGATCAATTCCCCCGAGATTGGCCATTTCCTCGGCTTTCAGGATTTTTCCTGAACAGGCGATGTCGATCGCCGCTTCCATTCCAACAAGGCGCGGCAATCGTTGCGTGCCCCCCGCCCCTGGGATCAGGCCTACATTGACTTCCGGCAGCCCAAAGCTGGTGCCCGGCGCTGCGATCCGCCACGCGCAGGCCATGGCAATTTCAAACCCGCCACCCAACACGTTGCCGTGCATACAGGCGATAAACGGCACATTACTGTCTTCGATCTTCTGAACAACATCAGGCAAATGCGGCTCAGCCGGAGCCGCGTCAAACTCGGACATATCACCGCCTGCGATGAATGTCCGACCGGCGCAGCACAGGACGGCAACCCGAGCTTTCTGAACTGCATCGATCGCGTCGGCCAGACCCTGCCGAACCCCCGTCGAGGTTGCGTTCACCGGCGGGTTGTCGACCGTGACCCAGGCCACGTCGCCCTTAAAGTCAACACTCACCAGCGACGGCTGCGACATTGGCAATCCCTTTGATCAGTCCAGATTCGGTTCGGGTTTATATATTGACCAACCGTTCGGTTAATGCAATGATTAAGTTGTCACGGGAACAGATGAGACAGCCATGAGCGATACGATCCTTGTACATGATCACGGAAACTGGGTTGAAATAACCCTGAACCGCCCCGACAAGCTGAACTCGTTCAATGAGGAGATGCATCTTGCCCTTCACGACGCGCTGAAGAATGCGCGCAAAAAAGGCGCCCGCGCGATTTTGCTGACCGGCGCAGGGCGCGGTTTTTGTGCGGGTCAGGACCTTGGAGACCGCGATCCCTCAAAAATGGATGGCCCGCCCGACCTGGGCAAAACTGTACGCACTTTCTATGCCCCTCTGGTTCGACTGATCCGGTCTTTGAATTTCCCGGTCGTTTGTGCCGTCAACGGCGTGGCCGCGGGCGCGGGCGCGAACCTTGCACTGGCCTGCGACATGGTTCTGGCCGGGGAAAGCGCGAAGTTCATCCAAAGTTTTTCCAAGGTCGGGTTGATCCCGGACACAGGCGGCAGCTGGCACTTGCCCCGATTGTTGGGCGAGGCGCGCGCTAAGGGGCTGGCCCTGACAGCAATGCCCCTAACCGCCAAACAGGCGGAAGACTGGGGGTTGATCTGGAAGGCGTTTCCCGATGATCAGCTGATGACCGAAGCACGCGCTCTTGCCACGCGACTCGCCAACGGCCCCACCCTTGGCTTGGGTCTGACCAAGCAGTGCATTCAAACAGCAGCCACCACATCCTTGTCCGATCAGCTTGAAATTGAAGCGGACGCAATGAAAACCTGCGGGGAAAGTGCTGATTACGCCGAAGGCGTGTCCAGTTTCCTCGAAAAACGCGCACCGCATTTTCAGGGAAGATAATGATGACCCCAAAAGAACGCGCCCAAAAATCCGCGGCAGCGATGTGGGCCAATGACGAAGCCAGTAAATGGTTCGGGATGGAGCTTGTCGAGGTCGATGAAGGGCGCGCTGTCCTGTCGCTGACTGTTGCGCCGCATCACTGTAACGGACACGGTATTTGCCATGGCGGCGTCACGCACGCTCTTGCTGACAGTGCTTTTGCCTTTGCCTGCAACAGCCGGAATGTTGCGACTGTAGGGCAGCATACAATGGTCAGCTATCTTGCACCGGGACGGAAAGGTGACCGCCTGACTGCCACCGCGACAGAAGTGAACCTGTCCGGTCGCAGCGGCATCTACGACGTCCGCGTCATCAATCAAGACAACACTCTGATCGCTGAGTTTCGCGGCATGTCCCGCGCTATTGGCGGCCAGAATTTTCAAGAATAGTTTCGTGACTGGAGGAGTTACGCGATGAAAGACCTTTCCCCCAACAAAGCGGACCTGGACCCGATCGAAATCGCCTCGATCGACGAAATTCGCGCCACACAGCTTGAGCGGCTGAAGTGGTCCGTGCGCCACGCCTATGAAAACGTTCCGATGTACAAACAGCGCTTTGACGAGGCTGGCGTGCATCCTGACGATCTTCAACAGCTTTCGGATCTGTCAAAGTTTCCGTTCACGTATAAAAACGACCTGCGCGACAACTATCCGTTTGGTCTTTTTGCGGTTCCGCGCAGCGAGATAATTCGCCTGCACGCGTCCTCCGGCACAACAGGCAAACCGACAGTGGTCGGCTACACAAAGAATGACATAGACAACTGGGCTGACCTTGGCGCGCGGTCTCTTCGCGCGTCTGGGCTGCGCAAGGGCGACATGGTTCACAACGCCTACGGCTATGGGCTGTTCACCGGTGGGCTAGGTGCCCATTACGGGATCGAACGCCTTGGCGCGACTGTCGTCCCGATGTCGGGCGGGCAGACCGAAAAACAGGTGAACCTGATCAACGATTTCCGTCCTGACGGGATCATGGTTACACCCTCCTACATGCTCAATATCCTTGAACAGTTCCACAAGGCGGGTCTCGACCCACGTGAGAGCTCGCTGAAGGTTGGCGTTTTTGGTGCCGAACCCTGGACTGACGCGATGCGGGCCGAGGTCGAGGCGGCCTTCGACATGCACGCCGTCGATATCTATGGCCTGTCCGAGATCATGGGCCCCGGTGTCGCCAATGAATGCGTTGAAACCAAAGACGGGCCTGTAATCTGGGAGGATCACTTCCTGCCGGAAATCATCGACCCGGCAACCGGAGAAGTCCTGCCCGATGGCGAAACCGGAGAATTGGTGTTCACGACACTAACCAAAGAAGGGTTGCCGATGATCCGCTATCGCACACGCGATCTGACATGCCTGCTGCCGGGGACGGCGCGGTCCATGCGCCGGATGGCAAAAATTACAGGTCGCAGTGACGACATGATGATCCTGCGCGGCGTCAACGTCTTCCCCAGCCAGATCGAGGAACAGGTCATGGCAACGGGCGGTCTTGCCCCCTATTACCAGATCGAGCTCTACAAATCCGGTCGCATGGATGCCATGCGGGTCTTTGTTGAATCCTCCCCCGATTCCACCGACGAGCTGTCAAAAACGGCCGCTGCACGGATGCTGACCAAACGCATCAAGGACGTCGTTGGCGTTTCAACCGAAATTGTAGTAGGTGACCCCGGCGACGTCGAACGCTCTCAGGGCAAGGCGAAGCGCGTTGTAGACAATCGCGATAAGGACTGAGCCGTGGCCCGGACAATTGCCAAAGACCACGACCAAAAGCGGGAACAGATCCTGAAGATGGCGGCAAAAGTGTTTGCCGACCAGGGGTTTGACCGTGCTTCGATGACCCTTTTGGCCAAAGAATGCGGCATCTCGAAAGCAAACATATACCACTACTATGACAGCAAGGATGCCATCCTGTATGACATCCTTGAAACGTACCTGCGTGAGTTGCGGGACCGGATTTGCAATGTTGATCTGGACGGCCTTAACCCCGAACAGAAACTGCGCAAAGCAGTGCGCGAGATCCTTTTTGCCTATCAGGGTGCAGATGACGAGCACCGGGTTCAGATCAGTGGCATGAGCGCATTGACCGAAGAACAGCAAAAAAGGCTGCGGGGCTATCAGCTTGATCTGGTGAACTTTGTCCGCGACATACTTCTGGAAATGTCCCCCGGTTCTTTTGACGGCGCCAAGGACAAGCTTCGCGGCGCGACGATGTCAGTCTTTGGAATGTTGAACTGGTATTACATGTGGAACACCGGCGCAGGCCCCAAAGCCCGCGAAGATTATGCCGATCTGGTGAGCACCCTGACCATGCATGGTGTGCAAAAGCTTTAGGCATGCCCGCTTGGAGAAATCACGCACGGGTGTGGTCTCGTGTGTTGTTCTGAAATCGCAGATCAGATTGGTCGGCTATCCTGAGGCGCGCCAATAAGGACCGTGGCTGCAGCGAGCACGTGGCCTTCTTTCTTACTTTTTGCGCATCTTCAAATCGTCTAAGAAATTGCGTTTCGCTGCCATGACCTCTTCGTCCGTCATGTTTGATCTGTTCAATTCCAGAAAATACTCTGCGGCTCCAACCGGTTGGACATTCAAGTTACTGACAGGCGTAAGATCATCGGACCTTACGTTCAGCATCGATAGCACCTTTGTGGCGGGAAATAGACGGTCACTCATGTTTGAGGTGTCTAGGGAAACGACGTCGGCTCGGGAGGATACGGCATCCTTAACTCGGGCAACCACACCAGCAAGATCTGCGCCTTGCTGAAGTAGGTCCGCGTATTCCGAAAGGCCTTCCTGAATTCGGTTCGAACGTATGTTTTGCCAATAAACACTCTTAATCCAATCAGAGGCGTTCCTGGTGGTAAAAAAGAAGGTTGCACGCGCGTTACCATCAGCGAACTTCTCGATCTCATCCAATAGCACTTCAGACAAAACCGTTACCATGGAATAAGAATACACATTTTTACGCCCTGGAATCAGGCCCGCAAACTCCTCGTTACTAATCAAAAGCGGTTTGTCTGTTTCGTTTTCAAAGCGCGCCAGAGCTTGTCTTAATTGTTTACGAAACTTATTTAGCACTCGTTCTTCTTGCACTACAGAAAAGCGCCGTGCTGAGAAGCCCGCCTCTTGCAGATCACTCGGAACCAGAATATTCACTCTGCCCTTTAATCGGGAACGATTTCTGAGCAACATTGTTTGCAGTGTTCGAGTGCCTGTTTTATGAAACCCCTGATGTATAACGACTTTCAACATTTTCTTATCTCTCGCTAAACTCTCGTCGAAGTTGCCGGAAAAGCGCTTTCCTCAATACCCTTTCATCCTTCAAAGACCCACAATTGACCTTTGACCTACCCACCGATGGTCCCTCACTCATAACGAGAGTGAGCGTGTTAGATATTCATAGTCTTCGGTTTCGGCTTGGGCAAACTCACCTGCGGCAATGACTTCATACAGGCTGGAAAACTCAGGAAAATCACCGTTCAGGGCGATCGCACCATCATCGGTAATCAACCAAAAGAAGGTATCCCTTGCAGCACTGAACGTTGCGAATTTTATGGCAGGCTCTCCCAGACATCGCGGATGACATCCGCCGCCATCAGCACGTCATCGCGGGTTGTGTCGAATTGCCCGACCTGAAAACGGATGATCTTGCGGCCATTAAACATGCCTTGCGTCAAGTAAATTCGGCCATCGTCATTCAGCGCGTCCACCAGTCGCTGCTGAGCGGCGTCATCCCCTGGACAGCGAAAGGAAAACAGGCTCAGGATCGGGCCGGTGGTGATCTCAAACCCCTCTATCGCGCCGATCTTTTCTGCAAGTTCATTGGCCCAGAGCACATGGTTGCGAATTCGGCTCCGCAACCCGTCGAGACCGTATGACCGCATCAAGAACCAGATCTTCAATGCCCGGAACCGTCGACCCAGAGGGATTGTCCATTCCGAATAATTCGTTACCTCTGCCCCTGTGGTCTTGAGGTATTCCGGTTCGATCTTAAGCGTGTTGAGCTGTGGCGTGGCGTCCCGCAGAAACTGGATCGCGCAATCGAACTGCGCCCCCATCCATTTATGTGGGTTGAAGACAATGCTGTCGTAACGATCCGCCCCGGGCCAAAGGGCCTCACGAAGCTCGGGGCAGATCATCGCCGACCCCGCCCAGGCCGCGTCGAGATGCGTATAGAGGTCGTATTTTTGCGCGATGTCAGCCACCGCCACCAGATCATCGCAGGCCCCAACCCCGGTGCCGCCCGTAATTGCAATGATACCAGCAGGTACATACCCGGCCGCGATGTCACCCTGAATTGCGACATCAAGAGCCTCTGCATCAATCGTATAGGTCGGACCACGTGTCGGCAGTTTCACCAGATTGTCCTGACCGATCCCTGCAACCCAGCAGGCCCGATCAATCGACGAATGAACCTGATCCGAGCAGTAGATGCGCAGTGCGCCCTTGGCGTTCAGGCCTTCGCGGTTGCCGGTAAACCCTGTGGCCCGTTCCCGCATGGTCAGCACAGCCGACAACGTGGCGGATGATGCGCTGTCCTGAATAACTCCGGTCGTTCCTTCCGGCAATCCAAGCGCCTGCCGCAGCCAATCGACCATGACACCTTCGACCTCGGTCGCAGCTGGTGAGGTCTGCCATAGCATGCATTGCGCCGCGATTGTGGTCACCAGCATTTCAGCCAGCATCGACGGCGGCGCTGCGTTGGCCGGGAAATAGGCAAAGAACCGGGGATGTTGCCAATGTGTGATACCCGGCATCACGATTCGTTCGAAATCGGCCATGATGGCTTCCATGGGCTCGCCACTATCGGGGGGCGATGCCTTTAGCTGGGCCGTGATTTCTCCTGGTGTGGTCTTGGCCCGAACAGGACGTTCAGCAAGTGTCTTGTGGTAATCGGCCGCCCATTTCGAAATGTGCTGACCCCAATGCGAAAACGCGTCCCAATCCATGCGCAAGCCTTCTCTTGTAACTGAACACCAATTTGTCCAGTCCCCGACCTTACCCGTTCGGCTCGCGGATTAAAGCCGAACAGGTGTGCTTTCTTCAAATGAAAAGGTCCCGAGTTCTGCCTTCAGACCGAAAAGCTGACATTCGCCTGACCTGTGCCAGAGCTGCCGAAGTAGGGGGTGTAGATGTCGATCTCACCCTTGTAGCTGCCCCAGCCCAGAGCTCCGAACAGCAAAGCCGTGTCATTCATGGCGCATTCGCCTGCGCATTTCTTCGCATAGTCCGGCAGCATTTCAAGGAACTCTTCGAACCGTCCCTGTTCCCACATCTCCAGCACGTGCATATCCATCTGGCGGTTGAACTCGCCGTTTACCGCATTCAATCCGTCGACCGAGCGCTCATTCGGCGTGAAATCATGGCTGAGTGAGCCAGAGGCCAGTATGGATACGTTCCGGTCGGAACGCCGGATACCTTCGGCAATGGCCTCACCCCAGACGCGGTTTTCCTGGATCGACGAGAACTGGTTGACTGCAACGGGCAAAACGCGCGCATTCACCCCTTCGTTGATGAAATGCATAGGCAGAAGGGTGCCATATTCCATTCCCATATCGGGGTGCGAATGGCCAAGCGCTCGCTCGCCACGCTCACGCAGAACATCAAGGATGGTTTCCCCCAACGCGTTATCTCCGCGATAATCAAACTCCATGTCTGCCAGCATGTGCGGCAGTTCATGACTGATGAAGCGGCCTTTGTGGTGCTCTTTGGTATTCAGGTGAAACCCCTGATTGGTGATCCAATGGGTGTCGAACACAAGAAACGTCTCGACCTCGCGGTCTATCGCGTCCTGGCGCAGGCGCGCATAACCATCAATGGCAGACTGCCGGATGCCTTTGTATTTTGGCATCGTGTGGGACATCCAGATACTTGGCACATGCGTGATCTTCGCGGCTTGTACGATCTTTCCCATGGCAGTTCCTCCTCGTGTTTACCGATGTCTGTGTACCAGAGCCCTTGCCCGGTTACAGTTTCCCCAGCTGCATGATGTTGTGATTTCCGGTTGCGAAGCCGACGTGTTTTTGTTCCATGTAGAACTCGAAGCTCCAGTTGCCGCCGTCGCGGCCGATACCGGATGCTTTGACGCCGCCGAACGGGGTGGGCAGGTGGCGGACGTTTTCCGAGTTCACCCAGATCATCCCGGCTTCTAGCTTGTCGGTGAACCGCAAGGCGCGGGTCAGGTCATTGGTCCAGACATAGCCGGTCAGACCGTATGGTGTGTCGTTGGCAATCTGCAGCGCCTCGTCCTCGGTCGAGAACGGGATCGAGGTCAGAACCGGGCCGAATATCTCTTCGCGCGCGATACGCATCTGGTTATTGGCATCGGTAAACAAGGTTGGGCGAATGAAATACCCTGTGTCGCCCACCTTGACACCTCCGGCGGCGACAGTCGCACCGTCTTCTTTGGCGATGTCAAAATAGGAGGTCACCTTGTTATAATGCTCCTCGGTCACCAGTGGCCCGATCTCGGTCTCAGGATCCAGCGGATGGCCGACCTTGATGGTGTTGACCCGTTCGATCAGCTTTGCCTCGAACGCGTCCTTGATGGTGTCCTGCACCAGCAGGCGCGAGGATGACGTGCAGCGCTCGCCATTGATCGAGTAGATCATGAAGATCACCGCATCCAGCGCCCGGTCGAGATCGGCGTCGTCGAACACAACAACCGGGTTCTTGCCGCCCAGTTCCAGATGCATCCGCTTGAGCGTATCGGCACCTTGTTTGGTGATGATGCTGCCGGTGCAGCTTTCACCGACAAAGGCGATCGCCTTGATCAACGGATGCTCCGTCAACGCCTTACCCGCATCGGGGCCGAACCCGTTCACGGTGTTCAGCACACCCTTGGGCAGCCCGGCCTCTTCGGCGATCTCCACCAGCAGGCGAGCGGACAGCGGAGAATCTTCGGCCGGTTTGTGAACCACGGTGCACCCGGCAGCCAAAGCAGGTGCGATCTTCCATGTCGACAGCATGAACGGCGTGTTCCACGGCGTGATCACCCCCACCGGACCGATCGGTACGCGCGTGGTGATGTTCATCAGGGTCGGCGACTTAAGGTGCTGACCGTCCCGCGCCTGGACCACCTGATCCGCGAAATACCGGAAATTCTCGGCCCCCCGCAGCGCGGCCTTGGACATAAAGCGCAGGGTCTGGCCGGTGTCCCAGCATTCACACAGCGCAATTTCCTCGGCACGGGCCTCGATCGCATCGGCAACGTTCAGCAAGATGCGGCGCCGCTCGGTGGCAGGCATGTCGCGCCAATCGGCAAATGCGGCGTGGGCGGCATTAGCGGCAGCGTCGATATCATCGGCTGTGCCATGGGCGACATCGCAGATCACCGACCTGTCAACCGGGGAGGTGGATTGGAACACCCCTGCGGAACCGTCGCGATCTTCGCCCGCGATCCGGTTCTTGATGCCGGTTTCCTTAAACCGGGCCAGAAAGCCCGCCAGCTTCTCGATATTCGTATCCAGTGCGCTCATGGATCAGGTCTCCTGGTTGGTCGCGCCCAAATGGTCCCGGATCGTGCCGGTCTTGGGCGAAAGGTCTGGGTCAATGTCACGCATCTCAAGCGAGAGCGCGATGGAATGTCCGGCGAAGGCGGGGGACAGATAGGCCTCAACCGCCTCAAAAATGCGCTGCGTGGCGTCCCGTTTGACATCCGCAGCCCGGCCAGCGCGCAGGCGGATCGAGATATCGATAAACCCATGCGCCGGATTGCCGTCCGCGATGGCATAGTGATCGACCCGCGTGGCCCGGACACGAATACCGGGCAGGGGAAATGTCTTGATCCCGGCAGCCGTGGCCCGGATGCATTCGCACAAGCCACTCATATCGACCCTGTCTTCCAGATTGCCGGAATACTCGACGTGAAAATGTGGCATGTGCTCCCCTCCAATGGTAAACATGTTTAGTAAATTGGAAACCTCGCTGTCAAGAACTTGCTTTGTTAATCTTTGCATCTTTTGACTCTGCGAATTAGAAGACTGTCATGAGTGAACAAAGCCACACCAAGAACACCTCGCGCGCCCTTCCGATTGCCTTGCTGCGCGCACGCGAAACCGTCATGGCCCCCATCCGGGACATGCTGCAGGGGATACAACTGACCGAGCAGAAATGGCGCATCCTGCGCGTGCTGGACGAGTTGGGTGAAGTGGAGCAAAGCTCGATTGCCAAAGAGGCCTGCCTGCTGTTGCCAAGCCTCACCCGCATCCTGCGCACGATGGAAGCCGAAGGCCAAATATCACGCCGCCAGGACAGCCACGACAAACGACGCACAATGGTGAAGATCACAAACGAAGGACGAAACATCCTCGCCGAAAACCTCGGAACCTCTCTCCAGATCTACCAAAGCATCGAAAAACAAATGGGACGAGAAAAACTCAACCAACTCCTCGACCTGCTCGAAGAACTACAAGCCGTCAAAGTCTGACCGAACGCGCATTTGGCTGCGCGGGTCAGCATTGCCGCTTTTCTTTGAAAGACACAGGCTGGAGTTGCCTGGGCGACCGCACACTCCCATCACAAAAGGTATTCCGTCTCAAGCTGAAATCTCCCCAGCCTCTGAGCACAATGCACCTTCACGTTTGACGACGGGCCACGTTCAGCCAAAAACCTCCAACTCCAGTAGCACATGGTGTCAAATCCATTTGGCCGCCAACGAACGAGGGCCTTCCACGCGGGCCAAGTCAGTCATTTCAATCACATCCAAGAGCCACGACACCTTTTGAAAGCTGGCTTTTCCTGCTCAACAAAATACTGGATGTTGGATACAATATCCTCTATAGCTGCGCGTATCGATTGATTCAGGGAGGATCACATGCTCAAGAAACTCGCCGCACTGGCGGCCCTCACCACTATCACCACAGCTCCTGCGATGGCGGACACGCTGGACGATGTCGTAGATCGCGGGACATTGCGCTGCGGAGTTGTGTTGGATTTTCCGCCAATTGGGTATCGCGACGCGAATAACGAACCGGCAGGCTTTGACGTCGAATACTGCAATGATCTGGCCGCCGCACTTGAAGTTGAGGCCGAAATCCTGCCGTTGACCTGGGCCGAACGCCTGCCAGTGATCGTCACCGGACGCGCAGACGTTGTGTTCGGAGCAACCTCGGACAGCCTTGAACGGGCGCGGACGGTGGGCTTTACCATTCCTTACGCCATCTATTATGCGCAGGGTGTCGTGAATGCCGAAAGCGGCATTGAGACCTTCGAGGATATCCGTGGCAAGCGCGTGGCCGCCGCGATCGGCACCGTGCCCGAGCAGGAATGGCTGAAGATAGCCGCCGAATGGGGCGAAGAAGGCAATTACCAGGGCTACCAGTCCGAGAATGAGGTTTTCCTGGCGGTGGCTCAGGGCAAGGCCGATATCGGCATTACCACAAACACTGCCGTGCTGCCGATTACCCAGCAATATGACACTGTTGTTGCCGGCCCTCGCATGCCATGGACCACCGACTACACTTCGGTTGTAGGCAAGCGCGAAGATGTCACCTGGCTGAACTTCCTGAACCTGTTCGTGACCCACCAGGTGCGATCGGGCCGCTATCAGGAGCATTGGGGTAAATATGTCGGCGGCGAAGCGCCTGAGCTGCGCATTCCCGGCGTAATGTACTGACCCTTTCCTACTCCATGCTTTCGTCCGGCTATGGCCGGGCGAAAGGACCGGTAGATTGCGTGAGGAACACCCGTGTTCGACTATAACTTCCATTGGCGGCCGGTGATGAAAAGCCTGCCGGACCTGCTTGAGGCATCGCTGCTGACGATACAGGTTGCCGTGCTGGCAATGGTCCTTGGCATTATCATCGGACTTTGTCTGGCGCTGACGCGGCTGCACCTGAAAGGTCCGCTTTACTGGTTCGCCTCAGCCTGGGTCGAACTGGCGCGCAATACTCCGGCGCTGTTCCAGCTGTTCTTTTTCGGCTTCGGGCTTGGTGCCTTTGGCCTGCATCTATCGCCGTACTTCATCGTGCTGGCCGGGCTGACATTCAATTGCGCCGGTTATCTGGCTGAAAACTTCCGTGGCGGCTTTCAGGCCGTCCCCGAGACACAGCTACGCGCGTCCCGATCGCTGGGCATGACCGCGTGGCAGGCTTACACACGCGTCGTGATTCCGCAGGTGTTTCGCATTGTCTATCATCCGATCACGAACCAGATGGTCTGGGCTGTTCTAATGTCGTCACTGGGTATGCTGGTCGGCTTCCGGGAATTGTCGGGCGAGACCCAGTTCTTTGCCTCGCGCACTTTCCGAATCTTTGAATATTTCGCCGTCACCGCGGTCATTTATTACGTGATCGTCAAAATCATCCTGCTTGCCTCGCGCCTGCTGGCGTCCCGGCTTTTCCGCTACTGAAGGAGGCACAGATGCAACCCACTGTCAGCTTTTTCAGCGGCTTCAACATCAACGATCTGTGGTTTCTGGGCGAAGCCGCGCTGCGAACGCTCTGGATTTCAGTGCTTTCGATTTCCATTGGAACGGTTTTTGGCGTGGTGTGCGGTTGGCTTCTGTACGAGGGCAAACTGGCAGCGACCCTGACGTTGGCTCCGGTTCTGGATATTTTCCGGTCGGTCCCTCTGATCATCCAGCTGGTGCTGTTTTACAACTTTGCACCTATTGTCGGGCTCAATCTGGACCCGTTTGCCTCGGGCGTGGTGATCCTGTCCATCTACACGGCAGCACTGGTTGCGAATGTGGCGCGCGGCGGGATTGAAGCCGTTGGTGATCCGATGCGCCGCGCCGCGCGCAGCCTGGGCATGACCTATTGGCAGGATCTGCGATATGTCGTCTTCCCGATCGGAGGGCGCGCGGTGTTCCCTGCATGGGTCGGGGTCGCGCTGGGTGTGATGAAAGACAGCGCGCTGGTCTCGGTTCTGGGCTATGTTGAACTGCTGAAAGCCAGCCAGATCCTGATCACCCGCACGCAGGAACCATTCCTGATCCTGACAATCGCTGGCGCGTTCTATTTCGCGCTCAGCTATCCGATTTCGCGGTATTCCGCGTCGCTAGAAAAAAGGTGGGCCCAATGATCGAAATTCGCGACCTGCACAAATATTTCGGATCGCTGCATGTGCTGAAAGGTATCGATCTGGATGTGCAGAAAGGAGAAGTTCTGTCGGTGATCGGTGCGTCAGGCTCCGGCAAATCGACCCTTCTCTATTGCATCAACGCGCTGGAACCGATCCAGCAGGGATCGGTCAGGGTTGATGGCATTGATGTTCATGCAAAAGGCACCGACATCAACAAGCTGCGCACAAAGCTGGGGATGGTGTTCCAGCAATGGAACAGCTTTCCGCATCTGACAGCACTGGAAAACGTTGCGTTGGCCCCGAAGATTGTCAAAGGCAAGTCGAGAGACGAGGCGCGTGACATTGCCGCAAAGCAGTTGACCCATGTAGGGTTGGGCGAAAAGCTGAACGTCTTCCCCTCGGCCTTATCGGGTGGTCAGCAGCAGCGTCTTGCCATTGCCCGCGCGCTGGCGATGGAGCCGGAATACATGCTGTTTGACGAAGCAACCTCGGCGCTGGATCCTGAACTGGTGGGCGAAGTTCTCGACACGATGCGGCTTTTGGCCGAAGAAGGGATGACGATGATTTGCGTCACGCATGAGATGGGTTTCGCTCGTGATGTATCAGACCGGGTTGCTTTTTTTCATCAGGGCGTGATGGAAGAGATCGGCCCGCCCGCCCAGATTTTTAACGAAGCCCAATCTGAACACACCCGCAAATTCCTGGCGAATGTGCGATAAAAGCCCCCGCCCCAAAACAATTAGGAAGGTTACCTTCATGTCCCAGAATATCTTCACCGGCACCATGCCAGCCCTGATGACCCCCTGCAAACCGGACCGGACACCGGATTTTGACGCGCTGGTGAAAAAGGGCAAGGAAATGATCGCAGCGGGTATGTCTGCCGTGGTCTATTGCGGCTCGATGGGCGACTGGCCTCTCTTGTCGGATGCCGAACGGATGGAAGGTGTCGAACGTCTGATCGCGGCCGGACTGCCCGTTGTCGTCGGCACAGGTGCGATAAATTCGAAATCCGCCGTGGCGCTTGCCGCGCATGCGCAAAAGGTTGGAGCGGCAGGGCTTATGGTGATCCCGCGTGTATTGTCGCGTGGATCGTCCATCGCGGCGCAGCGTAATCATTTCAAAGCGATCCTGTCGGCCGCACCTGATATTCCGGCAATCATCTATAACAGCCCGGTTTACGGCTTCGCGACGCGCGCCGATCTGTTCCTGGAATTGCGCGCAGATCATCCCAACCTGGTTGGGTTCAAGGAATTCGGTGGCAAAAGCGATCTGCGCTATGCGGCGGAACACATTACCTCGAAGGATGATCAGGTTACACTGATGGTTGGTGTGGACACCGAGGTCTACCATGGCTTCGTCAATTGCGGCGCCACCGGTTCGATCACAGGGATTGGCACTGCCCTGCCGAAAGAAGCACTGCTGCTGGCTGCCCTGTGCCAGAAAGCGGCGGCCGGTCATGCCGAAGCGCGCCTGCGCGCGCGGGAACTGGAAGAGGCCTTTGGTGTGCTGGCCAGCTTTGACGAGGGCACCGATCTGGTGCTGTATTACAAACACCTGCTGGTCCTGAACGGCGAAGAGGAATACCGTTTGCACTTCAACGAAACCGACGAGTTGACAGATGCCCAGCGCAACTATTGCGAACAGCAATACGACCTGTTCCGCACTTGGTTTACTGATTGGTTCGGCCAGGGCGGAGTCATTGCTGAATGCATGTGATTGACAGTCACACAGGAGGAATGCCTACGCGGGTGATCCTCGACGGCGGCCCCGATCTGGGGTCCGGCCCGCTGGCCGAGCGTGCACGACGCTTGGCCAGCGAGCATGAGGTGTTCTACAAATCCATCTTGCTGGAGCCGCGTGGGCAGCCCGGAATGGTGGGGGCGCTTCTGGTCGCGCCCGAAGATCCAGGGTGTGAGACCGGCGTGATCTATTTTGATGCGGATGCAGTTCTTGGCATGTGCGGGCATGGCACCATCGGTCTGGGCGTCACTCTGGCACATATGGGCAGAATCCGGCCGGGCACGCATCGGGTTGAAACTCCGGTCGGTGTCGTCTCGGTGGATTTACTGGACGCCAATACCGTACGCGTCACAAATGTCGAGAGCCGTCGCGTGCGGGCAGCAGTGCAGATTGAGGTTGGCGGCTATGGGTCGATAACCGGCGATCTTGCCTTTGGCGGAAATTGGTTCTTCATTGTTGATCCCAGCCCAATCCCGGTGAACCCGGGAAACATTCGGGCGATGACCGATCTGACCATCACCATACGCGAAGCCTGCATCGCACAGGGCGTGCATGGCGAAAACGGAGAACTGGTCGACCATGTGATCCTTCAGGATCAATCCCCCAACAAGGATGTTCACAGCCGCAACTTTGTACTGTGCCCGGACAATCAATATGACCGGTCGCCCTGCGGTACCGGCAGTTCGGCGCGCCTCGCCTGTCTGGCGGCAAACGGGGTGCTGGAAGCAGGGGAAGAGATTGTGCAGGAAAGCGTGATCGGCAGCCCCTACGTGCTGAGCTACCAACCCGGCCCGAACGGGGGTGTCATTCCCACCCTGACCGGGCAGGCGCATATCATGTCGGAAGGCAGGTTGGTTTTCGCGCCGAATGATCCGTTCCGTGATGGCATCGCGCTTTGAAGTCAAGGCCGGGGACAGACGCTGTCCGGTCCCCGACCCCGTACCACTATTTGAGAACCTGTAACCATGCAGCATGACACCAAGACGGACATAGTTGTGATCGGTGCTGGCATCATTGGCATCAGCGCTGCGCTAGAGTTGCAAAAGCGGGGAAGGCAGGTGCTTGTGCTGGACCGTGAAGGCGTTGCAGCCGAGGCGTCAAAGGGCAATGCCGGGGCCTTTGCCTTTACAGATATCGTGCCGCTTGCAACGCCTGGGATCATGCGCAAAGCGCCAAAATGGCTGCTTGATCCGTTGGGGCCTTTGTCGATCCCGCCCGCTTATGCGCTGAGTATTGCACCGTGGATGCTCCGGTTCTGGCGGGCCAGTTGGCGCGATCGTTATGCAGCCTCACTATCCGCACAAGCCGCGCTGATGAACCACAGCCGTGCGGCGCTGGAGCGTCAGATCGAGCATGTAGACGGCGAGGCGCTGATGCAGCGCGAAGGCCAGTTGCAGTTGTTCGAGAGTGAGGGCGAATTCCGTGCCAGCCTGCCCACCTGGAACCTGCGCAAGGACCATGGCATCCCGTTTGATCTTCTGGACAGCCCGGATGCTATTGCCGAAATTCAGCCCGGGCTGAACCGGCGATTTACCCATGCGGGTTTTACCTCGACATGGATGAATACCGTCGACCCTGCCCGCTGGACCGAGCATCTGGCGGCACAGTTCATCGCGCGCGGTGGGCAGGTAAAGATCGCAGGGATCACGGCACTGAAACCAACCGATGACGGCGTGCGCCTTGACACGGACAACGGCGACATTTCGGCAGGTCAGGTGATTGTTGCCGCCGGAGCCTGGTCACACCAGCTGGCCAAGACCCTGGGGGATCATATCCCGCTTGAGACCGAGCGGGGTTATAACACGACCCTGCCCGAAGGCGCTTTTGACCTGCGCACTCATCTGACCTTTGGGGGGCATGGGTTTGTGGTAACCCGGATCAACGGCGGCGTGCGCATCGGCGGTGCAGTCGAACTGGGTGGATTGAAGCTGGCCCCGAATTACCGGCGCGCTGACACGTTGCTGGCCAAGGCCGGGCGCTTCATGCCAGACCTGAACCTGGAAGGCGGCACGCAATGGATGGGCTTTCGCCCATCACTGCCTGACAGCCTGCCAGTGATTGACCGATCTTCGCGCGCACCACACGTACTTTATGCCTTTGGCCATGGTCATCTGGGGCTGACCCAATCCGCAGGCACGGCCGAACTGGTGGCCGATCTGGTCACTGACGCCAAGCCGGTGCTCGATATGTCACCTTTCTCATCCACACGCTTCTAATCTGGAGAACACCTTATGAAAATCACCGGGCTGAACGTATATCAGGTGGATCTGCCGCTGAAAGAAGGCCGCTATAGCTGGTCCAACGGCAATTTTGTCGAAGTGTTTGACAGCACCGTTCTGGAAATCATCACAGATGAAGGGTTGAAGGGCTATGCCGAATGCTGCCCGCTTGGCTCGGCCTATCTGCCGTCTTTTGCGCTCGGCGTCCGGGCCGGGCTGGCAGAGCTGGCCCCGCATTTGATCGGGCAGGACCCACTGAATATCGGTCAGATCAACCGTACGATGGATGCGGCCTTGCGGGGTCATCCCTATGCTAAGGCTCCGGTGGATATTGCCTGCTGGGATCTGCTGGGCAAGGCCACGGACCAGCCGCTTTACACATTGCTGGGGGGCGCTGCGCAGGATGATGTGGTGCTTTATCGCGCGATCAGTCAGGAAGCTCCCGAGATCATGGCCAAAAAGATCGAAGGCTATGCTGCCGAAGGCTACACCAAGTTTCAGCTCAAGGTGGGTGGCGAGGCCAATGACGACATCGACCGTATCCACGCCACCCGCGCCGTTCTGAAAAAGACGGACCTGCTTGTAGCAGACGCCAATACCGGCTGGACCCGGCACGAGGCCGCACGCGTGGTGGGCGCGATTTCGGGTCTGGATGTCTATGTGGAACAGCCTTGCCTGACCTATGAGGAATGCGTGTCGATCCGCCGCCGCACCGCGTTGCCTTTCGTGATGGACGAGGTGATCGACACTCCCAACACGCTGGTCCGCGGCATTGCCGAAGACGCGATGGATGTGATCAACCTGAAGATCTCGAAAGTCGGAGGGTTGACCAAAGCCCATCTTATGCGGGACCTGTGCGTGGCGCACGGCATCCCCATGACGATCGAAGACACCTGGGGTGGTGACATCACCACCGCAGCCATTGCACATCTGGCCCGTTCAACGCCGTCCGAGTTCACATTCTCTGCCACGGATTTCAACTCTTACGGCACCGTGGACATTGCCGAGGGTGCGCCAAAGCGTGTCAACGGCCGGATGACCGCACCCGCCCGTCCGGGTCTGGGTGTTACACCGATTTTCGACGCTCTGGGCGAGCCTGTCGCACAATATTGAGAGATCCGATGCGGAGCAGCAAAACCGTTCATGTCATTTCAGCCCACGCAGAAGGTGAAGTCGGGGATGTTATCGTTGGGGGCGTTGCCCCGCCACCAGGCGACACCTTGTGGGAACAGCGCAGCTTTGTCGCGGGCGACCAGACGCTGCGCAACTTCGTTCTGAACGAACCTCGGGGCGGTGTTTTCCGTCATGTCAATCTTCTGGTGCCCCCGAAACACCCCAAGGCCGACGCGGCCTTTATCATTATGGAACCCGAAGACACACCGCCGATGTCGGGTTCGAACTCGATCTGTGTTTCAACCGTATTGCTGGATGGCGGGGTCATTCCGATGCAAGAACCAGAAACTCATATGGTGCTTGAGGCCCCGGGCGGGCTGGTTCATGTGCGGGCGGAATGCAGCGGTGGCAAAGCGCAACGCATTTTCGTGCAGAACCTGCCCAGCTTTGCCGACAAACTGTCCGTCCCACTTGAGGTACCCGGATTGGATACGATCATGGTTGATACCGCCTATGGGGGTGACAGTTTTGTCGTGGTCGATGCACAGGCGTTGGGATTCGAGATTGTCGAACATGAGGCCCGTGACATTGCCCGATTGGGGGTGAAGATCACCAATGCAGCCAATGAACAGCTTGGGTTTTCGCATCCTGAAAACCCGGATTGGGACCATATCTCATTCTGTGCTTTCTGCGGCCCGATCAGCGAGACCGAAACCGGATTGACCGGCAAATCTGCCGTGGCGATCCAACCCGGCAAGGTTGATCGGTCGCCTACAGGTACAGCGGTTTCCGCGCGCATGGCGCTGATGGCAGCAAAAGGGTTGATGTCGTTGGGTCAGACGTTCGAGGCGGTCTCGATCATCGGATCACGGTTCACCGGTCGGATTGTCGATACCACCGAAGTGGCGGGCCGTGCCGCGATTGTCCCCGAAATCAGTGGGCGCGGCTGGATCACCGGCATTCACCAACACATGCTTGACCCGGATGACCCCTGGCCTGGCGGGTATCGCTTGTCGGACACTTGGGGCGTCTGACTAAACAGTGCATTGGCCGTGCCCACTCTCAGGGACAGGCAGTTACAGAAGTTTCCATTCGCTCTTGGTCTTACCGTGTTGTCTCAGCAGGGTTGAATCACCATGGATATTGGATGCATTATCAAGCGGAGTGTCCTAAATCAGCTTTCTGGGTGGCCGAGTCGCGGCTCAGCTTGGAATAACGCCGGTAACCGGTAGCTGTACCCAAACAAGTGGCAGGAAAGATATGGCAGGAAAGCGCGCGATAACCAAGCAAAGCCTACCAGATGTCATCGCGAACGATCTTCGTGAACGTATTCTGAACGGTGAACTTGCCGAAGGTGAAGCTATTCGTCAGGAAGCTCTGGCCGAAGAATACGACGTATCTCGGATGCCCATCCGCGAAGCCCTAAAGCGTCTGAACGCTGAAGGCCTGATTCAATGGGCCAATAATCGGGGCGGATCAGTTACCAAACACTCATTGAACGAGATTGGAGAAATATTCGACCTTCGAATGCTTATTGAAGTCGATCTTTTCCGCAGAGCCATTCCGCAGATGACATCTGCCGACTTTGCACGATGCAACGAGATATTGACGCAGATGGAAGCGTCTTATGACGAGAATGACGTCAGCAAGTGGGGGATCCTGAACTACCAATACCACTCCGCCCTTTACGCGGCGTCGCAGAGGAAACTGACGAATGAATTGCTGGACCGCGTCAATCTGCAATCAGACCGCTATGTCCGAATGCATTTGAGCGTGATGAAGCAGCGGGAACCCGCGAAAAAAGAGCATCGAGAGCTGTTGAAACTGGCGCAAGCAGGGAACGTTGACGAAGCCTGTAACATGCTGATGCGGCACATCCGGCGAACAAAGGAACAGCTGCTGGAGATGATCGTAGCAAAACGCGCCATGGAGGAGACCTAACAGGACGCTTGATTGTCTCTCTTAATTGGATACATTATCCATAGCTTCAGAATCGTAAATATGGAACCTTCATGACCTGCTCCCCCCATGGTAAGCACCTCATCGCTGGAAACTGGCTTTCAGGTGACACGTTTTTTCAGTCACAGCCCGCTTTTGGACCGTCACACAGTTTTTCGGTGGGGCGCCTTCAGGATGTTGATGCGGCTGCGGAAGCTGCCGAAGAAGCGTTCTGGAGCTATGGTTTTTCGACCCGGGAAGACCGCGCGGCATTTCTGAATACCATCGCGGATGAGATCGAAGCCCGCGCCGAGGCGATTACTGAAATCGGTTCGCAGGAAACCGGCCTGCCCGAGGCCCGTCTGCAAGGAGAGCGGGGTCGCACATCGGGCCAACTTCGCTTGTTTGCCACTCATATTCTGAGTGGTGAGTATCTGGATCGGCGCCACGACAGCCCGTTGCCAGACCGCTCGCCGCTGCCGCGCCCGGATCTGAAAATGATCCAGCGCCCTATTGGCCCTGTCGCCGTATTCGGTGCTTCGAATTTCCCTTTGGCCTTTTCAACCGCAGGCGGTGACACCGCGGCCGCCTTGGCTGCTGGGTGCCCCGTTGTCGTAAAAGGGCACAGCGCCCATCCGGGCACCGGTGAGATCATAGCCGAGGCCATACATTCTGCCATCGAACGCTGCAAAATTCATCCCGGTGTTTTCAGTCTGATTCAGGGGGGTGACCGGACAGTAGGTTCCGCTTTGGTGCAACACCCGCTGATCAGGGCTGTCGGGTTCACTGGCTCATTGGCTGGTGGTCGGGCACTGTTCGATCTGTGTGCCGCGCGTCCTGAACCAATCCCGTTTTTCGGTGAACTTGGCTCGGTCAACCCGATGTTCATTCTCGATGCTGCGCTGACGAACCGGGGCGACAACATTGCTCAGAACTGGGCTGGGTCGCTGACCATGGGCGCAGGCCAGTTCTGTACCAACCCCGGGGTCGCCGTAATGCTGGCGGGTGCAGCAGCGGACCGCTTCGCTGAGACCGCGCGAACCGCCCTGTCGGAGACACCCGCGCAAACCATGCTGACCGACGGCATCGCCGACGCTTATCGAGCCGGTCAGGCAAGGATCGCCAATATAGCAGATGTGCAGGAGGTTCTGAGCTCGATGTGTGATCAACGCACCGCGTCCCCTTACCTGTATCGCACCAATGCTGTGAACTGGCTGGCAAACGAAACCCTTGGTGAAGAGGTTTTTGGCCCGTTGGGGGTTATCGTAACTGCCGAAACGCCTGAAGAAATGCGGGCCGTCGCGCACAGTCTGCAAGGTCAGCTGACCTGCACCCTGCATATGGATGATGCGGACATGGACACCGCGCGTTCCCTGATGCCGATCCTCGAGCGCAAGGCCGGGCGTGTGCTGGCCAATGGCTTTCCCACGGGCGTCGAGGTCTGCGACAGTATGGTGCATGGCGGCCCCTACCCCGCTTCGACCAATTTCGGTGCTACCTCTGTCGGCACATTGTCAATCCGGCGGTTTTTAAGACCCGTGTGTTACCAGAACATGCCGGACGCATTGTTGCCCGAACAATTCCTCTGAGTTTTAGGATAAACACATCCATAACGTCATGGCTCATCGCGGGGCAAGCGATGAGCCGGGTGCCCATTGCTCTCATTTGATGGAGGCTACACTTCGGCCTGTTAAGTGGGGAGGCTCACGTCGGACTTAACGCAGAAATTCACGATCAAAAAATCTCTTGCTACAAATACACACCATAATGCATAAATATTGCTAGCATTTTAGAGTAATTGAATAAGAATAACACATTTCTGGGGGCAAAAATCGAGCTTGGCGCGCTTCGCGCTTACTTAGACCCGTTGGGGGAAGGGGCTATGGTTTGGCTTGGTTAAAGATTGTGTTGGTTGTATTTGTTGTCGCGCTCATGCCGGTGCAGGCCCTTGCCAACATCGGAACTGTCATCAGCGCCAAACAAGGCGCTCAGATCATTCGCGCCGGAAACACTCAGCCTGTCATTTCAGGAATGGATGTGGTGTCGGGCGATACGATTTCTACAGATCACAGCGGTTTGGTTCAGATCGTTTTTGTGGATGAAACCAAAATTGCCGTTGGCCCCAATGCGCATATGGTGTTGGACGTGACCATGCTGCGCGGCAACCGAAAGGCCAAAAGCTTTGCCGTGCAAGCACTTGGTGGCAGCTTTCGATTCATTTCCGGCAAGAGCAGAAAAAGAGCCTATTCGATCAAGACCCCGACTGCGACAATGGCAGTTCGTGGCACAACCTTCGACATGTGGGTCGTATCACAAACCCAAAGCGCAATGCTTGTCCTGCACGGGACGGTTCAAATGTGCAGTGCACAGGGGTCTTGCAGGTCCACAGGCCGCGTATGCAGCATGTATGCCACCAGTGGAGGCGGAGCAGTCGGGCGACCTGCTGATCAGGCGCAGTATGACCAGGCGCTGAAATCTGGTTTCCCTTTTGTTCAGTCGCAGGAAGGCCTGCTGCCTCCTTTGCAGGTACGTGTTGAGGGGTGTTCTGGCGAAGGTGCGCCCGTGCAACAGGCCAAAATCGACAGGGCCGACATTCGCAGAACTGCGCCCCAGCCGCGCCCAGTCAGCGTCGCAGCGCCGCCAACCCCCCCGTCAAACCCAGAGCCAGAAGTAGAACCAGAACCGGAGCCGGAAGAACCAGAACCAGAACCAGAACCGGAAGAGCCTGATCCGGAACCCGAAGAACCTGATCGAGAGGAACCAGGTCAGGAAGGTCCTGAGCAGCAAGAATCAAATAGTGAGCTGTTCCGGTAGCGTTGTCGAAAAAGCGGAAATGGACTCACTTGTCCGGAGAACGACGTGAGCGACGAAAAGCGCAAAACCAGGACGGGGAAATGGGCGTTCCGCCTTGTCGGATTGTGTCTGATCCTTGTGGGTTGTTTCATCCGGGTCATGGATCCCTATCCGGTGCGAATGACCCGTCTGATCTATTTCGACGTTCTGCAAAGGTCATCCCCGCGTGAGTTCAATCCTGACCTCCCCATACGGGTTGTAGATATTGACGAGGCCTCTCTGGCCAATTGGGGGCAATGGCCCTGGCCTCGAACACTGGTGGCGCAGATCGTTCAAAATCTGGGTGAATATGGCGCTGCGGCCATCGCATTTGATATGTTGTTCGCTGAGCCTGACCGGTTTTCCCCCTCACGGCTTTTGAACGATCCGTCTTTGGCAGGGGTTCTCACAGTGGAACGGCACGCTCGGAAGCTCGACAATGATGTCTTGCTTGGGATGGAAATCGCTTATTGGCCGGTCGTTCTTGGGACTGCCGCACGTTTGTCTGCTGAAGGAAACCCCATCACTGCAAAAGCAGGTATCATTGAGTTCGGGGAAAATCCCGCCGCGGGTCTAATTTCAGTTCCTCATTGGACGCCAATTGCGCCTCCGTTGGACCGGACTGCGGCAGGTATTGGTGGGGTCAACGTCTCGCCCATCGGCGGAACCGGTATCATGCGCCGCGTGCCGGTTCTTTGGCGCGGGCCAGATGGGCTGTTACCGGGTCTGTCAATTGAAGCCCTGAGAGTTGCCTTGGGTGAAACCAATATCGTAGCCGAAGGTGCGCAGGACGAAACAGGCATCATGTTGGCGGTTGAGGTCGGGGGATACCGGATACCAACGACAGAAAACGGCGAGATTTGGCTGAGATACCGGCGCGATGCGCCCGAGCTGTATATCTCGGCCAACGATATCCTCAAAGGTTCGGATGATGCGGACGTTCGGGCGGAAGTTGAGGGGCGGATCATCCTGATCGGAACGTCGGCTGCCGGTTTATTCGATATGCACCAGACGGCGCTTGGGGAAAGCGTTCCCGGTGTTTCGATTCATGCCCAGGTTCTGGAACAGGTGTTGACCAACGAAATGCTAAGTCGCTCGGACGTGACCGCAGCGCAGGAAATGCTTGCCTTCGCCTTTCTCGGGCTTGTCGTGATTGCCGTCATGTCCAGTTTCGGTGCGGTTGCATCTTTCATTGCAGGCGGTGTCGCCGCCGCTGCCGTTCTGACAATCAGTTGGCTGGTTTTTCAAAACCAGTCGGTACTGTTCGACGCCACATTTCCGCTTGTCGGTGGCATAGCAAATTTCGGGCTGCTGGCAGGATATCTTTTCCTGTCTACCGAACGGGAAAAGCGCAAAATCCGGAAAGTCTTCTCTCATTACGTCGCCCCGGAAATCCTTGATGAGATGGAAGCCACCGGGCATCAGCTGCATTTGGGAGGAGAGACGCAGGATATCACGGTGATGTTTTCCGACATCCGGGGTTTCACACCTCTGTCTGAATCCGCATCTGCCACCGAGCTGGTCTCACTGCTGAATGCGCTTTTTTCCAGTATCGGCGATCAGATACTGGCTGAACGGGGAACCATCGACAAGTTTATCGGCGACGCCGTTATGGCGTTCTGGAATGCGCCTCTGCCTGTCGCTGACCACCCGTGCCGGGCTTCATTAGCCGCGCTGAAAATGCGGCGAGCTTTGGCAGAGTTCAATGAATCCGACATCATGCGAAACCGCCCCCCTATCGCGCTGGCAACGGGGCTTGCCACCGGGCAGGCCTGCGTCGGCAATATCGGCTCGCAGAAACGGTTCAACTACACGGTTATCGGTGACGTCGTGAATGTCTCAGCACGGATCGAACAATGCTGTCGAACAGTCGACTATGACATCGTCGTTTCCAACGGTGTCCATGAAATCACGAATGGGGAGCTGGCCATGTTAGAGGCCGGGCATGTTGATCTGAAAGGCAAAGCCAACCCGGAACCCGTCTTTGTTTTGGTGGGCGATCAGGCCCTGTTGCAAACAGCGGCATTCCAGGATCTCAGGGCTGCACATGCGGAGCTGATTTTGGCGATCACAAATCGACATCCAAACAGCTTGGTCAAGACCTTGTGCCTACAGTGCGAAAATCTGGCTGAAGACATCGAGCCCGGCTTGCGTCAGTTCTACAGGGCGCTGCCCGGTCGTGCCGCTGACTTCCGGTCGAACCTACCATCCGGGCAATTTATGTTCACACGCCACAATCTTGGTTAACCAGTCACGTTTTCCGGCGCTTGCCCTCTTTGGGTCACGCTCACACCGGAACAAACTGATGCAAGACGGGCTGAAAATTATCGTTACTGTAATCTCTGCCCGTCATTCCCGAAGTAATATGCACGGTTGGGATCAAATCCGAATTGTACATCGTCACCTGGGGCAATTGCGTGCTGGCCAAACAATCGGACCGTGATTGGCACATTGCTGGTTTGCAGAATGACATTGGTATCACCGCCCAACTGCTCAACATGCGAAACGGTGCCGGCGATCGGTCCGCCGCTTTCCAGGCGGATGTCCTCCGGGCGCAACCCCAGTTCGCGCGCATCGCCCGGGGTCAGGTTGTCCGCAGGCAGAAAATTCATGGACGGTGAACCAAGAAAGCCCGCGACAAAGCGGTTTGCCGGGTTGTTGTACAGCTCCATCGGGCTGCCGACCTGTTCCACCCGTCCGTCGCGCAGCACCACAATCTTGTCGGCCAGTGTCATCGCTTCTGTCTGATCGTGCGTGACATAAATCATCGAGGCCGAGAGTTGCCTGTGCAGATTTGCGATCTCGATCCGGGTGTTCATGCGCAAAGCAGCATCAAGATTGGAGAGCGGTTCGTCGAACAGGAACAGCTTGGGTTGGCGCACGATGGCGCGACCGATGGCAACACGCTGGCGCTGCCCCCCCGACAGTTCGGATGGGTAGCGGTCAAGATAGGGCTCCAACCCCAGCATCCGGCTCGCCTCCGCGACCCGCTCGTCGATCACGGCTTTCGGCTGGCGTTCCTGTTTCAGGGCAAGGGTCAGGTTGCCGCGTACATTCAGGTGCGGATAAAGCGCGTAACTCTGGAACACCATGGCGATGCCACGTTTCGAGGGCGGGGTCAGATTGACCTGCTCGCCAGCAATTCTGATCTCACCCGATGTCGCGTCTTCAAGCCCTGCAATAACGCGCAGAAGAGTGGACTTACCGCATCCGGAGGGACCGACAAAAACCACAAACTCGCCGTCCTCAACCTCAAGATTGATGTCCTTCAGGACCTCTACATTGCCAAAGGATTTGTGAATGTTTTTCAGTGAAAGGGCGGTCATTGGCGGGTCTCCTCAAGAGAAACGGGTTGGCCAGTGCGGATGCTCTGATCAGCGGCCAGGCAGATGGCAAGGGATTGTACGGCGTCGGACATATGGCGGGTCAGGTCGATATCCTCGGCGATGGCGCGCAGCATATAGGCTTGTTCAGCATCGCACAGTTCCTGATGGCCGGGCTCATCAGGCATGTCGATAATCCTGTCGCCCTGCGGCGTGTGAACCAGAAGGCCACCAACCTTGGTGTGACCATCGATGTCCGCTGACGCGCCCTTGTTTCCGTCGGTAATCGAAACAGACCCGTTGGGCGACACGATGTCCTTCACGAAAAACGCGGTTTCGGACATCATCGGACCCCAACCAGCCTCGTACCACCCGACCGAACCGTCGTCGAACACGACCTGAAACTGGCCGTAATTGTACATGTCAGGCGCGATTTCATCCGACAGGCGCAGACCCATGCCATGAACGCGAAGGGGGTTTGCGTCGGTGATCTGGCACATCACATCGACATAGTGCACACCGCAATCCACGATGGGCGACGTGGTCTGCATCAGGGCCTTGTGCGTCTCCCACTCAGAGCCCGAGGATTGTTGATTCAGGTTCAGACGGAACACATAGGGGCCACCCAGAGTGCGAGCCTCGGCGATCAGACGCATCCAGGATGGGTGGTGGCGCAGGATATAGCCCACCACCAGCTTACGGTTTAGCCGCGTTGCTGTTTCGACCACACGCTGCGCATCGGCAACGTTGGTGGCGAGCGGTTTTTCGACAAACACATGCGCACCCGCCTCCATCGCGGCGCAGGCGTAATCCGCGTGACTGTCCGAGTAGGTCGCAATCACAACCAGATCGGGTTTGGTTTCGGTCAGAGCGGCCTCAAAACTTGAATACACCGGATAGCGCGTCAGATCAGGGTGATCTACGCGGCCGGATCGGTTCACCAACCCGACAATCTGCGCGTCCGGGTGATGGAGATGTGCCAACGCATGGCTCAGCCCCATGTTCCCAAGGCCTGCGATCAGGACGCGGGTCATTTCACCGCTCCTGACGTGATGCCGCGAATGAGCTGTCGCGAGAAGATCACATAGAGGATCAGCACCGGCAGGATCGCCATTGAAAGGGCTGACAGGACCGCGTTCCAGTCTGTCACAAACTGACCGATGAAGACCTGGCTTCCCAGCGTCAGTGTCTTGGTCTCTTCCGCGGGGGCCAAGATCAGCGGAAACCACAGATCGTTCCAGATCGGGATCATGTTGAATACGGCAACCGTTGCCATTGCCGGACGCACCAGCGGCAACACAAGCCGAAAGAAGATTGTGTATTCACTAAGGCCGTCAATGCGGCCCGCATTCTTGAGGTCGTCACTCACCTGTTTCATGAACTCACTGAGGATGAACACCGCCAAGGGCAGGCCCTGCGCCGTATAGACAAGGATCAGCGCCCACAGGGTGTTCACCAGCCCGGTCGCCACCATCATTTCCAGGATGGCCACAGTGCCGATGCGGATCGGGATCATGATTCCAAGCGCCAGGTACAGACCCATAAGCATGTTGCCCTTGAACCGGTACTCACTCAGCGCATAAGCCGCCATTGCGCCAAACAGCAGGACCAAAGTCAGGGATGCAACGGTCACAATCAGAGAGTTTTGGAAATAAAGGAAGAAATCCCCCTGTTTCATCACTGTCTGATACCCGATCATCGAAAAACTGTCGGCATCGGGCAGCGCCAGCGGTTCGCGAAAGATCGCCTTGCGGGTCTTGAAGCTGTTGATCAGGATCACGAAAACCGGAAACAGTGCGATCAGCGTATAGAAGATCAGTGCACCATGCATCGCGAAGGTGTTTAGCGGGTTGGAGCGGGCCTTGTTCATGTCATCTGCTCCTTACAGCTGGTACCGGCGCATCCGGGTCTGGATGCCGAAAAGGTAGACACAGACACCCAGCAGGATGATTGCAAACATCGCACCAGCGATGGCCGAACCCATATGCGGATCACCCAATTGCAGCTGGAAGCCAAAGAATGTGCGATACATGAAGGTGCCAAGAATATCGGTCGAGAAGTCAGGCCCCGCCAGAGCGCCCTGTGCAGCATAGATCAGATCGAAGGCGTTGAAATTGCCGACAAATGTCAGAATTGAGATGATCCCGATCGAGGGCAGGATCAGCGGCAGCTTGATTTTCCAAAAGGCACTTGTACCGGTGATGCCATCCACTTCCCCGGCTTCCAGGATTTCCTCAGGGATCGATAGCAAGGCCGCGTAAATCAGCATCATTGGGATACCGACAAACTGCCAGACCGAAATCAGCGCCAGAGTGGTCAAAGCGTATTCCTCCTTTCCCAACCACGGGGCAAAGAGGGATTTCAACCCAACCGCATCCAGCATCGAAGGAGCGATGCCCCAGATGGGCGACAGGATCAGTTTCCATGCAAATCCGACGATCACAAAGCTCAGGATTGTCGGAATGAAGATCGCCGACCGATAGAGCACCGCAAATCGCAGGCGCGGATGGCTGAGCAGCGCTGCCAGCGCGATGCCGATGGGGTTCTGCACCAGCATGTGAATCAGAAAGAACCAGAAATTGTTGCCCAGCGCATTCCAGAACTGTTCCGACCAGATCGGATCGAAAAACAGCGTTTGAAAGTTCTGCAGTCCAACAAAAACGCGGCTCTGGTCGACCTCAGAGTAAAGGGCCAGACGGAGCGTGTTGAACAGGGGAAAGATCATCACCGCTGTGTAGACAAGCACGGCTGGTGCCAGAAACACGACGATATGCCAGCGGATGCGGGGGCGGGTCATGGGGAGCGCTTTCAATGGAATGCCAGGCGTACCCGGGCAACTCATGCTGCCCGGGTATGGTTCAGCTTACTGATGTGGTGCATACCACGAGGCGAGGCCCGCCTGTAGTTTTGCACCCAGCTCTTCAGGCGACTTGGCACCTTTGATCGCGGCAACGGATGCGCCCCAGGTCTCGTTCTCGAGGTTTGGTGTGCCGCGCGACAGGATTTGATAGGTCGAGCGGATGGTCGATTCACATTCTTCACGCCAGCCGACAATTTCCTTGGCCAGCGGGTCCTGCAACTCGACCGGAGTGCTCGACAGCGGGAAGAAGCCGGGAAGAGCGTTGCCGAAGATTTCAGCAAACTCGGGGCTTGCGACCCAGGTCAGGAATGTTTCAGCGGCCTCAGGATTCTTTGTGGCCGCGTTCATGCCGATGCCAATATCCGTGTGGTCCGAGATATAGCAGGTGTCACCTGCGTTCTGAACCGGCGGCTTGAAAGCGCCCATTTCGAAATCGGCTTGTGCGTTGAAGCCGGAAATCTCCCATGATCCCGCAGGATAGATGGCTGCGCGGCCCAAAGTGAAGATGTTCTGGCTGTCGGGATAGGTCTGTGCTTCGTACCCGTCACCCAGATACGCACCCCAGCGGGCCAGCGTTGCATAAGGGGCTGTCCAGGCTTCATCGGTCAGCTTCTGTTCACCTGCGATCAACGCCTGACGACCTTCTTCACCCTTCCAGTAGTTCGGCCCGATGTTATTGTAACCCATCGTGGCAGCTTCCCATTGGTCGTTGGTACCCATCGCCATTGGGATGTAAGTGCCGTCTTCCTTGATCTTGTCCAAAGCGGCAAAGAACTCGTCTTCTGTGGTCGGCACTTCGAGGCCCAACTCGGCAAAAGCGTCCTTGTTGTAGATGAAGCCGTGAATAACCGATGCCATCGGCACGCAGAAGCTGGCCGAACCGTCATCCGTCTGCCAGGCAGACTTTGCAACGTCCGAGAAGTTGTTCATCGCCTCGACCGAGGACAGATCGGTCAGGTGACCGGCCTCATAAAGCGCCAGCGAAGCATCGAAGGGGCGGCAGGTAATCAGGTCACCGGCAGACCCCGCATCAAGTTTCGAGTTCAAAACCGCGTTGTATTCTGCCGGGGCAGACGGCGTGAACTGGACTTTGATGCCAGGATGCTTTGCTTCAAAGGCCGGGATGATCTGGTCCTGCCACAGTGTCAGGTCATCGTTACGCCAGCTTTCGATAGTCAGCGTGACGTCCTCGGCATAGGCGGCAGAGGCTAACAGCGTCCCACCAAGCAAGGCCAGTTTCAGGCTATTACGTTTCATTGTACTCTCCCATTTGGTTTGCAGTTATTTATCAGGTGTCAGTGCCGCGCTCAGAACTCCGCCCGTTTCTTTCAGGCGCACATTGGCTGCCGCCAGTGAAACGCCGCGAGCGGCGATGAGAATGGCGGATTTGGTGTCTCCTTGCGCTTCAGCCAAGGCGTTTTGGGCGGTGCCTGCATCAACTCCGGCGATCCGGGCGACGATGCCGGTCGCACGCGCCCGCAGCTTTGCGTTGTCTGCTCGCAGGTTGACCATCATGCCCTCGTGAACATGACCCAACTTGATTGCCATAAGGCTGGACAGCATGTTCAGCGCGATTTTCTGGGCTGTACCGGCGCCCATTCGGGTTGAGCCTGAAATCAGTTCAGGCGGGGTGGCAAGCAGAATCGCGTGATCGCATTGCGCCAACAGCGGGCTGCCCGGGTTGTTGGCTATCCCGATCGTGCTGGCACCCGCAGCACGCGCAAGTCGCGCGGCCTCAAGTGTATAGGGGGTGGTGCCACTGGCAGAGACAGCAATGACCGTGTCGCTGCGCATAAGCCCGGCCAGCCCTTCGACCAGCCCGTCGGTGTCATCCTCGGTTCCACCGGGCATATGCGCGGATTGCGGCAACCCTCCGGCCATCAGGATATGGACTTGGTTTTCGTCGATGCCGAAAGTACCGCCCAGTTCCATTGCATCAGCCGCAGCCATCAGCCCCGAAGACCCCGCCGCCGCGTAATACAATGAACCACCTGATGCCAGACTGCGGGCCATGGCGTCGGCACCGTCGCAAATCGCACGCAGGGCACCCTGCGGGGCACCGGCCGCTTCCTGCTGACCCCTGGACAGGGCCAGCGCCGCCTCTTCCAGCGGTCGGTTACCCAAATCGTATGCGTCCGGGTGGAGTTGTTCGGTGATGTGTGGCAGCACGTGTTTCTCCTCGTTGCCAGAAAGCATACCTATACAATACCATTTGTCCACTAATTTTTTTTCAGCCGCTATTGGCCTTATAATTCAACGTATTTTCGATCTTTCCGCCCTTATTGGATTTACTTTGGCATTTACAGTTCAACATAGGCATTATATAGGTATCATCATGCTTAGTTCGAAAAACAACCCTATCATCGCAGCAGACGGCGGCGGAACGAACTGTCGGATCGCCTATGACGATGGCCAGCAGCGACTGGTGGTCGAGGTTGGCCCCGCCAACGTCGCCAGCGATTATGACGGCGCGATTGTACGGCTGAAAGACGGCCTGAAGATGCTTGCGACCAAGCTCAGTGTTCAGCCCGAGACCCTGAAGCCGATACCGGCGTATTTTGGACTTGCGGGAGTTACAGGTGATCAGATCGCCCAGCGGGTGGCGGCGGATTTGCCGTTGGACAGTATACTGGTCGAGGATGATCGCCACCCTGCGCTGGCGGGTGCGCATCAAGCAACCGACGGTGCAATCGCCCATTGCGGAACGGGTTCGTTTCTGGCCCTGCAATCGCAAGCCGGCCGACGCTTTGCCGGTGGCTGGGGCTCTGTTCTGGGGGATGAGGCCTCTGCTCAGTGGATTGGGCGCAGAGCGCTTTCCGTTACGCTGGATGCATGGGACGGGCTGGTGCCAAAATCCAACCTGACTGAGGGCTTGCTGAACGCATTTGGCAGTACAAGCGGTATTGTCGCTTTCGCGGCCGCGGCACGACCACATGAATTCGGCCAGATCGCGCGACAGGTGACAGCGGCAGCGAGGTCAGGGGACGAACGGGCGGTTTCGCTTATGCACGAAGGTGCTGCGCATCTTTTGCAAGCACTGGAAGCAATGGGCTGGACCCCGGCCATGCCATTATGCCTGACCGGGGGTATTGGCCCTCACTATGAGGCGTATCTGCCGGATCGTGCGCGTGGCGCAGTAACAGAGCCCAATGGTGCGCCTATCGACGGGGCCATCGCGTTGGCCCGGGCTTTCCAAGTGGAGCATTCGGCATGAACGCGGCATCTTTTCTGGCTTCTGACGACTGGCTCGAGAACGGCGGCGGGCCGCGCTATGTCCGGCTGCGCCAGCGGCTGGAAGAAGGCATCGACGCTGGAGTCCTTCCCCCGAATTCCTCATTACCGCCCGAGCGCGAGATCGCCGAGATCACCGGCCTGTCCAGGGTCACCGTGCGCAAGGCCATTCAGGAACTGGTGAAACAGGGCGCAATCGTACAGCGGCAGGGTTCCGGGTCTTTCGTACGGAACGCCGCGCCGAAATTGGAACAATCGCTTTCGCATCTGACGTCTTTCAGTGAGGACATGCGCCTGCGCGGTATGGAATCAACCTCCAAGTGGTTGGAACGGGGCGTTTTTCTACCATCACCCGAGGAAACGGCGGTGCTCGGGCTGCCCGCTGACGGACAGGTGGCCCGCATTTGCCGCCTGCGAGAGGCTGGCGGGCGCCCCATGGCAGTCGAACGTGCCTCGTTGCCATTGGACATTCTGCCAAACCCGCTTGCCGTGCGCGACTCACTCTATGATCTTCTGGAAGAAAACGGCTGCCGACCTGTTCGCGCCATCCAGAAGATTTCCGCCGTTAATCTTGAGGCTGAAGATGCAGCTCTGCTTGGTGTCGCCGAAGGCGCGGCGGGGTTAAGCATCCAGCGGATTTCCCATCTGGAAGGCGGGCGCGTCGCCGAGTTCACAAAATCCAACTATCGCGGCGATGCCTATGACTTTGTGGCTGAGCTGCGACTTACTCCATGATCTGCGATTCTGATGGAAAGGCTGCCCCGATGACCCCGAAAACGACCCTGATGCGTCAGGAAATCGAAGAGATCCCTGTTGCCGTCGAGCGATTGCTCAGCAATGGCGGAGATGCCCTGAGCACAGCCGCGGACGTCGCCCGGAACGGCGGGCTGAAGTTCATGATTTCGGCGGCGCGCGGCTCTTCCGACCACGCCTGTACTTTTCTGAAATACGCAAGCGAATTGCTTCTTGGCTTGCCTATGGCATCCGTCGGCCCATCGGTCGCGTCAGTGTATGGCGCTGACCTGCATGTGGCCGGGGCGCTTTGCCTTTCTGTTTCACAATCAGGAAAAAGCCCGGATATCGTGCAGCTTACGAAAAATGCCCGAAAGGCCGGGGCCAGCACCGTAGCAATCACAAATGACCCATCTTCCCCCCTTGCACTGGCGGCTGAGGCGGCTTTGCCGCTGCACGCAGGCCCCGAGCTTAGTGTAGCGGCGACAAAGACATTCGTGACCTCGCTGGTTGCCGGGCTTTGGCTACTGGCGGAACTGAAAGGCGACAAAGATCTTCTGGCTGCGCTGCGTGGCCTGCCAAAGCACCTTGATGCCGCCACACGGTGTGACTGGGGCAAAGCGGCGGCTGCCGTCACCCAAAGCTCGCTTTATACGCTTGGTCGCGGACCAAGCGTAGCGATCTCGAACGAGGCCGCGCTGAAATTCAAGGAAACCTGCCAGATCCATGCCGAAAGTTATTCCTCGGCCGAGGTGCTGCATGGCCCTGTCTCGATCGTGGAAGGCGGATTTCCGGTTATTGCCTTTGCCGCCAATGATCCCGCAGAGCCGCTGTTGGCCGAGGTTGCCGACACGCTCGCGGCCAAAGGGGCACAGGTATTTGCCACCAGCCCAATGGTCACAAAGGCCGAGGTGCTGCCTCATGTCCGCACGGATCATTGGCTGACGGACCCGGTGGCAGCTATCGTGTCCTTTTATTCAATGGTCGAGCAGGTCGCAGTACAGCGCGGGATCAACCCGGATGCGCCACGTCACCTGCGGAAAGTGACGGAAACGGTATGAGCGGCCAGGCGACCATCTACCACGGCGGGCTTGTTTATGACGGCACCAGTTTGCATGACGGTGCCGCGCTGCGGCTGGAGGCTGGCCGCATCACCGATATTGGCGTTGACGTGAAGACAAGCGCTGGCAAGCTTGTCGATCTGCAAGGCGATATTCTGGCCCCCGGCTATGTTGACCTGCAAGTGAATGGCGGTGGCGGAGTGATGTTCAACGCCGCCCCGTCTGTCGATACACTGGCACGCATCGCCAAGGCGCACCGGACGCTTGGGGCAACCTCGATCCTTCCCACCCTGATCACGGATACCGCAGCCAAGACCCGCGCCGCCATCGAAGCGGCCAAGGCGGCGGTAGCTGCGGGTATTGCGGGGATCGCTGGCCTGCATCTTGAGGGACCACATCTTTCGGTGGCTCGGAAAGGTGCCCATGATGCAGCCCTGATCCGCCCCATGGATGACGAGGACCTGACAACGCTTGTCGCGGCAGCACAAGCGCTACCCGCATTGATGCTGACGGTTGCGCCAGAAAACGTGTCAATTGCGCAGGTGAAAGCGCTGGTCTCAGCAGGTGCCGTTGTTTCGCTGGGCCACAGTGATGCGGATTATGATACCTGCCTGTCTTATGCCGAGGCCGGTGCGTCCTGCGTCACGCATCTGTTCAACGCCATGAGTCAACTGGGCAATCGATCTCCCGGGCTTGTCGGGGCGGTTCTGGCCGCGGGTCGATTAAACGCCGGGCTAATCGCCGACGGTATTCACGTTCACCCTGAAGCCATGCGCACAGCCTGGGCCGCCAAGCGGGGCCCAGGCCGGATATTTCTGGTCAGCGATGCGATGGCGCCGGCTGGCACGGACCAGCGCATGTTCGAACTGGAAGGCCGCCGCATTTCCCGCAAAGACGGGCGTTTGACACTGGCCGATGGTACTTTGGCAGGGGCTGATCTAGATTTGACCACAGCGCTGCGTGTTCTGACCACGCAAGCCGAAGTGCCGCTGGAAGTCGCATTGGCATCCGCGACGCGTATACCCGCCGAAGTAATGGGATTATCCGACGCGGGGCGCTTAACCATAGGAAAACAATGCCCGCTGATCCGCATTGCCAGAGATCTGAGCAACGTAGACGTGCTGGTTTGAACCAGCGTCATAAGACCTGCGCTGACAAAATCCTGAGTTTCTGCAACCATTAGTCAATTCACTGAACGGGAACGGATTTCAGGTAAGCAGCAATGGCCAATCGGTCTTCATCGCTTAGTTTCGAGGTGTTCTCGATGACTTCGACCATTTCGCCACCAGCGCTGTCATAATCCGGTGTGAAACCGGATTTCAGATATTCAGCGATGTCAGCCTCGGACCAGTCAAGCTGGGCGGTGGTCAAACCGGGGATGCGCCCCTTTCCATTCGGATTTGGCGCTCCGGTCAGCCATAGACCCCGCTTCAACCCTCCCAGTCCGTTTCGTGGTGTATGGCATTCTGCGCAGTGCCCCAAAGCTTCCACCAAATACCGGCCTCGGATTTGCTGGTCGGTCAGATCACCTTCAACCACCCAGCCCGAGTCTGAAAACAGAAGTTTCCACAACCCCAGCCCGCGCCGGATATTGAAAGGGAACCCAATGTCATGCGGGATATTTGCCGCGTCAGACGCAGGCAGGGTGTTCAAAAACGCATGAAGCGCCGCAACATCCTCGACCGTCATCTTGGCATAAGACGTATAGGGGAAGGCCGGGTAATAATGCTGTCCCTTGGGGCCTGTTCCGTGTTTCAGGGCATTGGCCAGATCCAGCGCGGACCATGATCCAATTCCGGCGTCTGGATCACTGGAGATGTTTGGAGCTACAAACGTACCAAAATCCGTTTCGAACCGCCGCCCGCCGGAAAGAATAAGCTTTCCTTCCTCGCTGGCATCCGGGGCCGAGTGGCATGAGGCGCATCCTGCTGAATAGAAGACAGACGCCCCTCTGGTCACGTCGGGGGTCAGACCCGCCAACCGGGCTGGATCAACCCTTTGCGGTCGGGTCAACAGCAAACCGGCCAACCCGACCATAAGCATGACCAGAACGGCGAAAAGTAGAATGCGCCGCACTGATCAATTCTCCTTTAATTTTCCGGTGCTCTGTAAGCTTTGTGACAGGCAGAGCAGGTTCCGCCAAGCTGACCCATCGCCCCTTTCAGGGCTTCAACGTCCTGACCTGCCGCAGCCTGCATCGCAACAGCGGCGTCGGCCAGTGCCTGCCCTTTGGCCCCAACATCTGCGAAGTTTTCCCAAATTGCAGGCAAGGCACGGGTAGACGGGTCTGACACATTATCCGATCCGGCTGGCCACATCGCAGACTGGTCGATCTGCGACACGACAACAATATTATTTGCGGCCCGTGTAGCCGCTTCGGCATCATATTCTGCCTCTCCCTTGGCCATGGCGCCCAGCGTTCCAAGGTTGAAAGCGTAAAGCTGCATAATCGAAGTCCGCGCTTTTACAGCCGGGTTTTCGCTATCCTGAGCAATTGCAGTTCCAACTACGGCCAAGGACAAAAGACCTGCCGCAAAGATCGAAGACTTCTTAATCATGGTGTGGCTCCCTGTTTAATGTGCCATATGATAGCTTGAACGATTTTTCTTGTAATTGTTTGTTATTCGGCCTCTCCTGTTCATTTATGAACAACGACAATTGGGACGATATTCGGTATGCCCTCGCCGTCAGCAAACACGGCTCGTTGAATGCGGCGGCGACAGCCCTGGGCGTTGCACATGCAACCGTCCTGCGCAGAGTTGCCGCCTTCGAACACCGATATGGCTGTGTTGTTTTTCGGAAAGACCCGTCAGGGTATTCAGTACTTCCCGAAGCCAGAACAATTCTGTCCGCCATGGAAAGCGTTGAAGACGCCGTGCTTTCGGTAGAACGCGCCGTTGTGGGCGCAAATCGTTCGCCTGCGGGTCTTGTGCGTATCGCGTCCACGGACAGCCTTTGCCAGTTTGTCCTGCCACAGATACTAAACTCAATTTCCGCCCTCTATCCGAGCCTCGAACTGACGATCCTCAGCGGTAACAGTCACCATGATCTGACCAGGTTAACTGCGGATATAGTTGTCCGCCCTTCAGTTCAACTTGGTGAAGGGTTGACCGGAGAGCGCGCAGGAACGTTGTTCTTTGGGGTTTACAGTGACGGTACCCGTGACCAAAAATGGATGCGGCTTGATGGGGCTCTCAGCCGTTCACTTCCGGCCAAATGGTTGGCTGAACATGTTCGCGCCGATGACATGACAAACGGAGCAGACAGTTTTCTGGTGCTTCAGCAGATGGTTGCATCCGGTGTGGGGCGAGCTTTCTTACCTGCTTTTATTGGCGACGCTGATCCCCGGCTTCACAGGTTGAACGACATTGATCCCGGAATCGAGGTTCCACTTTGGGTCGCGACGCTAGAGGAAATCGCACACACGCCAAGATTTGCGGTCGTGCAACGGGCTCTGGTTGAACACCTGCCGCATGCACTGGCTGGGTGACGTCACAATTATAGTGGTGGAAAGCCCAGAGATAATGTACCGTCCGGGCCATTCATCATTTACAAATAAAAACATTCATCTTAATGATTATGTATGAGCAGAGACCCACATTTCTCCCGGCGCACCTTCCTGTCTCAGGGCGCATGTCTGGCGCTCTGCCTGCGACCCAGCTTTGCGATTGCGGAAATGACACTTGGCCAATCGGCAAGGATTTCGACTTTGACAGATGGGTATCTGTCGTTGCCGCCCGAAATGGTCTTTGGCGCAATGCCCGAGGCAGAGCTGACAGAACTTCTGAACCGCTATCAGGTAAATCTGACCAGATACGAGCCCGAGTGCAACATTGTGCTCTACCGCGATGACCAGAATACCATACTGTTCGATGTTGGAGCCGGGCCCGACTTCATGCAAACCGCTGGCAAACTTCCGGAAACTTTGGACGCCGTCGGGTTGTCTCCGGATGAGGTCACGCAGGTGATCTTCACCCATGCACATCCAGATCACATCTGGGGTGTGCTGGACGACTTCGGAGATCCCCTCTTTCCCAATGCCAGATTTCATCTTGGCCGCACGGAATGGGACTATTGGTGGAACCCCGCAACCGTGGAAAAGATAGGGGCCGACCGCACGGCCTTCGCGGTGGGCGCAAAGCGGCGCATGGAAGCCATCGAAGGCATGGTTGCGTTTTTTGATGATGGGCAGGAAATCCTTCCCGGTATCGCAGCACGCGCTAGTTTCGGGCACACGCCCGGACATATGGCCTTCGAGATTCGCAAAGGCAGTGACGCGGTGATGGTCGTGGGCGATGCGCTCGGCAATCCGCACGTCGCGTTCGAGCGTCCGGATTGGCGCAGCGGTACGGATCAGGACCCCGACGCCGCGGCAAGTGCACGGAAATCGCTGCTGGATCAGATTTCTCATGCCCAAATGAATATTATTGGATTCCATCTGCCAAATGGCGGATTTGGCCGTGTCGAAAAGGCCGGTTCGACCTATCGATTTATTGGAGAGCCTGCATGATGCGCGCTTTGTTGATTGCCTGTACCCTGGCCACGCAAACCTGGGCCAGTGAGGATATTGCAGACCAGTACCCGCAGAGCGTTCTTTACTCGAAACCTGTCGAATTTATTCCCGGCGTCTTTTCCGCCATCGGTGCAACCGCACCCCCGACTTATGAGAATTCGGGCCACAACAATAACCTCAGCTTCATCGTGACCGGAGAGGGTGTTGTCGTCATCAACGGTGGCGCGGCCTATGTGCTTGCCGAAGCGCTTCATAAGGAGATTCAAGCGCTCACGGATCAGCCCGTGAAGCTTGTCTTCAACGAAAACGGTCAGGGGCACGCTATGCTGGGGAATGCCTACTGGTCGGAACTTGGGGTGCCCATCGTCGCTCATTCAGATGCTGCGGCTGAATTCGAAGAATATGGGCCACAAATCCTTGAAGGGATGCAGGCATATAACAAGGACAAGGCAAAAGGAACGTTTTTGGCCGGTCCGACAGAAACGTTTGACGATGAATACGTTGTCGAACTCGGCGATTTTCGCATGGAGGCCAAACATCTTGGACCTGCGCACAGCCCCGGCGACATTTCGATCTGGTTGCCCAATCAAAGCCTTGTCATCGCCGGTGACATGGCATTTCACGAACGTATGCTGCCGATCTTTCAGGACACCTACACCGCAGATTGGCTTGAGACCTGGGACAATGAGTTCGAGGCACTGGAAGCCACATATGTGATCCCCGGGCACGGTCATCCTACGAACATGGATCAGGTGCGCCGGTATACACGCGACTATCTTGTCTACCTGCGCGCAATGATCCAGGAACATATGGATGCAGGCGGGGATCTGGCCGAGGCCTATTACGTCGACCAAAGCCCTTATGCCCATTTGGACACGTTCGAAGAATTGGCCACGAAAAACGCGGGTCGGGTCTACGAACAGATGGAATTCGAATAAGTCAGGACCGCCGAAGAACGGGCATTCGCATCATCATCCGATGGGTGGCGACGGCCCCAACCCACATCGAGAAGACGGCAAGCCACGCAGTCAGCGACAAGGCCGATCCCCCGGACAATCCGGCACCAACGGCGCAGCCACCTGCCAACATCGCACCAAATCCCATCAAGACAGCCCCGACAAGGTAACGCTCCATCGGAGTATCCGGGCCGAACTGTTCGATTTTCCATTCGCCGGAAAGAACTGCAGAAACAGCGGCGCCAATTGCAACGCCCGGAACCAGACCAATGCCAAAGGACAGCGCAATGTTCCGCTCGGCCACCAGCGCCATCAATGTATCCGTTGCCGGGCCGGTGAACGTGACCGAAGACACCGGCACGACTTCGAAGGAGGCTTGTGCAATCGCAAATGTCATCAACCAGCCAAGCGCCACGGCGACACCAACTCCGGCGGCCGTGACAATCTTTGTCACTGTCACCTGCTGGCGCACTGCAAACACGACGGCCAGAACAAAGGTCCCTGCGGCAAAGACTGTGTACGCTATGGGTGAAAACCCAAGTAGTGCCGAAAGGTCGCGCGCATTGCCACCTGTGATCGTCCAAATACCGGACAGCGCCTCGCGCGCGGGGCTGAGCACACCCGTGTAAGCCGCTTGCGCGACCAACGTCAGAACCAACCCTGTCACCATTGCCCGCAGATTGCCGCATGAGGCCAGCACCAACAGGCGCGACGCGCATCCGCGCGCCAAAATCATTCCGGCGCCAAACATCAGACCGCCGATCACCGCCCCACTCAGGCTGCCTGTTGACGCAATTGAACGCGCCCCGGACAAATCCAGCCATTCAATCGAGACGAACCCCTGTACCAGCATCAACGCCGACGTGAATGCGATCAGCCAGACGGCCAGACGGGGCCCAAGTTCGCCCTCGGCGACTTCAACAGTGGATGCCCGCAAGCAGAAATGAGATTTCTGAGCGGTAACTCCGAACAGGATGCCAACAAGCAAACCGGCGACAGCCAATGTGCCCGAATCTCCCAGCAGATCGATGAGGCGTTCCATAGACAAAAACTCTCACCTCTTTACGTGTCCGTCTTTGCCTTCCGTCAAGTTCTCACTGTGCGGCCATCGGTTTGCGCGCAAGCTGGCACTGTGTCCACAACGCACCCAATGCCTCGACCAACAGGGTTACATCTTCTGACGAATGTACAGGTGAAGGCGTAATCCGAAGACGTTCGGTGCCTTTTGGGACAGTGGGATAGTTTATCGGCTGGATATAAATCCCGTAGTCGCGCATCAAGACATCCGAGATAAAGCGGCACTTAACCGGATCGCCGACCATGACCGGGATTATGTGGCTTGGGTTGGGCGTGTGCGGAATGCCCAAAGCGTCCAGCCGGCCTCGAACCTCGAATACGCGTTGCTGATGCAGAAACCTCTCCTCATTGCTTTGTTTGAGGTGCCGTACGGATGCTGCGGCACCAGCGGCGACGGCCGGGGGCAATGCGGTGGTAAAGATAAATCCGCTGGCAAAAGAACGGACAAAGTCGACAAGTTCCTTTGACGCCGCGATGTATCCACCAACCACGCCGAACGCTTTGCCCAACGTGCCTTCGATGACCGTCAGGCGATCCATCACCCCTTCGCGTTCGGCGATGCCACCACCACGCGGCCCATACAGCCCTACTGCATGAACCTCGTCCAGATAGGTCATCGCGCCGTACCGATCCGCCAGATCGCAGATTTCGGCGATTGGTGCTATATCGCCATCCATCGAATAAACACTTTCAAACGCGATCAGTTTTGGCGCGTTGGACGGCAGGTCCATGAGATGTCGTTCAAGGTCCTTCAAATCGTTATGCTTCCAGACCCGCTTTGCGCAACGACTGTGGCGGATACCCTCGATCATCGATGCGTGGTTCAATTCGTCGGACAGAACCGTGATACCGGGAATTCGAGAGGCCAGAGTTCCCAAAGCAGCCCAATTTGAAACATACCCGGACGTGAATAGCAGCGCTGCTTCCTTGCCATGCAGATCTGCAAGCTCGCGCTCAAGCAGAACATGTTCATGCGTGGTCCCCGAAATATTCCGGGTCCCGCCAGCCCCTGCGCCGCAGCTATCAATCGCCCGGTGCATGGCTGCCAGAACCTTTGGATGCTGACCCATTCCCAGATAATCGTTCGAGCACCAGACTGTGACTTTCTCAGGTCCGTTTTCTGCGTGGTTGTGTGCAGTTGGAAATGCTCCGCAATGACGCTCAAGCTCGGCGAAGACCCGGTAATTTCCTTCGTCCTGCAATTGCCTCAACTGGTCACGAAAATACTGTTGGTAGTCCATGTCAGTTTCCAACGGCTTCTTCTACGATACCGGCCAACAGGGCTTCGACTTTCTCCATCGGTCCGTCAGGATAGCTTCGGTAGCCCACTTTGACACCGCCTTCGTCCTCGGCCACGAAGATCCCGTAGGGGCAATAGCCGATATTCATCGGGTCGGCCTCCATCATCTCGCGCGAGAGCTTTGCGGAACAAAAGATAAATATCTCAGCGGCTGTGAAGATTTGCTTGTCACTGCCGACATCCGCCCCCGTCCGGTTCAGCATCTCACCAACATGGCTCACATAATCGATAACCAGCCCCTGCCCAACAATTGCTGATTCAACGGCAAAGGTTGCATCATCAAAGCTCCCATCAAAGGGAACGGCAATGACCTCCTCAGCAATAACCGGGTTTGCCAATGCAACTGAAAGTGCGGCTGATGCGATAAAGTGTTTCATGATGATGTTCCTCCTCCTGAACCACATTTCTTCAGATTTCACCGCCAAGGCTTTGACACCGGTCAAAGCCTTGGCGTTTCTTAACCGAACATGTCCGATGTGATGCCGGCATACCAACCCAGCGACTCTTGGTAGGTTGCTTTTCTCAGGTCGGAATCCTCGCCGGTCTGGCTAATAAAGCCGTCCACCTTGGCAATTTTTTCAGACGTCGCCTCATAAGTCGCACCGACCTTGACCCCGTCATCCGTATCAATGAGAGACCAGCACGTGTTCGAAAACTTGGCCGGGAAGATCTTTGATCCGGTCAATGCGCCACGAACCGCATTGGCACAGACTTTCGCCTGGCTGTTGGCCGAAAAACCGGATTTCGGCATGTCGCCTTGCTGGCTGGCATCACCAAGAACATAGATGTCAGGGTCAGCTTTCGATGACATGTCCACCGCGTTCACCGGTGCCCAGGTGCCATCGGTTACACCGGCCATTTCCGCAATGCGCCCGGCTTTCATGGCCGGGATCACGTTGCAGACGTCGACCTTGGTTTCTTCACCGTCGATGGTCACCGTCATGGCATCCGGATTGACCGATACATTGCCGCCGCCAAAATCCTCTCCGATCCAGTCGATCATGCCTTCGTAATGGTCGGCCCAACCTTCCTGGAACAAAGACATCTTGGAGAATTTGGCCTTCGGATCAGCAATGATGATTTTCGCTGTCGGATTGTTCGCCTTCAGCACATGCGCAACCATCGAAACCCGCTCATAAGGTCCGGGCGGGCAACGGTACGGGTTCGGAGGTGCGACCATCGCAAAGGTTCCACCCTCGGGCATCGCCATAACCTGCGCCTTCAACAGCTCGGTTTGAGAGCCCGCCTTATACGCATGCGGCATCTTGTTCTGTGCAGTTACATCCCACCCCTCGACCGCGCCATCGACAAAGTCGATACCCGGGCTCAGGATCAATTTGTCATAAGGAATAGATCCGCCACCCGCCAATGAGACAGTTTTGGCGTCGCGGTCGACACCCACGGCCCAATCGTGAACCACGTTGATACCGTATTTTGCGGCAAGCGTGCCATAGCTGTGCGCAATGTCCGAAAGCTCTTGAAACCCGCCCAGATACAGGTTCGAGAAAAAACAGGTGTAATATGTTTTGGACGGCTCGATCAGAATGACATCAATCTCACCCTTGCTGTCTTTGGCGATATAGCGCGCCGCGGTTGCGCCGCCTGCCCCGCCCCCGATCACCACGACACGGGGCTTGCCCTGCGCCAGCACCATCGGGGCCGACAGCCCGGCAGCAAGTACCCCTGCGGTTCCCAGAAATGTCCGTCTGTCGAGTGTCATCGCGTTTCCTCCCCTTAGGCATTGTCACTGTGGGTTGTTGAAGTAAGCGGCCAATGCCGCGATCTCATCACTGCTCAGGCGGCCCGCGATCATCTGCATGACGGGATGGGGCCGCTGCTTGTCCTTGTAGGCGTGCATGGCGACAACAAAATCCTGGTCGGGCCAGTAAACGATCGAAGGAATCCCATCATCGCCACCCTCTATCTGGTGGCACGTCGTGCATTCGCTGCTCAGGTATTCGCCATATTCGGGATCGCCCTGAATCGCGAGGATTTCGGGGTTTACGGAATGGTCCGTTCCCTTTGCCGTTGGGTCGGCTTCGGGGATGTCTTGCGGGTTGTCGGAAAACACACGCAAATAGGCAATTACATTGGCCCGGTCTTCCGGGTTCTCGAGCCCGCGAAAGCTCATTCTGGTGCCGGATGCGAATGCGCGGGGGTTTTCAATGTAAGCCGACAATGTGTCGGCATGCCATTCCAGACCCGAGGTACCCGCACGGATCAGGCTTTTGGAATAGGTGAACTCCTCAAGCCCGGCAGCCCGGCGGCCAAAAATACCATTCAGGTGCGGACCGATCCTGTTTTCAGCGCCCGCGCCGACCTGATGACATCCTTCGCATTGGGCAAACACAAGTTTGCCAGCTGCTGCATCGCCAAGGTCCTCAGTCGCGGCGGCAGCGGTTGCCAGGATACTCGCAGCAAACATGACACCTGTTGCCCACCGCCGCCACATGATCAGCTTCCGAACGACTTAAGGTAAACAATGACAGCGTCGATATCATCCTGTTTCTTGAGGCCGGCAAAGGACATACGTGTCCCCTTCATATAGGCTTTGGGTTTGGCCAGAAATGCAGCCATTTCTTCATCTGTCCAAACCAACCCATCCTCGGCAGCAGCTTTCATCGCCTGAGAGTACTTAAAGCCTTCGGCACCAGCCGCATTGGCACCGGCGACACCGTTCAGTGCCGGACCGGTGCGATGCTTGGCCCCGTCCCCGACCTGATGGCAGGACTTGCACTTCTTGAAAACTTTTTCGCCATTTTCGATCATCTCAGGATCAAGTGCCGCTATGTCCTCAGCAGGTTCATCGACTTCGACGGATGCTTCTTCGGAAACAGCCGCCTGGTCCGGACTGTCAGCCCCGGCTTCGTCAGGCGTTACATCCAGAACGGCGGCGCGCTTGGTGATTTCCACGCCTTCTTTGCAATCCGTCATGCATGGCTCATCCGTCCAGAAATGCGCCTCGGCCGCTTCGCGGTCATCCACGATGAAACCCCCGGCATTCGGCATTTCCACTTCAAGGAAATTTTCGTGCGACAGCGTGAACTCATCATCAACGATGTCGTTGGAATACAGTATATAAGCGACAATCGCGTAAACTTCGTCAGGCTCCAGCGTTTGTGCGTCTCCAAACGGCATCGAACGGTTCACATAATCCCATACCGTCGAAAGGTGCGGCCAGTAAGAGCCCACTGTTTTCAGCGGGTCTTTATCTGCAAGCGTGCCCTCGCCGCCCGCCAGTTTCGGCCAGTTGTCCACACCTTCAGCAAAATCGCCATGACAGATCGCGCACCGTTCGGCAAAGACCTCTTCGCCGGTGAACACGTCGCCAGAACCTTCGGGCAATCCGGTTCCGTCAGGTGCAATGTCGTGGTCCCACGCCGCGATTTCTTCGGGCAACGCAGGGCGCCCAAGTCCTAGCTTGTCTGCATGGGCTGGAACCGCCACGCTCAACCCAAGGGCCGAGGCGGCCAATAGCTTACGATACTTCGACATTTTCCGCCTCTCCGTTTTCCTTGATCCACCAGGTCTGGATACAATTGTTGTGGTAGATCGAGTTCTCGCCCCGCACGTCCCGCAGTTGAGCTTTGCTGGGTTGGACGTAACCGGTCGAATCCTTCGCGCGGGCCTGTAACAGCATCTCTGAACCGTCCCAGTTATAGTCCAGATAAAACCGGGTCAGCGCCTTGTCTGTCCCGGGGGCCGCCAGACGTGCCGGAACCCAGTTCTTGCCACCATCCACCGACACGTCGACGCCGGTAATCGAGCCCCGCCCGGACCAGGCCAACCCGGTGATCACCAACGGCCCCGGCCCATGCGTGATCGGCGCTTGCGGGCTGGGCGATGTGACGACCGATTTGGCGTCCATGACCCATGTCCACTTGCGTGATGTTCCGTCTTCGAGAGTATCCGTATACTTGGATGTCTCTTCGCGGCTTTCGATAGCCATCTCGGTGACCTCGACCCGGCGCAGCCACTTGACCCACATGTTGCCTTCCCAGCCGGGAACGACAAGACGAACGGGATATCCGTGTTCTTTGCGCAAAGCCTCGCCATTGGCTTTGAACGCAACAAGTACGTCGTCCATCGCCTTTTCCAGTGGGATCGAGCGACCATTCGAGGATGCATCCGCGCCTTCGACGTAAACCCATTTGCCTTCAGTCTTTACCCCCGCCTCTTCCAGCAGGGTGCGCAGCGGAACACCGGAATATTCCATGTTGTGGATCATTCCGTGCGTGAACTGCGCGCCGTTGAGCTGCGCACCGGCCCATTCCATACCGGTATTGGCAGCGCATTCGCAAAAATAGATGCGGTTTTCGCGCGGGAAACGTTCCAGATCTTCATATGTGAAGATCAGCGGAGTTTCGACCAGACCGTTGATCATCAGACGGTAGTCCGCCTTGCTCAGCTCGATGGCACCCGAATGGTGCCGCTCGAACGCGCATCCCTGCGGGGTGATCGTGCCGTCCAGCGCGTGGATCGGCGTGAAATTGATCGAACTGATCGTGTCTGCGGTCAACCACTCGACGTTGCGCCGCACGACATCACTCTCGAATTGGATTGGCATGCCGTAGGGGGTTGCATCCACGCCTTCGCCCGTTGCCTGTGCCCATTCCTGAACCTGAGTGATCAGCGGGTCAGGGCCTGCGGCGCGCGCCGCTGAGGCGCCGACCGCACCTACGCCAACCGCGGCGGCACCGCTTAGAAACTGGCGACGCGATGGGGCTTTTGCCCTTGGGTTCTCGCTCATTTTGTTTGCCTCCGTCTTTCGATCAGCAAATCTTGTATTCAATGTTTGACATTCGGTTCGCGCTGTCAGGCTCCGATCACCTCGACCGAGGTATTCGGCTCGACGGTTACGGTGCCCTGACTGCGAATGTGGTTTTCTACGACATCCCAGATGGGCGGGCCTTCGGTGCCCTCGTTGACGCTGGCCCAACCGGCCACAACATAGGATTTCGCCGGATCAATCGCCTCACCTGTCTTGAGCAGGGTCATGTCGCTGATCCGCTGCCCTTGCGGTTTGGTGACATCGATACGGTATCCAAGGCCGCCGACACGCACCATGTCGCCACCCTGCTGGTAATAGGGATCGGGGTTGAACAGGTTGTCGCCAACATCCTCGAGGATCACGTGAATGAATTCACCCGTCATTTCCGTACGATACGCATTCGGATAGGACATCGAAGTGACATTCCAGATATCCTCACGCGTGATCTCCTGACCGGGCAGGATCGAAGGACCCCAGCGCACACCCGGCGACATGGCAATATCCGCCTCGCGCTCGCTGATCAGTGCATCGCAGATCAGATCGTCCCACGTGCCATTGAAGTTTCCGCGCCGATACAGCAGCGAGTCCGTCTTGCCGATCACTTCGCCTAGTGCCGCATCATATGGTGTGCGCTGTTCGTTGATCAGGGCCGTGATTGCCGGATCAGGCGCGATGACGTCTGAAAAGATCGGGATCAGCTTGTGCTTCAGCCCCATCATCTGGCCATCCCGCACATCCAGGTCAACGCGGCTGACGAATTTGCCGTTCGAGCCAGACGCGATGATATGCGTCTTTTCGACTAGAACCGGTTCAGGCAAAGCGTCATGGGTGTGACCGCTCAGGATTACATCAATCCCCTGAACGCGGCTCGCCATCTTTTTGTCCACGTCAAAGCCGTTATGGCTGAGGACGACGACAACATCGGCACCTGCGTCGCGCACCTCGTCCACCATGGCCTGCATGTTCTCATCCCGGATCCCGAACGAGTATTCCGGGAACATCCAACTGGGGTTGGCAATTGGCATATACGGGAAAGCCTGCCCGATAACGGCAACCTTGGCCCCGCCGCGTTCGAAGAACTTGTAGGGCTTGAAAAGCTCCGCAGGTTCATCCCATTCCGCGTCAAAAATATTCTGACCCAGCGCCGCAAAAGGCAAACCTTCAACGATCTCGTTGACCCGCTCGCTGCCCAACGTGAACTCCCAATGGAATGTCATCGCATCGGGCTTGAGTGCATTCATCACGTTGACCATGTCCTGACCCGCCGTCTGATAGCAGGTATACGAGCCATGCCAGGTATCGCCCCCATCCAGCAACAGCGCATCTGGCCGGTCGGCACGGATGGCGTTGATAACGGTCGAAACCCGGTCAAGCCCTCCGACGCGGCCATAGGTCTTCGCCAATGAAGCAAAGTCATTGTAGGTCAGTGCATAGGCGGACGGGCTGCCATCTTCGATCCCGTAAGCCTTGCGAAATGCGGCCCCCGTCACATGCGGCATTTGCCCGCGCGCGTCTCCGATGCCCAGGTTGACCTCGGGCTCGCGGAAGTAAATCGGTTTGAGCTGCGCGTGGATATCCGTGATATGAATCAGGCTGATATTTCCAAAGGTCTCAAATTCCAGCAACTGGTCCTGGGTCAGGCTTTGCTGGGCCGCCAGCCTTGCCCAGTTCCCGAAACCGGATGCCCCGTACAGCGCTGAGGCCGCCATGGAGACCTGTAGAAAATCACGTCGCGATATCATCTGTTGGCTTTCCTATTTCACATATAAATGTGTGAATGTGGCAGAAATGAAAATCCCGCGCCCGGAAATCCCGGCGCGGGTTCGTTGTTACTGACGCACGGCCGGCGTTTCGACCGAAAGCCCGTTGCCGCGCGATGCTACATAAAGCTCCAGTGCCCGGAATTCGTCGGAACCTTCGGCAAAGGTTTCAGCGCGTGTATCACGAATACAGCCGCGGAAACGGTTGTGGCGCGAGATCAGCTTGGCCTGTTTCAGACGATAAGTCGGGAAACCGTTAACCATCCCCTGGCTCAGATGGTCGGCTCGGATCATGTTGCCCCAGTTGTCTTCATGACAGTTGGCGCAGCTCAGCTCCAGCTGACCATATCGGGTGTAGTACATTTCCTTGCCCTGCTCCCAATATGGGGCAGCATCGCCATCAATTGCGACATTCATGGGCAGCCCTCGTGACTGAAAGGCAATCAGCGCGACCATGCCCTGCATATCGGCACCAGACCATTTCCACGCATCTGCTTCCATGCGTTCCGTACGGCACTTGTTGATCAGATCTTCCATCACAACCAGCTTGCCGGTATCCGCATCGACCTTCGGCATGGACGCCTGCAGCCCTTTGAAGCTTTCCACATCATCGTGGCACGAAGAGCAACTTTTGCCAGCCGCGCCATCGACAGCCTCATAAAGATCAGCGGCCTGGTCGACAAAAATCATAGCCGGGTTGTCGAAATCGTCGATCTGCAACGCCTGCGTTTCATCGGTTCTGAAATGCCACCCCGAATAGATCGTATCGAAGTTCTCGACATGGGCCGGGGCCTCGGTCACCGAAACCATTTCCAGTTCTTCGTTGATCACCAGCTTGTCTTCGTCAGGTCCAGCTGTCACTGAAACCGGGAAAGCCAGAACTGCTGCGATCGCCGTGAGTGCTTTTTTATTCATTGCGTTCCTCCCTTGGGTGATCAGCGCAGGTTTTAAGCACCGGCGCTGATCTGCCGTTACGGTCGAGCCGTCAGGCGATCTCGATCGGTTTTTTTGTGTCGTAAACGGACCCGTCATCGTCATACCACGTGAAAACGAATTCCCCGGCTTCAGGCACAGTTGCATCGAACTGAAAGTACGGGTTTGTCGAAATCGCCGGCTCCATCGTCACGTCTATCACCAGCTCTCCGTTAAACTCGCAGGTAAACCGATTGATGATCGAGCGCGGAATGATGTTGCCTTCCTTATCCTTACGCTGGCCACTTTCCATATTGTGGCTGATCAGCGTTTTGATCGTGATTGCTTCGCCAGCAGCGGCTGTTTTTGGAACCTTGACGCGGGGTTTTACACCGGATGCCATTGGTTGTTCTCCTGTTCTTCAGGGCGCGTGGCAATCAGCCGCCGCAGCCGCCAATTGTCACTTTTACGGTTGCCGAAGCCTTGGCAAAGCTACCATCAGCCATTTTGGCCACAGCAATGACATCTTGCGTTCCTGCAAGACGAATGCGGGTCGAAGCCGCCTGCGCAGCAGCCAGCGGGCCAAAGTTGAACGTGGCAACGCCGGGCTCGGGGTTTCCAGCCGCTACGATCAGAATTGCTGCCGCACCCGGCGCGCTGACTTCGATCGGAACGGTATTTCCGTTCTCGGCAATTTCCGGCGCCGTCAGCGTCACACCGCCGTCGGCCATGTCTGCACCGCCAGTAAACGCGGCTATCGCGTCTTCCGCAGCCGCATTTGCGCGGAACGGCATCAGGGTCAGGACCGCAGCGCCCAGACCAAGAGCCAGAGTCTCGCGACGAGAAAATTCCATTTTCAATCTCCTTTGGATCCTCACGAATTCACGCCTGAAAGCGTGATTATTGTTCTTTAAGGGTTGCGAGGAACGCGACGACGTCCTCGATTTCCTGTGCAGTCAGGATTGACGTCAAAGGCCCTGACGGGGCTTTGCCCGTATAGGCGTCGCCCGGGCGGATATAGCCGTCATCCTTGTAGAAAGCCGGCATGACCGTTCCGTCAAACGTCATCTTGGCATTTGCGACCAGTCCTCGAAGCTCCGCCTCGGACCACCGATCCCCGGCCCCATCCAGCAGAGGACCGACTTCGCCATGGAACGGAATATCCGCCAAAGCCGTGACCTGATGACAGGCCACACAGTTGCCCTTGGATTTCTCGCCCACGATGACCGCACCGTTTGCCGCATCGCCGGCGACGCCGGTCAATGAAGCCTCGATCGCACCATAATCGTCGAACTGTACGTCTTTTGGTCCTGTTTCTGCCGCGATGGCGGCACTGCCTGTTATGATACAAGCCAAAGTCAAGTGTCTCAGCTTCATGATCCCTCCCATTTGCTACCGCGCCGATGGCGCTTTGCGACCCAAAGCCTCTGTGTACCGTAGTCGACGGGCAGGGTTCATCGCAACATTAAATTCATCTTAATGAATTTTTTTATTTATATTGCAACACGTCAATCTTGCGAAACATTGTTTCTCTCTTGAATGCGGCGCGCGTGATACCGTTGAAAATCTTCCCCGTTATCAAGCTCGTACCGTTTTTCATTGACCCAGGTAAAAAGATCGAGGGTCGTTCCCTTCAAGAACGCCCCGGGCATGACCGCAACGGCCGCTTCGATTGCTGTGGCATCCTCTGACACGTCCTCCGGTAAGAAAACCAATGTAGGGGTGAACAGAATCCCCCATTTGCGCATCAGTGATCTTTGCTCGGCTTCTTCTCCGTCAAAATCGGTGGCCATCGTACTTCCGTGTAGGTCCAGCTGAACGACAAAGAAGTTTTCTTCGATATACACAGACAGGTCGGGTTGCGGGAAAACCTCTTCATGCATCTTTTTGCAGTAGATGCAGCCCTGTTGTTCAATGAACAGAACCAGCCGCTTGCCTTCCCCCCTCGCTTCTTCAAGGTCTTCACGAAGGTCTTTGAACGTGTCTCGCATCCACGGCGTTTTATGCAGACCGTCATCCCCCAGTTCAGCTGCGTAAACCGCCCCAGCAAACAGCCCTGCAATCAAGAACAATACTATCCGTTTCATGGTGTTCTCCCGAATTAGCCAATGGCCGCCAGCCAAGGCATGTGATCCAGCATCCATTGTGCGATTAGATTTATGGAATTGGTCGCGATCAGGATGCCAAAAAGAATCAGCAAGACACCCATCGCCTTTTCAATCATTCCCAGATGTTTCCGGAAACGTGCCATCCATTGCATGAAGGGCCGAACCAGAAAGGCTGCCAGAACAAACGGCGCTGTCATGCCAACCCCATAGACGAACAAAAGCACGGCACCGCGCCAAGCGGTCTCGGTTCCAGCCGCCGTGAACAGGATCGCCGCCAAAACCGGCCCGACGCAAGGCGTCCAGCCAAAGGCAAAAGCCAGCCCCAGAACATATGCCCCGATCACGCTTACATTTGTCGTCTCGCCGATGTCTGCGCGAAACTGCCGATACAGGAAGCCGATACGGAAAAGACCCAGAAAATGCAGGCCCATCGCGATGATGATGAGCGCAGCGATCCATCGCAGAATGTCGAAATAAGCACGAACCAGCTGACCGAAGATCGACGCCGTGGCGCCAAGCGCCATGAAGACCGTGATGATCCCGGCGGCAAAAGCTATCGCTGACAGGGTCGCCCGGCGGCGAACATCCGGGGTGATCGTCGAACCGGCCGAAATCTGCTCCATCCCGACGCCCGCCAGATAGCTGAGGTAGAACGGGACAATGGGCAGAATGCAGGGGGACAGGAAAGACAAAAGCCCCGCGATCAAAGCCCCTGCAAACGTGATGTCGAGCATGGTCAAATCCGTCCAGACAGGTTACTATTCACACATTCAAAATAGTAAAGATGTGTCACCCAGGTCAATCGGAGCTTTTGATGCGTCACGTGTTGCAGACATTATTCGTAGTCACACTGCTGGCCTGGCCTGCTGCGTCGCGGGCCGAAATGGTATTGCTGATGGCCGAAGAAGACGGGTGCATGTGGTGCGCCCGCTGGGACGCCGAAATATCCGGGATCTACCCGCTGACAGCCGAAGGTAAAGCTGCCCCATTGCAACGAACGGATATCCACGCAACCACGCCCGAAGGGATTACCCTGGATCGGCCCCTTTTCTATACGCCGACCTTTGTATTGCTGGAGGACGGCCAAGAAATCGGCCGGATCGAAGGTTATCCTGGCGAAGACTTTTTCTGGGGGCTATTGGGTGTTTTACTACGCGACGCCGGAGTTAAGATCGAGAGCTCTGGTTAAATCCTCGGGATTTACATATACTGTTTTGAATACGTGAAGCCACGAAAGCGAGATGATCGTGTTGGACAAACCGTCGAAACTGCCCGTGTTCACCAAGGACATGTGCAACGAGGACTTGGACAGGATGATGGATAACGCCCAGACGGCGTCCAATTTCCTCAAGGCAATCAGCCATGAGGGGCGGCTGATGATTCTGTGCTATTTGTCATCTGGAGAAAAATCCGTCACGCAGATGGAGGAAATGCTGTCGGCCAGGCAGGCTGCCGTTTCCCAACAATTGTCCCGCTTGCGCTTTGAGGGGCTGGTCAAGACACGGCGCGAAGGCAAAACGATCTATTACAGATTGGCGGACGACCGGTCGACTCAGATCCTGGAAGTCGTCTACAATCTTTTCTGTCGGGACAAGTAGAAGCCCGAAATAAACACCGCCAGCTTTGGGAGGAGACTGGCCATGTTCGAACTTCTGGGAGACGCCAATACAGTTGCGCTGATCGGTCTGGTCGGCGGCATTGTACTTGGTCTTGCTGCGCGCATCGGGCGGTTCTGCACCTTGGGTGCAATAGAAGATTATCTTTATGCAAATGACGACCGGCGCCTGCGTATGTGGGCCGTTGCGATTGGTGTTGCGATTGTCGGCAGCCATTTGGGGATGGCGTTGGGTGGGATTGACCCGCTCGGCACGACCTATATTGCGCAGACATGGAATCCGATCGGATCGGTTATTGGCGGATTGATGTTTGGATATGGCATGGCCATCAGCGGAAACTGCGGCTATGGCGCGCTTGCACGCCTTGGCGGCGGCGACCTTCGGTCATTCGTCATCGTCCTGATCGTGGGCCTTTCCGCATATGTGGTCATGTCCGGTCCTCTGGCCTATGTCAGGATCTGGCTTTTTCCCGAAGCCATGGATCTCGGTAATCCACAAAGCGTCAGCTACCTAGCCGAACGGCTGACGTCGATACCGGCATGGGTTACAGGAACGCTTGTCGGCTCTGCCATAGTAGTGTTTGCCCTGACAAATGACCGTTTTCGTAAATCACCTGCGCAGGTTTTTTGGGGTGCGGCGGTCGGATTAGCAGTCGTTTCAGGCTGGCTTGGCACCAATTGGGTAGCCACACACGGGTTTGACGGTGAGACCTTGCAAACACACACGTTTGCCGCGCCTTTGGGTGATACAGTGTTCTATCTCATGACCGCCTCAGGCAACACGCTCTCGTTTGCGGTCGGTTCGGTTTCAGGGGTTCTGATTGGGGCTTTCCTCGGATCATGGTCAAAAGGTCATTTCCGCTGGGAAGCCTGCGAAGATCCACGTGAGCTTAAGCGGCAGATGCTGGGAGCGGCAATAATGGGACCCGGAGCAATAATTGCGGTTGGATGCAGCGTCGGGCAAGGCATCTCCGCTTTTTCTCTGCTGGCCTATAGCGCGCCTATAACCTTTGCGGCGATCTTTGCCGGAGCAGCTCTTGGCCTGCGACAGCTTGTGTCAGGATTGTCTTTCATTCCCGAGCGTTAAGCCCCACCACACGCTACGGTTTCTTCGTACAGTCCCTGCGCAGGTTTTCGGCGCATGCTTCAAGCACCGAAAACCTGCAGCAGACCCTTCTCTCAGCCATTGGCCATGATGGAATCCAGTGTGTCATGTTCCGCTACAAAATGGTCTGGTGCGACTTCTTGCAGCTTTGGAACATAATCACTGTGACCGTTGACCAGCCGACTGGGCAAGAAACGCAACGCGGCTTTGGGATCCAGCGGCGATGGCAGCTCACCCGGCAGTTTGAGGCGCTGCCGCGTCCGCTCCACATCCGGGTCCGGTATCGGCACGGCCGAAATCAGCGATTGAGTATAAGGGTGGATCGGTTCCGAGCAGATCACCTCACCGTCACCCATTTCCACAATTCGCCCGAGATACAGAACCATGATCCGGTTCGATACCGCACGCACAACCGACAAGTCATGGCTGATGAAAATCATCGACAGGCCAAATTCCTGCTGAAGTTCCTTTAGCAGCGCGACAATCTGCGACTGAATGGAAACGTCCAGCGCTGAAACCGCCTCGTCGCAGATAATCAGCCTGGGCTTGTTGATCATCGCCCGCGCAATGCCGACGCGCTGGTTCTGACCTCCGGACAGCTCGTGCGGGTAACGGTTGATCATGTTGGCCTGCAGCCCGACCCGCTCCATCATCGCAGCGACCATCTGTTTGCGTTCCCGGTCCGTCAGATCGGGGCGGTAGGTTTTCAGCGGTTCAGCAATCGACGCTGAAATGGTCATGCGCGGATCAAGACTGGCCAAAGGGTCTTGGAACACGATCTGCAGGTCCTTGCGGTATTTGTTCAGCTCGGACCGCTTCAATCCGACGATCGGATGGCCCAACCAGCTGACGCCCCCCGCGCTGGGTTCGATCAGTTGCAAGACCGCGCGCGCCAGTGTCGATTTTCCGCAACCGGATTCGCCCACGACACCCAGAGTTTCGCCCTTGCGAATATCAAAACTGACACCGTCGACAGCTTTCAGCGGAACCTTGCGCCCGAACAACCCGCCAGAGACATGAATGGGGAAATGAACCTTGACGTCATCGACCTTGAGAAGGGGTTCTTCGGCCTTTTCCAAAGCGCGCGGCGCGTCGCCGGCATCAATCCGGGGCATCGCCTCCAGCAGGGCCCGCGTGTATTCATGTTGCGGATTTCGGAACAGCCCGCGCGTTTCACCGTCTTCGACGAATTCGCCCATCCGCATGACCTGAACCCGGTCGCACATGCGCGCAACGACGCCCATGTCATGCGTGATCAGTGCAATTGCGGTGCCTTCATCCTTTTGCAGATGAACCATCAGATCAAGGATGTCTGCCTGAACAGTAACATCCAGCGCCGTCGTCGGCTCGTCCGCAATAAGCAGTTTGGGACTGCACAGCATCGACATCGCAATCATCACACGCTGTCGCATTCCACCGGATAATTCGTGCGGGAACTGGTCCAGACGGCGGCCCGCTTCGGGAATTCGCACCCTGTCCAACCACTCCAGACAGCGCGCGCGCGCGGCTGACCCCTTCAGGCCCTCGTGGACCTGCAGCACTTCACGCATCTGTTGCCCAATCTTCAGATGTGGCGTTAATGCAGTCAGAGGATCCTGAAAGATCATGCCCACATCGTCGCCGCGGATCTGGTTCAGCTTGTTCACCGGCAGGTTCAAAATCTCCTGACCGTTCAGCTTGGCTGACCCGCTGGCATGTCCGGCAGGGGGCAGCAAACCCATTGCCGCCATGAAGGTCTGGCTTTTGCCAGATCCACTTTCACCGACGATACCAAGGCATTCGCCCGGATTAATATCAAAACTGATATCCTTGACCGCCTCAACGACACCATCGGGGGTGTCAAACCGGACGCTCAGGTTCTTTACGGAAAACAGACTCATATCAGCGGTCCTTCGGGTCCAAAGCGTCACGCAGACCATCGCCGATGAAGAACATCGTGATGATGATGGCGACATAGAATGTCAGCGGGAACATCAATTGCCACAGCGTTCCATAGCCCATGGTTCCCGCCCCTTCTGCTATCAGTCTTCCCAGTGACGTGTAGGGTTCGGAAATCCCCAGACCCAGGAATGAGATGAAGCTTTCGGTCAGGATCATCTCGGGCACCAGAAGCGAGGCATAGACGATCACGACACCCAACAGATTGGGCAGGATATGGCGATACATGATCGTAAATTCACTGACGCCCGCCGCTCGGGCGGCCTCGATGAATTCACGGTTCTTCAGGGCAAGCGTCTGCCCGCGCACGATACGTGACATGGTCAGCCAACCAACCGCACCCAATGCGATGAAAAGCGTGAAGAAGGACCGCCCGGCAACAACCAGCAGAAGAATGATGATCAGAGTTGTCGGGATAGCCAGAAGGATGTCGACAAAACGCATCATGGCGCCATCCGTCCGACCCCCAAAATAACCGGCAGTAATGCCATAACACGTACCAACGATCAGAGCGGTCGCCGCCCCGATCAACCCCACAAGCAGGGACGTCGTGGTAGCCTGAATGACGCGGCTGTACAGATCGCGCCCCAGATCATCGACACCGAAATAGTGACCCGTTTCCATCGACGGCATTCCCATGCCCCGGACATCGCCCATGACATTCCAGTCGATCTCTTCATTGCTCCAGACCGCAAAATACGGGCCAAGGATTGTGAACAACACGATAAGCAGCAAAATGAACACACTGGCCATTGCTGCTTTGTTTCGTACAAAGCGCATGCGCGCGTCCTGCCAGAGCGAACGCCCCTGAACGGCTGTATAATCGGTGATTTCTTCGGCCAGATGCGCAGCTTTTTGTGATTTTCCTAGCATATCCAGCCCCTCAATAGCGGATCTTCGGATCGAACCAGGCATAGGCCAGATCGGTCAGCAGGTTTACCAGAACGGTCAGAACGCCATAGAGGATCGTAACCCCAAGCAGCACAGCATAGTCGCGTGACAAGGCCGAGCCGACATAAGCCTGCCCCAGACCACCGGTCGAGAAGTAGATGTCAACAAAGACGGATCCGGTCAGCACATACACAAACACCGGCCCCAGATAAGATACGACCGGCAGCAAGGTCGGCTTCATCGCATGGCGCCAGATCACGGTTCTTGTCGGCAGGCCCTTGGCACGGGCGGTTCTGATGAAGTTCGAATTCAGAACCTCCAACATTGAAGACCGGGTGATCCGTGCAATCGATCCCATGTAAGATGTCGCAAGGGCGATAACCGGCATGATCAGATAGGGCCATTGACCACCATTCCACCCACCGCCGGGCAACCATCCCAACCACAGGGTGAAGGTCAGGATCAGGATCGGACCCATGATGAAGTTGGGCAGCGCCTGCGCTGCAATCCCCAGCCCAACCGCAAAGTAGTCGATCCAGCTGTTGTGCCGGATTGCGGCGGCAATCCCCAGTCCGATGCCCACCACCGTAGCGACCAGAAAGGACAGCGACCCATAGGTCAGCGAGATCGGAAAGCCCTGCGCGATGATGTCGTTCACATCGCGGTCCTTGAACTTGAAGGACGGTCCAAAATCGAAATGCACAACGATATTGTACAGATAGTCCCAGAGTTGCTTCCACAACGGCTGGTCCAGACCATACCGCGCCTCGATATTGGCCAAAACCTGCGGCGGCAACGTCCGTTCCGAGGTAAAGGGCCCACCGGGCGCATAGTGCATCAAGAAGAAACAGGCGACGATCAGCAGCAGGATCGTCGGTATGGCGGTCAGGACCCGCCGAATGACATAGGCAAGCATTCAATGCCCCCAATAGATGGCGCTGCCCCGAAGAAAACTTCGGGGCAGGTCATGGTCAGAAGATGATTACTCGGCGATTTTGTAGAGGTTCTTGGAGTACCAGTTTTGCTCTACGTTTTTGACTGGCCAGTTTCCGACATCGCTATCCATCATGTAGACACCAGCATAGTGATAGATCGGGATAACGGGGGTTTCCTGAGCGATAATACGCTCGACCTCGGTGTACAGCGGAGCCGGATCGTCCGAAGTTTTGGCTTCGGCCAGCAACTCGTCCACACGGGCATTGTTATACTTGCCGTCGTTGTAGCCCGAATCCGACTGCAACAGGTCAAGGAAGGTCGAGGCTTCGTTATAGTCACCACACCACGCGCCGCGGGCCAGATCAAAGTTCTGGTTGCCCCGCTCTTCCAGGAAGACTTTCCATTCCATGTTGGCCAGTTCAACATTGGCGCCCAGTTTTTGCTTCCACATCTGGCTCAGCGCGACGGCAACTTTCTTGTGGGCTTCCGAAGTGTTGTAGACCATCGAGAAGGTCAGAGGGTTATCCGCGCCGAAGCCGGCCTCGGCCAGCAGTTCCTTGGCCAGTTCATCGCGCTCAGCCTGGCTCATCGATGCCATTTCAACGACCGGGACAGTAAAACCTGCGGTTGCTTCTGGCACGAATGTATACGCGGGCGGCTCGCCACCGGCCTTGATATTCTTGGTAATGATGTCCCGGTCAACGGCTAGCGACAGGGCCTGACGAACTTTGGGATCCTTGAATTCTTCAGGGCCGCTGTCCGACACGTTAAACGTGTAGTAGTAGTTGCACAGGCGCGGGAAGCTGATAGCCTCGCCCGGATGCTCTTCCTGCAGACGCGGGAATTGACCGGCGGGAACTTCGGTCCGGTCCAGTTCACCGGCCAGATAGCGGGTCAGGGCTACGTTTTCGTCATTGATGACCAGTGCCACAACCTTGTCGATGATGGTGTTGTCATTGTCCCAGTACATCTCGTTGCGCTCACGTACCGAACGTTCCTGCGGCAGGTGCTCGGTCAAAACATACGCGCCATTCGACACGATGTTTCCGGGCTTGGTCCATTCATCGCCAAATTCCGCGATCACCTTCTGAGGTGCCGGGAAGGTCGTCGAATGCGTTGTCATCTGCGGGAAATACGGCAGCGGCGCGCTCAGCGTGACTTCCAGGGTCGTGTCATCGATGGCTTTGACACCCAGATCATCAACCGGCTTTTCGCCTGCGATGATCGCTGATGCGTTTTCGATCGACATCAGCTCCATGAACCACGCGTAAGGAGAGGACAGCGCCGGATCAACCGCGCGTTTCCATGCGAAAACGAAATCTCCGGCGGTTACCGGGTCGCCATTCGACCATTTAGCATCGCCGCGCAGTGTGAAGGTATAGACTTTCTTGCTGTCATCGACGGTGTAACCTGTGGCAACGCCCGGAACCAGATTGCCATCCTCATCCTGGTTCATCAGCCCTTCAAACAGGTCGCGTACAATTTCAGCACCGGAAACGTCTTCGACAACCTGCGGATCGACCGAGCTGTGCTCGTCCAGAATGCGGTAGGTAAAGGTTTGATCGTCCGCCAGCGCTTCGCCGGTTTCAGGATGCGTGCCAGCGGCAAACGCGGCACCTGTGATCATGGTCGACGACAAAAGCCCCGCCACTGAGTTCCGAATGTATCTGTTCATGATTTCTCTCCCATATGTTCGTCGCCGCGCGGCCCCACTTGATCGGGGTCGCACGCAGCAGCCGGATTAGACCGACGCCCGCTGGGACTTCGTCCATTTCGATTTTGGTTTTGCCAATTCGCAAGGAACACTGCGTCGCAGCTTTCTTGGTTTCTGTCGGTAAAGAAGTTGCGAAAGTTGTCTTTCACTGCGTTGAACCGTGACATCTTTTGGCTCTGGGATAAAGCCTTGATGAAATTTTAGGCAACCACAAGCAGAAATATCTCCGACGACCTATCGCTGGCAATTTTCTGAGGATCAGCTCGGTCTTCGTGACATTTTCGTGAAGCCACGCGAAATCCGAACAATCCTTCGTGCCCGAATGGCGACAGCATTCTGGCCTCGGACAAACCAAAAAATACGCGAATCAGTGACGTCATTTCAGCAAGCCTGTGGTCCATTACATGTATCACACGGTTCAGAATACCACGGGTCAGATCACTGAGCTTTGTCAGGCTCTGTTGCACAGAGTCGAGCGCGCCGAGTAGTTCGGGTGATCGCATGGGCCTTTCCGTCGACACGCAGCTTCGGCGATTGCAGTGGCATGACCGGCATGACCCCGAATATCCAGAACCTCTCCTAACGCATTGCAGAACATATCGAAGAACCTTCTAACGGAGACCACCCGGCTATTATCGCACAAGCGGGCCGCTTTGGCGGCTGGTCGTTTTATGTTGAAAATGGCGTTCCAGCCTATGCCTACAACTGGTTGGGGATCGAGATACTTACCGTTTCGGCGTCCGAATCTGTGACCGAAGGTACTCATGAAATCGTCCTCGATTTAGATTATGACGGTGGAAGCCCTGACAAAGGTGGGACGGCACCCTCTTTGTTGACGAGATGCAGGTGGCACAGGGCAGGACCGACCAGATGCAGGCCATCATCTTTTCGGCGGACGAAACAGCAGACGTTGGCTTCGACCTTTCCACACCGGTGGCCAAAGCGAACGGCGCCGAAGCAGCTTTGCGTTTTACCTGCAAGGTAATCTCGGTGACGGTGGCGGTTGAGTAAGATCGCTCCGAAAGAGGAGAGGCGTTCAGGCATCTGCCACAACGGGTGCCTGGAACCGTTGATGTAAACACGCTTATCATGACGATTGAAAGGCTTTCGGCACTGCTGAAGCTGGCGACGTGAATTGCTTTTGTGGCTATTCCCGCTGTTGTTTTGGCATTTATTTTTCAGGTAGAGTCGGACCGGCATTGCCATCTACATTTTCAAGTCGCTCGCCTCCTCGCTAACGATTTGTAGGATCCTGTTTCTCTGGATCTTTCCCGAAGGGCCCTTTGGAAGATCAATCAGAATATGAACTTTGTCAGGAGACTTGAAACGGCCTAGCTGGGACTCACAGATCTTTGACAAAGCTTGCGGCGTCAATTCAGAACCTTCTCGAATTTTGACCGCTGCCTCGACGGTTTCACCGTAGCTTTTGCAAGGGCGGGCAAAGGCCGCAGCTTCAACAACGTCGGGGTGTGAATAAAGCGCCTCGTCAATCTCACGAGGGGCTATATTCTCCCCTCCCTTAATGATCAGTTCTTTCAATCGACCGGTCACATAAACATACCCGTCCTGATCCATGCGGGCGAGATCTCCGGTCAGCAACCAGCCATCCGAAGTAAATGTGCCCGCAGTAGCATCCGGGTCATTGAGGTACTCCAGCATCACATTCGGACCGCGTATGACCAACTCACCTTCTGTTCCGGTAGGTACAGGCCGAAGTTCCGCGTCCAGAATTGCAACCTCATTTCCATATGCAATGCCGGGTGAACCAATCTTCCGAACGCCGGGGGGCAGCGGGTTTGACAGAATCTGAGCGGCAGTTTCCGTCAAGCCCATGGTTTCCACGATTGGGATTTCGAAACGATCCTCAAAGCCACGCTGCACGTCCGGCGCCAAGGCTGACGACGCAGAGCGCCCGAAACGCACGCGTTGCCGGGTTTGCGCATCCGGACTAGTCTCAGAGTGCAGCAGGTGCGAGATAATGGTCGGAACGACCGAGAACCACGTTGCCTCGGCCTTTCCAAGATTGTCCCAGAACTTGCTGGAAGAAAATCGTTCGCACACGGCCAACGATCCGCCTGAGACCAGTGTTCCCATCACCGTCACGCAGAGCCCGTTAATATGATAGATCGGCAAGACGCAAAACCCGCGATCAGCCTCGGACAATTCATGGGCAATTTTGGTCGTCCAACCCCCTGCCAACAGGCTGGAATGTGTGTGGACCACCCCCTTGGGGCGACCGGTTGTTCCGGATGTATACATCAACAACGCGTGGCTATGAGGCGAGAGGCTATGCAGGTTGCTGCCGGACTCAACGGCATCTGCCACCTTCAACTGTTTGATTTTCGCAGGATTGGCCGTTCGCCTGAACAGGTCCGTTTGATCGGAATGTACAAATCCATAGCATGCGCCGCTGTGTTCCAGCGCGTAGGCAACGGCGCTGTCACCCGCGACAAGATTGATCATCGTGGCCCGAAACCCGCCATAGAGAACGCCAAAAAGGACCTCAAGCGCTTCCCGGCAATTGGGGTAGAGGATGGCGACGCTTTCTCCCTTCGCCACACCCCGTTCGGTCAACATGCTTGCGATGCGGCGAGCTGAGTCACGCAATTCACCCCAATTCAGGTCCCGCGCCCCGTCCGGGAAAACGAACCCGGTTCCCCCGCGGCTTGCCCGACGGTCAAGCCAGTCCCGGACGGTTCCCTTGGGTGGTTCGATCATTGCCCCGCCTCCGACCAATAGCCGCCAAATATCGCTTCCAATTCGGGCTCGCGCGGCGGCGTTTCACGGATGATCTTTGTCGTTTGTACGAAATGCCGCCAATGCAGATTGGTGTCGATGGAATTGCCTCCCCAACTGCCGCAGCCCATTGACAGCGAAAAGGGCATGCAGTTGGTGAAGCTGCCACCAGTGGCAAAGGTATGCGCCTGGTTTACAATGACCCGGCAGGTGGGCAGGTCACGACCCAACCCAACCGCGCGCGCGTCGTCGCTGGTATGGATTCCGACAGAATGCCCCGCGCCCTGGTGTTCCAGAATACGAGCCGCGATTACCTTGGCTTCTTCAAAATTTGCCGCTCGATAAAGCGCCAGAACCCGGCTGAGCTTTTCCCCCGACAAAGGATGATCCGGGCCAATTCCGTCAGTTTCCACGGCTAGGAACTTGGTCCCCTCGGGGACCTTATCCGCCATATCCAGTGCTTCAAGCATCTTGCCAGCGTCCTGCGCGATTACAGATCGGTTGAGATGCCCATCGGGCCACAGCCGTGCGATGATGTTTCCAGCCTCGGAAGATGGCACCAAGGCACCGCCTTCAACGGCGATCGCGGCGACAAAGGCGTCATAGACCGCATCTACAACAACCAGCGCATTTTCAGACGAGCAGGACGTCGCGTTGTCGAAGCATTTCGATGCCGTGATCTTGGAAGCAGCTGCGGCCAAATCTGCGGTTTCGTCCACAATCACCGTCACATTGCCCGCACCAACCGCCACTGCTGGCGTTCCACAGGATTGCGCGCGTTGGACGTTGTTCTGGCTGCCGGTACAGATCACGCGATCTACGGCTTCCATCAACCTTTGTGTCTTGGCCTTGGATCCGGGCGCAGGGATCATCTGGACCAGATCGCAATCGAGGCCGAGCTTGTCAAACTCTGAATGGATAAAAGCGATCAGCATCTCGCAGGAAGCGACTCCTTTGGGGGATGGTGCCACCACGATGGAGTTGCCTCCTTTGAGCGCATTGATGATATTGTTCGCCGGCGTCGCAGCGGGGTTGGTCGATGGAACCACAGCACCGATTACACCGATTGGACGTGCAATCTCGGTCATGCCGGTTGCTGGATTGTCGCTAATGATGCCGTGGGTTTTCACGTCAGCGATATCGCGCAACAAGCCCAGAGTCTTGCGGTGGTTCTTTGTAATCTTGTCCGGAACATTACCCAGACCGGTGGTCGCAACAGCGATTTCCGCCAGTGCCCGATTGCGTGTTGGCTCCATGATTGCCCATCCCGCCGCCAGCGCCGCCTTGTCGTACAGCGCCTGACTGCCGCTTTCTTCAAAGGTCGCTTGGGCCTTGCGCGCATGCGCTACTATGCGATCAACTTCGTCGATCTCGGGGGAAACCCCTTCCTGAGCGTTCATCTCGGTCCTCGATTGTTTGATCGGGGCGGACCCACTCCGCCCCGTAGGGAGTTGACTGGTTCAGAGCCCAGCCAACAATTCGTTCAGTGTTTGCTGACGTTTCTCCCACATCTTGATCACTTCATCGCGTGTCATGATGTGCATGGGCGATCCGCCGGCTTCCATCTTTTTCACCACACGATCGTTGGCGAACATCTCGGGAACCGTTTCCGCAAGTTTCTCGATCACCTCGGGCGGCGTTCCCTTGGGTACCATCACGCCCCGGAAATTGACCGACGAGTTGTCGACATCGAGCCCCTGTTCCATCATGGTCGGCACGTCGGGCAGGAACGCGTTTCGCTCAAGATCTGCGACACCCAGGATTTTGACGTTGCCCGCCTCTTTTGCGCGGAACGCATCCGACAGGTTGTTTATACCACCCATGACTTCGCCAGCAATTACCGCTTTCATGGCCGCCGCGCCACCACCTTTGGTCGGGATATAGGCCATCGTTGTTCCTGCAGCCTTGTCGATTTGAAGAGCCGCAATGTGGTGACCAACAAAAAGCCCAGCCCCGGACACGGTCAGCTTGCCGGGGTTTTCCTTGGCATATGCGACAACACCTTCCATCGAGTTGAACGGGCTGTCCGCACCAACCACGAAGACAGCCGGGTCGGCGCCCCAGTTGGCGATGGGCTCAAAGCTGTCGACCGAATACTCGACCCCACCCTTAATAGATTGGGCGATGAAATGTGGAACATTGTAGGCAGCAAGCGTGTAGCCATCGGCGTCGGCCTGGGTTGCGAACCAGTTCCAACCCACACGCCCTCCGGCGCCCGGTTTGTTTATGATGGCGATTGGCATTCCCAGCGCGTCTTCATTCCCGGATGTCATGGTGACAATCCGCGCCTGAAAGTCGGTTGCGCCACCAGCGCCGTAACTGACCATCATCATGATTGGGCGTTCGGGATACTCCTCGGCAACCGCCGCGCCCGCCAGGCTCGTGAGGGCCAGTGCCGCCCCTGTAATCAACCGTTTCATTTGCGTTTCCTCCCTATTTTGGTTCATCCGCATCCCTTGCGGTCAGAACAGAAATTCTCTTGGTGTGTAGACTTGCAGAAGCATGGCAAAGAGCCCGTACATCACCGCCACAAAGATCGCTGTGATGACACCGCGCTTGACCCAGGTTTTGGCTTCGGAATGTGGGTCTGGATCGTAAATCGACAGCAGAATGAAAAACGCGATTGCCGTTGCTGTGTAGAACCCCAGCGATTTGGACGCCCAGAAGACATAGATAAGGGTGACGAACAGGCCCGGCAGCATGTTGATGAACATCATGCGGGTCACGCCGTTGCCTACCTTGGACAATCCCATCAGCGCTTTGCCGAAGGTCCACCCTGCCAAAACCACAAAGACCGAAGCGATAAGACGCGGAAATAGAAATGCCTCGACCGGTTGCTGAGTAAAGCTGACCCAGGTTACCCAAAGTCCTACAGCAAAAACCAAACCCGACCCGATTATGTGTTGTGTGCGGTTCATGCCTGTGCCTCCTCTTTGGTGGTATAGCGCCGGTGGCGAAGTTCCATCCAAACCGAGTAGGCAATTGAGGCCAGTACAACGGCGATCAGCAGAAGATTCAATCCGCCCGTCAAGAAGTAAGAGGCTTTGCCGACGGTCGCGTCCGCGATCATTCCGCCCTGAATGAAGTTGGCTTCGGCAATCGGACCAAGGATCAATCCCAGAACCAACGGAGCAGCCGAGAATCCAAATCGTTCCAGAAAGAACATCCCGATGCCAAGGCACGCCATGACGTAAACATCCCCCATCGAACTCTGAACCGAGTAGGCGCCGAAGACCGAAAGGGCCAGAACAATGGCCGCCATGACCGATTGCGGCACCTGCGCGACACGCGCGGCCAGACCGGCAATGTATAGGCCGAAGACGCACATCAGGACCTGGCCGATCAGCATGGAGTTTATGAACGTCCACGCCACGTCCGGGTGGTTGTCGAACAGATCCGAGCCCGGGAAAATTCCGTGAATCAGCAGCCCGCCCAGCAAAACGGCTGCGGTTGGGCTACCCGGGACCGACAAGGTCAACAACGGTACCAGAGATGGGCCCACCATCGCATTGTTGGCGGACTCCGCGGCAATTACGCCCTCGGAATGACCCGTGCCGAACTTGTCCTTCTCGGCTGAAAACTTCTTACTCTGATCATAGGCAACCAGCCCGGCAATTTGCCCGCCAACGCCTGGGATCAGGCCAATGATGGAACCTGTCAGTGTGCCGATGCTTAGTGCTCGGGTACGGCTGAACAATTCTCGCAATGCGGCCATGATCGAATGGCGCTGTACTTCGATGACTTCAGCACCCGTGTCGTGGCGTCCCTTTGCAAACATCGTCAGCACCTGAGGGATCGCGAACAGACCGATCAGTGCCGCGATAATGTTGATGCCGCCGCCCAGTGCAGGGTGAAAGATAAAGCGTTGCGCGCCCATAATGTCGTCGAAACCGACTGTCGCCAGCCACAATCCGATACAACCCGATAGCAAACCTTTGACCACGGATGCAGAATCTAGCGTGCCGATCACAGTCACCCCTAAAATGGCCAGCCAGAACAGGTGTGAGGGGCCAAACGCCAGCGCCCATTTGGCCAAAACCGGTGTCAGAAAGATCAATAGGAGCACACCGAAGATGCCGCCAACCGCCGAGGCCAGAAACGACAGTTGCAGCGCCCGCGCCCCTTGTCCCTGCTTGGCCATGGTGTGGCCGTCCAGAGTGGTGGCAATATTGGCTGGAGCGCCTGGGATTTTCAGTAAAATTGCACTCACCGCGCCACCAGCAACGGTCGAGGTATAGGCGGCTCCCAGCAAGATCAGCCCCTGTGCGGCCTCAAGCTGGAAGGTGAACGGAATCAAAAGGGCAACCGCCATCGTTGGTGACAAGCCTGGTGTCGCGCCCAGGATCAGCCCTCCGATCGTGCCGCCCAAAAGCAGCAAGAACGACATCGGTGTGAACACATCCCCGAAGTAGTAAATGAATTCCATCCAGTGCCTCCCAACCCGTTTGTCTGCACTTTTGGTTTGTTGACAAATCAGGTTAGGGGATGAAAATAGTATTGCAAATGTTTTCATAAAATCGACCGGACAGGACGAAATTATGTCTAATTTTCAGCATGGTAAAGTCGATATCGTGGCAGTCGCAAAGGCCGCGAAGGTTTCACCGTCTACGGTTTCTCGTACCTTCAATCACCCTGATCTGGTCAGCCCTGCGACTCGCAAAAAGATCAACAGGGCAGTGCAGCGGCTCGGGTATATCCGCAATCGTGCCGCTCAAACAATGCATGGCAAACGGTCAGGAACGATTGGCCTGGTCGTACCAACTATCAACCATGCCATCTTCGCTGAGGTCATTCAGGCTTTTTCCGACTCTATCGACAAGGCAGGATTCAGCCTTCTACTGGCGTCGCACGGGTATGATCTAGATCGGGAATACGCGATGGTGCGCAAGTTTCTTGAACATCGCGTGGACGGCGTGGCATTGGTTGGCTTGGAGCATTCCGATGCCACCAATCGCTTGATCACGCAGCAGAAAATACCTGCACTTGCGATTTGGAACTACTCAAAGGATTCGGATCTTCCTTGTGTCGGGGCCGACAACCAGTTGGCCGGCCGTCTCGCAACAGAGCATCTGCTGGCCCTAGGGCATCGTGACATTGGGCTGATCTTTCCAAAGACCAATGGTAATGACCGCGCGCAACATCGACTTTCCGCCGTGCACGAAGCGCTACAAAATATGGGTGTCTCCGTTCCGGGCGAGCACGAATCTGAAGCTCCTTACAGCGTTTCGCAGGCCAAGCAGGCTGCGCTGAACCTTTTGGCGGAAACATCTCGACTTACGGCTTTGTTATGTGGAAATGACGTCATAGCGCAGGGCGCTTTGTTTGCGGCCCAGAAACTGGGGTTAAACGTTCCCGGCGATCTTTCAATTATGGGCATCGGAGATTTCAAGGGATCGGCTGATGTTGAGCCGGGGCTCACCACCATTCGAATCCCCGCCGAAGCCATCGGTAAACTCGCAGGTGACAAGTTCACCGATTACATTACGTCAGATGAGTCGGAACATTTTAAAATTTGCTGCGAGCTGGATTGTGTTGTTAGAGGAACAACAGGTCCAGTGTCAGTATAATAGTCGGCATTGCCAACTTGTTTGCACATTCAGAACGGATGTGTCGCAAACTATGAGGCCCGGTTGACGAACATGCGCGATTTGACGTTTTCCCCATCGAATAGTTCGTTAACAGATTTCAACATGATCTCATTAAAAGGCTGCCATCTCCTCAAAGATGCAGTTTTGTAAGCTGGGTACATCTATCAGTTCTGACACTAGTCCGACCCTGCGATAACAACTTCGATTTCATTTTTGTCGAGCATGGCCAGGATGTTGGCAGGAGGAACGCGGTCCGTATACAAAACATCAATTCCGGCCATGTTATGGAGAGATATCGGAGCCCGCTTGTTGAATTTTCCGCTGTCGGCTACGACGATGCGCACCTGCGCATTTTCAGCTGCAGCACGCGCGATATTGGCCTCTTCAAGATCATGAAGCATGAAGCCCAAATCGCCATTCACGGCTCCAACCGAGAACACTGCCAGCTGTACGTTGAAACGCTTCACAAGATCCAATGCCTCTGCACCGAAAGCGCCCCCATCATGGGCGCGCAGTTCTCCGCCCGCCAGAAACACCCGGTTGTTGTTGTGCTTTGACAACGTGTAAGCGACGAAAACCGAATTTGTAACTACAAACAGGTCTTTGTGTTTCCGTAGCGCGAGCGCGACGTAGGCGGTCGTCGAACCGATATCCAGAAATAGGGAATCCCCGTCGCTAATTGTATTTGCGACTGCCCGGGCTATTGCTTCTTTCGCATGTGCTTGCGTTCCCAAACGGTTTTCAAAGGGTGGCTCTATGGCGTCTTCGCTAAGATGTACGCCGCCATGCACCTTCCGCACGATCTTGCGCTCTTCCAGCGCCTTGACGTTGCGCCGGATCGTTTCATTGGAAACATTCAGTTTTTGAGCCAGGAGGCTGACCCTGCACGACCCGCCCGCATGTTGCAGCTCGCGAAGGATTTCTTCTTCGCGCTGATTTGTGGTTTTTCGTGGCTTTAACATGCGACCTCCTGAAAGGGGGATACGGCAGTCATCCCAATAAAACAATATTACGTCCAATACAGTGCCATTCGGGGCTTTTTGTGTGAATTATAACGAATATTCGTGGCGAAGTGTGGTTTTTATTGACGTAGTTGTCAGATTGGCGCAGCATGGAAGTGTAATAAACGAAAAACACTCAAAAAGCCACATTCAGGGAGCACAACATGATCAGGAAATTCAATGCACTACACGCAATGGCATTAGTCGCTGGCGTAACTGCTTCGGCTTCTTGGGCCGCCGAATCGACGGACCCAATCAAACTGACGTTGCATGATTGGTCAGGGCAGCTGATCAACACCAAGATAATGGGATCAATCCTGCAAGAGGCCGGATACAACGTTGAGTATGTACAGGCAGACTATATCGCTCAGTTTGCGGGCCTGAAGACAGGTGATCTACATCTGGCAATGGAAATCTGGGAAACCACCGGGCGTGAAGCGCTGGACGAAGCCACCGCCTCTGGAAATGTGGTGAACGTTGGTGAAACCGGTCTGATGGCGATCGAAGAATGGTGGTACCCGACTTACATGAAAGACCGCTGCCCCGGCTTGCCAAACTGGGAAGCTCTGAAAGACTGCGCAGGGGAATTTGCCACGGCTGAAACCTCGCCAAATGGGCGCTATGTCGGCGGACCCGTGACCTGGGGCGGTTTCGACGAAGAACGCGTCGAAGCGTTAGAGTTAGAGTTTGAAGTTGTCCACGCAGGCACGGATGCTGCGCTTTTTGCAGAGCTGGAATCCGCATATCAGCGCGAAGATCCGATCATGCTGTGGGTCTATGTTCCGCACTGGGCCCCGGCCAAATATGACGGTGAATTCGTGGAGTTTCCGCCATACTCGGCCGAGTGCTACAGCGACCCGTCCGTCGGTGTGAACCCGGCCTTGGCCTATGATTGCGGAAAACCGCGCGGTCCGATCTGGAAGGCTGCTTGGTCTGGCCTGCAAGAAAAGTGGCCGGGCGCGTATGACATCATCGAAGCCTATAACATCAATAACGACGAGATGAGCGCCATGGTCGGCAAAACCGATCTGGACGGTGTGGATATTGATGCAGTTGTCGCGGATTGGATGGAGACGAACAAGGACCGTTGGTCTGGCTGGATCTCTAAATAATCTGCTTGGCCGAAGCGGTTACCCCGCTCTCCTCTACCGCTTCGGTCTTTTTCCGTCTTAGTCCCGGACACCACTGATGACTCCCACAACAAAACTGTCCTGCCGAAACGTTTGGAAGCTTTACGGTCCAAACGCCGAGACCCTTCTGGCGCAAAATCCGAACCCATCGGCAGATGACATTCGAAATGCGGGTGTGATCGGAGCGGTACGCAACGCCAATATTGAAATCGTTGAAGGTGAAATCTTCATCATCATGGGCCTGTCCGGTTCAGGCAAATCAACCCTGGTTCGTTGTCTGTCCAGGTTGATCGAACCTACAAGCGGTGAGGTTCTGTTCGACGACGCCGACCTGCTGCGCGCCAGCGAGAAAGAAATGATTGAAATCCGCCGGCACAAGATGGGCATGGTGTTTCAGCATTTTGCCCTGCTGCCGCACCTGACCGTATTGCAGAATGTGATGTTCCCCCTGACTATTCAGGCTACGCCCAAACACGAAGCCGACGCAAAGGCGAGAGACGTGGTGGAACTGGTCGGCCTGAAGGGGCGCGAGGACTACTATCCACGAGAGCTCTCGGGTGGTCAGCAACAGCGTGTGGGCATTGCTCGATCGTTGGTGACAGAGCCCGATCTTTGGTTTCTGGACGAGCCTTTTTCGGCCCTCGATCCACTGATCCGGCGCGAAATGCAGGACGAATTTCTGCGACTCCAGGAACGGTTGCATAAGACTATTGTCTTTATCACGCACGACTTTGAAGAAGCCGTTCGCTTGGCCGACCGCATCGCCATTATGAAGGATGGTGAAGTCATCCAGATCGCCACCCCGGAAGAACTGGTGATGAATCCAGCGACAGAATATGTGGCTGAATTCACGCGCCATATTCCGCGCTCCAAGGTTTTGACGGTTGGTGGTGTAATGACCGTCGGCGCTGCAGGTGAAGGTGAGCCCATTGTGCAATCGACCCGCGTCTCGACCGTGGCGGAACGGATCATCGCCGCAGATGCGCCAATTCCCGTGACAGACAGCAATGGGCTGGTTATTGGCGCCATTGATCGCAAGGATGTGGCCCATGTGCTATTCGGTGAAGGGGACGCGGTATGAGCCGCCTGTCCCGCAGTCAGCTCATCATTCTGCTGTTTGTCGGACTCACGATCCTGCTGGGGTATTTCGGCAGCAACCTGGGAAAAGCGCTCGATGCGCGCTGGATCACCAAATTCCCGTCGGCTTGGGTCGTCCCGTTCAAAACTTATATCTCATCTGCAATGTCCTGGCTGATCGAGGATGCTGCAATCGGCCCAGTTTCGTTCACCGACGTTACCCGCGCTGCTGCTTGGTTGATAGAACAGCCCTATGACCTTGTCTTGTCCCTGCTGGCCGAGGGTTTTGTCACCGGGCAAGGCAACGATGCGCAAGTCATCCTACCTGCGATCAGCTGGATTGTGGTTATCACCGCCGTAATAGCTTTGGGACAGTATTGCCGGGACTGGGGGTTGGCGGCGTTGGTCGGCGGCTGCTTTACCTATCTGGCCGTTTTTGGCCAGTGGGACAGCGCGATGGTAACGCTTGCCTCGGTCCTGATTGCGGTGCCGATTGGCGCGGGCGGCGGGCTGTTGTTGGGGATATTGGCCTATCGCCACCTGACTTTCGATCGCATCATCTCGCCCATTCTGGACCTGATGCAGACAATTCCGATCTTTGCCTATCTGGTACCAATTCTGTTCATGTTCGGCTTTGGACCGATTTCGGCGCTTGTTGCAACTATCATCTATGCGACACCACCCATGGTGCGGATCACCACGCTTGCCTTGAGAGCCGTCGACCCCGAGATTTTGGACTTCGGGCGCATGGCAGGCACGACGCAAAAGCAGTTGATGTGGCGCGTTTTGGTTCCTTCCGCCAGCCACAGTCTGATGGTAGGCGTCAATCAGGTGATCATGCTGACGCTGAACATGGTCATCATTGCCTCGATGATCGGGGCCGGAGGATTAGGGTTTGACGTCCTTGCCGCGCTGCGCCGGCTGGACATCGGCGCTGGGTTCGAGGCCGGTATTGCCATTGTAGTTCTGGCCATTGCCGTCGATCGCCTAAGTCAGGCTTTTGCCGAGCGTATGGGGCAGGTACATCACGAGCTCCCCGGCTCGTGGGTCACCCGCCATCGCCGGACAATTCTGGTATTGATCCTGCTGATTTTGACCTGGGTTCTGGGGCAGTTCTCACCCCTGTTGCTGGAATATCCTGAAAGTCAGACGATCACCACTGGCGGGTTCTGGGATGACACGGTCAAATACCTGAACATCAACTATTTCGACACGTTCGAGGCGATCAAGATCTTCTTCCTGACGTGGTTCATGATCCCGATCAAAACGGTCCTGCTGGGAATTCCATGGCCTTGGGCCATTGCCATGCTGACCTTGCTGGGTTGGCACGCAGGGGGCTGGCGGCTGGCACTGTTGTGCGGAGGACTGGCGTCTCTGATCCTCATTTCAGGACTGTGGGCCAAGGCAATGGTGACAGTTTATCTCTGCGGAGCCTCTGTGTTTCTTGCTACCCTGATCGGTGTTCCGCTGGGCGTTGTGGCTGCTCTGAACAAACGCGCCGGGACGGTGATCAACCTGTTGATTGATACGTTGCAGACTTTGCCCAGCTTTGTTTATCTGATCCCGGTTGTGATGCTGTTTCGCGTCGGCGATTTCACTGCGCTGATTGCCATAGTCCTTTACGCGCTGGCCCCGGCCGTACGTTATGCGGCACATGGCGTGCGCTCGGTCAGTGAGGAATTGATCGAGGCCGGATTGGTCTCTGGGTGCACACGCACGCAACTTCTGCGCCATATTCGCTTGCCCATGGCCCTGCCCGAAATCCTTTTGGGTATTAACCAGACCATCATGCTGGCGCTGTCCATGCTGGTTATCACCGCCCTCGTTGGCACCCGCGATCTGGGGCAGGAAGTCTACATTGCCCTGACAAAGGCTGACACTGGTCGAGGTCTGGTGGCAGGGCTGTCCATCGCATTCATTGCCATCATCGCTGATAGGCTGATCAACGCAAGCGCTCGTCAGGCACGCATCCGCTTTGGAATGGAGAGTTGATATGACCCAATCCGACCTGATGACCCGCATTCGCAAGCTACCGATCTGGCAGGGCGAGATCAAAGCCACCCCGTTGACGGGTGGGATTACAAATGTGAACTACAAGGTCACTGACAGCAGTGGATCCTATGTGGTGCGTGTCGGTGACGACATCCCTTTGCACCAGGTGATGCGCTTCAACGAACTGGCTGCCAGTAAGGCCGCCCATGCTGCAGGTCTGTCACCCGCTGTAGTGTTTTCGTCCAACGAATTAACAGTGCTGGAATTCGTCGAAAGCCGCACTCTGATCGAAGAAGACGTACGCGACCCCAGTATGCTGCCTCGAGTGCTGGAGCTCGTGAAAGCCTGCCACCTTGAGGTGCCCAAGCACCTGCGCGGCCCGTCGCTGGTGTTCTGGGTCTTTCATGTCATCCGCGACTATGCCGCCACCCTCACCGATCATGGAAGTTCGCATAAAGGCCTGATCCCTGAACTTGTGCAAATTGGAAATGATCTGGAAGCCGAGGCCGGGCCGTACGAAATCGTGTTTGGCCATAACGACCTGCTTTGCGGCAACTTTCTGGACGATGGCACCCGCCTGTGGCTGATCGATTTCGACTACGCGGGCTTCAACTCGCCATTGTTTGATTTGGGTGGGCTGGCCTCGAACAACTCTCTTTCCAATGAACAAGAGGACTGGGTTCTGGAAACCTACTTTCAGGCACCCGTCACCAACCAATTGCGTCATCGCTATACGGCGATGAAATGCGCCTCGCTGCTTCGTGAAACCATGTGGAGCATGGTGTCCGAGATCACCTCGGATATCGACTTCGACTATGCAGCCTACACAAGTGAAAATCTCGCGCGGTTTCGCACGGCCCTGACCGATTACAAAAACACCTGAGGACAGATATGACCGACCTTCCAAATACAGCCAAAGCCGTCATCATCGGCGGCGGCATCATCGGCTGCTCGACCGCCTATCACCTTGCCAAGCTCGGTTGGACCGACACGGTGCTGCTGGAGCGCAAAAAGCTGACTTCGGGCACCACATTCCATGCTGCGGGTCTGGTGGGGCAGCTGCGTTCGAACGCCAATATCACTCAGCTGCTGGGATATTCAGTCGATCTGTACAACAAGATTGAAGAAGAAACCGGTCTGGGAACGGGTTGGAAAATGAATGGCGGTTTGCGTCTCGCCTGCAACGAGGAACGCTGGACCGAGGTCAAACGGCAGGCCACCACAGCCCATTCCTTTGGTCTGGACATGCAGCTGCTAACCCCGAAGGAAGCGCAGGATCTTTGGCCGCTGATGGATATCGGTGACGTCATCGGCGCGGCGTTCCTGCCCACCGATGGGCAAGCAAACCCCTCGGACATTACCCAGGCGCTGGCCAAGGGAGCGCGCATGGCAGGCGCGAAGATATTCGAGGATACCAAGGCCACCGATCTTGAAATCGAGAACGGCAAGATCCGCGCCGTAATCACTGAACATGGCCGTATCGAATGTGAAAAGGTGATCGTGTGTGCCGGTCAGTGGACGCGCGACTTTGCCGCCAAGTTCGGTGTGAATGTGCCGCTGGTGCCAATGGAACATCAGTACATGGTCACAGAACCATTTGGTGTACCCGGTGATCTGCCTACCCTGCGGGATCCCGATCGGCTGACCTATTACAAGGAAGAAGTTGGTGGGCTCGTCATGGGCGGTTATGAGCCGAACCCAATCCCATGGGCGGTGAATGGCATACCTAAAGATTTCCACTACACCTTGCTCGACAGTAACTTCGACCATTTCGAACAGATCATAGAGCTGTCGCTGGGCCGGGTGCCAGCGTTGGAGACCGCAGGGATCAAGACCCTAACCAATGGTCCCGAAAGCTTCACTCCGGATGGCAACTTCATTGTGGGTGAAGCACCAGAGCTGAAGAATTTCTTTGTTGGTGCTGGTTTCAACGCCTTTGGCATTGCTTCTGGCGGTGGCGCCGGAATGGTGCTGGCAGAATGGGCCGCCAAGGGCGAGCCGCCCTTTGACCTGTGGTCCGCCGACATTCGCCGTTTTGGCCGCCCGCATTTCGACACCGATTGGGTTCGCACCCGAACAGTCGAAGCATATGGCAAACACTACACTATGGCCTGGCCTCATGAAGAACACGAGTCCGGCCGCCCCTGCCGCAAGTCACCGCTGTACGATACGCTTATGGATCAGGGCGCTTGCTTTGGTGAAAAACTGGGTTGGGAGCGTCCAAACTGGTTTGCCGACGCATCGCTGGGTGAAACGCCGAAGGACGAATACAGCTTTGGTCGCCAGAACTGGTTCGCTGCTGTTGGCCGTGAACACAAAGCGGCCCGAGAAGCGGCAGTGCTGTTCGATCAAACATCATTTGCCAAATTCGCGCTGAAAGGCCCGGACGCCTTGGCGGCGATGAACTGGATTTGTGCCAATGATGTGGACAAACCGGTGGGTGCGCTGGTCTATACCCAGATGCTCAATGACAAGGGCGGAATTGAATGCGACCTGACCGTGGGCCGTGTAGCACATGATGAATTCTACATTGTCACTGGTACCGGCTATGCCACCCACGATTTTGACTGGATCAGCCGAAATATTCCGGACGGGCTGAACTGCCAGCTGTTCGATATCACCTCCTCGAACGCAGTGTTGTCGCTGATGGGGCCAAAAGCACGAGATATTCTGGCGGCAGTTACCCGTGATGATGTCTCGAATGACGGGTTCAGGTTTGGCACGATCCGGACAATCGGCATCGCGGGTTGCCCGGTCAAGGCGCTGCGGGTGACATACGTGGGCGAGCTTGGCTGGGAACTGCACTTGCCTGTCGAATACGCGCAAACAGTCTATTCCGCGCTGATGGAAGCAGGGCAACCGCAAGGGCTGGTTAATGCGGGCTACCGCGCAATTGAATCTCTTCGGCTAGAAAAGGGTTACCGCGCCTGGGGGTCTGACATCGGGCCCGATCACACGCCGTTTGAAAGCGGTCTGGGATGGGCTGTGAAACTGCGCAAGAACATAAACTTCAAGGGTCGCGCGGCAAGCGAGAAGCAAAAGGCCGAGGGCGTCAAAAAGATGCTGGCCTGCTTCACCGTCGACCCCGATGTGGTGCTGTTGGGCCGCGAAACGATATACCGGGATGGAGAACGGGTGGGTTGGCTAACGTCGGGAGGCTATGGCTATACAACCGGTAAATCCATCGGTTACGGCTATGTCCGAAATCAGTTCGGCGTCGATGCAGATTTTGTTACGTCCGGCACGTATGAGTTGGAGGTTGCGACCCAACGTGTCTCCTGCGACGTGACACTTCAACCGCTTTACGATCCCAAAATGGACCGTATCAAATCATAACACAAACTCCTGTTACCTGGATGAGGTTGGGGCAAATGTGTCCCAACCTCAATACCTCAGGAAACGTGGTTATTTTCCAGGTAAACCGAGAGGTATCTCGGCAGGATTTACCGCCCAGATCACCAGGTTTCTGGCAGATTTGGAATGCACAAGCACTTTGTTTCCAGTTCTCGCCGCGCAAAAGTCAAATACCCCGCCAGACTACATGCTCTGGAGAGGCACAAGTCAGATGTTCAACTGCATGGATGACTTTGTTCGGTCCATTGCAACGAATGTTCTGAACTTTCGGATGTTCTTGTTCGAAAAGAACAACCGTTGGGTAAGCTTTTCATATTCGGACATATCTCGAACGATAACGATCAGAACAAAATCCACTTCACCAGTAACATAGTAGCATTGCTGAACCTCAGGGGCATCATAGAAGCTTTTCTTGATTTCATCGATTTTTCCGCCAGTCTCGGTTTTTAGTTCGACTTCGACGAAAATGGTCAGCGGCAATCCCACGGCTGCCGGATCAATATGCGCTGACTGCGCGGCAATGACGCCCTCCGCCTCCATGCGTTTGATCCTCCGCTGCACGCTGGGCGCAGACAGATTCACGCTTTCACCGATTTGACGGTGCGGCACCGTATTGTCCTGCTGCAACACCCTAAGAATCGCGAGATCGAAGCTATCCAGACTTCCTGATAAATATTTTTGTTTCACGGCGACCTCATGCAAGTTTGCTTCAAAATTACCAGCAATTCAGAGCGAAAACATCACTGACATTGAATTATATTTGCACCAACAATGGAAGGACCACAAATGCTCGCAAACTTTGAGACAGTCGGAATTGAAAGCCATACAGCCAAGCCAGGCTTTGGCCATGCCGCCACAGCCACCTTACCCCGCGAGGGATTTGACCTCGCACAGAGGGAAATTCAAAGCTGGAGTGGGTACGAAAGAGCGCCAATGCCGTCTCTTCAAGGTCTAGCCGAAGCACTGGATCTGGGCGCAGTCTATTACAAGCATGAAGGGTTAAGATTTGGCTTGGGCAGTTTCAAAGCACTTGGCGGCGCTTATGCGGTTCTGCGAGTATTACAGCGCGAATTAACCAAAAAGACAGGCCGTGAAGTCACTGCCGATGAGATCCGAAACGGCACCCATACTGCCGGAATTGCAGACATAACCGTCATTTCGGCGACAGATGGCAATCACGGTCGTTCAGTGGCTTGGGGTGCCCAGCGCTTCGGCGCGCCATGCCGAATTTACATTCACAAAGAAGTAAGCGCATTCCGCGCCGACGCAATGCGCCAGCTGGGGGCCGAAGTGATCAGGGTTGATGGAGATTACGACGCTTCCGTGGCACAGACCCGGACCGATGCAGCGGCACACGGTTGGTTGATTGTTTCAGATACTTCCTGGCCCGGTTACACTCAGGCACCTCTTGATGTCATGGCTGGTTACGGGGTCATGGCGCGCGAGATCGTGCAGGATTTGGCTTTGCCACCCACTCATGTCTTCCTTCAAGGCGGCGTTGGAGGCTTAGCGGCTGCCGTCACCGCGGTATTCCTCCACGAATGGGAGCAGAATGCGCCGCGCGTCATCGTGGTCGAACCTGAATTGGCCCCCTGCCTTTTTGCAAGCGCCCAGGCAAATCGGCCTACAGCCGTCGAAGTAGGCGAAGAAACCATAATGGCTGGGCTATCCTGCGGCGCGCCGTCCGAATTGGCATGGAACGTTTTGGAAGAGGCCGCCAGCGGTTTCATGAAAATCCCTGACCAGCTTGTGGCACCGGCCGTCCGCCTATTGGCAAACGGCGCTTTCGGAGATGAGCCAATCGAAGCCGGAGAAAGCGCCGTGGCCGGTCTGATTGGCTTGATCTGCGCGTCGATGCGCACCGACTTGCGAAAACAATTTCAAATTACGCCGCGATCCCGAGTGATGTTGATCGGGTCAGAGGGCGTCACAGATCCGCATGTTTTCGACCGGATCATGAATGATAGCAACTGACTTGCGGAAATGACCCGGCGTGGTATTCCCCCTTGGTGGAAGCCGCGCCCGGCTTCCACCTTCCGGCCACGCCGCAGGAGTTTACCGCTGTCCGGCCTGCAAGATACGCCTTTGTTCTTGGCCAATCATGCAGGTTCACTTCCTTTCGACAGTGAACCGCGTTCCCCAAGGGTCTGTCAGCTCTTGCGGTTGCAATACAGTCCCATCCGTCAACAGCACGATCTCATCCAAGCCGCTGCTGTCAGTTGGACGAGCTTTTGCACCATTGCTGTTCCAGACGTTGCCTGCAAAGTGATGGTGGTACCCACCCGAACTGTAGAACCCTGCTGAACCTTCGTGCAGCATGCGATCCTGCGCTAGATGTCGTGTCATGAATTCGTCGACCGCATTGATATCCCCGACCTGTAGGTGGACATGTCCGACCACCATATTTTCCGGAGCCCCGGACCAGTCTTGACGGGCCGCACCTGCAATGGCCTCCAGGTCCAGATGATGCGAGCCCATGCGGATATACTCTCCATCCATCTGCCATGTTTCAACAGGCCGGTCGGCGTAGATTTCGATCCCATTGCCTTCTGGATCGTTTAGATACAGCGCCTCGCTGACGTCGTGATCCGCCGCCCCGGTCAAAGGGATGCGGTTTTGTGCAGCATAGATCAGCCAGCGTCCCAGGTAATCGTGGTCCGGCATCAGAAAAGCTGTATGGAAAAGACCCGCCGCATGCGGATAGCGCCGCGCAGCACGGTCTTGGCGCAACTCGAGCAGAACGTTGTTTCCTGCGCCCAGTTTCAGGGTTTCGCCATCCCGCGCCAATTCCTCAAGGCCAAGCACTTGTTGGTAAAAGGTCCCAACAGTGTCCAGATTGTTCACAATCAGTGCCACACGGCCGATTGACACGGGGGCTTCGCTGCTTCTCATGCCATAGGCTCCTTTTCTGAGTTTCGAAACCCCCTTCCCATCAACCGCGCTGGCGTAGGCCCGCGTTGCCAGCATATCAGCGATCATCGCTGTACCGGCGGCAGTCAAACCTCCGGCCATCCTGTTTAGAAATCCTCGCCTGTGCACATTGCCGGGTTTGATGGTCATGGGGTTTCTCCTGATCCTCAATACTCGAACACGCCGTTGGTGTTTGCAGATTCTCCGGTCTGCGCTTCTTCGATGTCCCAATGCTCTACGATGAAACCATTGTCATCAAAGCGGAAGATATCGAAAAATCCGATGCCCAGATCGCCCTCAATGTCGAGGTTGGTCTGCTTCGAATGAACCAGCACCATGTCGCCCATCGCAATAGTCTTGGCAATTTCTGTTTTTAGGCGCACGTTATCAGCAGCTAGTCCGGTCAAGTATTCTGCCAGAGCATCGCGCCCATCCGGCACGCTCGGGTTGTGCTGTATATAGTTCTCGGAGGAGATATACGCTTCGACCGCTGATAGATCACTTGGGTTTTCAAAGCTTTTCAGAACGGCGATAGCACGTTCACGGTTCTGCTCGATATTCTGATCGGAATAAACATCTGCGTTTGGTCCCTGAAACATGGTGTTTTCATTCGCCGCGCTTTCGGGGACCTGCTGGTAGTGGTCCCAGTGTTCGACCAGTTTTCCGTCCTCGGCGCGCCAGACATCAACATAGACGTACTGGTCCCCGTTACTGCCGGTCCAGACAGAATGGATTGCAACATAGGAACCCTCGGCAAGCACACGGTAGAGATCCACCTGCACATCAGGATCGGCAGTCAGTTCACTGGCAACGGCCTTGATCAACTCAACCGGCCCGTCGCCATATGCGGTGGCATGCTGAACATAGGTATCGCCGATGTACTTCCCGAAATTGTTGAGGTTCCGGTAAACCAAAACATCCCGATAGAACCCTTCGGCCAGTTTGATCGAGGCCTGGGTTTGTGCGTCAATGCTTAGCTTATCAGCATGGAGCGGAGTGGAAAGCGCCATAACCACAGCGGTTGCAGCAAAGAGGACGGATCTTCTAAACGGCATGGGTTTACCTTTTCGGTTGCATGTGGCGACCAGATAGAGATTTTCATTGATGAAAATAACAGAAAGAATAACCATACAACTCATGAAGAAAAACGATAACAAGGAACTCGGCGTCCGTTTGATACGCATGTTTGCCGCGGTCTATGACACAGGTTCGATCACGGCGGCGGCCAGACGTCTGGAGGTCACACAATCCACTGTCAGCCATGGATTGAACCGGCTACGCGGAATTGTGAAAGATGAGCTGTTTGTCCCTATGGGGCGCGGTATCTCTCCTACGCCGCGCGCAGCCCAGTTGTTTGCACAAGCGCAACATATTCTGGAGGCAGTGGACGCATTTACAGAACCCGCGCAATACGAGCCTCGTGATGACAGCGGCCAGTTTGTGATCGCCGCCAATGATTATGAGACCGAAATCGTGCTGAAACCCTTATTTCACGCGTTGCGACACCGCGCACCGAAGGTACAACTGCGCATTTGGCGCGCGCAGTCGCAACAAGACTGGGCCGAACTACTACGCAACGGGCAGGTCGATCTGGTGCTGGCGCCCGAGCTTACCGGAACCGAAGCCGACTTGATGCAGAAACTGATCCTGACCGACAATGATCTTTGCTATTTCGACCCTGACCACGTGACTGCTCCTGATACAATCGCGGCTTATTGCGCGTTGCCCCACGCGGTCATGATGCCCGGGCAACACGAACTTACCGCTATCGATTTGGCGCTCAGCCACCTGGAAAGGCATCGCCGCATCTCAGTGACGCTGCCCGGTTTCTCGGCAATCGCCTCTCTTATTCGCGGGACCAATACTATTGCGACTATGCCTGCGCGGTTAAAGGACAATATCTTTGCCGGCTTTGCTCATTGCAGCCCACCCGTCGACCTGCCACCCGATAGAATTGCGCAGATCTGGCACATGCGCCAGGCAGCGTCACCTCGCCACCAATGGCTCCGCGCGCTCATCTCGGAGATAGCGACCGCCCGATGAAGGGCAAAGGAACTTTGATTGCCATCTCTGAGATGGCGCGCAAAAGACCTGGTCCGCCGCATGCGGACCCTCCTTCCGACAACCGGAACTGATATCCTAACTGCGAAAGCGGAACGTTCACTGGAAACTTCCTGGCTGATCAACCGCCAGAAATTCATATAGCCCCTTGACGTGCCGATGTGCACCGCGCTGGCGACCTGCCCATGTCTTCCAACAAACATGCTGAAGTCTCGCAGTGGGGCCTTAAGGCGATGTGTTCGACATGCTCCCCAATCTCGCGCGCGTATCTTCTTTTACGTCGCCCATCGCCATGCGCGCAAAGGCTTGCCGCCAGCCAGGGGCGAGGTCCGTCAGATTTGCGAGGGCTTCGGCATCCTTGCGGGAAACTCGTCGTGTCAGTCGGGCGCGGGTCACGTGCTGCACGCTCCAGTCCGGATTGCGCCTTTCAATCAACGTTATTCGATCTCCTGCTTCGACCTCGCCGGTTTCCAGAACACGGTAGTACCACCCAGTGCGACCCGTTTTCTGAAACAGGTAGGGCATCCTTTCATTTCCGGTGTGCAGTCCCAGTTTCCAGCAGGGCTGACGGCCCTGGCTGATTTGAACGATTGCCGTGCCCAGCCTCAGGATGTCGCCAATGCACAGATTTTCCTCGGTCAAACCGGTTGTTGAGATGTTTTCACCAAATGCTGCGGGCTCTGCGCCGGGGGGCAGCTGCCCTTCTCTCTGCCAATCCGCATAGTGATCCTGCGCATAATGGTGAATGGCTTTTTCTGCACCGCCATGCACGGTCAGGTCCGCCTGTGCATCATCTGAAAATCCAGTAAGCGAAATGACCTGACGGCCAGACACCCGATCCTTCTGAATGGCAGAGGGCGGCTTTGCCTCCCAGCGGTTCGTGACACAACCCAGGAAAATGCCACCTATTACTGTCGATAGTTCAGGAAGGGTCATTCAGGCCTCTTTGTGTTCAATACATATCTTTTCTTCTTCGCCACGCTCGAGGCTCACTTCCAGCAAGCTGCAGAAGCCATTTTTCTGACCTTTCTTATGATAGGCGCAGGTCATGCATTTCCCGAACGAGTGACCACCGTTCGCTGCCAATGCCAACATCAAGCTCTGAAGCAGACCATCCTTGAGAGACACCTGAACGCTGGAGGGCAGATTGCCGATGGCGTCAGCAATCGGATTGGCCTCTGTCAAAACAGAGGCGCCCGCCTTGGACAGTTCGTACGAGATCGACCGCTGGTCAGATTTTTGTCGGTGCTCGGCAGCGTATCCCTTGCGCACAAGCGCTTTCAGTGTCTGGGACATCGTTCCGCGGGTTGTCCCAAGGTACTCAGCGACATGTGACGGTGAACGGGAAAACTGATTTGCCTCGGAAAGGTACTCCAGCGCCGCCCTTTGTGTCGGGTTCAGGTCGCCCGTCCAGCCCGCAGCGGAATCTATCCGGGCAAGACGGTTGATAAGGATACGAATACTGTGGGCGGTTCTCATGCCCAACAAGTAGCGAGTCGAAATTAAAGTTGCAATATGTTTCTCCGTTTGGTAGCGAGTCGATATCACTTTACCGGAGATAAGAAATGACACTCACCTGGAAATCACTTGCTGCAGTTGTGATCGGAGCTTCGTCCGCCGTCGCAGAAGGCGATCACGCGATACATCAGGAGGGGGCTGTTGTCTCTCCCGCTGATGTCGCCAAGGTGGCCGACTTTGACATCCTTGCAGCGCATGCGCATCGCAACGGCAATACCATTACGTTCCACATGACCACCAATGGTACTGCCGGGGCATCGGTGCCGGCAGGAACCGGGGCAGTAGGAGGGTCAGACGTCTGGTCCTATGTGTGGCCTACATCCCTGGATACGTCTGCAGTAGGTTTCGAAGGCGGCGCCGGCATCTTGGCAATGGCTGCAACCAGCCACCCGGATTTTGACGACACCCCGCTGTTTGATGAAAACGGCGATGGCGACCCAGCCAACGACGGTATCGAATGGCACAGCCACTGGGTTGTTCTCGCCCCGACCGAAACTTGCGGCCCGGGCGCCCTTGCAGTGCGCGATATCCCTGAAGGGACGACGCCAAAGCTTCCTGCAACCTGGCCTGGATTCCCAATCTTCCTGGACAGCCCAGGGTTCACACCGCTGTTCGATGGTCCGGAAATTCAAGTCAAAGCCGGATTTTCCAACGACGTTCAGTTGGAAGGCATCGCTTATGATGGCGTAACCTCTGCTCTGCGGGTAAACGCCAACATTCACGCTCCGCTTTTGTGCGTCACGGATGTTTTCGACATTGCCTCGGGCGACCTGAGCCTACCGGGCAAGCTTCAATAACGATGTCGGCCGGTCGTCTCAGGCAGGCGGCCGACCTCTGAACAGGAGAGATCAATATGCAAGCGCCTGAACTGCAGGTCAGTGAATGGTTCAACACTGACAAGAACTTAATGCTTTCGGATTTCCAGGGTAAGGTTGTCGTCATTGAGGCTTTCCAGATGCTATGCCCAGGCTGCGTCATCCATGGCATCCCTCTGGCACAAGCTGTGCGGGAGCATTTTTCCAACGAACACGTCGCCGTAATCGGGTTGCACACCGTTTTCGAACATCACGACGCAATGACGCCGGTATCACTGAAAGCCTTTCTTCACGAATACCGTATCAGGTTTCCTGTGGCGGTCGACAAACAGGGCACCGGGCCTTTGCCGGAAACCATGGCGGCATACGGAATGCGCGGCACGCCCAGCCTTGTTCTATTGGATCAGTCAGGCCGGATTGCGGCACATCACTTTGGCCAGGTCTCTAAGCTGCAGCTGGGTGCAGAGATTGGAAGCCTACTTGCCAGCGAGGCTGCCGCTGTGGACGCAAGTCGGCAACCCAGCCAGGCCAGGCGGTGTGATGACACTGGCTGCGCTGTGTGAAACGGCGGCATACAGAGGGCAAACCTAAGCGTATCTACCTCCTCGGCGTGCGCGACATTGGTTCTCCATTTTCTCTGCTAAGCAAAACTGCCCGGGTTCCACATGTTCGTTTAGGCACGGTACCGCGCCCGTTTCAGACTTGCGTACCCGCGACAGCGATACGGCCGGATTATCTGGACTACGGCTTCACATCATTTGGGGGAAGTTTCGCGAACTCTGTCGTATACGACTGCAAACCTTGTCGCGTATGAGCGAGTGAACCCAGTGAATTTCTTACTAAATCCGTGTGATCGGCAAACTTCGTCGATACCTTATTTCTTGCAATACTCGGGGAAAAGGGCTGATGAAATTCATTCACATCACTGACATACACCTCGTCCGCGACTCCGGCCCGCTAAACGGCGGCTTTCCATCCCAGCGGCTGGACGCCTGTTTGGACGATATCGTTCGGTGCCATTCCGATGCGGCGTTCTGTGTCATCTCTGGCGATTTGGCTGAATTTGCCGAGGATGAGGCCTATCGGGCGCTCAAGGCGAAACTGGCCGCATTTCCGCTCCGCTCTTTTCTGCTGATTGGAAATCACGACGACAGAACTGTTTTCCAATCGATCTTCCCGGATCATCCAAAGGATGCCAACGGGTTTGTCCAGCATCGGTTCGAAACGGATGAGGGGGTTTTCTTGTTTCTCGATTCAACCAAAGACGGGCGCGATGTGCATGAAGGGCAGCTTTGCCCTGCCCGGCTGGACTGGCTCAGGCAGCAACTGACCCAAGCCGAGGACAAGCCAACCTATGTGTTCCTGCACCACCCGCCCTTTGACCTTGGCATTCCCCTTGTGGACGAGATCAGGCTGGTCGAGGCGGACGCCTTTGCTGACGCCCTCAAACACGGGCGCAACATTCGGCATGTGTTTTACGGCCATGTGCACCGCATGACCTATGTGAACTGGCGCGGCATTCCATTTACCAGCCTGCCCAGTCTCAACCATCAGATTCCGTTGAATGCGGCCAGTGTCGATGGCGAGTTCTGCGACGAACCTCCGGCTTACGGTGTCGTACAGATCGCCGAGGATCAGCTGACGGTGCATTTCAACACTTTCCTGCAACGTAACCCATTGCATCAGACCTGAGGTATGGAAGCCTATTGGATCGCATTGGTTCTGGTTTCGGCGGCAACCCACCCATTGCGCGACCTTACGCTGAAAGGGGTTGCGCATCCGGTGTCGTGCTATGTCGGAGTGTCTCTGACCTGGGTGATCCTGGCGGCGGTTCATACGCTGGTTATGGGTCAGGAATTGAGCCTGCCACTTGAGACCTGGCCCTTTGTCGCAATCTCAGCCCTTGGGTTGACCTTCTACTACTACGGCACATTGTCGGCCCTGAGACGTGGGAACCTGTCGGTTTATTATCCGATTATCCGTTCGTCGCCGATTGCCATTGTCGCCTTCAGCTGGCTGGCCCTTGATCAGCATTACTCGTGGTTCACCCTGCTGGGGATCGCATTGGTCCTGCTAGGCAGCCTGATGATTCAGAAGTCGCCTGGCGGACTGCTGCATGATCACAAAGCATTCGCGCTGGCAAGTGTGGCGATGCTGGGATCTGCCGCTTATTCGCTAAGCGATGCCCAAGCGATGAAGCTGACCAATCCGGCACCTTTCCTGTTTTTCACCTATATTCTGGTGACACCGCTGCTTGCTGGCATCAGAGCCTGGGAAGATCGCCACTTGTCAGCCCCGTTTCTGGGGGTCGTGCGTGGCTGGGCGCAGGCACCGGTGCGGATCGCTTTTGCCGGGATTGCGTCCTATCTGTCTTACCTATTCATCCTGACCGCGTTCCAGCTTGGGGCCGAAGCCGCCACAGTCAGCGCGGTACGGCAAGCATCGATCCCGGTTTCAGTGACCCTCGCGGCGATCATATTGAAGGAATCCCGTTTTCTGCACCGTATCGGCTGGGCAAGCCTGATCGCATTGGGAATCCTTTTGATTACGCTGTCCCGAGGTTGAAACTGTAGTCACTGTCTTGACGCGCTACGAACTCGTCCTTCGTTTACTGGCCTTGTTTGGGATCTCTCTGGACGTAAATAGCCGGTCCTGTAATGGCCGTGCACGACAGAATCAAACGAATACACTGATGATCCGAAACACTCCATCTCTGGAACCAACGTGTAGATGCCATAGTCGCTCGGGCAGTGCAAATACGCCAACTCCTTGACGAAAGCGAATTTGGCAAAGCCTAAGTTCGAAATGCCGCTACGGTATCCGATCTCCAGATTTTCGCAGCGACAGCCTGCAACAGTCACCGGCCACTGATCCTGCCGAGCCACTCGGATGTCGCTTCTAGCCCTTGTCGCAGAATAGCAAACATATGCTCGATTTCGCTTTTTGTAATGATGAGGGGCGGTGAAAGAACACACATGTTGATCACGGGTCGTACAAGCAGACCGCGTTTCTGGCATTCCATATCGATACGACCGCCAATCTCATAGTCGCGCCCAAGCTCGCTCTGGGGATCGCCATCGACTGAGCACTGAACACACCCCATCAATCCCATCCCACGCGCATCGGCCACAATGTCAATCTGGCGCAACTGCTGTAATTGATCCTGAAAAACCGGGCCGACTTTTCGAACGTGTTCGAGTATCTTTTCCCGCTCGAAAATCTCGATGTTTTTCAACCCGGCAGCCGCGCTGACCGGATGGCCCGAATAGGTGTAGCCATTTGAAAAGGTGGCATCTTTTCCCGCAACATCCGCTATCAGCCGATCTGAGATAATCGCGGCCCCCATCGGCGCATACCCGGATGTCATCCCCTTGGCGCAGGTGATTATGTCGGGCTGAATGCCAAAGACAGCCTCGGAGGCGAACCAATGACCCAATCGGCCGAAAGCCGTGACAACCTCGTCTGATATATACAGGACATCATACTTCCTGCAGATGTTCAGGCAGCGTGCGTGATATCCGATTGGTGGCACGATGACACCGCCCGAGGCCAAAACTGGTTCAGCGATAAAAGCGGCAACATTTTCCGGGCCAAGTGCCACAATGGCGTTTTCGAGATCGGCAGCTTTCTCGTTCAGAAAGCTCTCATCGCTTTGACCGGGCGCGCGGTAAAGCGGGTTCACGTCCGGCAGGAAAAGCGCCAGGTCGTCGGCCTTGTCGAGCCAAAGCCTGTCACGTTCTTTTCCACTGACGCTGGCTGCCAGATAAGTGCTTCCGTGATAGGCTTTTTGCCTTGAAATGATTTTCTTTTTCTCTGGCCGACCCATAAGGTTGTTGCGGAAATGGACAAACCGGATAGCTGTATCAACCGCGGTGGAACCGCCGGTTGTAAAGAAGACATTATTCAGGTCGCCGGGCGCACGTTCGGCGATTTCGCGGGCGAACTGTGCCGCAGTCGAGTTGGTGTTGTTGAAGGGTGAGAAATAGGCAAGATTCCGGGCTTGCTCGGCCATTGCTTCGGCCATTTCCGTGCGCCCATACCCAATCTGGGTGCACCACATTCCCCCCGGTCCGTCGATCAGGCGAGCACCCTTTTCGTTTATCAGATGAATGCCGCTGGCACCTTCGATAAAGGTGCGGTCGTTTTCACCCAAAGCCTCCATCCCTTCCCACGGGTGCAGGAAGTGGTCGTTGTCCCATTGCTTGGCGTTGGAGTTATCCATGGCGGGCCATGCTTTCCGCGCTTAGTACAATAGGGAATTCTTCGCGCACCCGAGCGTCCAAAGCACCAAAATAATTAGGAAAATGGCTGTCGAGGATGGAATTCGCCTTGTTGCGGGCGCGGTCCAACAGATCCGTTTTCCCCTCATTCTCCCAAGTGTCCGTACGCTCGCGGTCCATCAGCTGTGGGTAGACAAATTCGCTGTTCATATAGCTCAGCGTGTGCGGATTGCCGAGGAAATGACCCGGATCTATGGCGCATTGGTGAATCACATCCACCGCCATGGTTTCATCAGTAACCTCTATCCCACGCAACGATCGCAGGATCATGCCGCCCGCTTCGTCATCGATGACCATGCTTTCAAAGCTGCATCCCATCAGGCTACCGATCATGCCACCAAACTCGCACAGGCGATTGGCACCAGCATGCGCCGCAAGGGTAAAGGTCAGCGCCTTTTCCAACCCGTATTGCGCATCAGGTATTTTTGCATCGGTCATACCTGCACCCACCGAGGTAGGAAGTCCGTAAAAGTTGCCCATCTGAATTGCTGCGGCACCGATCAGCGCCTGTTCGCCGCTGCCGCCAGTAAAAGACCCGCTGCGCAAGTCCGTAATGAAGGGCCAGGCCGCAAAGCAGATGGGGCAACCCGGCGTGATCAGGTTGACGATGGCAACGCAGGCAAGTGTTTCGGCCACGGTCTGAACCAGCGTTCCCGCAAGCGTCGCAGGTGCCGTGGCCCCGGCTTGAGGTGGCACGGCCAGATCGACAGTCAGGCCAAGTTTGGCGGTATCAATCAGGATCTCCATATTTTCCTTGCCGATCCGTAAGGGGGAAACAATGGGGCAGCCGCCGAATATGACGCTTGGCTTTTTCAGGAAAGCCCCCTCGCCCCCTTGAGCCAGATCAAACATGCGAATGGCATGTGGAATGTGGCTGCGGTCGCGGAACGTCAGGCAGGCGGGTTTTTGGCTGCCCGCAAGCATGGCATAAATGGTGTTCATGTCATGGGTGAAGTCATCGGTCACATCCGTCGCCAGAACCGTGTCGCCCAGCATGTGGATGTTTTCCAAACGGTCGACCAGGCGGGTGAAATCATAAACATCACGCAGAACCGACGGACGATAGGTTTTGGATTTGGAATCGAATGTTGTCACGGCGGTGCCGGAATTGGCAAAATAGACGCTTTCTGCCGTGCAATGCATGTCGTCCTTACCTTCGCGCTCCCCTCGGGCATAGACGTAAAACTCCTTGGCGGCACCTGCCAGAATGTCCTCCATCAGGGAGCGTGGGAAGCACAGCCGGTTGAGGTCACTCAGCACTGCACCTTTGGGAAGCACCAGCTCAAGCAACTCCGGGAAATGGTCGGTAATTCCGGTTTGTTCCAGGACGGTCAAGGCTGCATGATGGATGTTCTCCATATCGGTCTGAGTCAGCGGTCTATAGCGTCCGCCGCTCAGACCCCCGCGTACGGCTTCGTTACCCGTGGTCGTCTGTTGTACCTTCAGACGCGCTGCGCGCCCCCCGCCCCCGCGACGACGTGAACGGGGTGCTTCATTGGTGCTGTTCATGTTGCATCCTCTGCCAAATCAATAATCTCACGGCGAAACCAGTCTTTGTCTGCATCGGCCTTTGGGCGTTCGAAATCGCGGGCGGCGCGATGACCTGCAAAAACTGCGTCTGCGATCAGCCCCGGCGACGCGGCATCACCAATGAGGTCAAGGGTTTTCAAACCGGCTCCCTTCAGGCTGTCGAAAAGGGCGGTTTCACGCTGGCGCTCGGTCACCAGAACCGTTGAGGCGCACGGGATTTCAGTTTCGCGGTCGGTAAAGGCACAGCCTATCCGCACCGCGTCGCTCTGAACCGCCGTAAGCACCTGATTGCAGCGGATATCGACCGCCAGTTCGATCATGCGGGCCTGGATGCGGGACTGTTCCAATGTGTGAACGGCGTAGGCCGAAACCAAACTCTCAGGCGTGGCAAAAATGACCTGATATCCGGCAGTCGCCAATTTCTCGGCAATCACCCCAGCCAGATAGATGTGATCATCATCATAGATCATCACCGGGCCGTCCGGGGGCAGAACGCCTTTCATGATGTCATCAGGCGTCAACACCTTGGCATCCGGCGTGACCCTAGGCAGGCGGCGCTGCGTATTGCGACCCACTCCATCGGCACGCCAATGGCTGCCGGTTGCAACAAAGACATGCTCGATGCCAAGCTCGGCGACTTGTCCGGCTTCGAGCTTGCTGTCCGTGAATAACTGAACATTGGCCCGCTGTTTCAGATCGTTCAGGCGATAGTCAACCACGCGCGACCAGGCGGCGAGGCCGGGAAGTCTGCTTTCCATACCTACCCGTCCACCAAATTCGGCCGAGGCCTCGGCCAGAGTCACCTGATACCCGCGCCGTGCCAATTGCATCGTGCATTCCAACCCCGCAGGTCCGCCGCCGATGACCAGCACTTCGGCCTCGCTTTTTTTCGGCGCGATGATCTCGGGGTGCCAGCCACGGCGCCATTCCTCGCCCATCGTTGGGTTTTGCGTGCAACGGATCGGAATACCCAGATTGTCCGACGACACGCAGATATTGCAGCCGATGCATTCGCGGATTTCGTCGATCCTGCCTTCCTCGATCTTTTTTGGAATGAAAGGGTCCGCAATGGATGGCCGCGCGGCACCGATGAGGTCGACAATTCCCTTTTTGACCATCGACAGCATCATGTCCGGGGACGTCAGTCGGCCCACGCCAACAACAGGTTTTCGGGTGATCTGTTTGACGTGGGACAGAAACGCGTTCTGATAGCCATCTTCGGGCTGGAAACGGGTCGTTGCGCTGTCATTGGACCAATCCGCGACATTCACGTCCCACAGGTCGGGAAGATCGGCCAATAGCTCAACAACCCCGCGGCCTTCTTCTGCTGCCTGCATACCGTCGGCGCCCATCATCTCGTCAATGGCAAAGCGGAACGCAACGGCACAGCTGTCGCCTATGGCATCGTGGGTGTCTTCCAGCAACTCACGGGTCAGCCGCACACGGTTTTCAAGCGACCCCCCATATTCATCGCTGCGCTGGTTCATATGGGCTAGCATGAAATGTTGCGCCAATGTCATGTTGTGCCCGGCATAGACATAAACGATGTCAAAGCCGGCCTCTTTCGCGCGCAGGGCCGCGTCGCGGTGCCAGCGGCGGAGTTCCCGGATATCGGCCTTGTCCATGGCCTGCGCGTGCTTTGGTTGCGTCGTATCCACAGACATCTCGGACGGTGCAAGAACCGGAGCGCGGGTCAGCAGGTTTTGCGCGTGGTTGCCGTTATGAACCAGCTGTATGGCCGCCAACGCGCCATGTGAATGCACTGCATCTGTCATCAGCCGCAGCGCAGGCACATCGCGTGCGTCCCACAATCGCCCTTCGGGGAACGGGGACAAGTCCGAGGTCGGGTGAATCTCGGTCTCCTGATTGGACACCACGGCCCAGCCACCTTCTGCTTTCATTCCCCGAACGGCAGCGTCCGCCCGCGGCCTGAGATGCCCCATCCCGGTGCAATGCGGCACCTGATAAAAGCGGTTTCTGGCTGTGACGGGCCCGATCTGGACCGGTTCGAAAAGCAGAGCATATGGGTTCGCGTTCGACATAATCACGCGTTTTCCTGTAGTTGAGTTCCGGAGCCTAAAGGCTCCGGATAGTGGGTTATGTTAGAAGCCGGCTTTGATCCGCTCGAATTCGGCCAGCATCTTCGCCTCAAGCTCGGGGTTCACAGCATCAAAGAACAAACTGCCTTCGAAGAAGCTTTTGGGATCGGAAAAACCATAGGCTTCTATACTGCCCTGATCGGCGATTTCGAACGCTTTTGCGTTGGAATGCGGGTAGCCCCAGTTGTCGATGATGTACTGACCACTGGCAGGGTCCGTAAGCGCGTTCAAAAGGTCATAGACCTGATCGACCGGTGTCGTGGACGATTTCAGATGCACATAGCCACACGCCCAGGTCGCGATGCCCTTGTCCACGTTGCGCATCATGGCCGCGGGCACTTCGTTCCAGATCAGGTTCAGTTCGGACTGGTTCCAGGCCCACCCCATTTCGATCTCGCCACTGGTCATGGCCTGGTCAAACTGACCCGCATCGGACCAATAAAAACGCATATTCGGGTGGATCGAGCGCAGGAAATCCGATGCTTCCTTGAATTGCTCATCGCTCAGGTTGGTGTAGTCATCCGCGTTTCCGGTGGCCAGCGCGGCCAAGGCATAAGCAGACGATGCAGCATCCGGGATGGCGATTTTGCCTGCATAGGCCGGGTCCGCCATCAATTGCAGTGAGATGTCATCCCCTGATATCTTGTCGGTGCGATAGATAAGACCTGTGTTCCCCCATTCGAACGGCAGCATGTAAAGCTGGCCGTCCAGAACGATGGCGTCGACCTCTTTGATCTCGGGCAGCACATCCGCCCAATTGGTCAGCTTGCTTTCATCCAAAGGCTGAATCAGATCAGCTGCGACCCATTTTCTGACCGCGTCAGAACAAGGATGTGCCAGATCAGCGGTAAAACCGGAACTCAGCTTGGTAAAGGCTTCTTCCTGGCTTCCGAAATAGGAATAGCTTGGCGCTTCATCCCCGTATTTTTCCATGTAGCTGGCAAAGAATCCGGGATCTTCATATCCCGACCAGTCAAAAACGGTCAGATCGGCGCCACCTGCACTGGCACTGCCTGTCGTTATTGCCGTCGCACACGCGAAGGCCGCAATTCCCTGAAGTTTCATTCTATCCTCCCTCTGTTTTATTCCGAGATCGTACCAAGATCGATCACGCTAGCCGCCTGAAGCCCCAGCCAAACGACATCGCCGCGTTTAAAGTCGACCGTGTGGAAATAGTTCGGAACCGAGACCGAGATTGGTTTCTCGGCCCCAGCCACCTGAATGTGGTAGTGAATATTCTCACCGTAGAAGGCGACGTTGCTGACAGTGCCCTGAACCGTTGATGGGTAGTCTTCAGGACGGTCCTCAGCAATCTCCAACTGTTCCGGTCGAATACCGATGTTCATGTTTCTGGCGCTGGTCGCCACATTGGGGTTTCTCTCGATTTCCATCCGCCCGAAGGCAGCCGCATCGATTGACAACATGTCACCGCTTTCGCTCAGTAACCGGGCCGGCAATATGTTCATCTCACCGATGAAGCTGGCCACTTGTTGATCACAGGGACGGGCATAAAGCGTCGTTGGCGTGTCAACTTGTTTGAGTTGTCCGTTGAACATCACGCCGATACGGTCGGACATGGTCATAGCCTCGTACTGGTCATGCGTGACCATCACAAAGGTAATGCCAAGCGACTGTTGCAGATTGCGCATTTCAAACTGCATCTGTTCACGCAGCTTCTTGTCAAGCGCTGACAAGGGTTCATCCAAAAGCAACACCTTTGGCCGCATGATCAGCGCGCGGGCAAGCGCCACCCTTTGACGCTGCCCGCCCGACAACTCGCTTGCGCCGCGATCCTGAAGACCACCCAGTTCGACCATTTCCAAAGCTTCGGCGACGCGCTGGTCGATCTCGGCCTTGGGCGCTTTGCCCCGCAACCCGTAGGCTACGTTGTTCCCGACATTGAGGTGTGGGAAGATTGCGTAGCTTTGGAAGACCATGTTCGTCGGTCGGTTGTTGGCCGGCACTCCTTCCATATCCTGACCGTCAATCAGCACCTTCCCCCTGGTGGGTTCCTGAAAGCCCGCGATCATGCGTAAAACCGTGGTCTTGCCACACCCTGAAGGACCGAGGAGCGAAAAGAACTCACCCTCTCTGAGGTCAAGGTTTATTCCGCTCGCGGCCACAAATGTTCCGTAGCGCTTTTCGACGTCCCTGAGCTCTATGATGTTTCTGTGTGTCATCGGACCTCTGATGCGGATGAACGGCGGCGGAAGTATTCGGCCAGAACCAGAAGCAGAACCGAAGTCAGCAGCAGGATCGACCCCAGCGCCAACACATTTGGAAGCTTGGCGGGGAAACGGATCTGGCTCCAGATGTAAACCGGCAGGGTTGGCTGGTTGCCGGACAGGAAAAAGGCAAGGACGAACTCATCGAAACTGACGGTGAATGTGACCAAAACACTGGCTACGATACCGGGGGCGACGACCGGCAGCGTCACGCGGCGGAAGGTTTCGAACACACCGACGCCCAGATCGTAAGATGCTTCCTCCAGTGATGCGTCGAAGTCATCAAAGGCTGATTTCAAGATCGAGACAGAGAACGGCAGCGCGAGAAACGTGTGGCCCAGAATGACGGTCAGCAATGACGGCTTGAGACCAAGAAACAGAAACAGGACCAGCATTGAAGAGGCGACGATAATACCTGGGATCACCAAAGGCAGCATCACCAGACCTTCTGCCGCGCGTTGACCCCGAAAACGGTACCGAACGAAGGCACGGGCGGCGAACAATCCCATGGCGGTCGACAGAAGGGCAACAACAGTGCCGACAGCAAGCGAATTCCAAAGCGCCTGGATCAACGTGTCCTGCTCGCCCAGCTTCCGATACCAGTCCAGTGTCCAGCCCTTAATCGGGAACGCAACGATTGTGCCGCTGTTGAAAGAGAACAAAGGCAGGAACAAAACCGGCAGGTACAGAAACAGCAGATACACGAACGCATAGGCTGTCAGGGTCGTAGGACGTCTCATCTGATCCGCCTCCCCAGCCGTGTGGCGGACATGACAAACACGATGGCCGCAAAGCCCACCGACAGCATTGCGATTAACGATAGCGTAGCCCCAAGTGGCCAGTTGTTGGCGGCCCCGAACTGCACCTGAATAAGATTGGCGATCATCTTCCCATCTGAACCACCAACCAGAGCCGGGGTCACATAATCACCGACTGTAGGGATGAAGATGATCAGGCAAGCAGCAATGATACCTGGGATCGTCAGCGGCAGCGTCACCCGCATAAAACGTTGAAAGGGGCTGTTCCCAAGATCTGTTGCAGCCTCAAGAAGGCTCGGATCGATCTTTTGCAGTGAGACATAGATCGGCAGGATCGCAAATGGTGCCCAGGCATGAGCGAGCGTCAGCACGACTGCGAATTCGTTGTAGAGCAGGAAGTCGAGAGGTTCGCTGATCAAACCCAGCGCAAGAAGCGCAGAGTTCATCACTCCATTGAACCCCAGAATGAGCTTCCAGGCAAATACGCGCAGCAAATAGCTGGACCAAAACGGTATGGTGATCAGTAATAACCAGATGGTCTTTTTCTGGGCCTTCATCGCGATAAAATACGCGATGGGATAGGCCAGCGCGACGGTGACTATGGTCACCGCTCCGGCAATCCAGATCGACCGAAGCATCAGGTGTCGGACCAGCGGATCCGCAAACGCATCGCTGTAATTCTTCAGCGTCGGTGTCTTGTCGAGCGTCACATAGGTTTGGGTCCAGAATGAATAGGCAATCAGGATCACCAATGGCGCCGCGACCAGAAAGCCCACGTAAGCCGTGGCTGGCGCGCTAAGGGTATATCCCCGGGACGCTTCGCTGCGAAAGATCACCCAACCTCCCTTCCCGCAATTCACGAGTCACTAATGGACGATCGTCCATTAAATGTTGCGCCAGAATGGCCTTTCGTGTCAATATTCCTGTGAGCTACCTCTATGAGACATTCACAAACGGTTGGTACCATTGAATAAAGCGCAAAGCGTCAAGGAACAAAAACGCGGTTCAAAGCGGGATCCGGAAGCCAATAAACAGCTACTGATCGACGCGACTCTGGACACGATTGCCGATATTGGGGTGACCGATACCTCGGTCAGCCGAATCTGCGAGCGCTCCGGTCTGTCACGCGGAATGATCCATTTGCATTTCGGGGGTAAGGACAATTTACTGACCGCAGCCGCCCAGCATTTCAGCACCGAGTATTATGCCGAGATGGACAGAAGGACAGATCTGGGCCCGAGCGCAAGACCCGAAGACCGTGTTATGGCAGTGATTGAGGCCGACCTGTCAGAAGCACTGCTCAATCCCCGCAGTACTAAAATCTGGCATGCGTTTCGGGGTATCGCAAGCTCTCATCCAGGTATCGCCCGTTACAGCAGCACTCAGGATGACAAACTTGTCGAAACCTTGCGGTCCGCGTTCACAGAGATAGCCTCGGAAAACAGAGGCGACCCGAACCTGGTAGATGACGCAACCAGCGGAACGCTGGCCTTGCTGGAGGGGATGTGGGTGAACTACCTAACCGATATGCAGGGATTTTCACGCCGCCGCTCTGTCAACCTTGTTCGAAGGTTTTTATGCGGACTTTTCCCCGGAAAATTCTAGGTCTAAGCCTAGGCGGCGTCCCAATTCAAATTGGATAGCTCGGAGACAGAAGTTTCTGAGAGATAATTGTTCCGGGCGCATGCAATCAGCTCGCCTGTGCTTTCGTTTTGCAAGATTTGCGATAGCCGTGCCAACACTTAATTGTCCTTACTTCAGATACTGACAGGTGACGAAGCACCCTGCCCCTCGGGCCCTAACGCGCTTGTCCCACTTGTCGAACAGATACAGGTTTTTCGTACCCAAACTGGATATGCGTGACCTTTCCCATAGGCGTGGACTCTGGCTTTACCATCAAAACAATGCCCACACGCCGCCGAAAAAATGTTTCACTTTGGGGAATTTTTTCCAGGTGCCTTCGTAGTTGTATAGTCTGCCATTCGGCAGACCTGAAACAGTCGGAGAATACAATGTCCCTAAAGTCCCTTACTTTTTCTGGTGTCGCGCTGGTTGCGACTGCAACCGGTTCATTTGCGGATGGTCACACCGGTGCGCCAGCCGTAACTGGCAAGCTCAACGGAGAAACCTTCCTTATGGATGCGCACAAGATGACTCTCTATACCTTTGACAAGGACGAAACAGGCGTTTCGAATTGCTATGATGACTGTGCCACCAAATGGCCGCCGCTGATGGGTGATGCCAACATGGAACTGAAAAAAGGCTACAGCCTGATCGAACGCATGGATGGCAGCGTTCAGATCGCCTACAAAGGAAAGCCGCTTTATCTATGGTTCAAAGACGAAAACCCTGGGGACATGACAGGGGACGGTGTAAAAGGTGTTTGGCATATCGCACGCCCCTGAACCTTGGTGCCGGGGGAAGGTTTCCTCTCCCGGCTTACGTACATGCTTCAGTCATTTGAAAACCAGCTTGAAAACTGCCTCCCCGATCTTTGGCGTTATGCCTGGTCGCTGACCCGTGATCCGGATGCGGCGGATGATCTGGTGCAGGATTGTGTTGAACGCGCCCTTCGCAAACGATTGCTATGGCTTCCGGGACGGCCGTTGAAACCATGGCTCACTAAAATATTGTTGAACCTCTACCGGGACAGGTGGCGTCGAGAGACCAAATTCAACACTGTCGATCTCGACAACATTTCGACGCTGGCAGCTACGACAAGCACGGCCGAAGAACGGTTGGAACTCAAGGCTGTCTGGAAGGCGCTGGATTCTGTTCCCCAAGATCAGCGAGAAGCCCTTCTTTCTGTTGTGATTGGTGGGTTAAGCTATGACGAAGCGGCCACAACTTTGTCCATTCCAAAGGGTACGCTGATGTCGCGGATCTCGCGCGCGCGTACTAAAATCAAATCTGAAATGGACGCTTCGACCGCCGTGAAGATCAGGAGCGTGAAATGACGTACACCCCATCCATCGAAGACCTGGTTCAGCGTAGCATAGACGGTGAGTTGTCACCGGAAGAGAGCGAACGCCTTGACCGTCACCTTGCCCGTCACCCGGACGATGCAGCGCGCGTTCGTGCAATGCAGCGTCAATCTGATCTGATAAACAAGGCGGTCCCTGTACCTTCTGCGGCACATCTTCGAAGTCTGCGGAAACAGGCCACGCCACCCTCGCCAGTCTCTTTGAGGCTGGTTGCTTCGGTCGCGGTTTTTACAGTCGGATTCGGCTTGGGATCTTATTTGCAACCTTGGAACAGTGGAACAACCGACGATCTGGCATTGTTTTCGCAACACGCAAAGGCGGCGCATTCTTTATTCGCCGTTGAGGTTCTTCACCCTGTAGAAGTCGCCGCTGCGGAAAAAGACCACTTGCAAACCTGGCTCTCCAATCGTCTGGGCTCTGCCATTATCGCGCCGCAACTTGGGGAAACCGGGTTTTCCCTGATTGGAGGACGCCTTTTGCCCGCAGGAGACCAAGCCTCAGCTTTATTTATGTACGAGAATGCAGAGGGTGATCGGTTAAGTTTGATGGCCACGCATGGCGACACAACTCAAACTCAATCATTTCGGTTTCGACAAGAGGACGGGTATCTTGTCGTCTTCTGGCAGGACGGACCCTGGCAGTATACGTTGGTCGGGGACCAGAAACGTGACCCGATGGAACACATCGCCCGCTTGGCGCATGGTCAAATGATCTAGAAACCGCTTTCGACGGCTTGGCTCGCGCAGAAGATTTGCGACAACACCTTTGGGGTTATGGCAGATCATCCAGCAACATCGGGTACAGCAAGTTTCCTGCCTGCGGCCCGGCCCCAAGGTAATCAACCCATTGATCGGTCGACTCGTTGTACCGCCGGTACCGTTCGATCTTGTCATATAGCCCGTTGACGATGGTTTGCTGCTCTGAAATCGGAAGGCGCACCCAATCATCTTCAGTAATAGTCATGATCTGAGACTTATAGGGCAGGTCAGACAGGTATTCGTCCAACGCCACAGCTTCGGCAAGGCTGGGGTCTGATTGGCGTGATACCTGATCAGGTCTGCGGCTCATGTCTGCGGCAACTCCAAGAACCTGTGCAAAGAACTGATCAGGGTTCACGACGTTCCGCTCGGCCTGGTCGACAATGATCCGCAACGCTTCTTCCAGGTTACTCAGATCCGCCTTCGAGATGAGCAATCTGATAGACAAAGGTTTCAATCCTGGTCGATCAAAATCCCGATCCGCCACATAAGCTTCAAACAAGTCGGGCGCTCGCGCGCCTTCTGTTTTTCCAAGGTAGGCCAGTTGCATAGTCCGGCTTGCTGTACTCAGGCCGGAAAACCTGTTGTCACCTTTGTCAGCAATGGCGTCTTCGTCCAAAATCTCGTCGCCGCCGCTGCGACGATAAGAAGACGTATGCTTTGCCACAATCCCACCCAACGTGCGTGCGGTTTCCTTGTAGACGTCTGGGTCACCGTTCTCGATCGGGAAATACAAGGGAGCAGAATTCGGAAAGGCGGTCAGTTGCTTATAAGCCGCTTCAGCCGAAGGGTGGTCTTTGGCACCTCGCGCGGTACGCAGATGCATGACGGCCATCGCACCACCTATGCGCTCACGGACAATCCTGTTCAGACTTTCGGCGCTCAACCCTGTGGCAGAATACTGATCATCGAATTCGCGTGGACCTGCATCTGTAACCAGTACGATAAACCGTCCCCCAAAGTCGCTCCAGTCCATGCCTTCCAATGCGTATTCAATACCGCGATAGCTGTCTTCGCGAAAATTCTTACTGCTGGATTCCGCTTCTTGCATCTGATCGATGCCACTCAGGAAGTTGTCAACGTTAAGGCCCTGCTGAAGATCCACGAATGTCCGAACGTCATACCCAAGGCCCGGAGCTGCCTCGAGGCTGTCGCGATAGCCAACAAGCCCGAAACTGATCGCGTCTGCTGCCGCTGATCCTGCGGCCTCTCGATAAACCTCTTGCAGTGCTGCACGGGTAGCGCGGATATACGGCTCCATCGATATCGTAGTGTCCACGACAAAGACCACTGCTGTTTTTAAGTCGCCCGAATTCTGACTACCCGATGGCGCCGGGCGGTTCGGGGCGTTGGCACTGGCAACGGCCACTTGCAGCAGATTTACGAACGGTCCGATGTCGAACACAGCCTCTTCCGTTGCCAGGATTGGCATTACATAAAGGTTTTGACGCTGATCAATCGTTTCGCGCGGGCCTAAGGCGATCACGCTTTCTGACGGTTCGCCGCCCTGCTCAGCTGCCAGCGCTTCATCTCTGGCGTTTTTTGCAAGACCGGCGGGGTTTTCGCTTTCGATGATGTCATAGATCGGGTCGATATCATTAAAAAACAAAACGCGTCCGACATTGTCACTGCCTTCCAACGTTGCAACAATGTTCTGATTCCAGGGAATAGCCGCCCCTTCCGGAATCCACATAAGATCGTCGCCTTGATCGCTCGCTCCGATTTGCATCCAGTCGCCGTCACGAGCATAGACAAAAAACACCTGTAATGGAGAAAGAGACGCCGCGGAACTTTCGCTGTCTGGCTCGGGCCTCGCGTCGATCCGCTCACGGATCAGAACCCTTTGATACAGGCTTTCTTTGCCTTCGATTGGAAGCGGAGATCTTGATTGCGCCGTAGCCGGACCGACCATAGAGGCCAACAAGGCAACTAGGGAAATAACTCGTATCAACATCTTCTTCACCTCCTCACTCAGCCAATCGATCCAAAGCCTGACGCGCCGGGTCCGACCCAAGATCAGCTGCGCGCTGATAATAACGCCGTGCTGCCGACGGGTCAGGGCGCGGGAAAGGCGATGTAACGGTGCTGTGCGTTTTAGGATCATACATCTCAGCAATCAGGATATTGGCTGATGCCCGATCCTGTTGGGACAACTCCTGATCGTTGCTGATCGCAATCAGCGCGCCCAAAGCGGCATCCAGATTCTGTGCCCCGCCCACAGCCAAGAGGTCTCGTGCGGCTGTCAGTGGGTTATCGGCAGCAACGGCCTCCTGCGCAATCCCGACAGACTCATTGACCTTGGCTGACGAACCACCAGCTCCTGACAGAAAATACCATGCACCTCCAGCAATTGCGATCAGAGCGACGATACCCGCCGCAATCAAAGGTAGTTTGCTGCCCCCACCCTGGTCGGGCGCGGCAGTCGGCTGACGGGGTACAGCCGCCGAAGTCGGTGCTGCCTTGGCACCGCTCATTGCTGTGCGAAACAAGCCAGGCAGGTCACTGGGACGGTCTTTGGGGTTGGCTTTCAGCAGGTGTTCCAAAACAGATTTCAGACCGGGCGCAACCTTTGGATCGGTTATCTTGATGTCCACCTTTCGGTCTTCAACCGCGGCAAAACCTTTACCTTCACCTGGCAACTCGAGCCCGGTCGTACGCATCAACACAAGACCCAATGCGTAGGCATCGGTCGCGGCTGAAACACTATTGCCAAACAAACCCAACTGTTCTGGAGCACAATAGCGCAGCTTGCCTGCAAAACTGTCGCCGATTATCGATTTGTCGGTTCCGATGCTGTCAGATGCCAAACCGAAATCTATGAACTTCGCTTGATTAATGTCTTCATGCGAGATCATCACATTGTCGGGTGCAACATCTCGATGAACGATGCCCAGTTTATGGATTGCCTCCAGCCCCTGCGCCAGTCGCAACCCCAATTTTAGAACGTCATCGGACGAAAGTCGCGCGCCCTTTTTCAGATAATGCGACAGAGGATGACCCGGTACAAATTCCATGACCAGAAACAAGCGCCCGTCCTTATCCAGCATGGAGGTTTCGAACCGGACCACCGCCTCGCTACGGACAGTTCGCAGCAAATTCGCTTCGCGCCGGAACAGGTCAACCGCTTTTTGGTTCTTGGCAAAGCTAGGTGTCATTACTTTGATTGCCACTTCGTGACCGCTGGCCCGGTTCAAACCCCGGAATGTGGCACCCATACCACCTTCACCCAACAGAGACTTGATCTCGTAGGTATCCTGAAGGACGCTGCCGGGTCGAAGCCCAAGTACAGAATGTTCCATAGCTTATGTTACCTCCGGCTCTTCAAACTGATCGCGCTGTGTTTGGAAAAGGTGCGGATATCCATGATTTGAAAACAGATGCCAGCAAAAACAAGCGAAGCGGTAATCCCGAACACCACAGTCAGAAAGGCTGCAATGATGGTCGTTGTATCCGGCCCCAGCGGAGATAGCCGCAACATCGTAATTGCTGTGAAACAGAAAAAGACAATGGATAGACAAGTCGTTATCCAGACCAGTACTTCAAGCGATTTGTTCAATACATCCCGCATAGTTCAACCTTTCCAATTCATTCTTCGACAAACGACAAAGCAACTGCCTGAAAGTCGTTCGCAATCTGATCCAAATCCGAATAGCCAGCTACGCTTCGCGCACCGATATGATCCTGAACCATAGCAAGGCAAGTCGCGCGCTCGCGACCCCGCTCTGCTTCTGTCGGATAGATGAAATCGATCTGCTTGCGCAGCAAAACAGGTGAATACTGATCGACCAACCCTTCGATCAGGTTGGCATATTCGACAATATCAGCCTTGGCCTTGGCCTCAAGTTCGGCCAGCTTGGCCGCAGCGTCCTCTTTGGCAGCAAGCACTTCGTCAAGGAAAGACTGGTCCCCGCTTGCCCGCGCTTCCGCCTCCAGCGCATCCAGCTCAGGTGCAATTGTCAGTGATGAAATCAGCGCATTTAGATAACGTCGAATGCCCTGCCCGCAGACAAGTACACCCGAGGTCAGGATAAGGCGGATCGACTGGTCGCGTTGCGCGTTACGTTCCACACGCCCCCTGTTCAAGGTATCCTTGATCACCGCCAATTGAGTTTTGGTCCGATCCGACAACGTCTCGGCCGATATCTCATCCAGAAGGTCCATCGCCTCTTGTTCGCTGGCCGCTACAGCAAGACCTTCGTCCGGGCGTGCCAATTGGTCCAGTCCATCTTTCAGAGCCTGGTCCTGATCAGCCGAAGTAATGGCCAAGCCCTGCAACACAAGACGTGTGCCGGTAAACCGGTCCGCTGAAGAGGTATTGGACAAAATGTCAAACGGCGGCACTTCGAACCGGGTCGAAGAAGTGATGTCCGCCAAGGGTGTGCGTGCATCACCCCCCCGTTTCACAAATCCTCCGGCCTGTCCGTGCAATCGGCCGTGACGGACCAAAGCAAATGGATCGCCAACGATTTCGGCCGCATTGCCCAGCATGTCATGCAGACCCAAAGGGTTGGGGCGCAACGAACCTATAACCTGTAATTTACCGCCCGCCGACGCTGTTCCACCATGTGCTATGAATTCGTCCTGCGGCGTCCCTTCCGGAATCGGGGGCAAGGGCGCCCGGAACAGAGCTTGATCAACGGCCAACCCACCGCGGGCAGAGTATTCCCACTCTTCTTCAGTCGGCAATCGCAGATACCCACGTGTTTCACCGACACGCGGTAACGTATCCGGGGCGTTCTGCATCAACCATAGCGTATAGGCCTCAGCAAAGCGCTGATAGTCGAGCTTTGATTGTGCGACGGCAGGAACAAACTCGCGTCGGCGGGGTTCCTTTTCGGAACATTGACCAGCCATGACCACATCCCATTGTGCCTGTGCCAACTCGTATTTGGCCATGTAGAAGTAGCCCTTGGCCGCACCATCTTCATCCGCGAACGCACCAGATACAAACGCCCGGCGAAGACCGTTCAGATAGGGCTGCTCGCTTCCTTCCTGACCAAGTACAACCGAAACATCGCCAATCACGCCGTCAGTATTAGGAGTTGCGATCTTTCGAAACGTCATCGCTCCGCCGCACGGCATTGGCAGAGTCAAATCTCCCTCGGCGGGTTGCGGATTAAAATATTTCTCGCGCCAAGTGATGTCCTGCGCCTGTGCGGTTGAAGTCAAGCTGAAAAGGCCGATCAGAGTGGCAATCATACTCAGAGGAAGTCTAGGCATGGGTCAAAACCTCCTGTGGTTCAACATTGCGAACGGCAAATACCGCCCAGGCCGCTGCCGTGACAGCTGTCACAGCGCCCAGACCCAGAGTGGCCAGAATGTCACCGGGGTAAAGGCGCGCAATGGCCTCTCCGGGCGCCGTTTCGAAGCTGGCATTGATGGCAAGCAGAAAAGGCAGGATGATAACCAAGGTCGCAATCACACCACCCAGTACAAGCGTCAGGCTTTGCACAACGGGAATGACGCACCGCTGACGATCGGGCATCGTCAACATGGAAAACAAACTGAAGATGACGCGTTGACGCTCGACCATACCACGAAGGTTGGCTGACATTGCAGCCCAAAACCCGAACATCGCCAATGCCGCTACGGCCGTGAAAAGGATGTTTAAATTCCGGCGAAATGACAGCAACAGCGCTGCGTTTTCAGCCCTTGGACGAGATTGCAAACCGATATCCGCCAAATAAGCGGAAAGGGTTGCGATATCTTCGAGAGACCTGGCATACAGGCGATAGCTGGCAAAGCTGTCAGGTTCCGGAACCGGGTCCGTCCAGTTACCAGGTGTCGCGGACAGGTCATCCCGGAACCGCTCAACTGCCAGCAAGTCGGGAACCGACAGGAAGATTGCGGGCCGCGGCCAGATCTCAGGCGATAGCACACCGATAACCGTCAGGTCGCGCCGCGCGTTCTCGCGCTGCCCGTCGACCTCGCGCCCGATAATCATGTCCAGTGTATCACCTGCGGAAACCGAAAGATCACTTGCCAGCGTGTCTGATATCCAGATCCGGCCGGGACCGACGGCCTCGCCCTTGACCAAGGGGTCACCCGCAGATGACGGGATCAATGGCACCGCCCGCTCCAGTTTCCGCTGCGCCTCATTCCGAACAGCGTTTGCGGATGTGTTGATTGAGCGTGTTGCAGGAACAACAAAACCTACATCTTGCCGCGCACTCAAACCTGCAAAGAAGGCAGCATCATGCTGCCCCGCACCGATGGCCAGGATTTCTCGGTTCGACGGATCTTCGATCAGACGCCCGACCATTGTGCCGATGACCCCATTCTTGAGCGCAAGTATGATCAGCAGAGGTCCAAGAACACCAGCCAAGGCAGCGACAAAACATAAAGCCGATTGCCAGTCGTGCTTTAACTCCCTGAGGGCCAGTTTGGTTGGTATTTTCAACATCATGCCACCTTGGCCGCTACACGACCCGCTGTGGAAAAGATGGAATAGGACTGCCCCTGATGATCCAGAAGCCGATGATCAGCCCGAGGCGTTTGCGCAAACTCACCGGTCTGCGCCTGATGGCTGGCCAACACGACAGCAGACCCGGCCTCTGCCGCAAGATGCACGATCAAGCCCTCGACCTCGGCGACATTCGCGGGATCCAATGCCGACACCGGCTCATCCAGCAGCAACAGGGCCGGTCGACCCAACAAAGCCCGCGCAACGGATACTCGCTGTCGTTGACCAACAGATAACTGACCCGGCTTTCGCGCCCCATAGTCACCCAGGCCCATCGACCGGATTAGATGGTCCTGCCATTCTGCATCGGGTTCCTGACCCGCAACGCGCACGGGCAGTTCGATGTTTTCGAGCAATGTCAGATATGGAACCAGTGTGTTTGTTTGAAGTACAAATCCCAGCTTGTCCGGCCCCGCAAAATCCGCACGAGGCGTATCCGACGTCACCGTAACGCCAGCTATCTCGTGGTGCGTATCCGGCAATGCAGTCAACGGAAGCGCCCCCGCGATCAACCCCAGAGCGGTACTTTTACCCGCCCCGCTGACAGCATCCAGAACAATGGTCTCACCTGCCCTCAGGTCCAGTTCTTCGATCACAACAAAGAAACTCGGCGCTCGTTCTATACCAAGGTTCCGGATTGACAGGACGGTATCAGGGTCGTTTGAGGACAAGCGCTATCCCTCCCAGTTCAACCCTCGACGTGGTGTTGATCTGCACCGGCTCGTTTGGCTTGAGGCGCCGCCCGTCAACCTTGGTCCCATTCGAAGACCCAAGATCTGTCAGCATCATCTTGCGCCCCTGCAGAGAGAGGCTTGCATGACGGCGGCTCAAATTGCGATCAGTGACTGTCAATGTGTTCTCGCTGGCACGCCCGATGGTGACACCGGATTGCAACTGCCGAGCACTGAACTGCGCAGAATGACCCGCCATGCCCACGGCAAGAATAGACCGCCCAGAGGATTTGGAAGACGCAGCCGACCGCTCGGGTTTAAAATCAGCCTTACCGCGACTTTGCGAGACGACATAGTACATCCCACCGATCACCACAGCGCCTCCACCGCACAATACAGCAAGGATGATCAGAAGGTTGCTGTCTGACGTACCACCGGAAACGACAGTTGGATTGTCAGGATCACAACCTGCCTTGTGACGCGTGAACGGGACATTGCTGTCTTGCAGGAAACCGGCGATGGAATTGGCGGATGGTGCAAAGAACGTGCCGTTAGCAGGAGTTTCACCATCCGAATTCAACATGACACCGGCGGTGTTGATCCCCAAAACCGAACCGCAGAAATCGATCATCGGCCCGCCGGAGTTTCCGGGGTTGATTGCTGCAGTGTGCTGAACAATTTCTTGCGTACCACGATTCCGCTGCGTTTTTCCGGGTGAAACTTTGCTGACGGCCCCTTGTGTCAATGTGGTCTCAAAAAAGGCCAGCTCGTTTCCGCTGTCATTGGATACGTCTGAAGTGCCAGGAAAACCGACTGCGGCAACCTGCTCGCCTTTGTTGATTGTCCCAACACGCACCGCCAGAACGTTGGGTTTGTGATCAAAGGATTCCTGCGGTGTGATCTTCAGGATAGCCATGTCCTTTTCAAAGGAATCGTATGCGACCTGAACGCCGTATTTGTAGATCCGGTCGCCTTTCTTGAAGCCAACAAACGCGCTGACACCACCTTCGATCACGTGGTGATTGGTCAGGAAATAATACCCGCCTCCACCCGGCAAAGGCGCAAGCACAAAGCCAGACCCGGTTCCCCATCCACCATCGTATTGGACAACCACACGCCCAACCGCACCATCAGCCACCGTAACGACTTCGGATTGGATCTGCGCGCATGCAGCTGACACTCCGAAAGCAGCTGACCAAACAACTGAGAAAAACATTGCACGAAGGGCGATCACAACATTCACATCAAAGTTCCATACGCAATTACGGCCACAGCAACGACCAGAATAAACAACAACACCACTAGCGATGCCTTATGCCCAGCACGACCACCGCGCTTATGTCGAGGCGTGCGACCGTCCTGCGGTCGCTTTGGTTTCGGGTCAGGTGGTTCATGTTTCTCGACAGGGTGACGCAAATCGATACCTGAAATCCGGGCATAGTCTCGCGCAGTCTGAATTCGGTCTCGGGGCAACAGCTGACACCCCATGTCGATCGCATTGAGCAGAACGTCATCATATTGGGCCTGCACACGGTTGCGGATCAGATTCTGACGCACGGGCACATAAGGATCACGACCAGTGGCCCGCTTGTCTTTCCAGCGTTCTTCCGCATTTGGCGGCAGGCTTTGCGACACCATTTCGTAAAGAATAACGGACAATGCGAACAGATCGCTCCACGGTCCTTCGTGAACTCCGCCCGCCAACCCGGTTTTTTCGGGCGGAAACTGCTCGATCGCGGCGTATTTCCGTGTGAACATAGAAGCCAACCCGCTGGACTTGCCCATCAGTCGCGCTGCTCCGAAGTCAATCAGGATCGGCTGCCCATCTTTTCGGATCATGACATTCGCAGGCTTCATGTCGCGATGCACAATGCCAACTTTGTGAACCGCATCCAATGCACCAAGCATTGATTGGAGAAACTTTTTTACGAGGTCCTGAGGTACGGAGCCACGTGCCTCGATCATACGAGTCAGCATCCGGTCCAACGGATCGCCGTGGATGTATTCCATCACGCAATAGGCTGTACCATGCTTGCGAAAAGCCGCCCGAACACGCATCAAGCCCTGCTGCTGCGGCAGGTCGCGCAACATGTTAGCTTCCTGCAAAAACGCTTCGAGCCCCATGTGAAAAAGCTGGCGCCCTTCGTTTGTGGGAACGACTGCGTTCTTCGGTCCGCGACTGGCGTAATCCGCCGGGAAGTACTCCTTGATTGCAAATCGTTCACCTGATTCCCGGTTGCGCGATTGATAGGTGATGCCAAAGCCCCCTTGCCCAAGCACGTCCCCTAGGACATAGCCGGCAAAGGTTTCTCCCCTTGGCAAATGAGCGGACACGGGCGGCGCTACTCCTGAACTACTGAATCAGTGGACGGTTGCTCATCCTGATTGGTCACATCTTCACTAGGCTGATCACCCGACGCTTCAGGCGCATCTGACGGAGGGGCTTCTTCACCAGGCGCTTCCGGATCAGCCACCGGTTCCTGAGCATCCGATTCTTCGGGTGCGGGGCTCTCAACACCTTCAACAGGCGTTTCCGGCGAAACCGGCTCGGCGACCGAGCTGTCTCCGATACTGCGTTCTTCCTGCTCTACTGGAGCGGACTCGGGCTTTGGTGCCAGATCAGTTTCCGCTGACTTCTTGTCACCGAAACTCAGCGCACCAATAGTGGCCCCAACGGCTAAAGCCCCAAGTCCGATCGCAATGTATTTCAGTGTTTTCTTTCGATTGTCAGCGGGTGTGAACGCCCACTGGCTGCCCCGCAACATGCTGCTCATGCCTTCCTGAACATGTGCATAAACCACAACAGTCGTATTATCCTGTTTCGGTTTGCCTTTCGCCTCGACGGCATTCAGCAGATCCGAGGCCACACCACGCATGTCGCGACTTTTACCGCTTTGCAACACACCGGTGATCTCGGCTTGCGACAACGTATCAAGCCCGTCAGAACATACCAGTACGACATCACCGGGTTTCAGGTTGATCGCGTTGATATCCGTCAGTGAAATCCGATCTCCCATCAAGGCAGAGCGCAGTGCGTTGCGACGCGGATGGTTGTCAGCCTCGTCCTGAGTGATTTGACCAGACGCAACCATCTGCAAAAGCTCGCCGTAAAGCGAGTGATCAGCGTTGAGCTTTTTCAGCCGTCCGTCGCGTAGTAGAAACAAGCTGCTGTCTCCGACGGACAACCAGACCAAACGGTCACCCAGTTTCAGGGCGGCAACAAGTGTACACCCCATGCCCTTTAGATCCGGTTGGCTGCCAATCTTGTGACGCAGAGCTTCATTGGCCGCGATCAATGACTCCTGCAACCGGTCTCGAGGACGAGGGGCGTTCGAGCCTTCGATGAAATGGGATTTGAAGGTTGACAACGCCATGTTCGCGGCCACTTCACCACCAGCGTGCCCCCCCATCCCGTCGGCGACCAGCATGAGGATATCTGATTTGGGGTCACGTTCATTCTGGAATACGATGTCAAACGCATCTTCCTGGTTCTCGCGCTGGCCCAGGCTTTGCTTGCCGCTGATAATTGTCATCTGAATTAGTCTTCAGAGGATTGGGCCAGTTCCGACCAGTCAAAATCCTCGTTACAGAAAGCAACAAAACGCACATGAGTCTGCTTGGACAATTCAATCAAAGCATAGTTCTCAAGCGGCATTGTCGTGGCGACGATCTGCCCGTTGATCCGACTGATATTGCGGCCTGTTCCGGGGGCTGCAAAGAATACCCGATTGGCGTCGTCAAAAATGATACGCAGATGATCCTTACCAGAAATCAACTTGTCACCAAAATCCAGTGACACACGCTCTCCTCCCTCGCGTCCCAGCGTGTTCATACCTGAACCCAGGTTTACAGACTGTCCCAGTCCGGGGCCCTTCACCACGACCAACCACCCTGTAATGGGATCAATCATTGGATCAAATTCGGCTTTTCCGGAAAAGCTCTTGGACATACCTCCGTGGTAGATCTGCGTCTTGTCAGATTCTACATATTCGGTCGGGGCTTCGCTGTAGGATGATCCGCCGATTGCATGTGTCGGTTCATTGTTCGAAGGGGCAAGGCTTTCGGTAAAACCGTCATCTCCTTCTATGTCCAGATCGTTCAACTCTTCGTCATCCTTATCGAACAACCAGCTAGTCTTGTTATCGTTACCCATTTTCATCACCTTTCCTGTTCAGATGATCTGGCGGATTAACCGCGGACCAGTTTCAGGCGCACGGGCCCAAGGCCCACAGTGTCACCCACATTTATTCTTTGCGTGCCTTTGATCTTGCGATCATTGACCAGCGTCCCGTTCAGACTATCCAGATCACTGAGTGTGAACTTGCCATCCAGCGATCCGCTCAGTTCGGCATGAACACGGGATACGCCGCTATCGGGAACGACCACGGCGTTAGTGCTGCTGCGGCCCAAGGTCGAACGCCCTGCGGGCACCGGAAACCGATGTCCATTGTCAACACGCACAAGAAAGGCAACCGGAGGTGGTACATGCGCAGCCGTCGGTGCTGCGTCGCGGTTCGGCACTTCCTCAGCATTTGGGATATCCCCCAGTTCGATCTCTTCCAGATCATCATCAAAACCAGAGCCCCCGCGACGCATCAGCAAGAACGCCAGCAAAAGTACCAGCAATGCCAGAACACCGGCACCGACATAGACATACAAAGCCGGCAAGCCGAAAATCAGAGTTTCATCCACTTCCGGTTCAGCCGGTTCTTCCGTTTGCGCCGCCGCTACATTGACAGGCTGAAACTCTGCCGAGTAGCTCTTGGTCTGTGTCTGACCAGGTTGACCAACAACAGGTTCGATCATGTCAATCGTGATACGCGCTGGCGCCGCATCGCCTACGGGCACGATCAGGCCGGAACCCTTGACCGAATTTCCATAAGTTCGAATGAAGGTTGAAACTACCGTGTTTGCTGTTTGTTGGTTCTGAAGAAACACTTCTTCCATTAGACCCTGTTGAGGATCTGTCAGGCGTTTCAAAACATCGATGCCGCGCGTAGTACGGGCATTCCCCTGTGCCCGCCAGAACATCCCAAGAGCTGAGACAGACACTCCTGCCTTTTCTGCAGCCTCTGAAATCTCTTCAACAGTGGCCAACCCTTCCTCGTCGCCGTCGGTGATCAGGATCAGGTTCTTCAACAGCACATCGTCCTGCTCGCTAAGCAATTCGATCGCCCGGGTCGAGTTTGCAACAAGGCGCGTGTTCTGTTCTTTGATCTCAAGAGATTTGACCACGTCTTCCGCGCGCGCGCGGCTGGTGGAGAATGGCGAGAGTTCGACAATATCGTTGCCGAAACCGTAGATCGCAACTTTCTCATCCGGCGGCAGGTTCGTCACTACGCGCGATATTAGGTCCCGTTCACGGCTCCAGCTGCGCACCCTGCCACTGCGATCCCCGACAGAAAGGTCAATCAGAACCATTGTAGCAGAGAGGGTCAGGTTACCGGGCAATTCGTCGACATCTTTGACGAACTCGAAATCAGCTTGCGTATCACCAAGGGATCGAAAGCTCATACCGCCGCGTTCGTTGCCTGACGGTACCCGCACCAGACAACTGTCTTCCGGTGCAGGTTTTGCCGGAGCGCAATCCAGAATGGCAAGCCCGGTCGCAGGCGCACGCGTCTTACCGTCCTGCGCCTGGGCTGAGCTTGCAAAAACCAATGCAGCCGCAACCGCAATAAATGTGCGTGATATTCCGTAGGTCACGATCCCAAGACCCCCCTCAGGCAAGTTGTCCCGGTCGTCGCATGCGTCGACAAGCGCCGACCTGGCGTGTTTCTTATCAGATCGACAGCGCGCGATAGGCCGACTTAATCCGGTTCAGTTCGTTGCGTACAACAGACGGATCAGCGCCGCTTGATACGTCCCGTTCGACGGCCCCCAGTTGATTGTCCAAAGCCTGAACTTGCTGCAGTTTCACCGGGTCCGAAGCTGACGCTGCGCGGGCTTTGGCCCCTTGGGCTTTGACTTCCGCAATCTGCTGACGCAACGCGTTTATCTCGCTTTGATTGGCATTGCGCTGCGCCGCTAGCTGAGCGTTTCGCTGCTCAGCCGCCTTGTTCTGAGCAAGAATGGCATCCGCTTGCGCCTTGTTCTGCGCAATCTGGCGATCGTATTCCCCGGAATTCAGGTTAGCTATATTGTCGAAGAGAGTCGCGGTGGTTGGGTCCGTAGATCCTGTACATCCCGCAAGGGCGATCAATGAGACCAGCATTACCGGTTTTGAGAAACGAAAAAGATCAGAGGTCATGGTACACACTTACTATTGGAAATCCCGCGTCCGGTAACGAACGCGGGTCAAAGAAACTTAAAGAAGATTGATGGATGCCCGCGTCCGCGCCAGACGATTTTTGTTGCTGACGGCTGCATTCGTGGCTCCACCCAGACCAGGCTGGCCTTTGCTTGAGGCAGCACGCAACTCGGAAATCGTTCCATCCATGTTCTTTTCGCTGCGCTTTAGCTCATTCGAAACAACCTGGCGGTTTGACTTGATAGCCTTGACGCGTGCGTTGTACGCCGATTGAGAAACCTGGCCGCCATCCAGTTGACGACGAAGCGACTTCAGTTCCGCGTTTTGCGATGCCAGAACTGACCGCAGGTTTGCTTCGACCGAATTCAGTTGCTTACTGACGTTGGACAGATTGGCCAGAACAGCCTTGCTGTTGACGATTTCAACATTTTTGGCTGCCGCTTTCTTGCCGACCTGATTGCCGCCTACGCCGCCGATCAGGCCACCTGCTGCTGCACCAGCGGCACAATCGCTGCCACTGCCACCCAGCAACAATCCGATCCCACAACCAACGACTGCACCAGCCAGGGCACCCTGAATGGTATTGTTGACGATGATATCTTTTGAAACCTGATCCAGGCTTCGAACCTGCTTTTCAAGTTGCTTTTCCTGCTGCGTCTTGCCAGCGACTGCCGATGATGACGCAGATTGAATTGTTTCTTCTGTACAGGCTGAAAGTAGAAGAGAAAAAACCGCAAAAATAGAAATTGCTACTGAACGCATCAACAAACTCCGTACTCATAATTTTCTTCGTAGTTGATTATGAAGTCACATACTTTTTATTTTCAATCAACGATTCGCATGTGTGCAAGTGAAGAATGGTAATATCGTCTCACGTCGCCGAACACGTGAATTCCTTATTTATCAAACTCGAGATTTTCAATGAAATTACCCTTTGATATCAGAGATAAACTCTCACTCGCAAATGATATTTTTACCTTCCTTGGGCACCTCGGTGCCGGAGTTGGCGCATTTCTTGCGTTTCTCGGTATTACTTCCAATTTGACGAACAATACGTCCAGTATTGTGTTCAATGTTCAGGTTTCTTCACTGTCTTTACCTGTCCGCCTGACATTATTAGTTTTAGTCGCTGCGGCATTGGGATGGGGATTGGGTGCACTTGTCGGAAAGCTAAGTCAGCAAAGAAATGAGTCTCTTGGCTTTGCAGCTTATGTCGTCGCGCTTTTGTGGGGCGGCCTTATGGTGGGGGCCGCTGACTGGCTTTCTATTGCGCCCCACCAACAGGTCTTGCCGGAAGTCCTGTTATTCACTGTCACAGGAACGGGTCTTGCCGTGTGGGTCGCTGGATTCCATTTTCAAAGCGCCGGTGCAGGTGGTAGACGAGCACTGCGGATCAGGTGCGACGCGCTGTTCCTATTCTCGATCGGCGCGGCCCTTTTTATGGTGCTTACTTTGTTGGGGGCGCGGACATGAAGCTCAGTGGACCTCTGGATTCAAAAAACGCCGCGCGCCTGCTGAGCGCCGCCGCTGTCCTAGATTTTATGTTTCTGGGTTTTGTATTGGTCACTTTGGAACCTGTGTTGCGTCAGGAACTACGGTTGGGAAATACCGGTCTGGCCTTACCGGTAGGGCTTTATCTGATCCTGGTTCTTAGCTACTGGTTGATCTGCGAAGGTTTTCTTGGTGGGCACAGCCTGGGACGATATGCCTTACGTCTGAATATGCGCGACAAACGCGGCAATCCGGTATCTCATATGCGGCGTTCTACCCGCGCGTTGAAGAAGATCATGTCGTTTGGCTTAACCGGAGCAAATCCGAACGTCGCATCCCGGTATGACAGGGCCGCCGATGTGACATGGTACAGCCCGATGGCTCCCCGCGCCTTGGCCTTTTGGCAACTGGTTGTTCTGAACGGCCCGGATCGCGGCAAGTTTGTCGAATTTCGGAATGTTAAAGGCTTGTCTAACACACATCAGATCAAAATCGGACGTGACAAGAACTGGGCTGATCTTGCGCTTTCTCGCAGCGAAAGAACTTCGGGTCAGCATTGTGTTTTACGCGTAGAAAAAACGGGCGATCTTTTTATTCGTGATATGGGCTCAACGAACGGAACCTGGACAGGTGGACGGCGTGTCGGTCCTGAAAAATGGGTACCGTTGGCCGCGGATGGTCGGTTCCGTGTAGGAAATGTCCAGATTGCCACGGTCAGGTGACCAGTTCCAACGTACCGCGGGTTTTAGCATAGTTTGTTAGCTACAAATGCACGGCAGGTGTTGCGGCTGGTTAATTCCCTAAATTTGACTTTGGAATTGGTTAGTCACTCAGGATTCCACGGTCATCAATTGCGATCCGGTTGCGACAAGACCTCGGTACAGGTTTCGGGCGGATCACCCTGACGTCATGGTAAATTTGTTTGACATCAGACTACCGGTATCTCATATTTCTGTCATGACAGAAACAACTGATTTATCCGAATCCTCGGCCCGTTCACAATTCATCCTCTATTGGGGTGATATGGGCAGCCAGTGGGGTGTGAACCGATCCGTAGCGCAGATACATGCGCTTTTGTACCTCAGCACTTCGCCCATGAATGCCGAAGAAATCGCAAACGAACTTGGCATCGCCCGGTCAAATGTTTCAAACTCGCTGAAAGAGCTGGCCGGATGGCGTTTGATCCACCGCGTGCCCGTCCCCGGTGATCGTCGCGAGCACTTCGCAGCCGAAACTGATGTCTGGAACATGGCCCTGCTGATTGCAAAAGGCCGCAAAGAGCGCGAGATCGACCCCGCGATGCGGGCGTTGGACATCTGCGTGCAACAAGCCTCGGACGAGGCTGATCTGTCCCCTGTCGTATTGGAGAGAATGCAAAATATGCAACAGTTCCTGACTACGGCCGACCAATGGTCCGAGCAAATGCTGTCGGTCCCTAAGTCCAAGCTTTCGGCTCTTATGAAGATGGGCGACAAGATCATCATGCTCCTCAAGATCGGAAGCAAGAAAGGCAAGTCGTAAAAAATTTTGAGAATACCTTTCTCTTCTTACAGAAATAACAGCAACTACAGCATATGGTGTGATATGAAACTGAGCAATTTCTCTCCGCATGTTATGGACATGTCCGATCAAAGGTTTCGCGACTTGGTTGGCCCCGCAGCTTGGGCCGCCCTGCCCCATCAGGTCCGGGCGCGGTTTGGTCATTGCCTAGCGAACGGCGCCAGCGTGGTCTATCAGGGCAAAGTTGTAGCAATGCGTCTGACGCTGGCCGGGCAACTGCTGGCGCATCTGGCCCGTCTGATCGGCGGCCCCCTACCCTTTGATACATCCAGCGTGGATCAGCCCGCGATTGTCACCGTGACCGAGGATAGTTCCGTTAACGGACAGTTCTGGATCCGCCAGTATGGGCGCGACGGAGGGTTTCCTCAAGTTATCCACAGCTCAAAACGGTTCTCTGGACCGACCGGGATCGAAGAATACATCGGCGCCGGTATCGGTATCGCATTGCGCGTTCAAGCAGACCGCACCGGTCTCCGCTTTCTCAGCGATCATTACTTCGTTCAATTGGGTGATAGGAAACTGCGCCTCCCGCGCTGGATTCGCCCTGGCGTTCTGACCATCACTCACACCGATCTTGGCGACGCGCGGTTTCTGTTTTCCCTAAGCCTTCATAGCCGCCTGTTCGGAGAGTTGATCCACCAGGACGCCATTTTTTACGACAGAAAGGATCCGACATGACTGACCCGCTGCTTTGGACATTGATTGCCCTTCAGATCTCGATGGGTGCATTCGACACGCTGGTGCACCATGAAGGCACCGAGCGGCTGGCCTGGCGCCCTTCGCAACAGACCGAACTGCGCCTGCATGGGGTCAGGAACGCTTTCTACGCCGTCATCTTCCTGTGCCTTGGATGGTTCGAACCCCACGGCACGTTTACCATTGCTCTGACCATAATCCTGGGCCTTGAGGTCCTGATTACCCTTTGGGATTTCGTTGAAGAGGACCTAACCCGCCGTCTCCCCGCCACGGAACGGGTCAATCACACTTTGCTGGCGCTGAATTATGGTGCGATCCTCGCGCTGGCTGCCCCATACCTTTGGACCTGGTCTGCCCTGCCGTCAGCGATGGTACCCGTCCATCACGGCGGTTGGAGCATCATGGCGACCCTTGCCGCGATTGGTGTGGCGCTGTTCAGCGCGCGCGATTTGGTGGCGGCCGCACGCAGCACGCGGTTGAATGCTGTCAACTCGGCCTCTCTGGTCGCGCAACTCGCGCCCCGACAACATCTGCTGATCACGGGTGGCACCGGTTTCATCGGGCAACGTCTGGTCGAAGCGCTGGTTGCTGGCGGCCACCACGTCACCGTCCTGACCCGCAATCTGCAAAAGGTCGACGCTTTGACCCATCCGGTACGCCTGATCACCTCACTCGAGCAAATTGACAACACAGAGCGTTTTGACGCCATCGTCAATCTGGCGGGTGAGCCGGTAGCAAACGCGCATTGGACGCCTCGGAAACGCGCGCGCATCCTGCAGTCTCGGGTCAAGATGACGAAAGATTTGGTCGCACTGATCCGCAGGCTGGATCAAAAACCATCTTGTCTGATCACCGGCTCCGCCGTGGGCTGGTATGGGCTGCGGCAAGACGAGACCCTCACCGAAGACGACACGCACTGCCCCGCCTTCATCCATGAGGTGTGCGACACATGGGAGCGCGCCGCTGCGCCAGTCGTGGATATGGGCGTCCGGGTTGTGCAACTGCGTATCGGTCTGGTGCTGGGAGTTGAAGGCGGCATGCTGGCCCGAATGCTGACACCTTTCGAGTTTGGTGCCGGTTGTCAGCTGGGGAATGGACAACAGTGGATGCCCTGGATCGAACGGAATGATCTGATCCGCGTCATCGCATTCGCCATGTCGCATCCGGATATCAACGGCCCGCTCAACGCCACTGCTCCAAACCCGGTGCGCAACGCAGAGTTCACACAGGCTTTGGCAAACGCATTGAACCGCCCTGCCCTGATACGTCTGCCTGCTTGGCTGATCACAAACGTCGCAGGGGATATGGGACGTGAAACGATACTGGGTGGCCAGCGTGTCATTCCGGCAAAACTGCTACGCAGCGGGTTCCGTTTCAATAGCCCCGAGCTGGCCCCCGCCCTTGCCAGGATCACGGGCGCTCGGGCCGCCTCAAACAGCGTCAGCTCTGAGAAACGCCGCGCCTGACCCGCGCCCGCTGCGCAACGCCGGGATCCAGAAAATCCCGGTGTTGCACGAGGCAAGGGTTGGTCGTGTTACGGCTTGGCTTGCTTGTTGGTGCACAGACCCAGAAGCGCATAGATCGGACAGAATTTCATGAATGCCGTCACCACAAACACAGCCCCAAGCCAACCCCAGGGGCCGATAGTACCGGTCAGTGCCAGAAGGATCAGCACACCACCGAGGATCAGGCGCAGAATCCGGTCGACAGAACCAACATTAGACGTGAATTGCATGGTCGAATCTCCTTGATTGTCTGGTCCAAGATTCACTGTTTTCCAAGCCATGTTATGTGACGAGGTCACACAACCCCCGTTCTTGCATGGTGGTGCAGGGCTGGGCGGTCCTGCAGATAAATCACACCTCGCTCAAGCCTGACCCACCCGCGATGTTCAAAATCCTTGAGGATACGGGACATGACTTCGCGTGCGCTGCCCAGTTCGGCCGCAATGCGCTGGTGCGTGGTGCGGATATCGTCCGAAGGTGCGCCCTGATCCAAAAGCCACTGTGCCAATTTCAGGTCCATCCGGTTAAGTAGAAGATCATCGATAACCTCGGACAGCTCAACAATGCGTTGTGAAAACGCCATGAAGACCGCGCCCCGAAACTCGGCATCTGTAGCCAGCAACGTGTTGAACTTGTCCCGCCCGATGGCCAGCGCCGTCACCGGCCCCTCGGCATAACCGAACCCTGAATAGGGGATGTCCGACAACATGCACGAGGTCGTCATAACGCAACTGTCGTACGGGCCAACCCGATAAAGAACAACGGTGCGTCCCGACGGACTGGTTTGTTCCACCCGGACGATGCCCGAACGGACGATCAAAAACATCTCACCGTAAGCGCCCGGAGCAAACAGTTGGGATCCGTCTGGTATAGTCAGATTACTTCCTGCGGACTTGAGCCGGTCGAGAATGGCCTGGCTCCAGTTCTGTTGGGTCACTGCTCTACCTCCGTCTCACACTCACTCCCGGATTTTTAGCCTTGGGGACCTCGCGAGCAAACCCAATTTGCCTGTGACAAACCCACCCGCGCGGAACCAAAGTTGACAATTCTACTACGGTCTTAATAGCGGCAGCATCAGTGGAGATGGCGACTCGATTGGCCTGCCAGTTGGGCGAAATGCTGAAATGGACGGAGTCCAGGGGAGATCTGCCTTTAGCGGATCATGTTTTTCAGCTTAATGGTCGTCAGGGCAAATGCGGTTGAAGCAAAGGATTTGATTGCCAGCATGGGTCTGGATCCTCTGTCGCTAAAACGCCGTTTTATTCGGTAGGCACGGATTTGAAACAGAATCGAAACGAAACGCTTCACGATGCGTTCGCGCCTACGGGTTGATTGATGTGTGCTTTCGGCTTGGTTGTTCAAGCCTTTGTGCGAGATGCGTCGATGCATCTCGCCTTCGCAGTTTACACAAATGGAAGTGGTAAAAAGTTACCGTGTCAGGTCACGTCAGATCGTCGACACGTGCGTCAGGTGCGTTCCGTTTGACGGAATCGATCCCGTTATCCCGCCCTGAAGTGCTGGTATAGCTCTCGCTGGTGCCGATCACCTGACCGTTGCTGGCCTTCAAGTTGAACATATGACCGCCGGATTTGGTTTCCTTGCGCTCGTACCGGCCGTCATCCGGCGCGTTCTTTTTGACAGACTCGATCCCGTTCGTGGCACTCGCCTTTTGAACATATCCTTCACTGGCCAGAATGATTTCACCATTCCCGGCTTTCAGACGAAACCGAAATTCACCAGCCTTGTCTTTATATATCTCGAACTTCCCGGCCATTTGACGCCTACTCCTCAGTTCTACTTTCGGTTTTTTCAAATACATTCCTATAATTAAACATTCGTCTCAAGAAAAAAGATGAGGCGAGCAATCTACCCAGAGCAAGATACCCCCAAAGTCACAGGTAAGATCGAAATGGATGATCTGATGCTGGCTTCGGTTCCATTCGTTACACCTCGCCTGAACTGGCAGGATGCGAGCAAACCCGTCCTTTACCAAGGGACCTCAGCGACCACCTAGCGATCAGCTTCAGCCATCCGCGTTCTCCATCCCCCACGCCGCCAGCAGTTTCGGCAACGCTTCGTTCCAGTCCATCACGCCGACGGTTTCCGCCCAAGCCTGGTATTGATGGATCATGTCTTTCTCAAGGGCGGCGTTGCGGCCCGCTAGGTCGGTCAGCTCGGTACGGTCGGCCTCGATGTCGTAAAGCTCCCAGGGGCGGTCATGCAGTCGAACCAGCTTGAACTGGCCCAACCGGATGGCGGCATTGCCCTCGTGCTCCCAGAAGATCGGCTGCTCGCGCTGCCAGTCCTTGCCCCTCATAAGACCTAGCAGAGATTCCCCTTGCAACGGTTGGATATCATGACCGCCCACCTCTGTCTGATAAGCGCCTCCGGTGGCTTCCAGGATGGTCGGCAGAATATCGACCACATGGCAGGCTGCATGAGCCGTGCCGCGCGGTTCGAACCCATTTGGCCAATGGGCCACCAGTGGGGTGGAGATACCGCCCTCGTGGACATAATGCTTGTAAAGCCGGAACGGCGCATTGGAGACATTGGCCCACGGTTTGTCATAGCTCTGGAAGGTTTGGGCATCGCCGGGGCGCAGACCGGTCACATTGCCCATGGTGATCTGCTTGCCGTCATGGGTGCGGTCGGGATAGAACTTAGCCCAGCCGTCCTCGGCCATGAATTCGGCGCAGCCGCCGTTGTCTGACAGGAACAGGATCAGCGTGTTGTCGAACTGACCGAGCCGTTTCAGGGCCGCAACCAGCGTGCCGATCGACTGATCCATTCGGTCAACCATCGCCGCGTAGGTGGCCATCTTGCTGGCCTCCCAGTCCCGGTTCTGTTCCTGCTCCCAACCATGTACAGTGCTGTCGCGGGGCGAGATGTCCCAGCCGCGCTGGAACACACCCTGGCTGTTCATGGTTTCATGGCGCGCGGTGCGAATATGGTCCCAGCCTTTTGAATAGACCCCATCGTATTTTGCGATGTCCTCAGGGTGGGCGTGCAACGGCCAGTGCGGCGCTGTGTGGGCTAGGTAAAGGAAGAAGGGTTTTTCTTCCGCCACAGCGCTTTCGATCATACCAATAGCCTTTTGGGTGATGGCGTCGGTGAAGTAGAAGTCATCGGGGAAGGTTTCGACCCGACTGTCATCCTCCAGCATGTAATGCGGCGAAAAGAAATGTGTGGCCCCATCCATGATCCCGTAAAACCGGTCAAAGCCGCGTTGGCGCGGGGTTGGGTGTTCGACGTCGCCAACCCGCCAACTGTCCACCTTACGGGCTTCAAAATCGCCCGCCACATGCCATTTCCCCGACATCAGCGTGGCATAACCGCTGACGCGCAGATGCTCGGCAATCGTGGCACTGTCATTGCGCAGGAAGCCCTGATAGGCAGGGGTGCCCAGATTGGCGCCCATGTGGCCAACGCCTGCATTATGCGGATAAAGCCCGGTCAGAAGCGAAGCACGGGTGGGGCAGCAGCGGGCGCAGTTGTACATCGCCGACAGCATAACGCCGCCCCGCGCAAGGGCGTCGATGTTGGGGGTCTGGATTTCAGAACCGGTGCAGCCAAGATCGGCAAATCCCATGTCGTCCGCAAGGATCAGGATGACATTGGGCCGGCTGGTTGCTGCCTGTGAGTTGAGGTGGGTCATTGCGATACTTTCGCTAAGGTCAGGCCGCAGCAGCGGGCGCGAGGGGCACGCCCTCAACAGTGACACGATGCATCAGGCGGCGGAAGCCGTGATAATCATTGATCGCCTTATGCCAGGTGGCGCGGTTGTCCCACATGGTAATGTCACCGGCCTGCCAGCGCACACGGCATTGGAACTCGGGTTGCTGGCAATGGGCATAGAGCATGGCCAGAAGCGCCTCAGACTCAGCCGGGGCCAAACCCTCGATACGGGTTGTGAAGACCGGGTTCACAAAAAGGCCACGCCGTCGGCTCAGGGGATGCGTGATAACGACCGGATGCCGGGCGTCCTGGATTGCGGCCTCTGCATTGCCCAGACGTCCTGACTTTACTGCCTCGCTATCCATTACGGCAGCGCCGAACACATGCCGCGAGGAATGCACGGCCGTCAGCTCGCCGAGAAACCGGCGCATCGGGGCCGAAAGCGCCTCGTAGGCGGCCCCCATTGAGACAAACAGCGTATCGCCGCCGTAAGGCGGCATTTCGATCGCATGCAAAATCGAGCCCATCGCCGGTTCCTGATCGTAGGAATGATCGGTATGCCAACCTTCTCCAACGGCTTCTTTCTGGTTCTTCTCTTTCAGCACCATGGCGATCTCGGGGTGCCCTTTGACCGGCTTGAAGAACCGGTTCACGTTGACCGGCCCGAAACGGCGGGCAAAGGCGAGGTGATCTTCCGGGCCCACATCCTGCCCCCTCAGCACAATCACCGAGTATTTGGCAAATGCGCGCTGAATGGCGTCAAAATCTGCATCGCTGCGGACATCCGCACCCAGAATTTCGGCACCCAGCCCCCCCGTCAGAGGAAGAATCTCCATGTGAGTCTCCTGTTTGTCCCAAAAGCAGCATAGGGCTTGTCAAAAGGTCGGTAAAACTGATTTAATACACCTCAAAAGTCAGTTTTTTAGATGATTAATTTCACCCTTCGCCAACTCGCCTACCTGTCAGAAACCGCCCGGCGGGGCGGTATTGCCCAGGCTGCTCGGCAATTGAATGTTTCTCCCGCCGCGATTGCCTCAGCGGTGGACAAACTGGAGGCGACCACCGGCCTGACCCTGTTCGACCGCTTTCCGGCGCAAGGTATGCGGCTGACGCCTGCGGGAAAGGAGTTTTTCGCCCAGGCTGAGGCGCTGCTGGCGCAGGCCGCGGCGCTGGACAGGCAGGCCGAGAACCTGGCGTCAGGACGCACTGGCAGGATCCACATCGGCACTCATCACGCACTGGCACAGCGCATCGTCCTGCCTGCGGTGCTTGCCTTCCGCGAAAGCTACCCAGACGTTCGTGTCGAGGTGAAGGAAGCGGATTATCCGACCTTGGTGGACGCACTGGATGGTGGCGAAGTGGATGCGCTGGTGGTTTTTGACCAGGGGTTCGATCTCAAGCGGCATGAGGCAGAAGTGCTGCTGGAGCTGCCGCCCCTGGTTCTGCTGTCAGGCGAACACCCTTTGGCAGCAAAAGCCCGGATCAGCCTGTCCGACCTGATCGGACTGCCCTATATCGCTGTATCACCAGCCGGGCCTGGCCCTAGCTATCTTCAACTGCTGCAGGCCGCAGGCGTTCACCCCGAAGTGCCATTCCAATCCCAATCACGCGAGCTTGTTCAGGCCTACGTCGGCAAGGGGTTCGGCTTCACCCTGGCAGGCTTCCCGCCCAAGCAGGATCGCACGATTGAAGGCGACCCCATCGTTGCGCGACCGCTCGAGGAAAGCATCGGACACTACAGGGTGGTGATTGCCCGCTCTCGCCAAGCAGTGCAGACAGCGTTGATTGACCGGTTTCTAGAGATTTGCAGGTCGCCGATCTCTGTGCCTAGCCTTGCAGGTAAACCGTTGAATGAAAAAGCCAGTACATCTCGTTAGCGAATCCTGAAACAAGGCAGTTGATGCTGCCGTGCGGGTCATGGAACCTGCGGTTCGCTGCATGAGCAAACTCCTACTCTGCCCGAGCTCGGGAATATCGGGACTTTTGCCTGGCGTCGCATTGAGAACAGACACGCATTTGGCGACAGTTCTTCATGATGAGATGACCTCAGCTGATTCCACACCTCAATCCACGGATCGCACCCTTGCGGGCGTTGCACTGATGCTTGGATTTTGCCTGACTGCTCCCTTGCTCGATGTAGCTGCCAAGCTCGCATCGGCCAGTGTGCCGGTTGGGCAGATAACGGCCGCTCGCTTTGTATTGCAATGTGCGTTGATGGGACCGTTTGTCTGGAAAATGGGACTGTCATTGCGTGTCGCGAGCGGTGAATTGATGGTACTTGTATTCCGCTCAATACTTTTGCTGTTCGCGACTTTTTGTTTCATTACGGCTATCCGAGTGATGCCGCTTGCTGATGCCCTTGCCATCGTGTTTGTGGCACCGTTCATTGTCTTGCTGGTCGGCAAGTTTTACCTTGGTGAAGATGTCGGTCCTCGTCGCGTCGGGGCAGCTCTTGTAGGGTTTGTTGGCGTATTGTTCGTCATCCAACCCAGCTTCGCGGCTTTCGGCGCAGTGGCAATTATTCCTCTCGGTACGGCTGTTGCTTTCGCTTTCTACATTCTTGTGACGCGGGGCTTGTCGCGACGGATGCACCCGGTGGCTCTGCAATTTCACACTGGCCTGGTTGCCAGTCTGTTTTGCATTCCAATCTTATTGGTTGCGCAAGGTTCTGGTTCCGAACTTTTCGATCCCGTTTGGCCGAAAGACATTGCACTGTTGTGGCTTCTTGGGACCGGTTTTTTTGCGACGGTAAGCCACATGATGATGACTTATGCGCTGTCATTTGCCCCGTCTGCCACATTGGCTCCTTTGCAGTATTTTGAGCTGCCGGTAGCAACCTTGTTTGGCTACCTTGTCTTCAATGACTTTCCGAACAGGCTTAGCCTGCTTGGCATTGCCATCATCATCGGTGCAGGTCTGTACATGATACATCGCGAAAGAGTTACTGCCAGACAGTTGATCACAGCGCGCGCAGCACCTCCAATCTAAGATTGCACGTGATTGCAACCTTGTGCAGACCTTGATGGATCGAGCGGCCCCTGCCAGGTTCCCTTCTGTACTCAAAGGGTGTTCCACCATTGGATTTCCTGGTCGGGTCGCCTTTTCATACAGCAATGTCGGAAGCAGTGAATTCTTACGCATAGCTTCCCAAGTAAAGTGCTTTCGACAACCAAACTCATCAGGTGTTGAAACTGACCAGCGGAGCCGACCCTGGACAGTTTTCAAACAGCAGATTTGGCCGAAGGGGCACGAAAGTGGCGCACCTACTCGATTCGTTTCAATTGAAACACCTGACTTTGCGCAACCGCATCGTCAGCACGTCCCATGCGCCGAATTTTGTTGAAGATGGCCATCCCCGGGACCGCTACAGGTTGTATCACGAGGAAAAGGCAAAGGGCGGGGTTGCCCTGACCATGGTCGGTGGGTCGACCAATATCGCCCCTGATAGCCCATCGGTGTTCGGCCAGCTTTATGCCGGTGATGACAGCGTCATTCCATGGTTTCGGAAACTAACGGATGGCGTTCACGAACATGGTGCCGCGATCATGTGTCAGATCACTCATATGGGGCGCCGCACTGCATGGGATGATGGCCATTGGCTGCCTGTCATAGCTCCGTCCAGTATCCGCGAACGTGCACATCGTGCCTTTCCCAAGGCCATGGAACAAGAAGACATCAACCGCGTGATTGACGATTTCGCAGCCGCTGCGCGTCGCTGTCAGCAAGGAGGATTCGACGGGATCGAGCTCCTGTCCCACTCACACCTTCTGGGGCAATTCCTGTCCCCGCTGACAAACAAGCGCGACGATGACTATGGTGGAACGCTGGAGAACCGCATGCGCCTGACCTTGCAGGTGCTCGACGCCGTGCGCGCCGAAGTCGGCGCTAATTTCATCCTGTCGATGCGCATCACCGGCGATGAACTGAAAGAAGGTGGGCTGAGCGCTGAAGAATGCATTGCCGCAGCCAGGATGCTGGAAAAATCCAGCGATGTCGACCTGCTCAACATCCTCGCCGGCGCGCCCTATGATGATCTGGGTTTGGCTGAATGGGTGCGCCCCATGGGCCTGCCGGCGGCACCGCATATCACCGTGGCCGGGCGCATCCGTGATGCCGTCGATTTGCCTATCCTGCACGCAGGAGGGATTGCGGATATTGCCACGGCCCGCCACGCGGTCTCCGGCGGCCATGTCGATCTGGTGGGCATGACCCGCGCACAGATGGCAGATCCCTATCTGGTAGAAAAACTCGCGCGGGGGGAAGAAGAACGCATCCGCCCCTGTGTCGGCTTGGGCTACTGCGTGGACCGGGTCAATCAGGGCAAACCTGCCGTTTGCGGACACAATGCCGCCACGGGGCGTGAGCAGACCTTGCCTCATATCATCGCCTACAGCGACACCCGAAAGAAAGTTGTTGTCGTCGGCGGCGGGCCCGGCGGACTGGAGGCCGCACGGGTCTGCGCCCTGCGCGGTCACGAAGTCGTGCTGTTCGAGGCATCGGATCGGCTGGGCGGGCAGTTGGTTCTGGCCTCTAAAGGGAAAACGCGCAGACAGGTCTGGGGCGTAGCTGACTGGTTGATTTCCGAAGTGACTTTGCTTGGGATCGATATCCGCTTGAACACCTATGCCGAAGCTGATGACGTGATATCCGAAGCCCCCGATTTGGTGATCGTTGCAACAGGCGGCTGGCCCGAAACCACAGTTATCCCCGGCGGCGACCTGGCAATTTCCAGTTGGGACGTGTTGTCGGGCGAGGCACGTGTCTCGGGCGAGGTGCTGTTGTTCGATGAAGTCGGCGACCACCCTGCGGCTGTAACTGCCGACGCGCTGGCGGGCAATGGTTGCAGTGTAAATCTTGTAACCCCGGACCGGGCACTTCTGCATGACCTTGGCCCAACGACCTCTGCCGTCGCCTTACGCGATCTGGCCGCCAATGGAGTTACCTTCACCTGCCTGCAAGAGCTTACCTCCCTGGTGCGCGAAGATGATGGAGTTCGCGCCAGCCTGCGTCATGTGTTGACGGGGGATGTCACTGAACGTCTTGTTGATCACGTAGTCGTAGAACATGGCCTGTCCCCAATGGACGGACTTTTTCACGATCTCAAACCAAGCTCGCGGAACCACGGGCAGGTTGAACACAAGGCGCTTATTGGTGGGACATTTCCATTCGTTGACACCAATCTAAGCGGCCGTTTCCATTTGGCCCGAATTGGCGACGCAGTTACAAGCCGAAATATACACGCCGCAATTCTCGATGCATTGCGGATATGTGTAACTGTCTGAAAGAAATTTCACTTCTTTGCTGACCAATGGAGGAAGCCAAGACGCTTTATCAGGCGGCGCAACAACCGTTTTGCGGCCCGTTTGTCCCGCTTCGGTTGGAGTATTTCGTCCAGCACGATGCCATGCTGATCGACCGCGCGCCAAAGCCAATACCTGCGACCAGCGATTTTCACGACAACTTCATCGAGATGCCAGACATCACCAGGACGGTCCTGACTTAGTCGCAAGTTTCGAGCCATCATCCGTCCGAACTTGATCACGCAACGCCGGACAGTCTCGTAAGAAACGCCGATCCCGCGCGCAAGCAGCATCTCTTCAACTTCGCGAAGGCTCAAATTGAAGCGGAAATACAGCCACACAAAGTGGGCAATGATCTGAGGCGGAAATCGGTGACGCTTGTAGCTGTTGGACGATGGATTCACCAATGCGATCTATGTCCAAATCCAGACACGAGCAACCGATCTAGGGTTAACCTGACAACACCCCTGTCATTCTGCCCCCAGTCGGAACAGACGCCATCTAGGCATCGGTAACGCCTTGACAATTCAAGTTAACATTTTGTTTGGAATCGTTAACACTGTTTGTTAACAATTTATATCGTCAAGGGAGATCACATGGAAATTCTAGTTGTAAACCCCAACTCTACTGAATCGATGACACGCAAGATCATCACGTCCGCCCAGGCGGCCGCGAGTGCCGGTGTCGTGATCAGAGGCGCTACCGCGCAAGGCGCACCGGCGAGTATCGAAGGGCATTTCGACGAAGCGATGTCAGTTCCCGGCCTTCTGTCCTGCGTGCAAGCCGCAGAAGACCAGCAGGTCGATGGCATTGTCGTTGCTTGTTTCGATGATCCCGGTATCGGCGCTTGCCGCGAGATCGCGACGGGCCCTGTCATCGGAATCTGCGAAGCTGCGGTGAAGGCGGCGAGCATGCTTGCCACCTCGTTCTCGGTCGTCACCACTTTGCCGCGGTCAGTGCCCATCATCGAACACATGATCCATGGCTATGGCCTGTCGCATCAATGCCGGCGGGTTCGGTCAGCAGAGATCCCTGTTTTGGCCTTGGAAGAGCCCGGCTCGAACGCGCGCGAAAAGATCCGCGAGGAAATCCTGCGCGCGATTGAGGAAGATCGTTGCGAAGCAATTGTTCTGGGATGTGCGGGGATGGCCGATTTGACCGCGTGGCTCAGCGAAGAGACCGGCATTCCTGTGATCGATGGCGTGAGCGTGGCAACCCGCATGATCGAAGCGCTGGTCGGTTGCGGCCTAAAGACCAGCAAAATCAATGCCTACGCCCGGCCAAAACTAAAATAACCTGTCATCGGAGGAGAAAATGACAATCAAATCAGACACGGCCGACACGGTCGCTATGTCGCACGACGATCACGTAACCCATATCGAACACAAGGCGATCGGGGAAGAGAGCCTGGCACCGCAAGAGACGCGGATCATGGACCCGTGGTCCTATCTTTTCGCGTGGCTTGGCGGATGTGTTTCCATCGGAACATTTACTATCGGGTCGGGCTTGGTCGGTACGCTGAACCTCCTGCAGACCTTTGTCGCTATCGCCATCGGCTGCACGGTGATCGGGCTCGCGCTAATGATCAACGGTCAGGCCGGTCACAAATATGGCATTCCGTTCATGGTACAGGCCCGGTCCGCCTTTGGCTTTGCGGGCACTCGGATTCCGGCGCTGGTGCGTTCGGTTCCCGCTATCGTCTGGTTCGGGTTCCAGAGTTGGATCGGCGCGGGCGCACTCAACCTCGTGTCGGAAACGCTCCTCGGTTATTCGAACATGTGGGCGTTCTTTATCGGCTTCCAGTTCCTTCAGATCGGTCTTTCGGTGCTTGGGTTTCACGGGATCAAGTGGCTCGAGAATATCGGATCGATCTTCATCATCGCGTCGCTGATCTACATGTTCTTTAGCGTCATCAACAAATACGGCGAAGAAATCTCGACCAATCTGGTAAATGTCGAGGGCACCTGGGGTGCACCGTTCTGGGGGGCAACCATGCTCTTCCTTGGGATCTACAGTACGATGATGCTGAACGTATCGGACTATTCGCGCGAATTGCGTCGGAGCGTTGGGCCGCTAAGGCAGGTCGCGATCTATGCCAATTCGATCCTGCCGGCGACACTTTTTATGGGCCTCATTGGGCTGATGGTGTCCGGTGCTACCGGTGAAGTTGATCCAATCAAGGTGTTTTCGAGCGCTGTCGACAACAAGCTGCTGCTGGTCGTAACGCTCCTGTTCATTGCTTTTGCTCAGGTCACAACGAACATCCTGAACAACGTCGTCCCTCCCGCCTATGCGCTGATGGATGTCTTCAAGATCAAATTCAAAACCTCTGCAGTGATCGTCGGCTTGCTCGCCTTCTGCACTTTCCCGTGGGAACTTGTAAAAGATGAGTCCGCGGCAGGCCTGAGCATTTTCATTCAGACCTACTCGGCTTTCCTAGGTCCCATCTTCGCGATCCTTGTCGTCGATTACTTCGTGCTGCGCAAACAGACGCTTGATCTTGACAAGCTCTATGATCCGGAAGGCCCCTATAACGGCGTGAACTGGGCTGCCGTGATCGCCATGGGTGTCGGAGTTGTCGCGGCCCTGATCTTTTCGGGGATCTCCTGGTACGCAAGTCTGATCCCGGCGGGTCTGACCTACTACGTGCTGATGCACCACCTGCCGAGCGCGAAAAGGTTTCTCGACGCATAGTCGATGACCCATCCGCCAAAAGAAGGCTCGCGTCATTGCGGGCCTTCTTTCTTAGGCATTTACTGCTCGCCGCCATCAAAAAACAGTCACGTACCGGGTAGCTAATAAGCGCCTTGGCCTAAACGACGCGCCCGGCCCTAGGCTGCCGTTGGCTGCCTGTTGGTGATGCTGCGACGCATCCCGTCGTATCTGCCATTCGCTGCGAGAGAGAAAACTTGGACGCTAAGAACGCACATACTTCAGCGTTATTGCAATTTGACATTATCTCACGTGCTTCGTTGAGAATAACTAACCAACAAAAAAGTTCAGACACACAACAACGATGACCGCGCCGCGACGGAGCTGTTGATATTTGCTCGAACACGGATGAGCATTGACACAAGAAACTGGGCGCGTTCAGACGCGCCCAGTTTCGTCAAGTCGCGACGTGAGATACCTCTTTGTCCGGTGAGTATATGTCCAAGATGTTCCAATGTCCGGTCGTTGGTGTTGGGTTGTTGATCATTGGGACATCAAGAACGGTTGGTTTGCCGCTGGCGATTGCCGCTTCCAATGCGGGCAACAATTCATCAGCAGCACTGAGCCTGTGCCCTTCTGCACCATAAGCTCTTGCAATATCCGCATAACCCGGTCCGTTTGCAGGAGCTGCGGCTGATCCAGGGAACGTGGTCCCGTATGTCAGACCGTAATGCGCCTTTTGAAGGCCCGCGATAGTGCCGAAGGCGTTGTTGTTCATAACCAGCCAGATGATGCCCAGATCAAGCTCGACCGCGGTTGCCAGCATCGACGGGTTCTGACCGAACCCCCCATCGCCAACAAGACTTATCACCACACGGTCAGGGGCTGCCAGTTTTGCGCCGATCGCTCCCGGAGGGCCAAAGCCCATCGTCGCGAATCCACCCGGGGTCAGGATTGAACCGGGTGCCAGGATATCAAATTGTTGTCCGACGCCGTTCTTGTTCCATCCCACGTCCGTAGTGATAATGGCATCCTCGGGCAGTGCCTTGCGGGTATCTGCCAAAATACGTTCGGGCATCATCGGAAAGGACGACGAGGTCGCCATGTCCACGTTGCGCGCTTTGAAGTTCGTTCGGAAGTCGGTGATCTTCTGTTCCAGCGCGGGGCGTTTGAAGCCCTCAGGATACATCTCGCGGGCAACTCGGTTGACGACGCGCAAAGCGGCCTTGGCGTCAGCAACGACTCCGATCTCGGTGGGATAATTCCGTCCAATCTCTTGCGGTTCAATGTCGATATGGATGACCTTTGAGCCAGGAATGTTGAACGTGTAACCAGGATACCAGCTGGAGCAATCGGCCTCTTTGAACCGGGTTCCGACAGCAAAGATGTAATCCGCATTCAGGCAAGACTGGTTGACCAGCTCGGTGCCCCAAAACCCGGTCATTCCCAGCACAAGCGGATGGTCGTCGCGCAGTGCGCCTTTACCCATCAAAGAATGCGCGACTGGTAGGCCCATGTGCTCCACAAAGGCGCGTAATTCCTCGCTGGCCTGTGCCAGTAGAATACCACCACCGACATAAGCGACCGGACTTTGAGCCTGCGCCAACGCTTCGACAATCTCTCGCGCTGTTTCATCGTCAATCGACGGTTTTTTGAGCGCGCGCGTGTTGTCGCGGATACGGTCGAAACTGTCCGAGGGGATCACCTCGGAGAAGATGTCCATCGGCACGTTGACCAGCACTGGCCCGGGCTGGCCGCTTTCGGCCAGATGAAACGCCTTTTCCAGAATTTCGGCCATCAGGTCTGCCCGATCGACCCGCCAGGCGCGTTTGACAAAGGGACGATAGATCTCCCACTGGGCGGCGTCTGCATGGAGGTTCACTTCCTGATGTGGATGTTTACCGTAGTAGTGCGTTGGAATGTCGCCCGCGATCACGACCATCGGGATACAGTCCAGTGCGGCGTTGGCGACCCCGGTTGCACAATTGGTCAGCCCCGGGGAGAGATGGGACAGCACCACCGAGGCCTTGCCCGTCACGCGGGCATATGCGTCCGCTGCGTGGCTGGCGATTTGTTCGTGCCGTACGGTGACGAAATCGATGGGGCTTTCCGCCAACGCGGCCAGAACCGCAATGTTCGTGTGCCCGCACAGGCCAAATACATGCTTGACCTCGCGACGTTCGAGAAAGTCGACGATGTGTTCGGCAACGGTTTTGCCTTCCAGTTTCGCTCCGTCCATCACGCGACCTCCTGTCCGTAGAACTCACCGAACAGGTCCGGCTCCGAGGGGCGATCCTCGGGGATGGGACGGCTGACCCAGGTGTAGTTCATCATGTGTTTCATGGTGACATTTTCATTGGTAATGTTGCCGCCCCAGATGCCGCAACCTAGGCTGCTGGTCATAGGCATGCCATTGGTCCAGGCACCCGCATTGGCCTTGGACTGAGGCTGTCGCACCATCATGCGGCTGACCGGAGCCAGGCGCGCCAACCGGTCGATGTGATCGTCATTGTGGCTGTAGATGCCGCAGGAATGGCCCTTGCCTCCGGTGTTGTAAATCTGGCTGACCGTTTCCAGCGCGTCATCGAAAGTGTCAAAGTGATATAGCGCCATCAGCGTGGTCAGTTTTTCCTTCGAGAACTTGTGCTGCGGCCCGATTTGCCCCTGATTTTCAACCATCAGGAACTTGCGATCTTCGGGGATCGAGAAACCGGCGACCTTGGCCGTTTGCTGAGGCGGACAGGCGATAGTCGGGAAGGTACGGTTTCCTTTCTCATCCCACATGGCAGCTTCGAGCATGGCCTTCTCTTTGGTCGAACACAGGTATCCACCTTCGGCCTCAAGCGCCTTGACCATATCGTCGTAAACCGAGCGCTGGATGATGATGTTACCGTCGGCCGAACAACCCGAACCAAAGTCAGACGTCTTGGAAATTCGTGTGTTCTGAGCGGCGATGTCCAGGTCGGCAGTCTCATCGATGACGATGGATGAATTGCCCGCGCCGACGCCAAAGGCCGGGCGCCCTGAACTGTACGCCGCTTTGACCATGGGCTTGCCGCCCGTTGCCAGCGTCAGATCACAGATCTCCATCAAATGTTGCGTCAATGGGATCGACGGTTTGCGAATGGATTGAAACAGATCCTCGGGGGCATCAGCGGCACGGCAGGCCGCTCGCATGACCTCGACCATCTCGAAGGTGGTATGAGCGGTTCGCGGATGCGGACTGAAGATAACAGCATTCCGGGCGTTGGCGGCGGAAACACCGGTCACCGGTGGTGTCATCGCTGGATTGGTCATCGGAATCAAAGATGCGATCACACCGGCAGGCTTGGCATATTTTACCAGACCCTTTTCTTCGTCTACTTCGACGATCCCGGTCGATGGTGTCCGCAAGACGTCACGCAACACCATGTGAATCTTAAATCGCTTGGCAGGACGCCCTTCGCGATCTCCGATACCGCTTTCGTCCACGCCTTGCTGGGCCAGACGCGTGAAGGTTTTCTCGTTCCCCGCATACCATGCAATGGCCTGAGACAGGCGGTCCAACCTGCCCTGATCCCAATCCTCGATCTCGGCCATGGCAGCGCGGGCGCGTGCCAGCATATCGGCCGCCATGTTGCGGTCGTTTTCAGTGAGCTCTTTGCCCATGATGATCCTCTTGGTGTTTTGGAATTGCAGCATCGGGCATACGACGCTGTGACCGCGCCTCGCCGAATGTTCGCTTGGCGTGGCTGAGACAGCGACGCGCGTGTTCTTCATATCCCAACTCGGCCACGCGGCTTTGGTTGGGCAGTTCGATGGAATAGTCGACGGGTGGCATCCGTTCGATGATGCCTGTGAAATCGATCCATCCCTCACCGGGATATAGCCGCGCATCGCGGGCCAGTTGGATCATGCCCTCACGCGTATCGGCGATGCCGGGCAGGCAATCAGAGATATGCAGGAAGTGAAACAGGTCCGAGGGAACGTGCAACAGCTCACCAAGATCTACGCGGCTGAGGTGCAGGTAGAGCGTATCGACCAGAATACCGCCGTTGGGCTGATCAGAGGCGCGGACAATGTCCAGTGCTTCATCCAGCGTGCGCAAGCGGGAGAAGCTCGGGAACTCCAAGTCCACCGTTAATCCGTAGGGCGCTGCCAGTTCGCAGGTTTCGGAATAGACGTCGATCAGAAAATCACGATCATCGCGGGTGTTTGTCCACGCGCTCATAATCATGCGTTTGGCGCCCAACTCCCCGCCAATCTCAAGAGAAGGCTCAAAACTGCGTGGATCGACATCTTCGGTGATGCGTGCAAGCTCGACATCAAGGACCTTCAATCCGGTGGTAGAGAGAGCCGTTTTGGTGGCCTGCACCTGTGCCTTGTCGATTGGGGATTGAGTGAATTCGCCGGGCACATGCATCGGAATGAATCGGGGGCTGACGGCATCGTAACCGGCCCGTGCGGCGATATAGACCAACTCGGGCGGCGTACAGCCAATCAGCGTCAGATGCGCCAAGGAATAGAGAGAGGGGCTTGCGCCAGCCTCTTCGGGTTTCACCATGAACGACAGCTCCACGTGTCTGCGAATCTAAAATTCATCACACGTAGTCAAAAATATCTGATATTTTTTAAAATATCAACTTCAATACTTAACAGAAATGAAAACGCCCGGGCAACGCCCCGGGCGTGTATTACATTCGTGTAGGCAGACCCTTAGAGAGTGACCCAGTCCCCTCCGGACTGGTGAGAGCGCACAGAGGCGTCAATGAATCGAACACCGTCTGCGCCTTGTTCGACACTGGGATAAGCAAGCCAATCGGCCGGAACGGTTACGCCATCCCGACGCGCGGCTACGGCCATCGCAAGTTCCGTATAGAGGTTGGCCCAGGCTTCGATAATCCCTTCAGGGAAGCCGCGCGCGGTACGGATCAAACGTTCTGCGCCGGGTCCGATACCATGCCCGAGACCTCGGCTGATGATATGATCCGGTTCACCAAACCGATTGAATTTCAGCCGCTCCGAGTTCTCTAGGTCCCACTCGAGGCCTCCTTCGTTCCCGAATATGCGCAGGCGCAACCCACCCCGGTTTCCGGGGGCAAGGCGTGTTGCCATCAAGGTTCCGGGGACTTCATTTTGGTAACGGGTGAACATGAACACCGTGTCTTCCAAAGGCTTTGGCGCGCCGCAGACATGAAACTCGGCCCGCAGGTCGGTCAAGGGCAGGCCGGAAACAAAACTGGCGAGATGCGCGGCATGGGTGCCGATATCGCCGACACAGCTGGTTGGACCAGAAATATTGGGGTCCAGCCGCCACTTTACATGAGGCGCATCGGCCACATCTTCGGGCGTCATCCAGTCTTGCATGAACTCGACATGGATCTGGTTGATTTTGCCGATGCCCCCGTCGGCCACGATCTGCTTGGCCTGCCGTATCACCGGAAAACATGACATCGCATAACCGACAGCAAAGATGTGTCCCGTGCGCGCGGTAATCTCCTCAAGCCCCTCGGCCTCGGCGACTTCGTTGGTCAGGGGCTTGTCGCACAACACGTCAATGCCCGCTTCCAGAAACGCTTTGGCCGCTTCAAAATGAACGTGGTTCGGGGTCGTGATCATGACGGCATCTATGCCATCCGTGCGTGCCGCCTCGGCCTGTGCCATCTCTTCGAAAGACGCGTAGCACCGTTCGGCCGGCAGGAACCACTCGGCCCCACGCGCCTTACTGCGCGCTGTGTCAGAACTGAGTGCTCCTGCGACGACCTCCCACCGGTCGGTCATCCGCGCGGATGATGCTTGCGTGACAGAGATCCGTCCTCCACCAACAACGCCCAGCCGCAAACGGCGAGACAACCGGGGGAAAGGGCCGTCGAACTTCAGGTCTTCGGGTAAAAGTCTCTCAGCCATTCTCAACCTCCGCTTCCGGGACCCGTACGCCCTCGGGCAGTATCTCCACCGCCATGAAGATACCGGGGGTGATCGTCTCGTATTGATGCCAGGGATAATTGCCTTCGGCGTCATACATAGGTTTGTGGGTCGTGCCCGGGGCCATGAATTCTTCGAGATACAGGGTCTCGACATCCCGTTCGCGACATTGCTGCATTTTGCCGAAGCCAACGATCTGCGTATGCACTTCGCGAAACCCTGGTACCGGGCAGAACGGATGATCCTTATGCAATCCGACATTCAAAGGGACCGAGCCGGAATGGTACATGGTCAGTCCAACGTTACCCACGAAGACCTTCGGCGACATGTAGTGGCTGACGCCACGCAGACGCTCCTCTTGGCGAACATCGAAAGCAGATGGCCATGTATCTTTCACCCATGCGAACAACTCGTTGTCATTGGAATGGGCGTCGAAACCGTGGACAATGACTGCACGTTCCACGCCGGTAAGCGTGCTGTCTTGCACGATCACAGAGGAAAGCGGTGCAATGGTCTGATCATCGACAGAGAGATTTCGCCCCCCAAGGTTAAGGACGATGGCGCGACCCTCGATAGAAATTCTGCGCTCGTCAGTTATGTGCTGGACGCCAAAGAATGGCTGGGCAAAGTCGAGTGTCTCAATCGGCATGGACCAGCTACTTCCTCTCATCGTTAAGGAAATCGACCGGCAAAGGCTCCGGAGCCGCGCAACGGCTTTCTATCGTCTGATAGGCGCCGAATTTTGGCGCCCGTTCAATTGCGTCCATGACCTCGAAAACGTGGTAAGCAAGCGCTCCACTTGCACGGGGTTGGCGTCCTTCTTGTGCCGCCAGGGCGAGGTCCAAAAGGCCGAGACCGCGGCTGTCTTCGTTGAAGCCGTGTTTGTTTTCTACCACCTGCCAGTCCTCGCGACCGGTTGGGCGGGGCTGATGCGACCAACGCGAGGTTTCGCGTGTTTTCAGCCAGACATCTCCCTGAAAGATGTTGGCTCCATGAACCGGGTCAGGGTCAGGGATACTGATGGTTCCGTTTTCGCCATAGATCTCGAACCGCGGCGTTTCACTGTCCCAGATGTCGAAACTCATGGTCATCGACCCGATGGCACCGGACGCAAATTGCAGCAGGCTCAGGGAGTGCGTGTCGACCTCGACATCTATCCATTCGCCGTTGCGAGGGCCGTTTTCGATCATCCTATTGTCGAACGTGCGCCGAGCCATTCCGGCAACCCGGTCAACGGGACCAAGGCAGCAGATCATGGCGGTCAGGTAGTACGGCCCAAGGTCCAGCAATGGCCCGCCACCCGCCTTATAGTAGAAATCCGGGTTGGGATGGTGGCGCTCCGTCCCGTGGGTACCGACATGGGCAAAAATCCCTGTTGGTTTGCCAATGGCACTCTCGTCGATCAAGCGCCGAACGGTCTGCCAGCGACCGCCCAGAAATGTGTCGGGTGCGCAACCGACCAGTAACCCCTTTTCAGAGGCCATGTGCAGGATCGCCTTACCGTCCGTTCGGTTCATGACCAGTGGCTTTTCGGAATAGACGTGTTTCCCCGCCTCCAGCGCGCGCAAGCTGATTTCGGCATGCGCCGCCGGAATTGTCAGGTTCAGAACGCAGTCAATCGTCGGATCGTCAAACACTTCACCTGGCGTGCAGGCCTTGGCGATACCGTATTGATCCGCTTTGGCGCGGCTTTCAGAAGGGTCAAGGCTTGCGCAAGCCACGACCTCGACGCTGGAAAATTTAGATAGTGTTTTTAGATAGATATCGCTGATACGACCACAGCCGATAAGGCCGACCCGGAAGGATTTCGATGTCTCACCTGTCATCATTCCTGTCTTCGTAGAGGGGTAAGTAATTTGGGGGCATAGGCCCTTTGTTCCGACCGCCCTGGCTCGTCTGCTCCCAGGCGTGGGCAAGTATTCCGACCGAGCGGGACAGGCAGAACAGCCCCCGCGACAAGGGCGCAGGAAAGCCAAGTTCGCAGAAGATCACAGCTGTCGCGCCGTCGATATTCATGGCAATTGGCCGACCGCCGCGTTGACGACCGAGTTCGGCGCGAACCTCTTCTCCGATATCGGCAAACCGGCCAGATACTGTGCCTTCTGCCGCCGCATCACGAACAAGTTGCATCAATCGTGGTGCGCGTGGATCGACAGGCTTGTGAAACCTGTGACCAAAGCCCGATACGATCTTGCCGTACGTCTCGCGCCAGCTGTCCAGACCGTCCTGAACAGCATTATTCAGCGATGCCCCAGCATCCATGCGTTCCGAGATATCATAGTAAAGCTCGGCGCATTGTTCGCCTGCTCCGCCATGCACATCGCCCAGCATGTTCACCGCAGTCGCCATCGCATTATTGAGACCTACCCCGCAGGTGGCAGCCATGCGCGCCGCCGCGATTGAGGGGGCCTGTGGGCCGTGATCCACGCCTGCGACCAAAGCGGCTTCGAACAGACACGCTTGTGCGTCGCTGGGCAGATCGCCCCGCACCATCAGCCAGATCATCTGCGGGAAAGAAACGTTCCCGATCAGATCCTCTATTGCGTTGCCACGAAACGCGATCTTGCCGGGTTTCATGTCAATGATGGATGTGCGCCACCATTGGCGGATTGCTTGTTCGTCGTTTGTCATACCGTTGCACCTCTAAACTCGCGCATGCGCTGCTGACGAAGTGAATCGAAAACGTTTTGAAGGCGACTGATTGAGGCGGTGCAGCCGGTGAAGATTTCAAAAGACGCTGCAGCCTGATGAACCGCCATTCCAGCACCATTCATCACTTTCAACCCAGTTGCGCGGGCCCTGCTCAGTAGGTGTGTCTCAAGCGGGAAATATACGATGTCTGCCACCCATGCATCGGGCCGCAACAGGGATGGTTCAATGACTGTTCCGGGGTACTTGTCCATTCCAAGTGGTGTTGCGTTGACCACTCCGTCCACAAGTTCGATCCGATCCAACGAAATCGAAGGGGAACCCTGAATCTTTGCGTAAGGGCGCAAGACCTCTAGTCGACTGACCAGCGCCTGCGCTCGGCGGAGGTCAGGATCAATAATCTCCAGGTCTCGAACACCTGAATCAAGCAAAGCCAAAGAGACTGCACTGCCCGCGCCACCAGCACCAAACATGAGAACCGTTTCAGTCTTCGATGATCCCAAAGAATCTCCGAAGGCACTGTGGAAACCTATGTAGTCGGTGTTGTGGCCAACCATTCGGTCGTCACAAAAAACCACCGCGTTGACAGCTTGAAGCTCCTCAGCAGTCTTGGAAAGCTCATCAAGATGATCAATGACTGATGCTTTGTAGGGATGCGTCACGTTGACCGCCGCGCAGCCTAATTCAACGGAATAATGCAGTAAATCAGCGACCGACATTCCACGAAATGGCTCTTTTGCAGTGTCGATCCTACCGTAGCTCAGATCGATACCCTGCGCCCGACCTTCTGCCTCGTGCATCTCAGGCGTCATGGAGCCAGCAATACCTTGGCCGATTAGTGCCGCCTTCATTTCAGGTTGTTCCTTCCGCCATGTGGTGTCGCGCTTGGGCCGCCAATCGGAACGCAGCATTGCGCGCGCCATAGCCGGAATAGCCAGATCGGCGCTCAACAATTTCAAAGAAGAAGCCGTTAAAGATAGGTCGGCTGTAGATCTGAAAATACTCGGAACCCGCTGCGCGGTCGTAGAGAATGTTATCCCTGCGCATTTGGGCGATCAGGTCTTCACTTAACCCGAATGTCGCTTGCAGATCAGCGTAGTAGTTTTCTGGGATGGACAGGCTGGGAAAGCCGGACTTCCGCAATTGGGCTGAGGTTTCAAATATGTCGTCCGACTGGAAGGCTATGTGCTGAACACCGGCACCAAAACCGTCTTCAAGGAATGAAGCCGCCAGTGTTCGACGCCCAACTGCACCATTCAGGTTTAAACGCACTTCGCCCTCGGGGCTCTCGATGGCTTGGCTTTGCACAACACCTGAAGGGTCGGCAACGTTCACGATCGGAGATTTTGCCATCTCAAAAGTCGAAATGTAATAGAGCAGCCAGCTTTGCATCTCATCGTTACGCATCGTCTGCGCCAGATGGTCGATGCGGCGCAGACCAGCAGGCTGGATCGCTTTGGTCTTGGCGACTGGCTCGAACTCGATGTCCCAAACCCGATGCAGATCGGATTTCTCATCTATGAAATGGACAACATTGCCACCAACACCTCGGATGGCCGGGATGTCCAGTTCCCCAGTCCCTACCGGCTGTGAGAAATTCGGCGCGCCCAACGCGGTCGCTCGCTGAACCGTCTGATCCGCATCTTTGACACGCAACCCCATGTCACACACGGAGGGGCCGTGACCCAGGAACGCCGAATGGGCGAAACCTTCCTTTTCGGTATTTACAACGATGTTTATCGCGCCCTGCCGCCACAGCTCGACGGACTTGGTTACGTGTTTTCGCTCCATTCGAAAACACATTGCTGACAGCATATCTGCCAGCTGCGCGCCGCTTGTTTCGTCGGCTGTAAATTCGACGAATTCGAAACCTGACGCATAGACGCGTTCCGGCAGGTCCGGGATGCCGAAATCTGTTCCCGGTTCGGTCCGGGAAACCTCATCTAACAGGTTCACCAGCGACCTGTAGCTGTCTCGGGCCAGTGTCAGGCCACCGGGTTGAGGAGCTGCTTCATTGACACGCGCAATAGACCAAGGCCCCTTGTACCCAGCGCGGGACAACACCCGCACAAAGCCCGCAAGGTTCAGCGACCCAAGCCCCGGCAGAAGCCCAAAGTGCCGTTTGAGCCTGCGAATATCCATCTCAAGTCGGGGTGCATCGGATAGCTGCACATGGAACAGCCGATCTCCGGGAATGTCCCGAAGGCGGGCTGGTTTGGACCCGTCGGCAAGCGAGAAGAAGGAATTCAAGGCCAACCCCAAATAAGGGCTGTCGATAGCTTCAACGACGCCTAACGCCTGTTCATCCGAGTGAATAAGATCCGACCATGGCAAGCCCATATAGGCCAGACGCAACCCCAATGCCTTTGCTATTTCGGCCGCCTCGCCAAGATCTGCGATTACCTGTTCTTCGGTCGCAGCGGCATCGACCTCGAATGCGGACCCGATTAGCAGCAGATCCGTACCCAATTCGCTCATCAGGTCGAGTTTGCGCTTCAGTCGATCAAAGGCGCGCTCCCGTCCGCCGCCAGACTGACCTTCAAGGTTATGGAAAGGTTGCAGCAGGCAAATCTTCAGGCCGAGATCTGATGCAATGTTCCGAATTTGCGATGGCGGCCCGTCAAAAGCGGTCAAGTCCGGTTCGTGTAATTCGACACCCCCGAATCCCGCGTCAGCGATAGTGCTTAGTTTTTCGGCCAGATCACCGGGGATCGACGTTGTCGAAACCGAGAGGCACATTATCCCTGATATCCAAACATACGCGGCAACCACAGGACCAAATCAGGCATCAGTATCATGATCACCAGGGCGAAGATGAGAACCGCGAGGAAGGCCCAGATTTCCGAGATGATTTCGCGTAGCGGAATGTCCGTCACGGCGTTGATCACAAAGAGCAGAATGCCATAGGGCGGCGTGATCAGACCGATCATCGAGTTCACGACGACCAGCACCCCGAAATGCACCAGATCAATCCCAAGCGCCTCGCAGGTTGGAATGAACAGGGGCACAATCACCAGGATGATCGTTGTTGCGTCTAACACGCATCCCAGCGCGAGGATCAGCAGGTTTACGAGGATCAGGAACACAATCGGGCTAACATCGGAACCCTCCAGCAGCGCCGAGATAGACTGCGGTATTTGTTCCTGGATGACGATGAAGTTCAGAATGAACGCGCCACCAATGACAACCCCGACGGCTGCGGAAGAGCGCGCACTATCGACGAACACCTGATAAAGGCCGCGGAAGGTCAGCGCTCGGTAGAACAACGCTGCCAGTAGCAGGGCGTAGAATGCAGCTACGGCGGCAGCTTCAGTCGGAGTGGTGACGCCCCCATATATGCCGTAGAGCAGGATTGCGGGCATCAGCAGTGCCGGAAATGCGTTGGCGGTTTTAGCCGGCAACTCGCGCAGTGGAACAGGTTCTTCCAATGCAAAGTTCCGCTTTCCGGCCAGATAATAGTTCATCGCCATGAGGACGACGCCCATGATCAGGCCCGGCAGAATACCGGCTAGGAACAGCGACCCGATGGAGGCCTTGGAAACGAGCGCGTACAAAACCATTGGGATAGAGGGCGGAATAATAGGGCCGATCGTTGCCGACGCCGCCGTGATTGCAGCTGCGTAGCCTCGGCTGTAGCGGCCATCCTTGGTCATCATTTCAATGATGATCTTCCCGATCCCAGCAGCATCCGCGACGGCCGAGCCGGACATACCCGAAAAGATCAGTGACGCTACCACGTTTACGTGCCCGAGGCCGCCCTTGAAACGACCGACAGCAGCGACGCAGAAGTTCAAAAGACGGTCCGTGATCGATCCAGCGTTCATGATATTCGCGGCGACGATGAACAAAGGCACGGCAAGCAGGATCGTGCTTTTGTAAAAACCTTGCAGGATCTTCTCGCCCGCGAGGGCGACGTCCAGTCCGGCCGTGCCCAGGTACACTAATGAGGCCAGGAGGATGGAATAGCCGATAGGTGTCCCGATGCCTGCCAGAAGAAAGAGAGCGAGCAGGCAGGAAAGAAGTTCAAAACTCATTTCTTAACTTCCTCATCCTTTTCGACGTCGACACGGGGATGATCGTCAACCACGTTGTACCCAACGACCAGTTCCAACTCTGTCTTTGGTGGGCCATTGCGCATGACGTCGAAGAATAGCCACGCGTAGCGCGCTGCGACGACCAGCATGAATACCGCGTAAATCGAGAATACTGTGCGCAGCGGAATCTTCTCACCGGAGAACGGATTGCGGACAGTCGATGTCTTGCGGATTTTCATCCAGTCGATGTAGTCCCACGTCGGAAGGAAGCTGTAGAGCATACCGACTACGATCGCTGCGGCCGCCAGCATCGCAAAGACCTGCCGTACGCGCATCGGCACCGAAAGATAGATGATGTCGAACTTCACGTGATCCCGTTCGCGCACGATGAAAGCGCAGCTGAAGAAAATCACCCAGACCCAAAGAATGCCGATCAATTCCAGCGTCCAGCCTGCTGGGGTGAAGAAGTACCGTAGTAGAATTTGGAGAAGGAAGATAAGGAAGATTGCCGCCAGCATCCCGCCGGCAATCGCTTCGGTCAGTCGGGAGAACCCCTTCATAAAGGCCTTCATTATGGTTCTCCCTCCCCTGTCTTACTGGGTTCAGTTGCCCAGAGCGTTGATCTGATCCAGAACGCCTTCGGGCCATGAGCCAGCGAATTCGCTGTCCAGATACATAGACTGTACCTGATCGCGGAACGCAGCGAGATCGGGTTCGTAAATCTCCATGCCCTGCTCTTTCAGGAAGCTGACAAGATCCTCTTCTTTCTGAAGCTGCTTCTGGCGGCCTGATTCAGCTGCTGCGTCCGCAGCTTCCTGAACCTTGGCTTGCTGTTCCGGTGTCAGCCCGTCCCAAACCTCTTTGCCGATGGCGATATAGTTCAGGTCGACCAGATGCGATGTCAGGACGATCTGATTGGTCACTTCATAGAACTTGGCGTCGACGACGGTCGGCAACGGGTTATCCTGCCCGTCAACGGCACCGGTCGACAGCGCGGTATAGACTTCGGAGAAGGCCATCGGTGTCGGCGCGGCACCCAGCGCCTTGCCAAGGAACTGCCATGCGTCGGTGCCCGGCATCCGCAGATTCACGCCTTCCAAATCTGCGGGTGTCGTGACTGTCAGCTCATCCTTGGGCTGGCGCAGGTTCACCTGACGACGGCCCAGATACATGACCGACAGCAGTTTGACGCCTAATTCTTCTTCGGCCTTCTGCTTAAAGGCATCCATCAAGGGATCGTTGAAGACAGCCACCTGATGCGCGGCGTCCTGGTGGACATAACCTGCGGTAAAGATCGAAAACTCGGGGAAGAACTGTGCCAGTTCCTGCGCCGAGGTGATCGACATTTCCAGGTTACCCCGGCTGATGGCATCCAACTCGGTGCCTTGGGCAAAGATGGTTCCATTATAGCTGGGCTCGTAGCTTGCAAAATCAGCGACCATCGGCGCGAAAACCTCGGCCATAGCGACCGAGCGCTGGTCGGTCTCCGATCCTGATGTTGCGAGGCGAAGTTGCACTTTGTCTTCCGCCAGCGCACCGCTTGTCGCGCCAAACAGAACACCGGTTGCAACAAGGGCTGATACAGCAGCCCGGCGGGTAAGTTTGGTAATCACTTTGCTCCTCCCTGAGACATCATGATGCTTCTTTTTTGCGATTCAGAGTTTTGCCCTATTTTGGAAATTTTGCAAGATTTTTTGCAAAATATCTGATATTTTATACTACTGTCATATCTACCATTGGTGTTTTTTGTAAGTTTTTGATCCTGACCGTTTCACCTGTTCTGCAAGAATTCTGAATAGCTTCAATAACTTGAAGCGTTCTGAAACCTTCCCATCCAGACACAATCGGCACTGCTTCGTGCCGGGCTACTTCAATAAAGTGCCTGAGCTGATTGACCAAAGGGTCAGACGCACCCTTCTTCAGCGCGGTCGATGAGATAGGCGTCCACCAGTCCCGTTGCTCACTCTGGTAACTCCACAGGCGAAGATCGGGAACGGACAACGAACCATGAGAGCCACCGATCATATAGCTACTCTCTGTGGTCGAAGGATAGATTGGATATTCCTGAGACGTCATCTCCCAGCTCCATGGAGCAACGATGCTGTCGGACACACTTATGGTCCCTATCGCCCCGCTTTCAAATGTCAACAGCGCACCAGCAACATCTTCGTTGTCGTAGCCCCGCTGCGATGCAGCCGACTGAGCCTGTACGGTCACAACTTCTCCGGCCAGGTACCTCAGCAGATCCACATCGTGGACAAGATTGACCGAGATGGGCCCTGCACCGGGTTTCTTTCTCCAGGGCGCAGTATCAAAATACTCGTCTGGCTTATAGAACCAGCAATTCGCATGGACAGCGCGCACATTTCCAATCTTTCCATCGACAATTGCTTCCTTAGCCGACCTGATCAGAGGATTGTGTCTGCGATGATGACCGACCATCAGTGGCACATTGGCCTTCTCCGCAGCTTGAACAAGCTCAAGTGCAGCGGTGGCTTCTACGGCGATCGGTTTTTCGACAAGAACAGGACAACCGTGTCGAACACACGTGAGGCCTTGTTCAACATGAAGCGTGGTCGGGGTCGCAAGAACAGCTCCGTCTGGCGTCTGATTTGCAAACATTTTCTCGAGGGTCTCGTAACATGCGACCCCGTGCTCAACGGCGTAAGCACGACCTTCATCACTGGGGTCGACTACCGCAACGAGATCAACATGGCGCAACGCTCGGATAGCGTCTGCGTGGCGGCGTCCAACAAGACCAATGCCGACAATGGCAATGCGAAAGTTCTTAGACACTTTGCTTCCTTCCGGAGGGTCCGGAAAATCCCGAAACCGTTGATTGCGATCAGGCTGCCTTGCCCAATTTGGCCACGACCGTATTGGGGTTTTCGCGATTCCGCAATAATGTATGATATTATTATTTATACCATACATCAGTTTGGATTGCTGATGTCTCAAAAAAATGCTAATTGAACGAGGAAACTAAAAATATCGGGTGAAACGCATGGCGAAACAGCCGTCTACGATAGGTGCAAGCACCTATCAGCGCATCAAGCGGGACATCATCTTCGGGGAGCTGCAGCCCGGCTCCAAACTGAAGCTGGACGCCTTGAAGGAACGCTATTCGGCAAGCCTTTCGACACTTCGTGAAACGCTGAACAGGCTCGCCAGCGACGGATTTGTCGAAGCTCCTGAGCAACGGGGTTTCCTGGTCACGCCAGTTTCACGAGAAGACCTGACCGAGATTTCAGAACTGCGCGTTCTGCTGGAATGCCACGCGTTGGAGTTGTCCATTGCGAATGGCGACACGGACTGGGAAGGCAACCTGGTCGCTGCGCATCATAAGCTGCATTTGATGGAGCAACGGCTTCTCAAGGGTGATGACTCTGAAAAGGAAACCTGGAAGAGGTACGATTCAGAGTTTCATCAAGCGATGATTGCAGCCTGTAATTCCAAGAACCTCTTATCCCTTCACTCAATCATTTATGACAAGTACCTTCGTTATCAGATGCTCGTACTGACCTACCGAGGTGAGGTTGCAGCCCAAGAACACAAACGCATGTTCGATGCCGCGTTGGCCAAAGACGCTGATACAGCCAAGAAACTGTTGGAAGATCACATCAGAAATGGCCTCGCCCACACGTTGGAGGCTATGTAAGGCGGCATGCTGATTGTGTGCCTCGACGTCTTCAGGTCGATTTGGCAGGGAATACCTCAAGATTCCACATCTAAATCGAGAAGTTTGTGAGCGCCCCATACCGGACCTTTGGCGTCGAAGCCGAATGCTGGTGGTGCAGCCCGCATAGCTGCCGATCGCTGGGATCCCGCCCACCACCTTCCGATATCACCGACCTCATGGCAGGGTACGGAGTTCTACAACAACATGCAGCTACTTCAGTTGATTTAGTGGAAATTCTATTTTCAACGGCTCTCAAGCCGATGGCCGACTTCGTAGTAGAGGAAATCGGTCTCTGCAACTTTGGCGCAAACGGCACGCAGCTTGGTATTCATGCCGCTCTTGTCGACCCTCGTCATCTTGGGATTTCCGTTGGAAGCTAGTTCGCACGTCTAACCAGGAAATTCAGGAAAAACTGACCGTCGATACGTCGTGGCTCATACACGAGGCGTCGGTTGGGTTGCAGTCCTTGAGGCAATTTTACATCAATTCGAACCTTGTAGGGCGTCACCGGTGGACCAAAATGTGAGCTTAGGGTGAAACGGAGTTTCAGTTGACCGTTGTCATCCAATGACCCCTGGAAATCCTTGAACCACGGACCGCCTCCGGTAAACGCTTGGGCGGACACCAGAGTCACTTTGCTGCCTTTCCGATTGATCCGCAATGAAGCGAGTGGTTCGATTTTTCCGGGGTAGTAGGATTCGTCGCCGCGCGTTGCAGTCTGCCAATAGTCATCATCCCATCTACGCCGAATGGAGATGACGTAATCACCGTCTAAACCTACAGCAACCGCAACTTCCTTGCAAACGCGACCCGGTTCTTTCTTAAGCGCAATAAGGGTCTGTTGTTGGTTCAGACCTTCCGCCGGAAGCCCCAGGTTTTTTCGGGCGTTCCGGTATCTAGTATATGCCGCTCTAGTGCGAGGACCTGCAACGCCGTCCGCCGCGCCCGCACTGCATCCGACGCGGTTCAATTCGCTCTGAATGTCACGGACCAGGCTGCGTGTCTGTGCTTCCTCAGTCGGATTGTCCGGCGGAGCCGCAACGGCGACTTCCGTCTCGTTCGTTCTGGGGTTGTCGTCAGGAGCAGCTTGTTGCCTTGCCTTCTCACGCAGATCATCCCGAAGCGAAAGGGCGAGCGTTACCGCAAAGTGATCATTCTGTTCCTGATAACGGTTTAGAAAGGACTCAATTGCATCCAGCGTTCCGAGTGAACGAGCCAACTCAAAGTCAGCGTAGATTTCACGGTTGTCAGACCCGACACGCTTGGCTTCCGGCGGCATGGGCGCTGCCACCGGAACTAGGTAGATATCTTGGCTCGGTAAAGAACCGTAGGTGAAAGGTTCCTGAAACCCATCTGTCAACTTAAATACGGTGTCGCGGACCTTGCGGAACATTTTACCTAGTTCCAGCCCAGGCTCTTCGATGTGCTTTAGCAGCGCTGTGGCATACGGGCTGTTGCGCCCCTCTCCATCAAGAGCCAACGTTCCACCCTTGGCTGCGTAGCTTACTAATACTCCGCTGGGGTCAATACGACCCAATCCGCGACCGATGGAGCGTGTGCCGCCATTTCTTTCCATCGTGCTCAGGAATGGGTTGTTCCGGCACGCATCGATCAAAACGACCTTTAACCCATCGGCACCCGACAAAGAACTGATGACGGAGTCCAACCGTATCGCTTCAAATTCGATATCCTGATCGCTGCGCAGTTCTGAGTTTACAGGAATAAGGTAGTTTGTGTTTTCGATCTCAATCCCGTGACCCGCAAAATAGATGATGGCCATATCCGCATCTTTCGCCGCTCGACCAAAGTCGCGCAACGCAATGCGGAGACCACGGTAATCTAGATTCTGATTGTGCCAAACCGTGAAACCGATCCGTTGCAAGGCTTTGGCCAGATCCGAGGCATCATTGCCTGCATTTGGAAGATTGGCGACATGTTGATACTCGGCATTTCCAATCACCAATGCGACCCGTTTGGTGTCCGCGTGCGCAACATGCGAAACCGAGAACCAAATCGCAAAGCCTATCAGCCATAAGAATGTCCTGAAAGGATATTGAAATGAACTGTTAAACAAACTGCCCCCGATCGGAACAAGTTGAGACGCCTGAACATTACCACATAACCTGATTGAATCGAATATGCTGATCCGATTGCCAGCGTATCCTCATAAAAAACATAGCTTCGCTGAAACCCTTTGGGCAGAGCGCGTTATTTCAGAGAAGCTTCCAAGACCACGGAACGCGCATTCCATCCAGAGCCATCGAACCATTTTGTTGGGGTCACATCGTCAAGGTCGCGCCGTCCTCGCGCTTCGTACTGAAATTGGGCAAATGATTTTCTGCCTTTGCCGTGGGTTTTGTTTGGCTTGGATGGCAACCAGTTGGTGTAGCTCACGGGTTCTCCGCTGAACCATCGCCATCCGATGATGGCACCGTCTTCTTTGGGGTCCTTTCTGAACCCGAAATAGGGTCCGGCCTTGTAGCTGATTTTCGTTTTGCTGTCGTATCCCAATTCAAAGAAAGCCGGGTCACTTGAAATCATCCGGACGATGAACGCATTCTCTGCAGCCGATGTTATTGCGGCCAAATCCAAGCCACATTTTTGCGCCTCGCTGCGCGCACTCTGCACACTGCCTGAATAAACCAGCGCAATATATAGGTTTCCGCGAAACGTACCATAGACGCTTTTACGCAGGCCCAAACAGCCAAGAATTTGCGTGACCTCTTCGGATTCACCTAACACTTCCAGCTCGGATATATCCTGTCGGACAGCAAAGGGATTGCTGATAAAACTCGCGCCATCATCCGCCAGCGGTCTGATCCCCAAGCCGGACAGGACAGCAAGATCGGCATATCCGGTTGGTTCTAACCCGACGTTGGCCTGAAGCGCCTTGATGCCTGATCGGGTCCGCGGTCCGAAAACTCCGTCAGGTGTACCGACGTCGAAGCCTGAGTTGTTAAGACTTTGTTGTACTTCCTTCTTCTGAGCAGGGCCCGGCAAGAGCGCGGCTTCTATCTCATCGAGCCGCCCGCTTTTTCTGGTCCAGGCAGGTGTGATCTGGGCCATCCGCTTCAGTATTTCGGGCTCGGATAACGTTGCAGCGCGATAGGATCTGGCGACCAAATCCCACCCCCTGACTGTGTTCACCTTCATAGCTGCGGCCAGCGCGTTTTTCTGAGTTACCTGCGGCTGCAAGACTGGTTCGTCAGACTCCTGAAGGTCAGGGAAGGGTAATGCAGCCTGTTCTACCTTGGGGACCAAAAAAATGTCCTCGCCCGGTAGTGAGCCATAGACAAAAGGCTCCTGATACCCGTCGGTCAGTGCGACCACGCGGTCGCGCACCTTGCGGAACAGTTTACCAAGTTCCACTCCCGGTTCTTCAACATGTTCCAGAAACGCCTGCGCGTAAGGGCTGTTCCGGCCGTCGCCATCCTGCGCCAGAGTCCCACCTCGGGCCGCGTATCCGACCACGACTCCTCTTGGTTCAACTGCGGCCAGACCGCGCCCGATTGAACGAGTGCTCGAGGCCTTTTTCATCTGGGCCAAAAACGGGTTGTTTCGGCATGCGTCAACAATCACGATACTTAGAGCCGACGAGCCAGCAATGGCATTCACGATAGCGTCCAGACGAATGGCTTCAAATTCTACATCCCGATCACTTTTTAGCGCGGCATTCACGGGTATCAGATAGTTTGTGTTCTCAATTTCGATTCCGTGGCCCGCGAAATACGCAAGCGCCACTTCCGCATCGGCTGCGGCTTCGGCAAAGTCGCGCAATGCAATGCGCATATCGGTGTAACTCACGTTTTGATGCTGTGTAACCTCAAACCCAATGCGCTGTAACGCCTTAGATATGTCCTCAGCATCATTGGCCGGATTGCGCAGGTCCGGGACGTATTGATAGGCGGAGTTACCTATTACAAGCGCGACGCGCTTGCCCTTAGCCTCTGCCGCAAGCGGCAAGATCAAGAGCAAACAAACCACCAACAAACACGAGGCGCCGCTTCGCCATTTGCTTTCAGGAACCATGAGCACAGACTCGACTCTGAACCGAACAGATCCTTATTTTAGCATAAAATTGCCTGACCACCGAGCTTAGGATCAGCTGAAGCGAGACAGAGCAGGAACTGGACTCAACGTAGTTTCAAGCCTACGCTAAACCTTCAAAAAGCGGATACACTTGCAGTTTTCTTCGAGAGGCGTCTTGTGTCGTGGAATTGGGTATCAATAGCTGTTTTTGTCTTCGTACTCGCTGCAGGCCTTTTTCTCAGCGGTTTTGCGCTAGCTTCCGGCGATGAGAAAAACACCGACACGTCCGCAGAAATTGTGTTTGTTCCTCCCAAAATAGGTACGCCAAAAGATCGAATGGGCGCAGGCACCCGGAATATACCTTCGGATGCCGCTTCTGACCTATTGCTACTGGTTCCAGCAGACGGTGGGCTAACAACTCAAGCCTTTCCGCCGTTGATCTGGCGGCTAACTCGCGGCCATCGAGGAAATGTAATCGTCAAACTGGGCCCATCCGGGATGACTGCAACAGAGTTACACATCAGTGGCCCTTTCCCACCCGGCGATTACGGTCTGGACCTCAGTAGGTCAAATATTGTGCTGGACACCGACCGAGTTTATCTTTTGCAACTCGAGTTGCTCGATCCAAACACCGACGCGGTGGTCGAACGAACATCAGGATTGATCGAGCGTTTGCCGGAAGAATTTAGATCCGACACCCCGGCCGCAGCTGGTCTGTGGTTCGATGCGCTCTCTGAACTTGTGGATATAGGCCTCAGCGGCCGTGTGCAGGCGACGAACCCAGCCGAACTCGAACAATTGCTGAACTCAGCTGGCGTAGGTCAGTGACATCGAAGCGTCAAAAGCATGCATGGCAGAGAACGTCATCGCTCATGCCGGTTTGGCAACGCTGGGTGTTGGTCTGTGTCATTACACTGATTGTCGGCATGCCTCTGGTCGAACTCCGGAAAAAAGGCATGCTCGAGTCACTTGAGCTTCTCCAATACGATTGGACAATATCGGCCTTTGCGGCGGATGAACCTATAGCAGACGTTTATCTGGTTGCCATCACCGACCGAGATTTGAGCGAATGGGGTTGGCCTGTCCCCGATCGGCAATTGGCACAGATTGTAAACACCTTGCTCGCCTCTGGTGCAACTACGGTGGGCGTCGACATTTACAGGGACGTTCCGGCAGGTGAAGGTCGGGACGCCTTACTTGAGGTGCTGAGCGATCCCAGAGTTTTCGTGATCTCGAAATTGCAGGATAGCGAGACTGCTGGCATTTCAGCGCCGCCGGGCACGCACACTGGGTTCGCTGATATTCCAATTGACCCTGATGGCGTTGCCCGACGCGCCTTGTTGTTAGTAAATACGCACGATGGTATTTCCCTGTCACTGCCTATGCATCTGGCCGCGACCCATACCGGGCAACCCGCATTGAAAAGCGCTCCCGACAATCCGCGCTATTTGATGTTTGGCGATACAGTTGTAGAACCCTTGGCCCCGGGTGCAAACCTGTTCCGCAACGTGGATACGTCAGGCTATCAAATCGTCATTGATTACAAAAATGCACTGCCGATCACGCGCAGTGTTCCCGCCGCAGAGATTCTGACTCACACTGGGCTGGATCGCTTTGAGGGAAATGCCGTGATAATCGGCGTTACCAGTCATTCCGTAAAAGATTACTTTTCAACACCACTCAACCGATCAACCGGGTCAGATTTTACCTTTGGTGCCGAAATTCATGCCGCCATCGTTCAACAGTTGATTGACTACTTCAACGGCCAAGCCTCTCCGCTGCGCGCGTTGGACGGTCAGTTCCCTGCGTTCATCATCCTCGCTTCGGTCTTCTTAGGTGCCTGCGTGTCTGTTTTCGTCAGGGTCACCGGCAATGCGGTGTTGCTGGCTGGGATAGGTGGCGTCCTGCTAACGATTACGTTGTCCATGTTTCAACAGTTCGCGTTGTTAATGCCTGTCGCGCCTTCTCTGCTGGGCTGGACTTTCGGGTTTCTTTTCGGCTTTGGGATCATCTCAGGCTTTTCGCGCAACCAAAGACGCGCGATCGCACAGGTTTTTTCATCTCATCTGTCCGAAGAGTTGTCAGCTGAGATCTGGAAGCAGCGCAAAAATCTAATGTCGGGTGGAAAGCCCCGATCTCGACAGCTGTATGTTACGGCGCTGCTTGCGGATATTGAAGGGTCGACCCTCGCCGGGAATGCGATGGATGCAGACGAGTTTATGACGTGGATCGCGCGAATTCTTGATCGGCTGGGTGAAATCGCTCGCGCGCATGGTGGGTTTGTCGAGAAATATACAGGAGACGGCATACTGGTTGTGTTTGGCGCGCCAATTCCAAGCGAAACACACGAGCAAAGGCAATCGGACGCGCAGGCCGGACTACGTTGTGCCAACGCCATGCGCGAAGCCGTGGCATCACTTAATAACACTTTTCGAAATCAACGTGCATACAAGCTACGGATAGCGCTGAACAGTGGAGAAGCAATCGGTGGCACACTGGGTGTCAGCGGATCCATGCATTATAACGTCATCGGTGATACAATAAATGTCGCTGCACGCCTGGAAAGCTGGATCAAGACCCTAGCACCGGATGCCGATGGGTTTCGTCCTATTTATATGACCATGGCGACGGCAAAAACTGTGGACGCTGAACGACGATGGCCAGTGGCTGCGAGTTTCATTCACGATGATGGCGAGACAGAAATTCAAGTGGTTGAACTCAACAGGCGCGTACCCGAGTAGCTGCGAATACTTCGTGTTGTGAGTTTCAACGTTTTGTTATCGTCACATCCATGAAAAAGGCTTTGTCGAACTGGCCTTGGTTGGAGTGGAGGGTTTGCCCCTTGGAAAAGTCTGCAGGAATTCTCTGAGTAATTGAGAAGGGGACAACTCTTACTTTACCAAACAGGTACCCTGTATTTCCCGAAATACGCAACCGCCCCTTTTCTGATAACGATGCGCGAAATCGTTTTGGTCGATTTTCACCACCTTCCGTCAGATCCTGAGCGCTGATCATCTGAAACCCGGCGGACGACTTCCGGTACACCATCTGCAACACTATTTTGGGCCGATCCTTAGCAAGCTCCGGGTCATTGTAGTTTGGATTGGGTCGTCTTCTGACCACGATTGAGTAATCCCCATGGTAGCTGTTTGCTACTGCGCCGGTTTGGGTCGTCTTCGGCAAGGCAGCAAGCGTTTCGCCGCTCGTTTGTTCCTCGCTGTGCGCCGAGGGTGGCGGCTTTGCGACGTTCTTTAACACAGCAAGGCTTTGCGCTGTCAGATACCCCGTTCTGGTCGAACCGCTTTTGCTCTGAAATTGCTTTAGTGCCGCACGAGAGCGCGTACCGAATATCCCATCAACAGGCCCGGCTGAATACCCTAGGAAATTCAGACCACGTTGAATGTTGCGATAGTCGTTTTGGCTGAGATTAAGATCCTTTTCTGCCACAAGGGCTGGATCTGGTTGTTGCCCCGCGACGTTCTCCTGGTTCGTCGTGTTGATCGGGCTTTGGGACGCGGCAGCAGACTCTGTAGGCACGCTGGCGTTGTTCTTAATCGGTTGTGAACGGCTGAGCACATCGGCTACGTCAGCCGCATATTGACCAGCGCGTGTATTTGGATAGAGCTGCGCGATCATCTTCAAAGCGCCCAACTTGACCGTTTGATCATCCAACTTTAACGCTTCGCGCAGAACGCGTTGGGCAGATTTTTCACGCTCATCTTCAGGCGAGGACTCGGCAACAGGCGCAGGCGTTTCTTTTAAAATGGAAGGTACCTTGGCCGCTGCAGGGACAAGGAATATATCCCGCCCTGGCAATGAGCCATAAGTGAAGGGCTCTTGGTACCCATCGGTAAGTTTAAAGACTGAATCCCGGACTTTGCGAAACAATTTCCCAAGTTCCAGCCCGGGAACCTCAATATGTTCAAGCAGCGCTTCGGCATATGGGCTGTTGCGACCTTTTCCATCCAAAGCCAAAGTTCCACCGCGTGCAGAATAGCCGACCAGAACACCTCCGGGGTCAATACTGCTCAATCCGCGCCCGATCGACCGCGTCGCGGTTGTGCGCTCCATATCAGAAAGGAACGGATTGTTTCGGCAGGCGTCAATAAGAACAAGTTTGAGACCTTTCGCCGTCGATACCGAATTTAGTACCGAGTCCAGCCGTATAGCCTCGAATTCCACATCCTTGTCGCTTTTGAGTTCCGCGTTGGTGGGAATCAGGTAATTAGTGTTGTCTATTTCGATGCCATGACCCGCAAAATAGACCAATACCACGTCGGCCGTCGCAGCCTTGTCGGAAAAATCCCGAAGGGCCAGCCGCATTTGGCGATAGTCGAGATCGTATAATTCGGTCACATTAAAACTTATCCGACCAAGCGCTGCTGCTATATCCCGGGCGTCATTTGCCGAGTTCGGAATATTCGAAACGTACTCATACTGCGAATTTCCTATGACAAGCGCCGTACGTCTGACATCAGATACGTCCGCCAGTACAATAGCAGGTCCGAACATCACAATAGCGATGAGGCTAGACCTAAGCCGCAAAAAACCTAGAAAAACAAGGTGTACTAGCATAATAACTTCGTCCACGAAAGCCGCAGTTACTTTAACATAATCCACATCGAATCGCGATAAGGCTACAAAGAATTTGCCAGGTGTGCCGCCAACTTTTTCGTATGAACCGCGCTAAAACTTCCCGTTTCATCAAACGAAGGATCAGGCCTACGCTGGGATTCAAGTCGTTCACTTCAGCAGCATCTGCCTTGGCTGGTATCGAACTGGTCAACATGATCCGCAAAGGTCAGTTCACGCCTGGACTCTCTCCATTTCAACAGTTTGCCAGATTGGCTGGATAATCGGCTCGTCAGCACTGACAATGCTAATCTCATTTAAGTTTGCGACACGTGTAGACGCCCAAAACACAAGAGGTAATTTTGACCGGTAATTGCATCGGTTCGGGTACTGACATGTGTTCGGCCTGTTGCGCGGCGTTTGCACATGCCGCTGGCCCCTATGGTGTTAGCGGATCCGGTCCAATTCAGAACCACGTGCTCAAAGCACTCTGTCGCAAGCTGGTTTTTCCGACCCGGTCTCACGATCCTTATGCCATACCGTCCATTGTCCTCTTCCGTTTCCGCCGCCTCGCGGCCACAGACGCCTTACGCGTTGGCAGCCGGAGCCCGGTAGACTTCCCCTGTGTTCATCAAGGCCCAAACGATCCTCGCCATCATGTTCGCAAGGGCCACGCGAACCAGCAGTGGCGGCTTGCGTTCGATCATGCGGGCAAGCCAGGGATCGGTTTCCGTTCTCTTACGTGAACGCCACATAACAACGCTGTTGCGAAGTTTCCTGCAGTTCGGAGAAATGCATCTGACCTGATGAGTTAAGCGGCCAGTTCTTTGAATTGTTGAAAGGGACAGAGTCCAGGTGTGAATTGGTCTTTGCGGATCATGTGCGCGACTTCGATGCCTGCGAGAGTGGCTGAAGCCGAAGCAAAGGACTTGAAGCAGAGCATCGGACGGGTTCGTCTTTTGATGAAGCGGTGATCCTGTTCCACAATGTTGTTCAAATACTTCCGCCTGACTATCTCAATTGGTATCGGACATCCAAAGCCCTTTAGCATCTTGTTTATGGCCTTGATGCCCGCTGCGTTGGTTCCACTTTTGTCGATGACGATCTTGCTCGGGACTCCATTTGAAGACAGCGCTTTGGCAAAGAACCTGGCTGCCGCTGGAGGGTTCCTCCGCTCACACAGCATAAAATCAAGGGTCTTGCCGTGCTTGTCGACAGCTCGATAGAGGTAAACCCACGCGCCTTTAACTTTGATGTAGGTTCTTTAATTGAGCAGCAGCTCTCGGTGACTTTATTCCAGTATCGACCACCTGCAAGGTTCTTTCCGAAGTCATTCTGTTGGAGCTCCATCTCGGCGTTCAAGGCATCAACCCCCAAAGGTCTCATGCGCGGTCTGGTTAAATAGCCGCATGTAGATCTCACGGGTTCGGTCGACAGCCTGCCGTGTTGGTCGGTACGGCAACTCGTGTTCGGTTTATCCGCTGTTACGCTGATTATGCCTCCTTCATTTGAAAGGTTGATCCGTTTGTCCAGATGGCGTGCATAAGGACCGCAAGTTTTCTGGCTAAGGCGACAACCGCCTTCTTGTGACTGGTACGGGCTTTGAGAGCCCGAGCCCATCTCTGTAATTCAGATCCTTTGCCCGGTTTTACTCGGTTCAGTAAACTGCTGGCCGCTTCATAGAGCGTAGAACGCAGCATAGGATCGCCCCGTTTCGATATTCGCCCCCCATAGTCGATGTCCCCCGATTGGTAGCGCCGGGAAGTCAGCCCGAGATAGGCTCCGACCGATCTGGATTTCACAAACCGATGCGGGTTGTCGATTGTTGCCACAAAGGTCACAACGCTCACCGGGCCAACGCCAGGGATCGTCATCAAACGTTGCAGGCTTCATCGTTTTTCGCATGGCGCGCCATTTCTTTACTCAGAGCTGCCGCTTGCCGCAGCGCGGTTGTGCGCAAGTCGAGCAAAGGCAGGATGATCTTGGATAAGATTGGCCGATCTTTCAGGATCGCGTGGACCCGTTCCTCGTATGTGTGCAGATGCCTTGGCAACCGCTGCCCGAAACTGGCCAAAAGACCGCGGATTGTGTTTTCGACATTCACGCGGGATTTCAATGCCACTTCCCGAGCTTTCAGCAATGCCCGCCGCTCCTGGGCGAGCCGGCTCTTAACCTCTACCTTCCGATAGAACCCCGTGCGCGCCAGCTCTGCTAACATGGCGGCATCATTGGCATCAGTCTTGTTGTGCATCTGGCTGAGAACAGCATGAGCCTGACGGGCGTCGATGCAAACAATCGGCAATCCCCGATCCGAGAGCTCAGTATAGAGCCAGTTCGCCATTCGACCGGTTTCGAGGACGACGCATTTGAGGGAACCAAGGTGTTTGCGCAGCACTTGGAAAATGACATCCGGTTCGGTGACTTTCTTCGCAGCAAACACCGGATCACCGTTCTCGTCGCATAAACAAATAGACGTCTCAGCTTTCGAAACATCCAATCCGACAAAACACTGTTCCATTTTACTCTCCTGTCTTTGTTCCGATGCCATCATGCACCGGCCAAGAGAGCTGCTGGTCAATTACTCAGAGTCTCGTCCATGCGCCAAGAGTTCGGCGTTGGGCGTTTCTTCAATTGCGATCTTACTGCGATCATCGGTGAATACCTCACGACCCACCTGATGAGAGCGGCATGGTCCACCTGAACGCCGCGTTCCGCCAGGATTTCTTCTAAGTCCCGATACGACACCGTGTAACGCAGGTAGAAGTACACAGCGTACAAAACTGCATCCTTGAGAAATGACAGCCGTTCAATGAGATCATGCTCAAACAACCTGTTCAAAACTATCCGACGAGTACAAACCGAGGATCACGCACGCGCGTCAACCAGACCCCAGAGGTTGCGACACATCTTTTTTGGGTGCCAAGCCAGAGCTGTTGGCATATATTGTAGTTTATGCAAGTCGCTAACACTACATATGCCTCAAATCACAACCGACTGATCTTCGACTGTAAACATCGCAACGATGCTTGTGCACTAGGTAAGTTTGACGTTCGGCGGGTCGGCGGGGTAAGCGCGACGCTCCCGGCGCCGCCTGTTTTCGACAGAACGGAGATACATGCCTAAGCAGATTATGTCCATAATCGATATGTTGAGAAACTTTATACTTGGCTTGACAGCAAGCTTTGATATGCCGGTTACCCCGTTCACGCCATGGCCCGCGCCCTCCGGTTCAGCTTGGACAGTGGATTTACCCGACAATGTCACTCAAGGCCCCTACCCTTTGCGCGGCAAAACAAAAAAGGCGCCGAAACCTTTCCGACGCCTTCACCTGACTTGCTAGTTCGTGATCTTACCCGTGGGTAAGATCATCTTCCTCGGGAAGCGCATCGAGCAGCGCGGCAATTGCTGCCTCCAGTTTGCTTCGATCAACGCGGGTAAAATCCAGATCATACCGCACCTCGATCCTTCCACTAGAAGCAGCACATTTCGCGATCCCTGCCCTGCCCGAAACCTGAAAAGTTGTTTTCGCGCGGCGTGGTTTACCTGCACTGGCGGCCTCCGTCTTCTTCGAGGACACAGCTTCTGGCTCACCTAGAAATGACCTCAGAATTGCGACTTCACGCGCGCCATCCCGATCAGGCTCACTCTTCAGTGCCTCGCTTACCTGGCGAACCAGACCTGGCGTCGCGTCAAATTTGCGCTTTAGCTCAACACCCACGTTTCGCGGAATGTCGTTCGGGTGGGTCAGAACTTTGTCCAACATCAGCAGCAAACTGGCAAAAGACCGGATATAGCTGCGCTTTGTGTAGCTGGCAGATTTGAACAGCGTGGACACCGCCTTGTCGACATCGGGACAGTCATTCGCAGGGTCTTCGGAATATGCACGGGCGAGGGCACCCATTTCCGCAAATGAGATATCCTTTCGGATCAGGTTCTCGTCGACCATACGCCGATAACTGTTGTCCAGATCACCCGCATCAGAAATCCCCGCTGGAATTCTGGCGTAGGTTTCATCACCGGTCTCATCGTACAAGGCTCGATAGGCAGACAAACGGCGCATACCCTGGATCAATTCATACAGCCCGTCCGACCTGCGCTCCAGGCGGATCGGGTTGGACAAGCCGACCTCCCTAATAGAGTCCTTAAGTTCATCCAGTTCTAGATCGGGACCGGGTTTGCGATCTCGTGTCAGCTTTTCCGTTACAACGTCGTTTAGCACCACTCGTTCTGTCACCAAACCTTCGGCTCTCAGCCGAACCAGTTCGTGTGCAAGACGATCGTTTTCTGCGCGAATGGATTGTTCCGTCGATTGCTGATCACGCAAAGCGTCGGCATTTTCCGAAATTGCAGCGGCCATTGGGCCACGTCGTTTTTCGAAAACTTTATCCGGCACCTTACCAACAGGAATGTCATCCATAGCCGGTAGATCAATATCGAACATTCTCCGCTTGCGGCTCATGCGTCATCCTCCACCTTGTCCCAGGCCGATAGCATTACGCCCCGGAATTCCTCATACACATTGTCGAAAGTTGAGCGGGCGCGCCGCCAGGTTTCGCGGGTCATTTCGCGGTAATCCATTTCGTAGACCGAGCTCAGAAAACGTCCAGACTGCTCCACCGCACGGGTCATTTCCACCGGGTGCTGTGCGACGTGCTCGCCAAATACCTTCTTAAAGGCATCAAACATCGCCAGATGCAGCGCATTGCCCGGTTCATACCGCGTCAACAGGAACCGCAACTCACAGAAGGTTTTGGGCAACCCAATCTTACCCGTGGGTAAGGTCTTGTCGAACCCATAAGCCAGGTCTTCCAACGCTTCTGCCAATTGGCCGATGAACGATGTGGTCGAGTCATATTCCCAATAGCCAGGGCCCGAAGGGATATAAAGCATGTCTGCGGCAAAGACCGCGTTCATAGACTGGTACCCGATTGCGGGCGGACAATCGAACAGGATAAGGTCATAGGCGTCATCCGGAATCTGATCCAGATACCGGGACACCGCCGCAAAGAAGGACCATTCGGGATTCAGGTGCCGGTACTGGGCCGACGCAAATTCAACAAAGGCTGCGTTCGCACAGGAAGGTATCGCATCGATCGTCGACCAGGAGGTCTTCTTGATGAAATCAGCAATTCGCAGATCGCCCAGGCCCATATCTGTTATCGCGGGCGGCAACTCCCGGCGGGGCAGGGCGGTTCCCGATTCTGCAGCGGCGGGGCGGTTATTCATGCGTTCTGTTTCACGAATGAGGTCACGCGCCATGATCCCCCAGACCGTATAATCTTCGGCCACATCCGTCAGCCCCATCGAATGGCTTAGTGTTGCCTGAGGGTCGAAATCCACCACAAGGACCCGATACCCATCCAGGGCGGCTGCATGGGCAAGATGCAGCGCCACGGTCGACTTTCCCGCGCCACCCTTGAAGTTTGCGACAGCCGCACGAATGGCGCGCTTGCCTTCAGGGCGAGGGGGCATCAGTGACTTGCGATTAATCTTGAGCCGTCGCCGAAGTTCGTTCACCTCTTCCAGGCTGAACCAGCGCTGACGCCCGTCGGGCTCAACTTCTCCACCAGGTAGGGAAGGATCGGCTGCAAGCTTTCCGCGAAAGGTTGACTGATTCACCCGGAAGATCAGTTCGGACACTTCCCAGCTGGAAAACCGGCGGAGCGTTTTCTCCATCTCAGGGCTAAAGGTCTGCTGGCGAATCCACCCCTGCAACTTGAGGGACTGATTGCGCAATGCGTTCAGGTCTTCGTGCGTGTACATGCCTCGGGTCTCTTAGTTTGGAACGTAAATTTCTGCTCGTTTCTTATTTACGCTTGATTTGCACTTTAAGCAAAAGAAATTATGATGAGAGTACGATCTTACCCACGGGTAAGAAAACAAGGCGCAAAAACACCCGAAGCGATTCGACCGCCCCAGGTGGAACAAAACGATCAAGACAGCCCTATCCAGCCAGTATTTAGGGGGACGGACCGAAGGAAATAACCACATATAGGGGGACACAAAGACCCAATAAGGGGACACACAGAATGACCCCCATCACCAATATTTCACCAAATTTCTTTTCGTTTTTTGAGTTTGATCTGCGCAAGATCACGCGATGTTCCAGTCTTGGCTTGACAGAATCGAAGCTTTGGACGCTAATTAGGCCAAGATGACGAAAAGCGTTGGCAAACGGCGCGAGATTGGCGGGACACACCCGCCAGAGGCAGACTGAGCGGTGAGAACGGATATGCAGCTTGCGAAACCGGTCGGGCGAAATGCGCCGGCTTTGAAATATGATATACTATCTGCTCTGACCGTTCATGCGCTGTCAGGCGACAAGCACCGACAACGAAGTATTTTGCGTATCATTGCGTTGATTACGACCCGGTATAACTGGCGCAACAACGAATTATCCATTGGGCGGGAAGAAATTTCGCGCCTGTGGGCAGTGAACGAAAGAACCGTAAAGCGCGAAATGTCCAGATTTCGCACATTAGGTTGGGTAACGGTAAAACGGCCCTCAGCGCGGGGTCGTGTAGCCGTGTACGAGATCGATCTGAAACAAATCCTGATTGACACCGAAGAGGTGTGGTCTGTTATCGGATCGGACTTTCAAGCCCGGATGACTGACGTGCCGGAACCCGAAACGAATGTCGTACCCTTTGCAACCAAACCCAGTGCCCCTGACAGCCCAGCTGGGGATGTGTGGTCGCAGGTACAGGCGATTCTACACGGTCGCGATCCGGAACTGTGGGCAAGCTGGTTTCAACATCTGTCCGAAGCTGAAAGGGCAGGGGGGCGTGTTGTCCTTATCGCACCGTCACGATTCATGGCCGATTATATTTCGCAGAAGTGGTCGGCGCGACTTCTGGCCGCCTACAGCCGTATTGATCCCAGCATCAGGACGGTTCGCGTGGACGCAGCTGAGTAACTGTCTTCGGCCTTGTTGCCCAATTGTCGAACGTACGTGATCTCATGTTCGGTCCCATCGAGTAGTTTCCGAACAGTCTTCAAGAAGATCAGCAAAGGTCAATTCACGCCCATATTCCGTCTTTTTCAGCAGTTCAGCCAACTGGCTGGACAATCGTCCCTCCAGCTTCATGTATGCAGATCTCAGAGAAGTTTGCGAAAGAACCTAACTCGACGGTATTGCCAAGTTGTTCACGTTGAATGATCCAGCTATGTCGCGCCAATGAACATCCCAACGATCATGCCACTCCTGAAAAGTTTTCGCTTTTCTCGTGAGATCATTGCCTACGCGGTCTGGGCTTACCATCGCTTTGGGTTGAGCACAGCTGACGTTGAGGATCTGTTGGCTGCTCGGGCCGGTTTCCAAGTTTGGCGAACCCAGGGTCGTCATCACCGACAAATTGCGCAGCTATATCAAGCCGATCAAAATACTTGCACCAGAGGTTGACCATCATGCCCACAAAGGTCTGAATAACGCCATCGAAGTGTCGCACCGACCAACCCGCAAACGAGAAAAGATCATGGGCCGGTTCAAGTCTGACCTAAAGGCTCAGAGATTTCTGTCTGCGCATGACAAAATCAACCTGGTCTTCCGCCCCAGCCGCTATCAACTCACCGCAAACTCTTACCGCCACGCTCGTTCCGACGCGTTCAACCTCTGGGACGAGTACACTGCGGAAATGACCGCTTGATCCTGTCTTCGCCAATACCTCACATGCTCAGGTCATCAACTTGGCAATACCTGTCATTCTGCTCGGCTTCCTGTTTTAGTAGGCGCTAACTTTTCATTAGACCACTATGCAACCACTGACTTTCTCAAAACCAGAAAGGTCATCATCCCAATCGGTGGTAGGGCTCTTTGCTCTTCGACAGTTAGCGCTTGCTCTTGTAATACCGTGTCGATTTCGAAGTCAGAGTGCCAACCGATTGTGTTAGCAATTGGCGCAAACGCGCGTTCCAAGGTTGCCAGCAGACCTCGCTCTCGTTTGAAATGGTTCGTAATCACCACACTGCCGCCGGGTTTACAGACCCTCACAATTTCCGCCATTACCTTTTCCGGTTCTGGAACGACGGACAGCACATGCATCGCTGCAACCGTATCGAAATGGTTGTCTGGGAAATCAAGCGCGCGGGCATCCATTTGCCTTAGCTCCGCAACGTGGCTCAGGGATAAATCTCTTACCTTGCCGCGTGCTTTTTGCAGCATGTCCTCGCTGAAGTCGATTCCGGTCACCTGAGTCCTGGGTCCGTAATGTTCCAGTGACAGCCCGGTGCCCACGCCAACCTCCAGAACCTTGCCAGAACGTCTGTTGATATAGTCAACCGCATGCTGCCGCCCGACATTGGTGACGGCCCCAAACGTCTTGTCATAGACGGGTGCCCAGCGAGCGTAAGAGGTTTGAACGGCTTTGATGTCCATATCGTATCCTTAACGGTTAGAACGTGCTTCCCTGTCAATCCACGCCCAGGCGACCATTCCCACATATCCGACACAAAGCGCGATCAGCGTGGCCCAGGCAAAGGTCAGCAGCGCGGCGCCAACAACAGCGACACCGATGAGAAAAAACTTCGCGTTCTCGCGTGAAATCCGCGTGGTTTTAAAAGACCAGGTCGGTATGCGACTGATAAGCAAAAGACCAATGATCACGATGAAGAGGCAAATCAATATACTGGGCAGCGCGGGCGCATCCGCGAAAGCGAAGGACAGATACATTGGCAACATGACCAGCAGCGCCCCTGCAGGGGCTGGAACCCCCTCGAAATAAGCGCTGTTATGTTCGCAGGTCTCGGACTTGCTGCCCACATTGAACCGAGCAAGGCGCATAACGCAGCACACCGCAAAAAACAGCACGGCGAGCCATGCAGCACTGGGTACATCCTGCAAAGCCCAGAAATAGAGAACAAGCGGCGGGGCAACGCCGAAGTTCAAGAAATCCGCGAGCGAATCCAGTTCTGCCCCGATTTTGCTGTCACTGCTGAGCAAGCGCGCAATGCGCCCATCCAACCCATCCAGCACACAAGCGGCTATAATCAACTGCACCGCAAGCTCGTAGTTTCCCTGAACGCCAAATCTGATTGCCGACAGGCCCGCGCAAATGGCTGTTATTGTCAGTGCATTGGGCAGCAAATGAATCAGCGCAAACCCGGTCTCTTCCTGTTCGGATGGTTCTGTCACTGATCCAGCCACCTACTTTTCATTGGGTGTGTGCAAACTGGCAAGGATGGTTTCGCCGGCAATCATCGTTTGCCCGACACGCACCTGCGGCTCCACGCCATCTGGAAGATAAACATCCAGCCGGGATCCGAAACGGATCAATCCAAATCGCTCTCCGGTTTGAAGCGCGTTGCCAGATTTCACAAAGCAGACGATCCGTCTGGCCACTAGGCCGGCAATCTGGACCACGGCCAGGTCCTGACCATTCCTCATTCGAATACGCAGGCTGTTGCGCTCGTTATCGGCACTGGCCTTATCTAGGGATGCGTTGAAAAACTTGCCGGGGCGGTAGGCAACGGCGGTGATCTCACCTTCAATGGGCGCGCGGTTCACATGGCAATTAAAGACGCTCATGAATACACTGACACGAGTGAGGGGCGTGTTTGGCATCCCAAGCTCACTCGGCGGCACTGCCGCTTCGATTAGCGATACCACCCCATCCGCCGGGCTGACAATCAGGCCTTCCCCTGTCGGTGATACGCGTTCGGGGTCGCGAAAAAAATAGTAGCACCAGATCGTAAGGCCGACGCCAATCCAGCCCAGAATGTCGGACAGGAGAAACAGACCGACCGTGATGGCGGCAAAGATCGCGACAAACCGAATGCCTTCAGGGTGCATCGGTTTGATGAACGTATCGCGCATGCGCATCGCAAGCTTTCCCTAGGTCAATTGATGGCACTTTCATAAGTGGATTGCTGGGGAACGCAAGTGTAGCGGGTGCAGACGATTCATTATTTCAGATATCTGATCCAAAGGGCTTGATCGTCTGAATCTCCGCGCACTTCGGTAACTTCAGCTGGGTTGAGGCCAAATTCCGCAACCAAGTCTTCGACCTGACCCGATTGGAAGCTATCGAGGCTTCGTACAAGTCCGCCTTCTTCAAATGCGATCAATTCGTGAGATCTGCCGGACCACCGGACGATCCCGCCACAGAGCGTTCTAAGTTCCATATCGACCAGTTCTGCCACCGGGTCGGCAAAGAAATCGCTCCATTTGAGAAATCCTGTACGGTTCTGAAGGTGTAGAGGCCCCCGCTGGCCTCGGTGTGCCATTGTGGGTTTGCAAACAACCTGAATGGAGGCCTGCGCCAGTGCTTAGAAAGGCTGATCAGCATGTTGAACCAACTGGAGGGTCAGATCAAAGAACTGGATGCCGAGATTGCCCGCCGCGCGCGGTCAAATGAAACGGCACGCCGCCTTATGACGGTGCCTGGAATTGGTCCGCTCATCGCAACTGCGCTGGTGGCCCTCGCCCCGCCGCCGGAAACGTTCCCGCGAGGGCGCGACTTCGCCGCCTGGCTCGGGCTGGTTCCAAGACGGCATTCAACGGATCTGTTGCAAACATTTGGCTGTTGACGAGGTCAGATGCTGCGGGTGAATGACTTTCGGTATAATCAGTCGAAAGTTGGTTCATGATTTCTTTCAAAGGCGCGCAATATCCGAAGGACGTGATCCTGTTCGCGGTGTTTTTTTATGTCCGATTCGGTGTGTCATACCGGGATCTGGAAGAAATCATGGCCGAGCGCGTTGTTTTAGTGGACCACGCCACGCTAAACCGATGGGTAACACGGTATTCTGGTGCGATCGCTGAGGCAGCACGTCGCCGCAAAGGACCTTGTGATCGTTCGTGGAGAATGGACGAAACTTACATCAAGGTGAAAGGCGCGTGGGTTTACCTCTATCGAGCTGTCGACAAGCACGGCAAGACCCTTGATTTTATGCTGTCTGAGCGGAGGAACCCTCCAGCGGCAGCCAGGTTCTTTGCCAAAGCGCTGTCTTCAAATGGAGTCGCGAGCAAGATCGTCATCGACAAAAGCGGAAACAACGCAGCGGGCATTCGAGAGGTGAACAAAATCTTTAATCGGTTTGGTTGCCTCGACAAAATTCAAACAGTCAGGTCAAGTATTTGAATAACCTGATCGAGCAGGATCACCGGTTTATCAAGCGTCGCGTGCGGCACATGTGCGGGTTCAAATCGTTCGGGTCCGCATCGGCTAGTCTGGACGGCATCGAGGTCGCAAACATGATCCGAAAGCAGCTGTTCCCCAACGCTACGACGTCGGGATTTCAGCTATTTGCAGAGATCGCAGGAAAGGTGTGTCCGGTTATTCGCTACTCTGGCCATTCCAAAAGTTTGCAACAGATCCAATTACATGCGCCCGGTGAGTATCTTGGCCAGATCGGGTTCAACCTTTTGGGTTTTTTCCAGATCCAGGCTGTTTTTAACGTGAAAAAGGTGGTGTTGGATGCTGTCTACCGCAGCTTGCGGGTCACCACTCGCGATCGCATTGATGATCGACGCGTGCTCATCATCGGGGCAAGATGAGTCCTTGTTGGTTCCGAACAGCGCCACGATCAGAGAAGACCGGGTCACCAGTTCCCTGACGACGCGAGTGAGTACTGCGTTGTTGTGGCATTTAGCTAACTCGACATGAAATTCACCAGAGAGCCTGATAATTTCTGTTTGGTCGTTCCTTGCCCTAGCCTCATCTTCTTTTTTGATATGAAGCCGCAACGCTTTGACCCCCGCGTTGCTAATTTCTCGCGTCAAATCCCGAACGATACCGGTTTCGATCATCAAGCGGGCCTCAAACACGTCTCGGGCTTCTTCGGGGCTTGGGCAAGCAATGAAGGCACCGCGGTTGGAATGAAGTTCAACAATGCCTTGGCTGCTCAATAACAACAATGCGCGGCGGACGCGCATTCGACCAACGCCAAAGGTCTCACATAAGGTTTGTTCGCTCAATTTGGTTCGTGGCGCCAGCTTTTGTTCCATTACCGCGGAATAAATTCGATCAACGATCAATTGCTCATCCGGATCAGATTGGACGGTGTCGAGTATTTGTTGTGCGTCTGTCATCTGGTTTCAATTCGACTGGAATTCTTGTGCGTTTTCTTAGACGCACGGCTTCTGACTGACAATATATTGAGTATTTGTTCACAATATCAACACTGTCATTCATTAAAAAATGTTGACATAGATTGTTAACAATGTTGAGCTTGGCAGCATCACCGGGATTCGACCTGTGACTCAATGACCTTTGCAAGCGCCCGAAAGAGGCGCCCAAACCTCAATAGGGAGGAAAAAATGAAACGCAGAAATCTGATGAAATCATCGGCGGCCCTGGCGCTGGCCATATCCGTTCTGGGCTCCACCGCCTGGGCGGAAAACCCGGTTCTCAAGATTGGCTTTGTTGGTGTGACTTCAGGTCCGGCAGCGGCCTGGGGCATCTCGAACCAGCGCTCGATGGAAGCACGCGCTGACTGGATCAATGAATCCGGCGGCTACAAGATCGGTGATACCACTTACGATATCGAAATCGTCTCGTTCGATGACCAGAAAGACCCCAAGCGCGCAATCGCGGGCATGGAGAAGATGGCACAGGAAGGCATCCACTATGTGGTTGGTCCGAATGTGGATGACGGCGCTGCCGCCGTGCGCCCTGTGGCCGAGGCTCAAGGGATCATGTATTTCCCATATGCCTTCCCGAAAGAGCTTTATACCGCTCCGGCGTCCAATGCGGTTTTGGGCATGGTTGCGAACTATCAATCCGGCCCGGCGATTTACGAATACCTGCGCGACGAAAAAGGCGTAAAGAGCGTGGCCTTTGTTGCTGCCAACGAGTCTGATCCGCTGAGCCAGCGGGATGGAGGGATCGCAGCGGCCAATGCGTTGGGTCTTGAAGTTGTGTCTGACAACGTGACGTATCAGGTGGACACGACAGATTTTACCCCGGTTCTGACGCCTGTAATGCGCACGCAGCCTGATTTGCTGGTTCTGTCCGGCGTCTCGCCGGCCAATGCACCTCAGTTGATCCGGTCTGCGCGCGAACTGGGGTATCAGGGCATCATCTCGACCGAAACCGCGCAGGATGCGACGGTTCTGCGCGAAGGTGCGGGCGATCTGGCCAACGGGTTCATCTCGGTCGGCGGTGCATCGACGCCTGAAATCGCATCGGACGACATGAAGGAATTCGTCAAGCGTTACACTGATATGTTCGGCGAATATAACGATGAATCGAATACCAAGGTCTATGCGCTGGAGTATATTCTGGCGACCTTGAACGCCAACCCGGCGGGCATTGACGACGTCAAGGCGTTCCAGACCACGATGGACACGTTCGAAGCACCGAACCCTTTCATGAAGGGCGACGCCGTGATGCGGTACGTCGGAACAACCTCCTTCGGACAAAAGCGTCAGATTGCGGTCCCGCTGGTAGTGAATGTTTACCAGGACGGAGAGTTTGAAACACTCTTTGTCGCTGAAGTCGACTGAGGCAGAACTCCCCAAGACAAGGCGAAAGCCTAACGAGCCACTCAAACTCCCGGGCTGATGATCGGCCCGGGAAACCCGAACCTAACGCGGGACTATCATGGAACAGATACTAGCAAACGGCATCTATCTGGGCGCGCAATATGCGATGATCGCCTTGGGTCTGACGCTGATCTTTGCCCTGATGAACGTACTGAATTTTGCTCACGGACAGATGTACGTTCTCGGCGGCTTTGTGACCTACACCTTCTACGGACAACTTGGCTGGCCTTTCATCCTTGCGCTGCTGGCGTCCTGTATCACTCTGGCCGTGCTCGGCGCGCTGATAGAACGGTTTCTGTTCGCCCCAGTCATACGACGGTCATCGCGCGAAGAAAGCACAATGCTGCTGGCGGCGGGACTGGCGTTTCTGTTTGACGCGGTCATCCTGCTGGTCTTTGGAGAAAAACAGCGCGGTGTGCCCAAGATCGTCAACGGGGTTTTCAACTGGGATTTCAAGTTGATCATGCCATATGACCGTATTTTGATCTGCGTGCTGGCTATTCTGTCGATCGTCACTTTCATCCTGTTTATGCAGTATTCCAAAACCGGCCGCGCCCTGCGTGCGCTGGCGCAGGACAGAACCGCTGCCCAACTGATGGGAGTCAATGTTGCTCGCTACTCCATGATTGGATTTGCATTGGGCGCAATGCTGGCTGGTCTGGTCGGCGGTCTGCTCGTGACTATTACCGGCGTCAATCTGGGTATGGGCGGACCGACCTCAATCAAGGCTTTCATGATGGTCATGATCGGCGGCGCAGGTGTGATTTCCGGCGCAATCGCAGGCGGTATCATCCTTGGCTTCATGGAAGCCATCGGTTTAGCGGTGCTCTCGCAATATGGCGATATCACCTATCTGCTGATCTTCGTCTCGCTGATGATTTTCCTGGCCATCCGCCCGCAGGGCCTGATGGGCAAACCGTGGGGATAACGCAGTGCCAAAATTTTCAATGATCCAATGGGCCGGTGTGGCGGTCTTCCTGCTGGCCATCTTCATCGCGGTTCCCAGCTTTGTCGCCGCCTCCGGACGGTCTGACCTGTACTACACGCTGACCTCGGTAGCGCTGCTGTCGATCGCCAGTGCCGGTGTCTGGCTGACCTTCTATATCGGCCGCATTAACATAGGGCAGGGCGCCTTTGCCCTGATCGGAGCTTATGTCTCGGCCATTCTGGTGACCAAGGCTGGCATTTCGTTCTGGCTGTCCCTGCCGCTTGCGGGCCTCTTTGCAGCCGGTGTGGCGGTTCTGATCGGTCTGCCGATCCTGCGGCTGCGGGGCGTGTATTTTGCAATGATCTCGCTGGTGCTGACACAGGTCGTCACCCTGACTGCGCTTGCCTTGCCTGTCACGAATGGTGCCAAGGGCATCACCTCGATCCCGCTTCCGGGCGGGGTGTCGATCCTGGGTATCCCTCTGATACCCGATTTCGGAACACTGGAGAACCCAAGACTGGCCTTCTACTACACCGCCTGTGTTCTGATGGTCCTGACCTTTGCCGCCATGTACCGGCTGGTGAATTCGCGCCTTGGCCACCTTTGCCGCTCGATGCAGCAGAATGAGGAACTGGCCAGCTCCATAGGTGTGAACATCTCGTATATCCGGGTCATCGTCTTTGCCATCTCGTCCTTTCTGGGCGGCATTGGCGGTGCGATGTTCGGATCGATCGCGCAATCGGTTTATCCGTCCAGCTTTCAGGTCGCCGACAGTGTGAACTTCATGCTGAATTGCTTCCTCGGTGGTCTGGGATATGTGTTTGGCCCGATGTTGGGCACGCTGGTCCTGTATTTTGGCTGGGACCTGTTGTTCGAGTTGGGTCGTTTCCAGCTGCTGGCCTATTCCAGCTTGCTGATCATCCTGATGCTGTTCCTGCCCAACGGGCTGCTCAGCCTGCGTCTGCCTGGCAAGAAAGGAGAGGACAAATGAGCCATCTTCTGGAAGTCCGCCATGTCACCAAGAAATTCGGTGGCCTGACCGCGAACAGCAACATCTCGTTCAACGTCAATGAAAACGAGATCCTGTCGGTGATCGGACCGAACGGTGCGGGCAAAAGCACGCTGTTCAAGATGATCTCATCCTTCCTGCCGACCACGACCGGAGAGGTGCTGTTCAAGGGCGAGAGAATTTCAAACCTGAAACCACACGCAGTGGCCCGCAGGGGCGTTGTCCGTACGTTTCAGGAAACGACGATCTTCAAATCCATGACAGTGCGCGAAAGCATCATTGTCGCTCAGCACTTACGGGCCCGTGCTTCGTTGGCCGGGTATTTCTGGGGCACAAAAACGGCGCATGAAGATGTCGACAGCTTCGGGCAATATGCCGACGATCTGATCGAATTCCTCGGCATGACCGAGATTGCAAACGAACAGGCCTCAAACCTGCCACAGGGCAACCTGCGGGCGTTGGGGATCGCGATTGGTCTGGCAACCGATCCCAAGGTGTTGCTGCTGGATGAACCCTTCGCCGGGATGAACCATGACGAGACCATGAAAATGGTCAATCTGGTGCGCAAGGTGCGAGATGACCGGGGGGTGACCGTTCTACTGGTAGAACATGACATGCCTGCGGTGATGAATATCTCGGACCGGATCGTCGTGCTGAATTTCGGTGAGATGATCGCCGAGGGCACACCGGTAGAAATCCAGAACAACGAAAAAGTTATCGAAGCCTATCTGGGCAGCGCCGACGACGAGATTGGGATCTGAGCCATGACCAAGATGTTAGATTTCAAGGATGTCGAGCTTTACTACGATCACGTCTATGCCCTTAAAGGGGTATCGATTGATCTTGAGCAAGGCGAAACGGTTGCTTTGATCGGTGCCAATGGGGCAGGCAAAAGCTCGATCCTGCGGGCGATCACTGGGCTGGCGAAGATCAAATCCGGTTCGGTCGCGTTCGAGGGCGAACAGATTGCCGGAACCAACCCGGCCGAGATCGTCTCGAAAGGCATCGCTATGGTGCCCGAAGGGCGGCGCGTCTTCCCGTACATGTCGGTAAAAGACAATCTTCTCATGGGGGCGTTTACCCGCTCGGACAAAGCGGATGTTCAGCGCACTCTGGATTCGGTTCTGGAACGGTTTCCGCGCCTGAAAGAGCGCTACAGCCAGTCGGCAGGAACCTTGTCGGGTGGCGAGCAGCAGATGATGGTGATCGGGCGCGCTCTGATGGCAAAGCCACGCCTTCTGTTGCTGGATGAGCCGTCGTTGGGAATTGCGCCCAAACTGGTGCAAGACATTGCGCGGTCTATTGTAGCTATCAACCGGGACGAAGGTGTGTCTGTGCTGCTGGTGGAACAGAACTCGCGCATGGCGCTTTCGATTTCGCACCGCGCCTATGCGTTGACCACTGGGAATGTGGTGATCGCGGGCAATTCCAAAGAGCTGTTGACCGATCCCCGGATCAAAGCCGCCTATCTGGGCGGAGAAATGTGAGGACGTTGTGAAACTTCTAGTCGTCAATCCCAACACCACCAGTTCCATGACGCGAAAGATAGAAGAGGCAGCGCGGGCGGCTGCGCATCCTGAAACCATGATTATTGCTGCCACTTCGCAAGACGGTCCCGCCAGCATACAGGGCTATCTGGATGTCTCTACTTGTGTTCCGGGCTTGTTGGATGTGGTCAAGCAGCATCCGGATGTGGATGGCATCGTAGTGGCCTGTTTCGATGACACAGGTGTCGACGCTGTACGTTGCATCACCTCGGCTCCGGTCGTTGGTGTTGGTGAGGCCGCCTATCACGCGGCCTCCATGATCAGTCCAAAATTCAGCGTCATTACTACGCTGTCCCGATCTCTGGCTGGGTTGGAAACAAATTTGTTGAAATATGGCCTGGATCGCAGATGCGCCCGGGTTCGGGCATCGGACGTGCCGGTTCTGAAGCTTGAGGAAAACGATCCGGCGACAATAGATAAGATACGGGCTGAAATTCGCGCCGCCATTGACGAGGACAAAGCTGAAGCCATCGTTCTGGGTTGTGCCGGAATGACAGACTTGATGTCACAATTATCCGAGGAGTTTGGTTTACCAGTTGTTGATGGTGTTGCCTGTGCCGTCACCTTTGCCGAAGCCTTGGTCAAATCCAGATTGACGACGTCGAAACTGTGTTCTTATGCCTAGCCGGGGTCTTCGACTGGCTCTCTACGGCTAACTATTCCACCACTTTTGGGCAAAATTAGAGTTTTTCAACACTATCGGCCGGGCCTCATCATCAGCTAACGCAATCTGCCGCTTTCCAGCTGACCGTTTTCGTCGATGAAGTCCGCCATCACGGTGCTCCAAGCCTCCTGTCCACAACATCGTCTAAGTGTTCCAGGAGGACCGTCAGCAGATAGTTGTTGCCGAAACGCCATTCGCTGGTCAGATCGCGAAGCCGTTGGTATTCTGCTTCGGACATGCCGAGGATGTGTCGCAAACTCTGGGATCTAGTTGACGCGCATGCTCCCAGGTCTGCTACGAACCCAGGACGAACGTGTCTGGAAACTCAGACCGATGTTCCAGCCACTGTCTTGCCAAGCGTTGGGTCGAACAGTCCTCCCCCTAAGTGCAAGTGCCCCCAGTTCATGATCCCCAACAAGGTTGGCTCTAACGCTCGCCCCCGGTCGGTAAGCATGTAACGATAGCGCACAGGCCTGACCTGATAGGCCTCCCGCTCCACAAGCCCCCACTCCATCAACCGCTTTAGTCGTTGAGACAGAAGGTTTGGGGGCAGGTGTTCCTCACTGTTCTGCAATTCCTGGAATGTATGTTTTCCGTGCCACAACAGGTCTCGCACCACCAGCAGGGTCCATTTGTCACCAAGGATCTCAAGGCTGCGCGCAATCGAGCATCGGGAACGAAACTCATGCTCTGTTTGGGTCATTCCGTCCTCATGTTAGCTGTCAATTTGTTGAACTTAGTGCAGTTACTTAAAAAATGGAAGTTTGACTCGGATTGTGACTTAATTTATGGAAGCCGCTGGTGATGACAGTCCGCGAAAGGCTCCAAAATGACCACCATCGGCAATACCCCACTCATCAAACTGTCCCATCTGACAGGACCCGATCACGCCGACATCTATGTGAAGTGGGAAGGGGCCAACCCAACGGGCAGTATGAAAGACCGCATGGCCTTGTCGATGATCGAAGGGGCCGAACGGCGCGGAGAGTTGAAGCCCGGTGGGCGCGTTGTCGAGTACACTGGTGGCAGCACCGGAAGCTCGCTGGCGATGGTCTGTGCCACTCGCGGGTATAAGGCCCACTTTGTGTCTTCAAACGGGTTCTCCGAGGAAAAGCTACAAACGATGAGAGCGTTCGGCGCGGAAGTGGAAATTGTCCACGCTGAGGGCGGCGTGCTGACTGCGGATGTACTCGACCGGATGATCGTGCGCGCAAAAGAACTGGCCGGTGAACCAGGCACGTTTTGGCCGGATCAGGTGAACAACATAGATAACAAGCTGGGGTATCACGATATGGCTCAGGAAATTCTGAGCCAAGTAAACACTCCCGTACATGCCTTCGTCATGGCTGCGGGCGGTGGCGGTTGCATTTCGGGCAATGCTGAGGTCTTGAAGACGCACAATCCCAACACCGAAATTGTCGCCGTGGAGCCCAACTACGTGCGCAACCTCTCAGGAGGTGACACCAGTGGTACGCACAAGCTCGAGGGGATAGGCTTATCCTTCGTGCCGAAGATCCTGCGCAGGGACCTCATTGATGATGTTATTCCAGTGAAGGATGAAGACGCCTATTGGGGGGCCCGGGCGCTCGCTGGCCAGGAAGGTTTGCTTGGCGGTGTGACGTCAGGTGCAAACATCTGGGCGGCCCTGAAAAAGGCCAAGGAACTTGGACCGGGCAAAACCGTAGTGACCGTGATCATCGACACCGGTCTGCGATACTTGAACGGAGACTTGCATCGGTAGTGGATCTCAAACACGAATTGTCGATGCCAGCTTTGTTCGCGCTGCTGACCTTGCGGTGATCTTACCTTTCGTGCCTGCAGCGAATGTCTGAATTTCGGGCAGCGACCGTAGAGTATAGGGTTGCGCTGAGAGATTGGTTTGGGCCGTCCTCGATGGCTCCACAGATCTCTCTTAATTCAGATGCTGCTCCGCCTTCGATGACCGCCCAGAGCCCAGTTTGACAGATACCGCACTCTGCACGAATGCCAGCTTTTCAAAAGTCGCTATTGACTTAGAGTGGCTCTAACTCGCTACCCAGAGATCAGAGGAACATTTGCGAAGATGAGAATTGCTGAAGCGGCGGAAGCCTGTGGGCTATCCGCACATACTATAAGGTTCTACGAGAAGTCGGGAATGCTGCCAGAGATCGAGCGTGGCACCGATGGACATCGTCGGTTTACGCCTCGTTTGGTCGAGTGGCTGACTCTGCTCTATTGGCTGCGCGAAACCGGCATGCCACTCAAGCAAATGCGTCGGTTTACGACTCTTGCCAAAGCGGGCGATGCAGGTATCGAAGAACGGCGACAAATCCTGTTGGGCCACGCGTCAACGCTAAAAGCCAAACGCGCTACTCTCGAAAAATGCGAAAGTATCCTCGCCATCAAGATCGCCAGCTATGGCCCGGACACCAAAGAGGATGACCCATGAAGTTTGCCTACCTGATCGAACCGCCGTTCAACTACATCGATGCAACAGGCCTCGTCACCGGCTGTGACGTTGAGCTCGCGCGGTATGTAATGGCGCAACTTGGCATTGCCGGTTTTGAAATGGTAGAAACGGAATTTGCTGAACTCTTGCCCGGGGTCGGGGATGGCCGATGGCGCATGACGACCGGTCTTTTTGGAACGGAAGAACGCAGGAAGAGCGCATTGTTCAGCCGCCCGATCTGGGCGCAACCCGACGGGCTCCTGGTGGCTGGGGGCAATCAGATGGGTTTGAGCGGATATCGATCGGTTGCCGACAATTCTGATATCCGTTTGGCGGTTATCCGGGACCAGTTTCAGCATCGCTCGGCGATTGAATTTGGCGTCAGCGCAGAGCGCATCATGATTTTCGAAACATATGTCGAGGCCGCACAAGCTGTTTGTGAAGGCACCGCCGATGCCTATGCCAGCGTGGGCCGAGCGCATGGTGGATTTATCGAGCAGAACCCGGAATGGGATCTGGAGCTGATCCTTGTGCCAAACTCAGAAAAACCTCCTGCGTTCGGGTCATTCGCGTTTGGTTTGAACGACACAAACCTGCGGAACGAAGTCGACGCAGTTCTTTCGCAATTCCTTGGGACCGATGCCCATCGGAACATGGTCGCTTCTTTTGGATTCTCGGCTGCCGAAGTTGATATGGTGGCTGCCTGATACGTCGAAAGCTGACCTTGGCCGCGGCGCGCCAAGTCCTGTCTGTCCGCATCGATACTGCCCAAGCGCTTTGCAGCGAGCCAGAGTGGCCGAAGCTGCGCGATGCGAGAATGGCGGCTTTTGAGAGTTTCTGCAGAAGTTGCTTGACCTGAAGTAGCTTCAGGTAGGTAGGGACTTGGGCGAGAGGATCAGATCGCATGATGATTTCAGAAGTTGCAGAACGCACCGGACTCAGCGCTTCAACAATTCGTTTCTATGAGAAATCGGGGTTGTGTCCATTCGTCCAACGCGGCGCGGATGGCAAGCGCAAATTCTCGAAGGCAGATGCCGATTGGTTAGAGTTACTGGCGTCCCTTCGTTCGACAGGTATGCCGTTGGCAGAAATGCGGGCTTTTGCGGAGCTTTACGCATCCGGCGACGGCAAAGTCCCTGAGCGCAAAGCTGCCCTTTTGGCACATAGCCGCCGCCTGGAAGATCGACAGGCCGATCTGGACCGATGCCGCGTGATCCTAAATCGAAAACTGAAACGCTATGATGAGATATTGAAGGATCAGGCATGAGAATTATCGTAGTCGGAGCAGGTGGTGATATTGGACAAGCTGCCTGCAAGGAGCTTCGGCAAAGGCATGAAATCGTCACAGTGGGACGTTCAAGTGGGGACCATCGGGTCGATTCAAGTGACTTAAACGCGGTGAAATCACTGTATGAAAGCCTCGGCAATTTCGATGCTGTGGTGTCCTGTGCAGGCGACGCGACCTTTGCCCCGTTGCCGCAGATGACCCAAGTGACCTTCATGGTGGGTCTTCAGCAAAAGGTTATGGCGCAAGTGAACCTTGTCCTGGCTGGGCTGGACGTCATTTCGGATGCAGGTTCCTTCACTCTGACAAGCGGTGTTCTTGATCGCGATCCGATCAGAATGGGTTCAAATGCGGCAACCGCTAACGGAGCATTGGCAGGCTTCGTAAAGAGCGCTGCAATCGAGATGCCGCGCGGGTTGAGAGTCAATGTTGTCAGTCCGGGCATGTTGGACGTGTCCGCGCCACGTTACGGCGCATGGTTTCACGGCCACAAACCGGTTTCATCCCATCATGTTGGATTGGCATATGCGAAATGTGTCGAGGGTGCTCTCACAGGGCAGGTGGTGATCGTTGACTAGAAACCCGTCGTGCGACCGGACGTTGGTGCAACCGCAGCGAAATAGGACTCTCGTCCGCGACTCGTAAATTGGGTGTCCGAAAATTGCTGCGCAGTCGATGAATGGCCGGTCTCCGCGCTGCACCGCGGCACCGAAATTTCCGTCCCTGCGGCATACAGGTGCTGTGAGCGCGCGCAACACGAAATCGCTCAGAGTGTCATTTCGCCCCGTCCCGCAATGGCGTCATTGTTTTCTTAGCGTTGGATTCCACACTCTTCCGCAATTGACCCCTACAACTTTGCCCTCAGACTGAAGACGCTCAGCGGTCTCGCACCATATGAATACATCTGCAAAATCTGGACATCAAAACCAGATCGATCCATCCTAAATCCAATCCACCAGATGCCGAAACTGAACACCTAACCCCGGCCGATGTCTACTTCGGACGCGGGCAGACCATACTAAGACAACGAGGAAGGACCAAACAAAAGACAATCGAAACCCGGCGCTTGCTCCACCTCGAATCCGCCGCATAATCAAAACAACCAGGTGAGCCTGATCCTCTCTTAGTTCAGGCGGCCAACTGTCCCAAATTCCCTGACGACAGGCAGCATGTCGCACTTTACGCAACTGGCGACATTTGAAGACGGTCGCTACGAAATGCGATTCTGTGGCGCAGTACTGAAATCGACCCAAGTAAATCGCTGGGTCGATTTAGCCGAGATTTCAGATTGATGCAGTGAAACCTGGCAGTCCAGCGTTTTGGCAAAACACCTGCGTGCAGCGGAACGGTTCCTGCGATTGAACAGTGTGCTCATATTCTCTGTCAGCATGATTATTTTACTATCAGGAAAGCTTGGTGCTATTGTGGTCCGAATTGGATGGGCTATTGCACCGCGCCTGGTTGCAGAACCGGTTTGGACAAGTGTAGCAAGACGTTGAAAGAGTGAAATTGAAAAAAAAAGACAAAGACATGGCGATAAATCTGAGTCAGGACCCGCATTCGGTTCGTTCGGGTGACAGGGAAAAAGTTCTCGAAGTCGCCATTGGTCGCGAGGTTCGAGCGTTTCGTAAACAGCAGAACATCACGGTTGCAGACCTGGCTCAGCTAACTGGGTTGTCAATCGGCATGTTGTCGAAGATCGAAAACGGCAACACGTCACCTTCTCTGACAACCCTGCAATTGCTGGCGGATGCGCTCTCGGTTCCTCTGACTAGCTTTTTCCGCCAGTTTGAAGAACGCCGCGAAGCGGTTCATACGAAAGCTGGCGAAGGGGTCGAACTGGAGCGCGAGGGAACTCGCGCCAACCATCAGTACAACCTGCTTGGGCATATCGGCGCCAATGGATCAGGTGTAATCGTGGAACCTTACCTGATCACACTGACTGCTGAATCCGATGTGTTCCCAACGTTCCAACATGGCGGAATTGAGACGATTTACATGCTTGAAGGCGAGGTAGACTATCGCCACGGGGACCAGATTTATCCCCTGAAGCCCGGCGATACCCTGTTCTTTGACGCCGACGCACCCCACGGCCCGGAACGGTTGGTCAATCTGCCGGCACGCTATCTTTCAGTGATCAGCTATCCGCAGACAAACTGATCGGCTTGCGCAGCAGGAAATCTGTGGGTCTGTCATACCCCTCATGGCTGCCCGTGCTGACAATCGTGAACCCAAGCCTGGAAAATATGCGATGGTTTTCAGTGAGCTCCACGCGCGTTTGCAGTTCCAGCGCGGGCAGGCCAAGCTGCGCTGCGCGGATTGCAGCATGATCCACCAAGGACCGGCAAATACCCTGTCCTCGCAATCCGTCCTTCACTGCCAGCTTTCCAAGGTACAAGCTGTCGGGCTTGGGCGTTAGAAACATGCAGGCGAAAAGCGGTCGGCCGATGGCCCAGATTTCTCCGCCACTTTGACAATGCGCAAGCATTCCGTCCACGTTCAGACGATGGATGGACGACGGAGGGTCGATCCGAGCATCCATGTACCGAAAGGACTCGCGCAGCAGCGCCAGAGCGTCATACAGAGCGAAGTCATCGCTCGGGATGAGCCACGGTGTTCTGTCTGGATCAGTCATAACAGCCAAGACACCTGACATTGCCGGTTTACTTTGACAAGGGGGGTTCCGTTTCCAGATCCGGCCAGATCCCGGGCGAGGTGGGCAACCCGTCGTCGAACTGGCTGAGATAGTCCAGCATCAGCGGCCGGTTGTCGATGAACCCTTTGTAGGTTGCCAGTTCCACTGGCAGATCACGAACAACACGATGCAGGCGACGACCCCATTTCGGTACAGTCATCAGATCCTGAAAACTACACAGATAACAGCGGATTGGGAATAACAGCGCGTTTGAACGCGGTAGTCGGAAGAATGTCTGCAACTCGACCCGAAGATGTTGTTTTTGGCCAATATTCTCCGGTGTCAGTGTGGTTTTCTGAATACCCCATTTATGGTAGTTCTCCGGGCTGGTATCCAAAAGCGGGTTGACCGTCATGGTCCAGTTCAGGCGGCGTGCGGGTGCGCCCTGCTGAATACTCAGCAAGAATTTCAGCGCACGCTGAAAGATACCCATCTCGTGGGCCAGTGGTACCGGGGCGTGCCATTCGAAAAAGTTCATGCCAATGTCGAAATCCAGGCTCCAGTCGGCCTGGGTGGTCACCATTCCGGCATCCATCCACAGCATGTCGTCACGTTGATCAAGCACCGCATAGTCACCCTGGGCCTGACGGGTGATATATTCCATCGGCCCGCAGGGCAGGGTGGTTTCATCCATGAAGGTAAAGCTGTGATCAATCCCCAATGGTTTGTTGATCCAGCGCCACTGGTTGCCGTTGCGGTGCAGTTCAAACAGATCCGGGTAATCCTCGGACTTGCAAACCATAATCAGTTCCAGAATGTCCCAACCCGCCAATGTCATGTGTGGCAAAGACTGGCAACGCAGCGGGTCCTGATCCAGAACGATGGCGCGGTCTTTCATTTCCGAAACGTAATGTTCGTCCACATCGAACCGCTTTTCATAGACTGACCCTTCGGGCCCGCCGCGATGCTGTTCCATGTTGACCGAATACATGTAGCTGTCTTCGTGGAACGGAAACGGAAAGCGATTTATCGCCCAGTCCGAGTTATGAAACGTATAATCGTCGCGGAAGGACTCGTCGTTGAATTGAATGGTCATGTTGGGCCTCCTCTCAGCGGTCCAGCACGAGGGACTTGCCCTCGAAACGCGATACACAGGGCATGATTTTCTTGCCCGCTGCCTTTTCCTCATCGGTCAGCCAGTGGTCGCGGTGAACGAAATTGCCATCATGATCCAGCACAACTGTTTCGCATTGGCCACAGGCCCCGCCGCGGCACAGATACGGAGCATCCACCCCTTCACGTTCGATCGCCTCCAGCAGGCTTTCATTCTCGCCCACATGAATAACTTTGTCCGATGTGGCCAACCGCACTTCGAACGGTTTGCCGGGTCGCGGGGCCAGAAACTCTTCGTAATGGACGCAATCCTCGGGCCAGCCTTCGGCAGCCGCGGTGTTGCGCACCCAATCAATCATGCCCTTGGGACCGCAGACATATACATGTGTACCCAAGGGTTGCCCGCTCAGCAGGTTTTTCAGATCAATCTGCTGGTTTTGGTCGTCGTAATACAGATGGGTTTCATTCGGATGACTGTCTGTCAGTTGCTCGGCATAAGACGCCAATGCCGTGTTTCGACAAGCGTAATGCAGTTCCCAGTGCCCGTGCAGCAGTTCGAGTTGCTTGATCTGCGCCAGAAAGGGCGTGATGCCAATGCCACCGGCCAGAAACAGGTGCTTGCGGGCGCGCAAGTCAAGCGAGAACAGGTTGACCGGATAACTGATGGTCATTTCATCACCCAGCTTGACCTGACGGTGCATGAACAACGAACCGCCCCTGCCTTCATCGTCACGCCGGACCGAGATCGTATAGGATGACTGATCAAACGGGTCGGACATCAGGGAATAAGGATTAAGCCGTGTGATGCCGCCATCCTTCATTTCGACAACGGTATGCGCCCCGCCGGAAAATGTTGGCAACTGACCGCCGTCGATGCGTTCGAACCGGAACCGCGTCACCAGTTCATTCAGCGGGGTGATTTCGGTCACTTTGACCTGAATTTTCTCGGCACCGCTCATTCGTAAATCCCTTTCGGCTCGGGCACGTTGCCATGATCTTCGGCGTCGACGCGGACACCCTGATAGGCGGCAAGCCGGCGGGAGTAGTGATCGCGCACGAACAGATTCAGCCCGCAATGCGAGCAGACAAATGGATCAACCTCGACATCTTCGGTGATGCCTTTGCAGTGCACACATTGCATCCGGCGTGCAACTGAACCGCGATGCTCGGTCTGTATTGCCGTGTGTGGCAGGCCGACTGCTGTCACCTCGTTCATGGCCTGGCCCATCATGCCCTCAGTACCGCTCAGATAGACCTGCAGTCCCATATGCGCGTCCTCCAGTACGCGGCGGATGCGTTGCAGCGCGGCCGCATAGGAAGGTCCTTCGTAGAACTGCGCGGGGTTCAGCGCCTGCAACCTTTCCGAGTAGTCCGTCCCTTTGGGGATATAGATCAGGTGCGTTTTGGCCATCAGATCAGGCGTCGCGATGTCGAGAACGGCTTCGGCGCCTTCGGCTTCGGCGATCATGAGATGATGGTCGCCCTGCCGAGCCTCCAGCGTGCCCCAGATCGGTCGGCTTGTGATTGACTTGGGAAATTCGAACTTTGACATTGTACCCTCAAATAGGAAAAGGGCGCCACGGTATGCCCGTCGCGCCCCCTGAAACTCAGCCCTTTGCGGTTCTGATCGATTTATCCTGATCGTAGAACGGCATCTCCTCCGCAGTCGCCGCTATTTCCGTTCCATCTCCGTTGCGCACCGTCAGCTTGGTTCCGGGCGATGCGCAGGCAACCGGCATCCGCGCGATACCCACGTTATGCCCGTTGATTTCGGAATACATGCCAAAGGTGACAACACCGACCTTTTCACCGTTCTGCAGCAGGTCCGCGCCCTCATTCGCCGGTGTCGTGCCTTCCAGCTTGACGCCATAGATCTTGAACCGTTCCTTGCCCTTCGAGGCATAATGGTTCTCGGCGCCGATAAAGCCGGTCTTGCCGGGCGAGACAGTGAAATCCAGACCCAGTTCCCACAGCGTATCGCCACACGTCTCACCATCGAACGGATAGGTTTCCGAATTATCGCCCGGATAGAACAGCAGGTAACTTTCGGTGCGCAGCAGATCGAGTGTCGAGAACTGGACCGGTACGATGCCCATGTCCTTGCCGTCAGCCAGAATGCTGTCCCACAGATGCACAGCATGTTTGGCCTGACAGAAAATCTCGTACCCACGCTCACCGGTATACCCGGTCCGCGAAACCATCACCGGGCACCCATAAAGCTTGGTCTGCATGATACCGAAATAAGCCAGGTCACGAATGCCGGGGATATGCTTTGCCAGGAAGTCAACGGCGACTGGCCCTTGCAGCGACATATCATGCATGTCGTCGTCAAAAATGACCGAGCAGTTCTTGCCTGCCGCCACCGATGTCAGCTGCTCCATGCCTGTTCCGGTGCCATGCACCACCAACCACGTGTTCACCGACAGACGATAGATGATGCAGTCATCAACAAACTTGCCTTCAGCATTCAGGATCGAGGCATAGGTCGATCGGCCCGGCATGATCTTTTCCACATTCCGCGTGGTGACGCGATCAATAACATAGGCGGCATCCTCGCCAACCACATGAACCTTTTTCAGGCCGGATACATCCATAAGACCAGCTTTGGTGCGGATGGCTTCGTAGTCCGCCTTGGCACGGTCAGGGCTGTGGTCATAGAACCAAGCGGTCCCCATTCCGTTCCAGTCCTCAAGCTCGCCGCCGATCTCGGCATGGCGCTGCGCAAGGGCCGACGTCCTCCAAAGAATGGCCATGGTTCAGGTCTCCCGTTGATCGTTTTTGTTGGCCACATTGAGGCCGATGTTGGATTGAAAATCAACACCTGAGTGCAGAAAATTTTCCTGCTGGGAATATTAGCCTGCAATTTTTGCACCCTGGAAACATTCCTGAGAAAGGAATTTGTCAGTTGTTTGTCAAATGTTTAGGTCCGTTTATGGTGTGCCAAAGCGTAGGTCGCGGACAAGCCTAAAAGGTGTTTGCCCCACATATCTATTGACAGGTCGCAAATGAAAATGTCCTCTGAGTGGATAAATATTCCCAGCAGGAAATTCTGCGCGGGCGGACCTCCTGCTGCAACAACAGGGAGACTACGAAGTGGATGGTAATCTAAACGCACTCACAACGGTCTTTACCGAGTTTTATTACTGGGTAACGGTCGTCTTCATGTTCCTCATCCATGTGGGCTTTTGCATGTACGAGGTCGGCGCCAGCCGAGCGCGTAACCACATGCACACATTGATGAAAAACATCATGATCATCCCGCTGGTGACGGTCACGTTCTTCTTCTTCGGATGGTGGATCTATTGGGCCTTTCCGAACTTTCCGTTCTGGGGCGGTCTGGATGCAGAAGCGGGTGCCGCGAATCTGCCTTGGGCCGACACAATGGCCACCAACCTTGGCGACAGAATCACAGGGGTCTTCTGGGCCGCATTCCTGCTGTTTTCGTGGACCGCGGCCTCGATCGTTTCCGGCTCGGTGATCGAGCGGATCAGATCTTCGGCCCTTTGGGTACATGCGGTGCTGATCGGGTCGGTCTTTTGGATCATCGATGCCGCATGGGGTTGGCACTATGCCGGCTGGATGGTGCGTGTTCTGGGGTATCATGATGCCTATGCATCCGGCGTTATTCACGCGATCGCCGGGGGGTATGCGCTTGGTGTGATCATGGTTCTGGGTCCACGCCTTGGCAAGTTTGCTAAGGACGGAACTCCTCGGGATATTCCACCTCACAATCCGTGGATGCTGACGATCGGGATTTTCCTGATCTACACCGGTTTCTGGGGTTTCTACGCTGCCTGCAACGTTCCGGTGATCTCTCCCGAGGCGATTGACGGGCAGATCACTGGTGTGACCTGGACCGCAACAAACATCTATCTGGCTCCGACGACTCTCTCGGCGATCACCTTCAATTTCCTGATGTCTCTGTCTGGTGGATTGATGGCGGCGTATGTGGTTTCAAAAGGCGATGCCTTCTGGACGTTCTCTGGCGGGCTGGCCGGTGTTATCACCGCATCCGCAGGGAATGACCTGTACCACCCGATCCAGGCGATGATCATCGGCGCGATCGGTGTCGTGATTGTCTACAAGCTGCACTACTGGGTCGAACGCCGGTTCAAGCTGGATGATGCTGTCGGGGCGGTTGCAGTGCACGGGTACTCAGGTGTCATTGGCCTCATCATTGCTGGGTTTGTCCTGTGGGGTGTCCCGTCTTCGCCTTACGAAGGATATGCGACGATCAATCCGGTCGGACAGGTCACCGGTGCAGTCATAATGTTCTTTGTGCTGGGTTTCATGCCCGGTTGGATCGTGGCCAAGTTGCAAGCTGCTGCCGGTGTTCTTCGCATACCGGAAGAGGTTGAGCTTCAGGGCCTCGATTACGCCGAACACCATGCCTACGAAGATGCCAAAGCAGCGATCATCGCGGCTGACAAAGAAGAGCTGGCCGCCCGCGGCGCAGCCGCGAAATAGAGGAGAACGTTATGTCTACAATCGGATATACAAGTTGGGCCGTTGATCTTGCCGAAGTCGGCCCGGTCTATCCCTTCCAGGGGTACGAAATTCTGATGGTCATCATCGGCGTCGTCTTCTGGATCGGCTGGCACCGTATCCAATTTGTCCGCGAGGGCGAGCATCTTGAAAAAGCCCGCCACGCAGGAGACGAAGACAGAGTAAAAGCACAGCTGGATCGTTATTGATCCGGTTTTGAGAACCGGCAATGGGCGCAAGATCAATGGATGCGTCCATTGCCTGACAGGAAAAAAACTTTCCTACCGTTATTGATATCCTGCAGAATAATTGGTACCGTCGAATCATAACGAAACACACAAGGAGATCTGCCAGCCATGTGCGGAATTGTTGGATTATTCCTCAAAGATCAGTCCCTTGCTCCTCAACTGGGCAATATGCTGACAGACATGCTGATCACGATGACAGATCGTGGCCCCGACAGTGCCGGTATTGCGATTTATGGCGCAGAATCGGGGGGTAAAACCAAGATTACGGTTCAGTCCCCCAACCCCGAAACCGATTTTGTCGACCTTGCGGACGAGTTGGGCAAAAGCCTGGGTACGTCTGTTGGTCAAAGAAACAACGACACACATGCCGTTTTGGAAATTCCTGCCGGTCAGTTCGAAGCTGCACGGTCCGCTCTGGCTGAGATCCGCCCGTCGGTCCGGGTGATGAGCCGTGGTGACAGCCTTGAAATCTACAAGGAAGTCGGCCTGCCGAAGGATGTTGCCGAGCGTTTTAACCTCAGCGGAATGAGCGGCACGCATGGCATCGGACACACCCGCATGGCGACGGAATCTGCGGTGACCACAATGGGTGCCCACCCGTTCAATACAGGGTCCGACCAATGTCTGGTCCATAACGGGTCGCTGTCCAACCATAACTCGTTGCGCCGCAAACTGCGCCGCGCGGGTGTAACGATCCAGACAGAGAACGACACCGAAGTTGGCGCAGCCTACCTGACCTGGAAGATGATGAATGGTGCCACCTTGGGCGAGGCTCTGGAATCCAGCATCGATGATCTGGACGGTTTCTTCACTTTTGTCGTGGGAACCAAGGACGGCTTTGGCGTCGTGCGTGATCCGATCGCGTGTAAACCAGCCGTGATGGCTGAAACCGATCAGTATGTGGCTTTTGGCAGCGAGTATCGCGCCCTAGTGAACCTGCCCGGCATCGAAGATGCACGAGTTTGGGAACCTGAACCGTCCACCGTTTATTTCTGGTCGCACAACGACAGCCCCACAACCCACGAAAAGGCCGCCTGATATGCAGACCTATGATCTAGAGGCAGACGGGCTGCGCGGATTGAACTCTTGCTTGCAGGCACAAAATTCCGAGACCAACCAGACCCGTTGGGAAATTGTAAATCCCAAGGGCAGCCATGCGATTGCCGTTGGGCTGGACGCGCCGATCGAGGTGACGGTCAAGGGATCGACCGGGTATTACTGCGCGGGGATGAACCAGCAGGCAACTATCAAGGTCGAAGGGTCCGTCGGGCCGGGTGTTGCAGAGAACATGATGTCCGGTCAGGTCATCGTCGATGGTGACGCCAGCCAATATGCCGGCGCGACCGGCCATGGCGGATTGCTGGTGATCAAGGGCAATGCAAGCTCGCGCTGCGGCATTTCGATGAAAGGCATCGACATCGTCGTGCACGGCAATATCGGCCACATGTCCGCCTTCATGGCGCAAGCCGGAAACCTGGTGGTCTGCGGAAACGCAGGCGATGCGCTGGGGGATTCACTCTACGAGGCGCGGCTGTTCGTGCGCGGCTCGGTCAAAAGTCTTGGTGCCGATTGTATCGAGAAGGAAATGCGTCCCGAACATCTGGAGATACTGAAAGACCTGCTGGACCGGGCGGGCTGTGATGCCAAACCGGAAGAGTTCAAACGCTACGGCTCGGCTCGGCAGCTGTACAATTTCGACATCGACAACGCCGCCGCATACTGAGGAAGAAGGGTATGAAAGATATGGACGATCAGATCCCCCGCACCCTGCCGATCCAGTCGGCGACGTTCTCCAACCCCATCAATGCCGAGATCCGACGCGCTGCTGCGACCGGCATCTATGATATTCGCGGTGGCGGAGCCAAGCGCAGGGTCCCTCATTTCGACGATCTGCTGTTTTTGGGCGCATCCATCTCGCGCTATCCGCTGGAAGGATATCGCGAACGCTGCGATACCTCGGTAACGCTAGGCACACGTTTTGCGAAAAATCCGATCAAGTTGGACATTCCGATCACCATCGCGGGTATGAGTTTCGGCGCGTTGTCTGGTCCTGCCAAAGAGGCTTTGGGCCGTGGCGCATCTGCTGCGGGCACGTCGACCACAACCGGTGATGGCGGCATGACCCCGGAAGAACGGGGTCATTCATCCAAGCTGGTCTACCAGTATCTGCCCTCGCGCTACGGCATGAACCCGAATGATTTGCGTAAGGCGGATGCGATTGAAGTCGTGGTCGGGCAAGGCGCTAAACCCGGCGGTGGCGGGATGCTTCTGGGTCAGAAGATCAGCGACCGTGTGGCCGAAATGCGGACCCTGCCCAAAGGCATCGACCAGCGTTCGGCCTGTCGCCATCCGGACTGGACCGGGCCGGACGATCTGGAGATCAAGATCCTTGAGTTGCGCGAAATCACCGGTTGGCAGGTGCCGATCTATGTCAAGGTCGGCGCGACGCGCCCCTATTATGATACTGCACTGGCGGTAAAGGCCGGGGCTGATGTCGTGGTCATGGACGGGATGCAGGGTGGCACAGCTGCCACGCAGGATGTGTTCATCGAACATGTTGGCTTGCCCACACTGGCCTGTATCCGCCCCGCCGTGCAGGCGTTGCAGGATCTAGGTGTGCATCGTGAAGTTCAGTTGGTCATTTCGGGTGGCATACGAACAGGTGCAGATGTGGCCAAAGCATTGGCGCTTGGGGCCGATGCGGTCGCCATTGGCACCGCCGCTCTGGTGGCCCTTGGCGACAACGATCCCAAATGGGAATCCGAGTATCAGAAACTGGGCACGACCACAGGGGCCTATGATGACTGGCACGAAGGGCGCGACCCCGCTGGCATCACAACGCAGGACCCAGAGCTTGCCGCGCGCTTGAACCCCGTCGAAGCGGGTCGCAGGCTGCGCAACTACCTGAAGGTCATGACGTTAGAGGCGCAGACCATTGCGCGCGCCTGCGGTCACAACCACCTGCACAACCTCGAGCCGGAGGACCTGTGTGCCCTGACCATGGAGGCCGCCGCGATGGCGCGGGTGCCCTTAGCGGGAACCAGTTGGTACCCGGGCAAGGAAGGGTTCTGAACATATGCGACGCGGCCTCCTGAATGGGGGCCGCGTTCTTGCTTTGAAAACCGAAAATTCAACAGGGAAAGGAAAGCAATCGTGACGACAGATCTCGCAGCTTTCGCAAAAGAAAAAGGCGTCAAATACTTCATGATCTCGTTCACCGATCTGTTTGGTGGACAGCGGGCCAAACTGGTGCCAGCGCAAGCCATTGCCGAGATGCAGGAAGATGGCGCTGGTTTTGCCGGGTTTGCCACCTGGCTGGATATGACCCCTGCGCATCCTGACATGCTGGCGGTGCCGGACCCGTCATCGGTGATCCAGCTGCCATGGAAGCCAGAGGTGGCATGGGTTGCGGGCAACTGTGTGATGGAAGGCAAGGACGTCGCGCAAGCCCCGCGCAATGTTCTGCGCCGCCTGATTGGCGAAGCGGCAAGCGAGGGCATGCATGTCAAAACCGGGATCGAGGCCGAGTTCTTTTTGATGACCCCGGATGGCGAACAGATCAGTGATCCGTTTGATACAGCCGAAAAGCCCTGTTATGACCAACAGGCCGTGATGCGCCGTTATGATGTGGTGCGCGAAATTTGTGACTACATGCTGGACCTGGGCTGGGGTCCGTACCAGAACGACCACGAGGATGCCAACGGCCAGTTCGAGATGAACTGGGAATTTGATGATGTCCTGCGCACAGCAGACAAGCATTCCTTCTTCAAGTTCATGGCAAAATCGATCGCGGAAAAACACGGGCTTCGGGCGACATTCATGCCGAAACCGGTCGAAGGACTGACCGGCAATGGCTGCCACGCCCATATCTCGGTCTGGGATGCGCCGGGTGATGCCGCCAAAACCAATGTATTCGCAGGAGAGGGTGACGGCCCAACCGGCGAGGTTGGTCTGGGAGAACGCGGCAAGCACTTCCTCGGCGGGATCATGAAACACGCCTCGGCACTGGCGGCGATCACCAACCCCACGGTGAACAGCTACAAACGCATCAACGCGCCGCGGACGATATCCGGTGCTACCTGGGCGCCTAACACGGTGACTTGGACCGGCAACAACCGCACGCACATGGTGCGCGTTCCCGGCCCCGGACGTTTCGAATTGCGCTTGCCCGATGGCGCAACCAACCCCTACCTGCTACAGGCCGTCATCATCGCGGCCGGGCTGTCAGGTATCCGGTCCAAGGCCGATCCCGGCAAGCGCTGGGACATCGATATGTATGCCGAAGGCCATAAGGTACGCGGTGCACCGAAACTGCCCCTGAACATGCTTGATGCGCTGCGCGAATACGACAAGGACAAAGAGCTGAAGGCGATGATGGGTTCCGAATTCTCGTCAGCTTTCCTGAAAATGAAGCATCAGGAATGGAACTCTTTTGTTTCCCATTTCTCGCGCTGGGAAAAAGACAACACGCTCGATATCTAAGTCGGATTGCAGGGTTGCATATCGGGGCCGCGCCATAGGCGGCCCTGTTTCTGCGATGGCCACGCGAAGTTAGTCGCTCTTTTCACGCTGTGTGTCACGGGCATCTGCGCCCGCATCCGCCTCCAGCCGCCAGTCAGGTACGTCATTGACCAGCATGAGCGCCGCCCTGCGCAACGTCACGCGCATCCTATCGACAACCGGACCGGACATGCCGCAATCCGCCAGCGCGGCGTCAAACGTCTCCAGCCAAAGCTCGGCATCAGCTTCGCGGATAGGGACATGCGCATGAATTTCGCGCAGGTCCATATGACCAAATCGTTCGCGGTAATAGGCCCGCCCTCCCAGAAAACCGCTGAGAAACTCGAACTGGGCCTGTCTGGTATGGTTTAGCCCATGGCCGCGAAAGTGTAGCCTGTGCAAGGAATAAACTGCCGGATCCGTTTCCATCCGATCATAGAAACGCTCAACCAGACTGCGCAGCCGGCTCTCACCGCCAAGTTGCTCTAATGCAGACGTCATGTGCTGCCTCTTACTGCCTTTGGCTTCAATAATATTGCATAACAGGAAAATAAGTTTAATACCAGTGACAGTTTGACGTATGCATGGTCTCAAGCGGATTGAAACAAAGCCGATGATGGTGATGACAAAATGACTGCTCTGGCGCTTGGCCTGGTCGCGGCACTTTGCTGGGGGATACACGATCTGGCAGTACGTTATGTCAGCCAGTCTGTCAGCGTGATCGCGTCGCTGATGGTCGTGCTGATATCGGGCGCGGTGCTTCAGTTTGGTCTGACGGTGACGCTGGGTACATTTGACTCGATTTCTGGTGCCGCAGTGTTCACCGCTGTCGCCGCGGGCGGGTTTTATCTGTTGGCGGGTATCAGCATGTATGCCGCTTTTCAGCGTGGCCCGGTTCGGTTGGTTGCGCCACTTGTCGCGAGTTACCCGGTCTTGTCCGTGTTGCTGGCCATATGGCGTGGTGCAACTATCAGCCCGCTGCATTGGCTTGCCGTCATTGCGATTGGCATCGGGGTTTCCGTGGTCGCAGCCAAGTCCGAACGGGATGCGGTGGTGTATCCGGCAACAGGCCCAACAATACTGCTGTCGCTGGTTGCGGCCGTCGGCTTCGCGGCGGCCTTTGCCCTCGGACAATATGCAACCGAGCTTAGCAACGAGTACTCGGTCTCGCTGGTCAGCCGATTGGCGGCAATCCTGACTCTGGGGATGGTTGCTGTGGCATCTGGAAAAGCAATTTGGCCCGGACCCCAAGCGATGCCCCTGTTATGTGTGATGGGTGTTCTGGATGCAGTTGCCATCCTTTGCGTGGTCTCAGCGGGTGGTTTGCCCAATGCACAATTTGCCTCGGTCTCGGCATCCGTTTTTGGGTTGTTAACCGTAGTTCTGGCCTGGGCCATATTGAAGGAAAAAATGGCTCTTCAGCAGTGGCTTGGGTGTTGTGTTGCATTTGCAGGTATAGGGTACCTTGCACTCTGAAACGCCCCGCTCCGGCCCCCGTGTTTATCAGGCGGTCAGGCCTTCTGGTTCTGGGAGTTTGTTTGCGCGGCAGCAGGCGGTGAGGGTGTTGGCCAGCAGGCAGGCGATGGTCATGGGGCCGACGCCGCCGGGGACCGGGGTGATGGCGCCGGCGCGTTCGGCAGCGCTGGCATAGTCGACGTCGCCGACCAGCTTGGTCTTGCCATCCCGCTCGATGCGGTTGATGCCCACGTCGATCACGGTGGCGCCTTCCTTGATCCAGTCGCCAGGCACCATTTCGGGGCGACCGACAGCGGCCACGACGATATCGGCGCGGCGGACCACATCCGGCAGATCTTTGGTGCGCGAATGCGCGATGGTCACGGTGCAGCTGTCCCCAGCAGCAGCTGCGCCATCGGCTTGCCCACGATGTTCGAGCGACCGATGACAACCGCATCCATGCCCGACAGCGACCCGTGGTGATCGCGCAGCATCATCAGGCAGCCCAGCGGGGTGCAGGGCACCATCGATTTCTGACCGGTGCCCAAAAGGCCCACGTTCGAGATATGGAAGCCGTCCACATCCTTGGCCGGATCGATCGAATTGATCACCAGATCCTCGTTCAGGTGCTTGGGCAGCGGCAACTGCACCAGAATGCCATGCACCGCCGGGTCGGTGTTCAGTTTGTCGATCAGCGCCAGCAGCTCCGCCTCCGAGGTCTCCGCATCCAGCTTGTGCTCATACGAGTTCATGCCGACCTCGACGGTCATCTTGCCTTTCGAGCGGACATAGACCTGGCTGGCCGGATCCTCGCCCACCAGAACCACGGCCAGGCCGGGGGTGATGCCGTTTTCCTCTTTCAGCTTTGCAACCTGATCGGTCACCTGCGCGCGCACTTTGGCGGCAAAGGCCTTCCCGTCGATAACCTGCGCTACCATCCTTTGGTCCCTTCTTTCAAAACCCAAACGGGCGCAGAACGCGCCCGGTCTTTACTCGGGGCCGAGCACACGTTCCTCACGTGCAATCGACCAGTCAATCAGAATGCGCCAGAGCGTTTCGGACAAATCGGGGTCCATCCCCGCCGCCTGCGAACTGGCGCGCACCTTTTGCACCACATCCTCGACCCGGTCCGGGATGCGGGCGGGCAGGCCCTCGCCCGGCTTCAGCTCAGACGCGCGGTCGATATAGCTTGCGCGCCTCACCAGCATCCCGATCAGCTGGCGGTCCAGCCTGTCGATCTGAACCCGCAGATCCCGCATCGAATGGCAGTCCTGCGGCGGTGTCAGAGTGGGCATCATCGTCTCCTCATGGCCCGGGGGTCCCGGACCACGAGATGTCTTATTCAGCGGCTTAGAACAAGCCCTCGATCTCACCTGCGTCATTGAGGCAGATGGTTTCCGCGGCCGGTTTGCGGGGCAGGCCCGGCATGGTCATGATCTCACCGCAGACAACCACGATAAAGCCCGCGCCCGCGCTCAGGCGGACTTCACGCACCGGCACCGAATGGCCGGTGGGCGCGCCCCGCAAGCTCGGGTCGGTCGAGAAGCTGTACTGGGTTTTCGCCATGCAGACCGGCAGGTTGCCATACCCCGCAGCTTCCCATTCTTTCAGCTGCGTGCGGATCTTGTTGTCGGCCAGAACCTCGTCGGCGCGGTAGATGCGCTTGGCGATGGTTTCGATCTTCTCAAACAGCGGCATCTCGTCGGGGTAGATCGGCGCGAAGTTCGCAGAGCCCCCTTCGACGATTTCCACAACCTTGCGGGCCAGATCGGCAGAGCCTTCCGAGCCCAGCTCCCAATGGCGCGACAGAACCGCCTCGACCCCATGAGAGGCGCAATAATCCTTCACCGCCTGAACCTCGGCATCGGTGTCGGTGACAAAGTGGTTGATGGCGACAACAACCGGCACACCGAACGACTTCACGTTCTCGATATGGCGGCCCAGGTTGGCGCAGCCCGCCTTGACCGCAGCGACATTCTCGGCACCCAGATCGGCCTTGGCGACACCGCCATTCATCTTCATCGCGCGCACGGTGGCAACCAGAACCACGGCAGAGGGCGCAATGCCCGCCTTGCGGCACTTGATGTTCATGAACTTCTCGGCGCCCAGATCGGCGCCAAAGCCCGCCTCGGTCACCACATAGTCAGCCACTTTCAGCGCGGTCTTGGTCGCGATCACCGAGTTGCAGCCATGCGCAATGTTCGCGAACGGGCCACCGTGGACAAAGGCCGGGTTGTTTTCCAGCGTCTGCACCAGGTTCGGCTGCATTGCGTCTTTCAGCAGAACGGTCATCGCGCCTTCGGCCTTGATGTCGCGGCAATAGACCGGCGTCTTGTCGCGGCGATAGGCCACGATGATATCACCCAGACGCTTTTCCAGATCCTTCAGGTCGTTTGACAGGCACAGGATCGCCATGACCTCGGACGCCACGGTGATGTCAAAACCTGTTTCGCGCGGGAACCCGTTCGACACGCCGCCCAGGCTGGCGGTGATCTGGCGCAGGGCACGGTCGTTCATGTCGACCACACGACGCCATGCGACCCGGCGGGTGTCGATCTCGCATTCATTGCCCCAGTAGATGTGGTTGTCGATCATCGCCGACAGCAGCGAATGGGCCGAGGTGATCGCGTGGAAATCGCCGGTGAAGTGCAGGTTCATCTCTTCCATCGGAACAACCTGCGCATAGCCGCCACCCGCAGCGCCGCCCTTCATGCCGAAGTTCGGACCCAGCGAGGCCTCGCGGATACAGATCATCGCATTCTTGCCGATCCGGTTCAGACCGTCACCCAGACCAACCGTTGTGGTCGTCTTGCCTTCACCCGCAGGCGTCGGGTTGATCGCCGTCACCAGCACCAGCTTGCCGTCCTCACGACCCTGCACCGAGTTGATGAACTCCTGGCTCACCTTCGCCTTGTCATGCCCATACGGCAAAAGATCATCACTGGATATTCCAAGCTTCGCGCCGATCTCCTGGATCGGCTTCTTATTCGCTTCACGCGCAATTTCGATGTCGGATTTATAGCTCATTGGGTTTGGTCTCCCTGCGTGAGATAGTCTGAATTGGTCCGGCCAAAGCGACAAAACGCAGGGCCAGATTCGGTCGAAATTTTCTTTAAGGTAAATAAATATTCCCAAGGGTCAATACGTGAGTTTAGAACGCCCAAGGGACATTTCCAAACATCAAGTCAAGAATCAGCGGTTTGCGACCAGGATCAGGCGTATCTTTTTCGACCTGCGCTGAGACCCAGCAACCAATCCTCGACGATGCGCTGTTCCGGGAAAGCTTTTTGAAGCGGCCTTTTCAGCAGGTAGTATCCGGATTGCGTTCGCACCGAAGCGTTCTGGACCGGCCTGACCAACGCGCCGCTCTCAAGCAAGGGGTCAACAAGATGGGCCCAGCCCAATGCAATTCCCAAACCATCGACGGCAGCCTGAACCGACAGTGGATAGGTGTTGAAAGCCACAGCTTGTTCCATCGCTGAGGTGGAAACACCGTTACCGCTGAACCATGTACGCCATGTCATCCACTCCGCATGGCTGCTGGTGACTTCAATAAGGTCCAGTTCCGGCAGCGCGGAAAGAACTGCCGCATTGGGGTTGCTTCTGAGGTACTCGGGGCTACAAACCGGAAACACTGTTTCTCCGAACAGAAGCTTTGCTTCGTATCCCGGCCACTCGCCATCTCCACGCAGTATTGTCAGGTCCATGGAATCCGAAAGGCATTCTGCGTCACTGTCCGAAGACACCAGCGAAATACGGATACGACCGTTGGATTTGTTGAACTTGTGCAGTTGTGGCATCAACCACAAAGACGCGACAGAGTTCGTCGCGGAAATCGACACCTTGTTGGCCTGATGTTTGGCCAGCATCTCACGGCTGACGTCCCGCATCTGATCCAGAGACTTCTCGACAGTTGCCAACAGAATGGCACCTTGTTGCGTCAGTGACACCGAACGGTGACCTCGCACAAACAATGGCACATCATAATGCTGCTCCAGCAGGCGCACTTTGCGGCTGATCGCGGTTTCCGAGATGTTCAGCACCTTACTGGCCTGCACAAAGCTTTGCGCTTTTGCCGCGGCTTCAAACGCCAACAAATAATCAAGCGGAGGAAGGACTTTCCCTGTGACTGATGTTTTCTTTGGCATTTACAGGATCTTTCCCGATCTGGACGCGGCCACACGCAAAAACATTCATGGTCACCCGTTGCCGTCTGAACGGGCAACCGACTGTTAACATAGTAAAAAGTTGAGTTTGCCTCAAGATTTTATGGTCAACGCCCCTCAAATTTCTTTTCTGCATTATGAGCGATTCTAGGCAAAATGCACAAATTCGCGGGCCGGAAGAGCCCCTTTGACAAAAAACGAACCTCACTCAGGGAGCGAACATGAAACTTACAAACCTCCTTTCCGCAGCAACCTTGGCGGCAGTAGCGGGAACCGGGGCGATTGCCGAAGACAGCAGCGACCCGATTGTCATTCCAATTCACAACTGGTCCAGCCAGATCGTGATGTCCAACGTCGTCGGTCTGATCTTCGAAGAGATGGGCAACAACGTCGAATATGTCACCACCGACAGCCAGGCGGTTTATGAATCGGTCCGCTTGGGCGACGTCGCGCTTGAGATGGAAGTCTGGGAAGGCGCGTTTGGCGCATCCTACCGGGCCGCGCTGGAAAAGGGCGGTTTGCATGACGCGGGCGATCATGATGCCGTCACGCGCGAAGATTGGTGGTACCCGATGTGGACCAAGGAATCCTGCCCGGGCCTGCCTGATTGGAATGCACTGAACGACTGCGCGCACCTGTTTGCCACGGCCGAGACCGGGGATAAGGGTCGGTATCTTGATGGTCCGGTAGACTGGTTGAAACATGGTAAGGAACGCGCCGAAGCGCTTGATCTGAACTTCACCGTGATCAATGCGGGTTCCGCCGCAGCGTTGTGGGCCGAGATTGGTGCCGCCGAGGCCGACAAGACCCCGGTTCTTGTATTCAACTGGACGCCAAACTTTGCCGAAGCCGTCTGGCCCGGTGAGTTTGTGGAGTTCCCTGCATGGGAAGACGGCTGCGACAAGGATCCTGCCAAGGGTCCGAACCCGGACGCGCTGTATGATTGTGGCAACCCGGCAAGTGGATATCTGAAAAAGGCGGCTTGGGATGGCATGAAAGACAAGTGGCCAGCCGCGTATTGCGCCCTGACCCAGATTTCTTTCACCAACCCTCAGATCGCGGAAATGGCAAAGCTGGTCGACACTGATGAGCTTGAGCCGGAAGAAGCGGCAGAGGAATGGCTGGACGCCAACCGTGCCGTTGTTGACCCCTGGATCAATGCCTGCAGTTGATAACGGCTACGTATAATGAATCTGGCGCGGCCTTGATCGTTTTGTGATCCAGGGCCGCGCTCAACAAGAAAGAAAAGCAGCCATGCCCGCCATCGCGCCTGTCATATCAGCCAAGAATGTCTGGAAACTGTTTGGACCCTCGCCCGAGAGCTATCTGAAGTCCATGCCGGCAGGCCGCAGTTTCGACGAGATCCGTGAGGATGGGTATATCGCCGGGGTCAAGGATGTCTCGATCGAGGTTGGCCGTGGCGAGATGCTTGTCATCATGGGGTTGTCAGGATCGGGCAAATCCACGCTGGTGCGGTGCTTTTCGCGTCTGCACAACATCACCGGAGGCACGATCGAAGTAGACGGTCAGGACATCATGAAACTCAGCGAGCGCGATCTGATCGAATTGCGCCGCAACAAGATGGGGATGGTGTTTCAGTCTTTCGGGTTGCTGCCGCACCGCACGGTTCTGGACAATGTCGCCTTCCCGCTGGAAATGCGTGGGCAGGATCGCCACGACCGGCGCGAACGCGCTTTGGAGGTCATCAAGCTGGTGGGCCTTGAAGGACGGGAAGAATACTTCCCACGGGAATTGAGCGGTGGCCAGCAACAACGGGTCGGTATCGCCCGGTCGCTGGCTATCGAACCGGATATCTGGTTTCTGGATGAACCCTTCTCGGCGCTTGATCCGCTGATCCGCCGTGAAATGCAGGATGAATTCCTGCGCCTGCAAGAGATGCTGGGCAAAACCATCGTCTTCATCACCCATGATTTCGACGAGGCGCTGCGTCTGGCTGACCGGATTGCTATAATGCGCAACGGTGCGGTCGAACAATGCGATACTCCGGATCAGATCGTGATGAACCCGGCGACCGAATATGTGGCGAAATTCACCGAGGATATCGACAAGGCCCGCGTGGTGCATGCGAAAGGGCTGGCAAAACCGGTGAACGGCCATACCCTTGAAGGCGCGCCGATCAATGGCGGATCAACCATTCATGAACTGGCCCGGGTTCTGGTCAATGACAAGCGTATCCTGCTGCCGGTTGCGGATGAAACTGGCGTTGTCACCGGTGTTCTGGATCGCGATGCCGCGTTGAACGTTCTGCTCGGAGCCGAATGATGGCGACACTGTCCACCGAATTACCGGACACGGCAGACGGTGCGTGGGGGCGCACCAGAGTCCTTACCGCACTTCTGATCACCGCCTTTGCGCTGATCCTTGCCAAGGCGGTCGGAATTCTCCCTGAATGGTTGAACCGCATTCCCGAGGCAGCAATCCCGCCGACGGCGCAGGTGCTGGATGCGATCTTCAATTTCATCCAAAACGACCTTGGTCTGATCTACGTGACCCGCTTTATCGCCGAAGGCCCGTTGGAATTCCTGTTGGATATGTCGGCCAACCTGCTCGAAGGCAAGCGCCGCTGGCCTTATCTGGGCCCAATCCCGTGGTCAGCAATCGCTGCTGTCGCTGCTGTTGTGGGCTATGCCGTGGGGGGGTGGCGGCTGGCGGCTCTGGGTGCGGGTACGTTCATCTGGACCGCTGCAATCGGCCAGTGGAACATCGCCATGCAGACCATGTCTGTCATTGTAGTGGCGGCACCGCTGGCGTTTGTGCTGGGCCTGGTGCTGGGCATCGCCGCCTGGAAGTATGGCCGGTTCGAGCGGGTGCTGAAACCCATCCTGTCCGTTCTGCAAACCCTGCCATTCTTTACTTATCTCTTGCCAGCGGTGATCTTTTTCAAAGTCGGACCAACCGCGGGGGCCGTGGCAACAATCACCTTTGCCATCCCGCCGATGATCCTGATGACCACACTGGGTCTGAAGAAAGTCAGCCCCGAAGTGATCGAAGCCGGCCAGATGTCTGGATGTACACGCTGGCAAATGCTGCGGCATGTATACGTCCCAGCCGCACGCACCGAAGTACTGGTAGGTGTCAATCAGGTGATCATGCTGTGTCTGGCAATGGTGGTTCTCACCGCCTTTATCGGCATGCCGGGCCTTGGAGCCAAGTTGCTTGCAATGATGGGCAGCTTCAAACTTGGCCGTTCGTTTGAAATCGGCGTGACCATCGTTCTTCTGGCGGTCATGCTTGACCGGATGTCGAAGGCCTGGGTCGTCAAACAGCCCATTCATTTCGAACGCGGAACGCCATGGTGGAAACGGCACTGGATTCCGCTAATCGCAGTGGGTCTGTTCGTCGGGTTCACCCTGTTGTCGCAAGTGTTTCCGATCCTGGCTGAAGTTGGTCGCAAGCAGCATCTGAGCCAGGGAAAGGAAATCGACGATGTGATCAAGTCGGTTTTGGCCTTCGATGTGATCAAAGGGACAACCGAATGGCTGCGCTGGTTCCTGAACGTAAAAGTTCTGATCCCGTTTCGTGATACTTTGCTTGCCATTCCGACACCTGCGTTCATCCTGCTGGTTGTCTCCTTTGCCTATTGGATCGGAGGCCGCAAACCCGGTATCTATGCTGCGGTGTTTTTTACAATCGTCGCGTTTTCCGGCTGGTGGGATCGCTCGGTCATCACGCTCTATACAGTGATTTCAGCGGTTGTGTTGGCAACTCTGATCGGTATCCCCTTGGGCGTAGTCGCAGCTCGGTCCAAACGCTGGTCCAAGAGTATCCTGCTGGCCTGCGACACTGCGCAAACCTTCCCTAGCTTCATCTATCTGATCCCCGCGATCATGCTGTTCGGCGTCAATGACGTGGCGGTCGTGTTTTCCATCCTGATCTTCGCCGCCGTGCCGCTGATCCGCTATACCATCATCGGTCTGGGAAGCGTGCCGCCGGAAATGACCGAAGCCGCGGATATGTCTGGTTCGACGCGCAGACAAAAACTGATGTCAGTACAGTTTCCACTGGCGCTGCCGACTATGGCCGTCGGGTTCAATCAGGCCATCATGTTCGCGTTCTTCATGGTCATTATCGCCGCGTTCATCGGCACGCAGGATCTGGGGCAGGAATTGCAGCGAACCCTGGCAGGCACCGAATTGGGCAAGAATTTTGTACTGGGTCTGAACGTGTCTCTGATGGCGTTGACCTTTGATATGGCAATCAGCAGTTGGGCCGAAAAGCGCAAGCGCGCTTTGGGGCTGGATTAACCGGAGTTGTTCAGATGAACGTCAAACCCTTGTTTGAGGTACCGTTCGAACGCAGCGGGGTGCTGGCTCCTGGTCTGCCCATCCTGCCGCATGGCACAGAACGCCATCCGGTTCCCGCAATGGGATCGCGCGCCGTTCCGGTGTCCAAAGGGGACACGATCACATTGCTGGATCGCGATGGAATGCAGCCTGCTGAGATGGTATTTTTTGCCCCCGACCGAAGCTCGGACGCGGCGATGCTCGGCGCGCGGGGACACGGGTGTCCCGACGGGGTGATCGCAACGCTGGCAAACGGTTCCGCTTCGGGCCGGAAGGTTCTGCGCGCGCTCGAGGCTGCGGGGTTTGACATCGGGCAGGGCGACGCAATCCGCGCTTTTGTCGAAGGCTCGCGCCCCGGCGACATGGTGCATTTCGTGGCGGAAAGCGATGGTCTTCTGATCGTCGCCGCACCCGGCGAGGCGATGCGCCCGGAAAACAACAACCCTCCAACGGATATCATCCTCTATATTCAGCGTTCCGCGCCGGGTCTGGAAAAGCCGGGTGTTGGCGCGCCTGAGCCGTTGGCCGACCCTCTCAGGGACATCAACATTCAACCGGGAAACGCCATATCTTATGAGGTCAAAGCTGGAGAATTCATCCAGATCTTGGATATTCGCGGCCGCGAATGCTCGGATTTTCAGGCCTTCAGCCGCCGGGCGCTGGATCAGGGGATCGAGCGCGAAATCGATCCGACGACGACCCGCAGCCTGATGGGCAGCCTGTATCCGCAACCGGGGATATTTTCGAAATACTGGTCCGTCGATCAGGAACCCTTGATCGAAATCGTGCAGGACACTTGCGGTCGTCATGACACGTTTGGCCTTGCTTGTACGGCGCGGTACTACGAAGACCTTGGCTATCCAGGCCACGTAAACTGTTCGGACAATATTAACAAAGATCTGGACCAGTATGGCATCAAGCCGCGCGGCGGCTGGCCTGCGATCAACTTCTTTTTCAACACGATGCTGGATGACGCCAATGCCATTGGCATGGACGATCCCTGGTCGCGACCGGGTGACTTCGTGTTGCTGCGCGCGCTGACCGATCTGGTCTGCATCAGCACGGCATGTCCCTGCGACATTGATCCGGCAAACGGGTGGAACCCGACCGATATTCAGGTGCGAACGTACAAGGCGACCGAGGATATTCAACGATCCTACGGCTATAGAAAATCTGCGGAGGCGGATGTGGAAGAAACCAAGAAAACTGCTTTTCACGACTGCTTTGCGCGGCATACCCGTGATTTCGTCGAGTATAACGGCTATTGGCTGCCGAACACGATGACCAATCATGGTGCGATTTCTGAATACTGGGCCTGTCGGGACAAGGTTGCCGTCATGGACCTGAGTCCTTTGCGTAAATACGAAGTTGTCGGACCCGATGCAGAAGAGCTGATGCAGCTATGCGTGACCCGCAACATGAAAAAGCTAAGCGTCGGTCAGGTCGTCTATACCGCAATGTGTTATGAGCACGGCGGGATGATTGACGATGGCACCGTCTATCGTCTGGGTGAGACGAACTTCCGCTGGATCGGCGGGAATGACACCAGTGGATTGTGGCTTCAGGAACAAGCGCAAAAACGCAACTTGAATGTCTGGGTTCGCAATTCGACGGATCAGCTGCACAACATCGCGGTTCAAGGGCGGCACAGTCGCGACATTCTCTCCAGAATTTTCTGGACACCCCCACAGCAACCAACGATTGACGAACTTCCATGGTTCAGACTGACCGTTGCACGGGTCGGAGATGTGCGCGGAACATCTGTCGTGATCTCCCGAACAGGGTATTCCGGTGAGCTTGGATATGAAATCTTCTGCCATCCCAAAGATGCAGTGGAAATCTTCGACCGAGTCTGGGAGGCAGGTCAGGATTATGGGATCACGCCGCTGGGCCTTGGGGCACTTGATATGCTGCGGATCGAAGGGGGCCTGATTTTTGCCGGGTCAGAATTCGACGACCAGACGGACCCGTTTGAAGCCGGCATCGGTTTTACCGTGCCGCTGAAATCAAAAACCGACGATTTCATCGGGCGGGCAGCAATCGAAGAACGCAAGGCGCACCCCCACCGAAGGCTGGTTGGTTTTGAAATCGAAGGCGGCGTCGTCCCGTCACCCGGCGACTGCGTCCGCGTCGGAAAGGCGCAGGTTGGAGCGATTACCAGCGCAATGAAATCACCCGTTTTAGGGAAAGTCATCGCTTTGGGTCGGATTTCAGTTACCCACGCGACAATTGGGGCAGACATCGAAATCGGGCAATTGGACGGCCAACAAAAACGGTTGAAAGCCAGGATCGTTCCATTCCCTCATTTTGATCCGACAAAGGAACGTGTGAAAGGGATATACTCAGAAACCACGGTTTCGGACGCAGCAGAGTAGTTGACCAAGAGGGCCGGGCTTGTGATTTGGCCGGGCACCGTAAAGGGTTATGTTGCAAACTTTTGACTATTGACGCGCTCGAATGCAGACGGTGAATGGCCGCCGGTGTATTCACTCGAGAACCAGTCCATGATTTATTTCAAAGGTGCGCAGTATCCGAAACGGTATTGTCACGTTAACGTCCGGTCGACGAGGGAATGCTGATGGTCGGGATTCAAGCGGCTCGAGTGGCAGCATTCCAGGCGTTAGTTGCCTCGAGGCGGTGACAACGGATTGTTAGTGCGGAGCGACGACGTGCCGGGACGCGGAAGCAATTTCTAACGGCTGATGGGTGGTTACGAACCGCTGCAAACCTCCTGGAGATCGGTATCCTGGCATCGTCCGTTCTCGCTTTCGGAATGGGAGGGGGGCTGTTTTCCGCGCAGTTGTTCAAGCCCTTGTGCGACCAACGATCCAAGCCCGGCGCGATTTCCCGTTTGGCGGTGCCATAGGACCGCAACTTGTTCGTGATGATCCGCTTGGGAATGAAACCAAGGTGCTTGATCAGGCCGCGCAACAGCCGTTTTGCCGCCCGTTTGTCCCGCCTGGATTGGAGTACTTCGTCCGACACGACGCCATGCTGATCGACCGCGCGCCAAAGCCGATACTTGCGACCTGAAATGTCCACGACAATTTCATCCAGATGCCAGACATCATCTGGGCGGCCATGTCTCTGCCATAGATTTGGAGCAACCACCGGCCCGAATTTGATGACCCAGCGCCGAACAGTTTCGTAAGAAGCATCGCGCACGCGCTGCAGCAGCATCTCTTCAACTTCCCGCAGGCTCAGATTGAAGCGAACGTACAGCCACACTGCATGCGCGATGAGCTGAGGCGGAAACCGGGGGCGCTTGTAGCTGATTGACGATGTCTTCATCAATGTCACCTCCGCCCAATGTCGGGCATCAGCAGCCTAACGACAGTTAATGTGACAACACCATTAGATCCTATCTAATCGCGTTTTTTGACCGATTGACAATCAAGCCTTATGCCGAAACAAATGTCTGCCGCCTTCACCTTTGATAAGGTTGATCGCATCGTGCATGATCTCGTCAATGATCTGTTCTGCAGGTTTCGAGGTTCTTATGATACCCACACCTTCGCCGACAATACCGGGAACGATTGACGGATTTCCGGAATTCTGAGCATCGTTCCAAAGTCGTCTTTCGACATCCAAGCCGGCGTCTAGCGCGGCTTCTCGACCATGCCATTTACTGACAAAATCATTTCGACGTACCCGGATTGAGTATCGGTCCGGCCAAGAATAACCGCGAATGATGTCGGGAACCGAGGTTCGAACGGTTTCATCCCCTGATGCGCGCAAGATGTCGCTGAGAATCTGCGGATGGATCAGCGCCTCATCTGCAGCAACAAACCGAGTTCCTATCACAACGCCATCTGCGCCAAGCATCAGGGCCGCAGCCAGACCGCGACCATCGCCGATACCACCGGCGGCGCAAAGTACAGCCGAACTGTTCGATGCGTCAATTTTATCCGCCACTTCGGGCACAAGCGCGATCGTGCCGCGCACCTCGCCGTGGCCACCAGCTTCGGCCCCCTGAGCCACAATGACATCGGCGCCAACTGCAATGGCACGCAGCGCGTCCCGAAGTGTCTGGATTTGGCAGATAAGCGGAACGCCCGTCCGTTTGATCCTGTCGGCAAAGGGTGCAGGATCACCAAAGGACAGAAAGACCGCGGCTGGCCCGCGCTCCAGCACGTAATCGAGCAGAGCGGGCTGCTCTGCCAGCTTCCATGTGATCAGACCGCACCCGACAGGGGTGGTTCCGGCTGCATCGAACTGTTGCGCAATCCAGTCCCGATCGCCGTAACCCCCGCCGACCAGCCCGAGCCCGCCCGCCTGCGTCACAGCCGAGGCCAACGACCCACCCGCAACAAACGCCATTGGCGCCTGAATGATCGGGTGGGACAGGTTCAGGCGCTCGGTCAGCCGGGTTTTCACGTGGCCGTCTTTCGGTAGTCGACAACCGGCAGCCCACCGATGCCCCAGTTGTCCAGATCGACCTCGTCAATCACGACGACTGTGGTTGCCGGGTTTTTGCCCAGCACCTCGTGCAACAGTTCGCTCACTCCGGCGATCAGCTTTGCTTTCTCGCTCTGGCTTGGGCCGGTTCCGTCAGGACCACCTTCACGGGTTACTTTGACATTCACATATGGCATGGTTTTAATCCTTCCTTGGAACGTAGGAGAAGACCTTGGTGACAATCCGCCAGTCATTGCCGTGGCGGACAAGGGAAAGGTAATCCAGATAATCGCGCCCCATCATCGACATACGGGCCATGACATGGGCCAGCCTCGGACTGCCGAAGGAGATCTGCAATATCTCTTCATCGCGCGGGTCACCGCGCTTTGCTGGCTGTTCACGCTGATCCACACGGGCCATATAGCTCTCAAGATCCAGATACAGCTCATCCCCTTCGGTGGCGCAGATATAGGCCAGTTTCGGGTGAAACACCTGTCTCAGGGCGTTGCTGTCGGCGTGATGAAGGCCCTCGAAATAGGCCTCCATCAATTCGACCACAGCTTTGTGATCGGCCGGGGTCATTGGATCAGCCCTTCGGCGCGCATCGCCGTTTGTGTTGCGGGACGTGCTGCCACCCGCTCGACATAGGCTTTCAGGTTTGGCCAGCCGGACAAATCGATTTCCGTAAAATTTGCCCAGTTCGAGACAACGAAAAGATATGCGTCCGCGACCGAAAACTTTCCGTCCACAAGGTATTCCCGCCCATCGGCCAGTATGTTTTCGACCTGATCGAATTTTGTTTTGACGATGCTGCGCGCCTTGGTTTTTTCGGCGTCGGTGGAATCACCCTTGAACAGCGGGCTGAAGGATTTGTGCAGATCGGCCGCCACAAAACTCAGATATTCCTGAACCCGTGTCCGGGCCATCGTTCCGTTTGATGGTGCCAGATCAGAGGACGGGTTCTTATCAGCAAGATATTGAAGAATAGCGGATCCCTCCCTGACAAGTTCACCGTCGTCCAGCGCAAGCACCGGCACATATCCTCGGGGGTTGATGGATCTAAAATCCGCGCCGGATTCAGTGCGGCCAGCCGCGGTATCAACGGCCTCAGTTTCGAAGGGAGTGCCGATTTCGGTCAGCACGATGTGGCTGGCAAGCGAACATGCGCCCGGTTTGTAGTAGAGTTTCATGGTATTCCTTTCTGGGGATTACTGGTGGCACCATAGACATGGAGAAGGGCATATCCGTTGACAACTAGGTTTCTGATGGTTACTTAAAAAATAGAGTAACCCAACAGAAACCTGGTAACGACTCATGGCCCTGAAGATGCGGAACAACCGAAGCCCTGCGCCACCCGAACCCTGCATGCTGACCGAATGCATGGCTGTGATTGCAGGTGCCTGGGCGCCGAACGTGATCTGGTCGTTGCGGGCCGGGCCGCGCCGCTTTAGTGAACTGCGTTCGGATATTCCGCCGATTTCTGCCAAGGTACTTTCGGCCCGTTTGTCGGAACTGGCTGCACGAGGTGTGCTGGTCCGCCATGTCCGGCGCACGTCGCCCCCCTCGACGGAATACAGCCTGACCGAGCTTGGGGCCGAATTGATCCCGGCCCTTGACGCGATTGTTCAGGTCGGCCACCGACTGAAGGCACGACAAAGTAGTCAACAGGGGGCAGATTAAGTGGTCCCGTCTTCTCGGACAGCTTTGCAGCAAATCTAGGGTCAGGATTCATTGGTTTTTGTTGTGCCGCGTGCTTCACAGCTCCGAAAACGGAGCGGTGACATGAGTGATTTTTCTGGCTGATCGACGCGCAAATGGCGTGTCTCGAGCCTTTCTTTCTGTGTTGTCACATTAACTGTCGTTAGGCTGCTGATGCCCGACATTGGGCGGAGGTGACATTGATGAAGACATCGTCAATCAGCTACAAGCGCCCCCGGTTTCCGCCTCAGCTCATCGCGCATGCAGTGTGGCTGTACGTTCGCTTCAATCTGAGCCTGCGGGAAGTTGAAGAGATGCTGCTGCAGCGCGTGCGCGATGCTTCTTACGAAACTGTTCGGCGCTGGGTCATCAAATTCGGGCCGGTGGTTGCTCCAAATCTATGGCAGAGACATGGCCGCCCAGATGATGTCTGGCATCTGGATGAAATTGTCGTGGACATTTCAGGTCGCAAGTATCGGCTTTGGCGCGCGGTCGATCAGCATGGCGTCGTGTCGGACGAAGTACTCCAATCCAGGCGGGACAAACGGGCGGCAAAACGGCTGTTGCGCGGCCTGATCAAGCACCTTGGTTTCATTCCCAAGCGGATCATCACGAACAAGTTGCGGTCCTATGGCACCGCCAAACGGGAAATCGCGCCGGGCTTGGATCGTTGGTCGCACAAGGGCTTGAACAACTGCGCGGAAAACAGCCCCCTCCCATTCCGAAAGCGAGAACGGACGATGCCAGGATACCGATCTCCAGGAGGTTTGCAGCGGTTCGTAACCACCCATCAGCCGTTAGAAATTGCTTCCGCGTCCCGGCACGTCGTCGCTCCGCACTAACAATCCGTTGTCACCGCCTCGAGGCAACTAACGCCTGGAATGCTGCCACTCGAGCCGCTTGAATCCCGACCATCAGCATTCCCTCGTCGACCGGACGTTAACGTGACAATACCCGCGTACGTCCTGATTCATAAACATCTCCTTTGTCCCCGACTGCGAGGTTAAAGGAAATGTCCCGCGAGTAACGGCATATCTACAGGCGAGTCATTCTGCTCGCCAGATATGCACCCAAGCCACAACGGAAATGGCTAACCAGACACCCGTGCGCAAGGTCATCGCGCCGAGGGTGCGCATCTCATAGGCATTGCCTTGCAGCACATGAGCGCCGAAGGCCAGAAAAACCAGAACGGTGGCAACCAGAATACCTGTTGATATCCAGGCCGCTGACCGGTGCCGAAGAAACAGTCCAATGCCGGCCACGACATAGGCGAATCCTGCCAGAAAGTTGAACCACAGCACGAAGGGCACTGCATTACCAACGGCTGCGCGTGCTTCATCGCCACCAAACAAGGCCCGTCCGCCTGAGAAAACAGTCAACGCGCCGAACACTATTGCCACGCTCGCCGCTATGTTCAGGGCGCGGTTGCCAGTGGTTGCATTTTTCATGTCGCGCCCCCTTCCGTTCCATCAAGTCGGCCGTCGCGTAAGTGGAACAGCTTGTCGAACCGGTCGTAAATCTTTTCATCATGCGTCACCGCGATGATGCAGGCGTCTTGCTCAGCTGCGAGCTTGCGCATCAGGTCCATCACGATCCCGGCCCTCTGGCTGTCAAGCGCCGCAGTTGGTTCATCTGCCAGAATGATGCGCGGGCTGTTGGCAAGGGCGCGTGCGATGGCCACACGCTGCGCCTCACCTCCGGACAGAAGCGCGGGCATCGCATCCCTGCGGTGACCGACCTCCAGATAGTCCAGCAGTTCGACAGCGCGCCTTTGCGCCTCGACCGTCGACTTTCCAGCCAGTTTCAGCACCAGAGCAACGTTATCCTTGGCATCGAGAAATGGCAGAAGATTATGGAATTGAAAGATAAACCCGATCTTGTCGAGCCGTAGCCTACGCAAATCGTTTCGCAGCCATTGCTTGTCGTAAACCGCCTCATTGTCCAGCGTAACCTTCCCCGTACTCGGAGCAATGATGCAGCCAATGACATTCAGAAGCGTCGTTTTACCCGATCCAGACGGGCCGAGTAGTGCCACCACTTCGCCCGCCTCGACTGACAGATCAACACCCTTCAGTGCATCGACACGTGCACCGCCCTCGCCAAAGTGCTTTGAGACATTGGTAACATCTACAATCACGCGGCGCGGATCATTGAGCATGACGTCACCCTCCGATTGCCGTAGCCGGATCGACCTTGAGTGCTGCACGAACGCCAAGGCCGCTGGCGACGATGCAGACAATGAGGATGATCCCTGCCAGCGCGACGGCGTTGATCGGCTCCAACACAACCCGGCGGGGGAAGTAGTCTTTGACAAGCAGGATAAGGATCAGACCGAAACTCCAGCCGACCGCACCAAGTGCAATGGATTGCTGCACGATCAGCCCGATGATCGTGCGGTCGGGGGCGCCGATCAGTTTGAGTGTGGCGATCTGCTTTAGCTTTTCCATGGTCATCGTGTAGATAATCAATGCGATCACAACGGCTGAAACGGACAATAAGATGCCCAGAAACAAACCTATCTGCCGCTTTGCCCGATCCACCACAGACATTAGCAAGATAGACTCCTGATCGGCTTGTGTCAGGGCCCCAAGATGTTTCCATTGGCGCACCGACTGCGCCACTGCTTGCGGGTCTGCAAGCGGTTCAAGCCGTGCGATCACAGCCGCAACGCTGTCCTGACTTTCGAGCAACCCCGCGCCTCGTGCCTCCTGGACGCGTTGAGCCGACGGGGCCAGTTGCGTCTGTAGCACTTGCGCATCGCGCAAGGTGATAAACGCCGCCGGATCACCGGCGGAATTCATCGTATCCTCGACCAACCCGACCACAGTGAAAGGATCGCGGCCCAGTCGGATCACATCGCCGACGGACAGTCCGGATTTGGCATCTGCCACGATCTCGAAATGGGACTGGCTGATCCCACGCCCTACCGAGATTGCTTCGGGTCCACCGGGGTGACCTGGCTCGTATCCGATCACGTACAGGCGTAGCGTTTCGCCGCGAAAGGGCGCTTCGACGGTCTGGTATGTGATGCTGCCCGCTTCGGCCACGCCATGCAATCGCCCCACGGCATCACGGGTGCCGTCGGGAATTTTCGAGGCTTCTGCAAACGGTCCGCGTGTACCAGATTCAACAATCCAAAGATCTGCTCGAGGTGCTTTGACGATGTTCAGCGCGTCCGCAACCAGCCCATTGTAAATACCAATCATTGCCAGCACGACCGCCATCAGAAGGCTGAGGCCGAGGCAAGTCAGCATGAAGCGGAACAGATTGTGACGCACATCGCGGTAGGCGAGGTTCATGGCGCATCCCTCTCGACGACCCGAACCATGCGCCCCTCAGACAGCCCTTTACCGGGTGCCAGGATGACCTGCGAGCCGTCGGGAATACCACCGACCAGTTCGACCCGCGCATCCTCGGTCCGGTGACCGAAGACTGCCGACACCTGATGCGCACGCCCATCCTGCGCGACCCATATAAGACCTTCATGCCCGGCAAAACCGGTTATTGCGATCTCGGGAACCAACATCGCATCGACCAGCTCTGTCACTGTGATCCAAGCTTCGGCCTGTTCGCCAAGAAAAACCTGTTCCGGGCACTGATTGCATGCAATCCAGACCCGGCGTTCTTCGTTCACCCGGTCACTTTCTATACCGATCCGCGCGATCTTGCCTGTGAAGACCTTATGGGGCAAAGACCGCAACCTCACTTCGGCAACTTGTCCGAGTTGCAGGGGCCCGGCCCTCTCTTCATCAATGTAGGCCAAAGCCCAAACAGTGTTCGGGTCCAAAAGGGTAAAGATAGGTTCACCAGCGACAACAACAGTACCTGCTTCGACGTGGCGCTCAACAACGACCGCGTCAAATGGCGCCCGCAACACATGATGATCAAGCAGCACACGCTCGTATTGCAGGGCTGCCTTGGCGTCACTTTGCATGGATTTGGCAACCTCAACATCACTTTCTGCTACGGCCAGATCAGCGGCTGCAACATCGACATCCCGCTGCGCCTCTTCTGCAGCCTGAGTCGAGACGGCATTGCGCCCGGCAAGTTCCTGCTGGCGCGCATTTGTCGACTGCCGTTGCGCAAGAATGGCACGCGCGCGGATCACATTTGCCTCAGCCTTGCCCAAAGTGGCCTCTGCGGCGGCAATCCCGGCTTTGGCGCGCGCGACTTTTGCTTGTTGTTCCGTCGGATGAAGCCGGGCAAGGACTTGCCCCGCTTTGATCGTATCACCACTGTCGACTGAAAGTTCTGTCAGCGTGGCACCAACTTCAAATCCGACATCTGAGACGATCCGGGCCTCGACCGTCCCTAGCCCATAAACACGAACAGGGACATTCTTTTCAATTGCGGCAGTGGAAACACCAACCGGGCGCTCTGTAAGGACAAGCCAGCCAAAGACGGCGAGGCCGACAGCAAGGGTAACACCGAAGATGATACGGCGGTTCATGGCGAAACCTCTGTACTTGCTATTCGGAATAGCCGCATCTGAGCGTCGAGCAATCGGTGCCCTTCGGATTCCAATGCGAAACCGCGTTTCCCCAGAGTCCAGCGGATCGCCAACCCTTGTACCAGCGAGATCAACAGTAGCGCTCCGTCTTCGGGCGGCAGGTTTGTGTCAAACAGGCCCGCTTTCTGTCCGTTGGTCAGCTCGATGGACAGCAATGCGACCAATTCAGTCATCAGCGTAAGAACAGCTTGCCGGAGATCGTCGTTTTCTACCTGTAGCTCGCGCGAGAAAAGAATAGACGGGATGGCCGGCATAGTCTCGATCTGGTGCAATTGAGCCAAAATCAGCGCTTTGATCCGCTCTGCCGGATCGGCAGATGTCCTAAGCGCGTCACCCCACGCGGTTCGGAGGCGTTCAGAAATCTCGTTAGCTACCGCCAACCATAAATCCTGTTTGGTCGCGAAGTGCCGGAAGATTGCGGGCTGCGTCAGCCCGACTGCATCAGCAACCGACTGTGTGGTCAGGCGATCAGGGCCCAACTCGTCCGCGAGGCGCAGCATGGCTTGTACGATCTCGGTCTTGCGTTCATCTGCGGGCTTGCGGGCGGGCATTCGAAACCATTATGTTAGTGAGTAATAACTAACTTATTAAGACGAGATACACTTGACGTCAAGCGCATCTGGATTTGATTACGTTATCAGGGTCGGAAGGGGGTATATGGCACCTTTTGGTAGCGAGAAGATCGACAGGTAAACGGTGGGCAGCACCCGATAACTGCGCGACACCTATAGTCAAACTTTGGGAATAACACGACATCAAGCCGCTTGAGCTCGTCGCTGACTTCAAACGCAACGCAGTCTCCTGTGAGGTTATTTCGCTGTCCGCCATCAGCACCCATGGAACAGACTAGGTTGATTGCGTAGCGGAGGATTTCAGGCTCATCGTAACCATCAGAGAGTGGAGATGAGAATGAAATCCGGGAAACAGAAAGCGTCAGCAGAGAGAGTTGTCAAAGACATCCGCAGGAAGACACGGCGCCAGCATTCGGCAGAGGAGAAGATCCGTATTGTGTTGGATGGGCTTCGTGGTGAAGACAGCATAGCGGAGCTGTGTCGCCGTGAAGGAATAGCTACGAGCCTGTATTACAGCTGGTCGAAAGAGTTCCTTGAGGCCGGTAAGAAGCGGTTGGCTGGCGATACCGCACGCCAGGCTACCAGCTCTGAGGTGAAGGATTTGAGAGCGGAATCGTCGGCGCTGAAAGAGGTAGTCGCCGACCTGACCCTTGAGAACCGGCTGCTCAAAAAAAAAGCATGTTCGAGGATGGGGGAGACGACGAATGAGATATCTGTCACCCAACAGTCGCTGCTTGCAGCGATGAGAGGGGCAACATCCGAAAAGCTTGAGATCATCCGGCTGGTTGACGGTTCGCACCTGCCGATCAAACGCACACTGGAAAAGCTCGGCATTCCCAGAACGACCTTCTACCGCTGGTACGACAGGTATCTGTCTTTCGGCGAGGCCGGGCTTGAGGATCGCCATTCCCGGCCAGGTAGGGTTTGGAACCGCATCCCCGACAAGGTGCGCAAGCAGATCGTGGAACTGGCTCTGGAAGAACCCGAGTTATCGCCCCGCGAGCTTGCGGTGCGGTTCACCGACACCAGGCGCTACTTCGTTTCTGAGGCCAGTGTTTACAGGCTTCTGAAGGCACAAGATCTGATCACTAGCCCAGCCTGCATCACCATCAAAGCGGCGGATGAATTCCATGAGAAGACTGTGCGGCCGAACCAGCTTTGGCAGACCGACTTCACCTATCTCAAAGTCATCGGTTGGGGCTGGTTCTACCTGTCTACGATCCTGGATGATTACAGCCGTTACGTTGTCTCTGGCGCCTTTGCACCACGATGAAAGCTGACGATGTCACAGGAACGCTGGAAGACGCTTTGGCTGCATCAGGTTGTGACAGTGTCACCGTTGCCCACAAGCCCCGGCTGCTCAGCGACAACGGCAGCAGTTACATCTCTGGCGAGTTGGCGAAATGGCTGGATGAGCAGGGTATGGATCATGTTCGGGAGCGCCCAACCATCCGCAGACCAGGGCAAGATTGAGCGATGGCATCAGACGATGAAGAACCGTGTCCTGCTGGAAAACTACTATCTGCCAGGCGCTCGAACAGGCCATCGGCGACTTCATCAATCACTACAACCACAACCGATACCACGAGAGCATCAGCAATCTGACACCCGCCGATGTCTATTTCGGTCGAGCCGAAACAATCCTCAGACGCAGAAAGGAAATCAAACACCAGACAATCCAGAAACGCCGCTTGCTGCATCATCAGAACGCGGCGTAGATTGAAACTGCGGCGAGCCTGATCCTCCTAAGCCAATCAAACGCTCGTGTTCCAAATCATTCGATGACGGACACGCTCGGACGGAGGCAGGTTGGAGACGTCCTTGCCATCCTGCATAATCGTACCCTTGGTCTGCAGATCCAGCCCGGCAATCGCCCGCAACAAGGTGGTCTTGCCGCAGCCGGACGGGCCAAGGAAACAAATGAATTCACCTTCTTTGATTTCAAGAGAGATGTCCTTGAGTGCCAGAAAGCTGCCGAACGCTTTCCACAAATTCTGGATGCTGAGATACAGTTCACCGGGTGGTGTTTTCTGAAGCACGGGAGAGGTCCTCACATCTGCACCTCGGGCACGACCGATCCTGGCTGGTGCGCGCCGGGTGAGTTGGTTGTGTTGGTGGGAACAAGAGAGTGGCGGGCAGGAGAGGCACAAAAGCCCCTCCTGCCAATGGAATTATTTCGCTTCAGACTTTCCGTCATAGCGAGACTGCCATTCCTTCAGGATTGCCGCGCGATTGTTGGCGGCATACTCGAAATCATTGTTGATCATCGCATCCAGAAGACCTTCTGGGAAGTGTTCAACCGGTTTTGCAACGCCGGGATACGCCACGACCGCATAGCCGGTATTGTACATCTCGTTGGCCTCTTTGGTGACGGTGAAGTCCACCAGCTTCTGCGCGGCTTCCAGATTTGCGGTACCGGCCACAATCGCGGTTGCTTCCATGTCCCAGCCGACGCCTTCCGAAGGCACAATGATTTCCAGCGGTGCGCCATCAGCTTTGGACTTCGCCCCACGGAACGCAAAAGAGATACCAATCGGGATCTCACCCGCCGCCGCCAGTTTGCAAGGCTTCGAGCCGGAATGGGTGTAGCGCGCAATATTCTCGTGCAGCGCATCCATGTATTCCCAGCCACCTTCTTCGCCAAACATTTGAAGCCAGCTGGACACATCAAGGAACCCCGTGCCAGACGAATTCGGGTTCGGCATGATCACCTGATCCTTGTACATCGGATCAGTCAGGTCCTTCCACGAAGTGGGCGGCTTCAACCCGGCCTTTTCCGCCTCAACCGTGTTGTAGCAAACCGAGGCAACCCAGGCGTCCATGCCAACCCAGGCAGGCGGGTTGTCACCATCGACGAATTTCGCATCCAGCTTGTCTACGCCAACCGGGGCATAAGGCTCCAGCATCCCTTCGGATTTCAACAGCAGCAGAGAGGTCGCCGCCAACCCCCAGACCACATCCGCCTGTGGGTTGTCCCGTTCAGCCAGCAGTTTCGCGGTGATGATCCCCGTCGAGTCCCGGACCCAGTTGATCTTGATATCAGGGTTACTCTGGTTGAACGTCTCTGCATACCTCGCCAGATCCTCCGCCTCGACAGCGGTGTAAACTGTCAGTTCCGTCTCCGATGCCGCAACCGTCGCAGTCAGTAAACCGACCGCCAATGCCGAATAAAATGATGTCGTCCGTTTCATGGTTTTCCTCTGTTGGTTGATCATTCTTGTTGGGTGCCTTCTTTTGCGAGGCGCTTTGGGTGAAGTGAAGCCAGTGACCGCCAATTTGACAGAATTGCACCCTCATAATGTGCAGTTAACTGCAAACTGTCGGGGCGATACCTTTCTATTTCAGGTTACCATAACCAGTCCGCACAGGACATTCCGTTATTAGCACTGCCGCCCCTCCGAAACCATCCTTACACCGAGACGAAACCTCTGACTCAAGGGCGGTATGGAGCGACAAAAACGGTCTATATTCGTGATAATTTGTGCTCCATTCTGGGTTTATTTTGGTAAAATGTATCAATTCGTTTGCCCGGTCAAGAAAAAGCAACAAAAAGCCACACGATCGCAAATCGTTCTAACTTTGGGGCACAGGCAGTGCACTGGAGGAGTTTCATCCAATCGAAAAACCGCTGAATTGCGCCGGGTTCTCTGGAAGCTTCGATCCCTGGATAGGGTGAGGCCAAGGTAAAAAACAGCAAACAAACATTCTTTTGGAGCCCACAAACTTGCGGCGGGAGCCGGACAACCAAGAGTGGTAAAATTCTGGTGCGAACCTTTTCAGTGCAGGAAACGTTCATGACTATTCGCACATGCCCTTCACCTTGATGAACATCTGGCCCGTTTCATAGCCGTTTTCACATGGTCCCTTGCGCCTTTGCGTAGTTTCACATTGTAAAAGACTCATCAAGAAGCCGACCCCGAAATCGGCGACCATTGGTTAATGTGGCCGCTTACTCGAACCCTTCAAACGTCTATCAGACAGCATCATCCACGGTCCCGGCCCGCAATCTGCTGCCATCGTTGTCGCAGGCATCCACTAAGGCTTGCCAACGGTGGTCCATTTGCAAAAATGGTTGAAAGCTCGTGCCGGCAAATCTCAATGCGGCGGAAATTCTGGGGCGTAAAGTGTCTGATGCATAGGTTCTGTTGGCTAATTATCTTCATAACCCTGACGGGGTGTGCGGCGAAAACCTACAATGAAATTGACATCATGCCTTCGCCAACGGTCTTTGCCAATGGCACGCTTGACCCGTTCGGGGATGTGACCGAGGGTAATTTCGAGTCGCGGGCGCGTCTGTTTTACGCAACCGACCGCCAGCCCGCAGAACCGGACGACCCGCAGAAAAGCTACAATAATGCACGGGGGCACGTGCTGCGGGCGGGTGTCGCGCAGATTGCGTCGGACCCGCCGCTTGAAAGCTGGGAAAACGCAAGGCGCATAACGCTCGCCGCGGCGCGGGATCGGGACTATAGGCTGCGGGTGGTGGGCGTGACCGAGACCGGCATTCTGCCGTTCAGCGCTATCAATTACATGGATACGCCACCCAGCCGTGCCGAAGTCGAAGCCGCCGGCAGCCATTTTGCGTCACAAATCAGTGCGCAATTGGCACAATCGGCCAACAAGGACATTTTCATCTACATTCATGGCTATAATGTGGATTTCGACTATTCCACTCTGGTCTCAAGCCAGTTGCAACATTTCCTGGGCTATCAGGGCGCTTTCATCAGTTACAACTGGACAGCAACCCCAAGTACGCTGGCCTATTTCCGCGATCAGGAATCGGCGCTGGCCTCGCGACGCTATCTGCGCGAGCTGATTGCCTTTCTCTCGGCCCTTACCGATGCCCGTCGCATCCACCTGATTGGCTACAGTGCCGGGACAAGGCTGGCATTTGACGCCGCCTATCAAATTGCTTTGGGGGCCGAGGGAAACGCGCGGTTGGGCAAGCTCATCCTGATCGGCAGCGATCTGGATCGCGCTTATTTCATTCATGCTATCGAGGACGGTCTTCTCGATGCGGTTACGGACCTGACGATCTATCAGTCGCAAACGGATTCCGCGCTGGCGATGTCTAGGCTTGTTTTTGGCCGCAAGCGCGTCGGAGAGACTTCGCCGCCCGGCGAAGCAGTGCCTGCGGTGCAAGCGGAGCTGGCCCGGACCCCAAGGCTGCATGTCATCGACGTGACGGATGCCGAAGAGGCGGGCACTGGCAACGGGCATTGGTACTTCCGATCTTCACCATGGGCCAGCAGCGATCTTTTCCTGTCATTGCTGACCAACAAAGACCCCGCCGCGCGCGGACTGGTGCGCGCACCCGGCGAAGTCATCTGGCGTTTTCCAGACGATTATCCGCAAAGGATCAGGGAACTGGGGCGTTTGTACTGAAGGAAAGGAACCGTCTGGTTATCCCCGTCTATTCTCTATTCTGATCAGCTTGCCACACGAGGCTCCCTCGGATCACATCGAAACTCTTATGTAAGGTCATCCATAGGTCAGACTTATGACGTTGAAGGTATAATCGATTTTTCTTGGCATATTAATCTGTCAAGATACCATTGCTCAAATGTGAATTTTACGCCGCGCAAGAATGGCGAACCTGTCAAACAATTCACCAACAGAGGAAAACCATGAAACGGACGACATCATTTTATTCGGCATTGGCGGTCGGTTTACTGACTGCGACGGTTGCGGCATCGGAGACGGAACTGACAGTTTACACCGCTGTCGAGGCGGAGGATCTGGCGAGGTATGCAGAGACGTTCAACCAGAGTAACCCTGATATCAAGATCAACTGGGTCCGGGACTCGACGGGGATCATCACCGCGAAACTGCTGGCTGAACGGGACAACCCACAGGCGGATGTGGTCTGGGGGTTGGCGGCGACCTCTCTGCTGCTGTTGAAATCCGAAGGGATGCTGGAGCCTTATGCCCCGGTTGGCGTAGACAAGCTGGATGCGAAATTCGTCGATGGTGACAACCCGCCTGCCTGGGTTGGCATGGACGCCTGGGTTGCCTCGGTTTGCTACAACACGGTTGAGGCGGAAAAGGCCGGGTTGAAGCCGCCCACTTCGTGGAAGGACCTGACTGATCCGATGTACAAGGATCAGGTGATCATGCCGAACCCGAATTCGTCTGGCACGGGGTTCCTTGATGTGTCCAGCTGGCTTCAAATGTTTGGCGAAGAAGGTGGCTGGGAATACATGGATGCGCTGCACGAGAATATTGCGCGCTACACCCATTCCGGCTCGAAGCCTTGCAAACTGGCGGCGGCGGGTGAGATCCCGATTGGTATCTCTTTTGCGTTCCGTGGGGCGAAGTCCAAAGCTGATGGCGCACCGCTGGAAATCATTGTGCCTTCGGAAGGCGTCGGCTGGGACATGGAAGCAACCGCGATTGTGGCCGGTACCGCAAATCTGGAAGCCGCGCAGAAGCTGGTGGACTTCACCGTCACCAAAGAGGCCAACGAGATGTACAATACCGGCTATGCGGTCGTGGCGTATCCCGGCGTTGCAAAACCGGTTGAACACTTCCCAGAAGGTCTTCTGGATGCGATGATCAACAATGATTTCGAGTATGCCGCCAACAATCGCGCGGCAATCCTGAAGGAATGGCAGTCTCGCTATGACGGAAAGTCTGAAGCGAAATAATTCCATTGGCAGGAGGGGCTTTTTGTGCCTCTCCTGCCCGCCACTCCACTCTCTTGTTCCCACCAACACAACCAACTCACCCGGCGCGCACCAGCCAGGATCGGTCGTGCCCGAGGTGCAGATGTGAGGACCTCTCCCGTGCTTCAGAAAACACCACCCGGTGAACTGTATCTCAGCATCCAGAATTTGTGGAAAGCGTTCGGCAGCTTTCTGGCACTCAAGGACATCTCTCTTGAAATCAAAGAAGGTGAATTCATTTGTTTCCTTGGCCCGTCCGGCTGCGGCAAGACCACCTTGTTGCGGGCGATTGCCGGGCTGGATCTGCAGACCAAGGGTACGGTTATGCAGGATGGCAAGGACGTCTCCAACCTGCCCCCGTCCGAGCGTGATTTCGGGATTGTGTTTCAGTCCTATGCGCTGTTCCCGAACCTGACGATCGAAAAGAACATCGCATTTGGCCTTGAAAACACGGGCCGCAGCAAGTCGGATATCGCAGTTCGGGTGAGCGAGCTGTTGAACCTTGTTGGTCTGCCGGATCAGGGCAGGAAATACCCGGCACAATTGTCCGGTGGCCAGCAGCAGAGGATTGCGCTGGCCCGCGCCATTGCAACCAATCCCGGTTTGCTGCTGCTGGACGAACCCCTGTCGGCGCTGGACGCCAAGGTGCGCGTTCACCTGCGGCATGAGATCAAGGAATTGCAGCGCAAGCTGGGTGTGACCACCGTGATGGTGACGCACGATCAGGAAGAAGCGCTGGCCATGGCCGACCGCATCGTGGTGATGAACCACGGGGTGATTGAACAAGTCGGATCGCCCACGGAGATCTACCGCGAACCGGCCAACCTGTTCGTGGCCGACTTTATCGGTGAAATGAACCAGATCCGATCTCAGGTCACCAAAGGCGGGCGGTTGAGCGTCGGGGAAAAGACCTTTGCCTGCCTCAGCCACACGTTCAATGATGGCACTCCGGTCATCGCAGCCATTCGTCCCGAAGACATCATCCCTCATGAAGCTGGTTATCTTGACACGGGCGGCAATCGGAACTGCATCGAGGTCACGCTTGATGAAATGGAGTTTCTGGGCTCGTTCTGGCGCTGCCGCCTGAACAACGAGCGGTTCGGATCTTCTGAACTGATCGCGGATTTTTCGATCAACGCCGTGCGTCGTCTTGAGCTGGAAGAGGGGTGCAGCATGGTGATCGAGCTTCCCGAGAACCGCCTGATGGCGTTTGACCTTCCGGAGGCTGCGGCATGAGCACGATGTCGACCAATCACGACACATTGCCTGTCGGACCGGATATCAGGCCCAGGCTCAGCCGCGATGACATCCTGATGCGCGGAAGCATGATGGTGATCGCGCTCTATCTGATCGTGACACTGGCGCTGCCGCTTTACACGATGCTTTCCAAGTCCTTCTCGACCTACCGGGTCGAGCTGTCCCAGTATGAGTTTCAGGTCAGTGATGAAGCGGGTGTGTTCGACGGAACGATCCTGACGGCTGACGAACTGAACAGGCAATTGGGGGTGTATTCCGACACCGATCTGACAACCGGCTCGGACGGGCGTTTGCCGGTGACCGGGTTCTTTCCGGATTTCAGCTTTCGCAGCCCGGTCATGTACCAGATGCGGAACACGACGGAGGCCGGGCGCTTTCTGGTCGGGTCGACTTTGAACGAAGGCACCGATTGGGTCGAGCTTGATTCCAACACGTTCCGCCGGGTGCAGATGCGGCCGGTTCAAGCGCGGGGTCTGGGCAACTTCATCAACTACTTCTCAACCCCGGCCCTGTTCAACTCGATCAAGAACTCCCTTTGGATTTCGGTTGTCAGCACAATCGTTACGGTGACGCTGGCGTTCTGGTTTGCCTATGCGCTGAACCGAAGCTGCATGCGGTTCAAGGGGGTCTTTCGCCTGATCGCGATGGCGCCGATTCTGGTTCCCTCGCTGCTGCCGGGCATCGCGCTGGTCTACCTGTTCGGCAATCAGGGGATGATCAAGGAGTTGCTGTTCGGCGCCAGTATCTACGGCCCCATAGGCATCGTGATCGGATCGGTCTTCTTTACCTTTCCACACGCGTTCCTGATCATATCGACCGCGCTCGCGATATCGGATGCGCGGTTGTACGAGGCCGCTGTCAGCTTGCGCTCAACCCCCTGGCGGACATTCTGGACCGTTACCATACCCGGCGCGCGCTATGGCCTGATTTCCGCAGCCTTTGTCGTGTTCAATCTGGTGATCACCGATTTTGGCCTGCCAAAGGTGATCGGCGGCCAGTTCAACGTGCTTGCCGTGGATATCTACAAACAGGTGATCGGCCAGCAGAACTTTGAGATGGGCGCCGTGGTCTCGGTGGTTCTGGTCATCCCCGCAATTCTGGCTTTTGCCATCGACCGGATGGTTCAGTCCAAGCAGGTGGCGCTGCTGTCTGCGCGTTCGGTTCCATATCAGGCAACACCAAACCCAAAGACTGATCGCATATTCCTGATCTACTGCAGTTTGATCGGCCTGTTCATCGTTGGTCTTCTGGCCGTGTGTCAGTTTGCGGCGCTGATCAAGTTCTGGCCCTACGATCTGAGCCTGAGCCTCAAGAACTACCAGTTCGACAAGATGGATGGCGGCGGCTGGGGGTCGTATTTCAACTCGATCAAACTGGCTTTCCTGACGGCGGTGATCGGCACGACGGTTGTCTTCTTCGGGGCGTACCTGGTGGAAAAATCGAACGGCTTCAAAACCGGGCGGTCGATCTTTCAGATGTTTGCCATGCTGCCGATGGCCATCCCGGGCATGGTTCTGGGACTGTCGTATATCTTCTTCTTCAACAACCCGTCCAATCCGTTCAATGCGATCTACGGCACCATGGCGATCCTGGTGGTTTGCACGGTGACGCATTTCTATACCGTATCGCACCTGACGGCGGTCACCGCTCTCAAGCAGATGGATAAAGAGTTCGAGTCGGTGTCGGCCTCTCTCAAACAGCCAACAATGAAGCTGTTTGCCCGCGTGACGGTGCCGGTCTGCCTGCCTGCGGTGCTGGACATCTCGATCTATCTGTTCGTCAACGCGATGACGACCGTGTCGGCGGTTGTGTTCCTCTACTCACCCAAAACCACACTCGCGTCCATCGCGGTGCTGAACATGGATGATGCCGGGGATATCGCACCCGCAGCCGCAATGGGCATGATGATCTTCTACACCAACGCAGCCGCCCGGATCTTTCATCTGATGGCATCAAAAGGCATCCTGGCCCGCACACAGGCCTGGCGCAGCAGGTAATCCACACAAAAAACTCAATACCCCCGCAGATCACATATCTGCGGGGGTTTCCTTCTCCTTATGCACCCGCTCCGCAAAATCCATAAACGCACGTATGATCTTGACGTCACGACGCTGGGAAAGGGAAATCATGCTCTCACCCATTTGCAGATTCACGCCCTTCAATTTGATTTGCCGCAATCGATCATCGTGCCCATATTCCGCCTGAGAAACAAAACCGATACCTGCACCCGAGGCAACAAGTTCGCGAACGGCCTCTCGGCCTTCAGCAACAATCGCCGGGTTTAACCTGATACCTTGTTTCTCGGCGGCTTCTTCCAGTTTCTCGCGTGTTTTTGACCCGTGCTCTCTGAAAATCAGGGGCAACTCGGCAAGCTCCTCCAGGGTCAGGGTGGGTTTGGATGCCAACAGCACGCCCCGGGCAGCAAAGGCCACAATTTCAGTGGACCCCAAATTCAATACGTCCATGTCCTTGCCAGGAGACAGGCTGCCAACAACGCCGATTTCCGCATTGTAAGACCGAAGCTCTTCCAGGATTTCTTCGGTGTTGCCGGATCGCACAGTGATCGTGATTTTCGGGTATTTCTTTTGGAACGAACCTAGAAAAGATGTCATGTGATGCGCTGAATCGGCAATAATCCTTAATTCACCATCGATCGCGGCTTTGGTTTCAGAGAGGTAATCCTCAATCTGATCTTCGATCTCGAAATATTGTTTTGTGAATCTGTAAAGCTGTTCGCCTTCGGGCGTCAGGTTCACGCGTTTTCGTTCACGCTGGAACAGCAGCAGGTCGTGATCCTGTTCCAGTTTTCGGACCTGCTCGGAAATCGCTGGCTGGGTCAGATACAAAGCCTCTGCCGCACGGGAGAATCCCCCATGTTTGGCCACGTAATGAAAGGCTTTCAACTGGCTGTGTCGCATGGCAGTTCCCTGTAGATGCGTTCATAGGCTGCGCTTATGATTAGATTGATAATTGCAATTTCACATATAGCAAGCGTTGCTGCAATTGTGTTCCTGAAAACGCTGTTCTGGAGCCTGGTAATGACGCCATCCAAACCAAAATTAGAGCAACCGCGCCTTGGTGAACCCTACCTTTTGACGCCCGGTCCTTTGACAACGTCCTACGCGGTCAAAGAGGCAATGTTACGTGACTGGGGTAGCTGGGACGATGATTTCCGCGCCATGACGCGGGAGGTGCGGTCAAGCCTGCTGAACCTGCTTGGCGAGGGTGCCGACGCGTTCGATTGCGTACCGATGCAAGGCAGCGGATCGTTTTCCGTCGAGGCGATGCTGGCATCCTTTATTCCGCGAGACGGAAAGGCGTTGGTATTGGCAAATGGTGCCTACGGGCAGCGTTCAGCACAAACGTTGCAGTACCTGGGTCGTGATCATGTTGTGTTGGACAAAGGCGATTACCTGCCGCCGAGGGGTGATGAGGTTGCGCGCATTCTCGCGGATGACCCGGACATCACGCATGTCGTCGCCATTCACTGCGAAACCAGCTCGGGCATTCTGAACCCGGTCGAAGAGATTTCGGAGGTCACATATGCCGCCGGGCGCAAGCTCTTGATTGACTCGATGTCCGCCTTTGGAGCGATTGAGCTCAAACCAACTGAAATTCGTTACGAGGCCATGGTGTCTTCGGCGAACAAATGCATCGAGGGCGTTCCGGGTTTCGGGTTCATCGTGGCGCGCAAGACCGAGCTGGAAGCCGCAAAAGGCAACAGTCATTCGCTGTCTCTGGATGTGTATGCGCAGTGGGCGCATATGAACAAAACGGGACAGTGGCGGTTTACCCCGCCGACGCATGTGGTTGCGGCCTTCATCGAGGCACTTCGGGCGCACACTGCCGAAGGCGGTGTTGCAGGTCGAGGCGCCCGCTATACCCGCAACCGGGACGTCATGGTCGCGGGCATGCGGGAACTGGGTTTCGAAACACTGCTGGATAATCGTTGGTTGAGCCCGATCATCGTTACCTTCTTCTGCCCGGCTGATGAGAATTTCGTTTTTGATCAGTTCTATAACCGGATGAAAGAAAAAGGGTTCATTATCTACCCGGGCAAGCTGACTGTCGTCGACAGTTTCCGCGTCGGTTGCATCGGCCAGATGGACGAAGATGTCATGCGTAAAGTTGTGATCGCTGCAAAAGAATCTCTGGAAGAAATGGGCGTGACAAGCGCTGCGCCTCCTCTCCGGGCACTGGAAGAACGCGCCAAGTTGGCCGCATAAAAATCAAGGAAAACACAGATGACCATTCAAACCCCTGTCGAAGCAAATGAGCGCGTCTACCCAACGCCGAAGGTGCCCGCAATTGCCATCTGCCTTGATGGATGTGAACCTGAATACCTCGACGTGGCGATTGCGAAAGGGCTGATGCCCAACCTCAAACGGATGCGGGAGGAAGGTACAGACCGTCTGGCGCATTCTGTTATTCCGTCGTTCACCAACCCCAACAATCTTTCGATTGCCACCGGGCGTCCGCCGATCGTGCATGGAATCTGCGGCAACTACCTTATTGATCCCGACACCGGTGAAGAGGTTATGATGAACGATGTCCGCTTCCTGCGCGCGCCGACCATCTTCTCACAGTTCTATGATGCAGGTTTCCGCGTGGCGATGGTAACCGCCAAGGACAAGCTTCGCGCGCTGCTTGGTGCCGGGCTGAAGTTTGACGAGGGCAGGGCGGTTGCATTCTCTTCTGAGCGTTCGGGCGAAACGACGCTTGAGGAACATGGCATCGACAATGCCAGCAAATGGTTGGGTATGGACGTGCCCGAGGTATACTCGGCCGAGCTGTCGGAATTCGTTTTTGCTGCTGGCGTCAAGCTGCTGAAAGAGTTCAAGCCCGACGTCATGTATTTGTCGACTACCGACTATATCCAGCACAAGTTTGCACCCGATCAAAAGGGCGCACTTGATTTCTACGCCATGTTCGACCGCTATCTGGGCGAGTTGGACGCATTGGGGGCCGCCATCGTGGTGACGGCTGATCATGGCATGAAGCCTAAGCACCTGGCAGATGGATCCCCTTCGGTCGTCTATGTGCAGGACCTGATGGACGAATGGCTGGGCAAGGATGCGGCGCGGGTCATCCTTCCGATCACTGACCCCTATGTCGTGCATCATGGTGCACTGGGTTCGTTCGCGACCGCTTACCTGCCGGATGGCGCGGATCAGAGTGACATCATTGCCAAACTCAAGGCGACCGAAGGGATCACCCATGTGCTGACCAAGGCTCAGGCCATTGAACGGTTCGAATTGCCCGGTGATCGGATTGGCGACATTGTGATGGTTTCTGGCGAAAACATTTGCATCGGAACGTCCGAGCATCGCCACGATCTGGCAGCGCTCAAAGAGCCCCTGCGCAGCCATGGTGGTTTGACGGAACAAGAAGTTCCCTTCATCGTGAACCGTGTCATCGACCTGCCAAACCAACCCGTGCTGCGCAACTTTGATGCCTTTTTCTACGCAACTACAGCGGCGGCACAGTAAGCCATGAAAGACCAGACCATGTCGAAAATCGAAGTACGTAACGAAGGAATGCGGATCGGTGGCGAAATCGTCTTTACCGATGAAACCATTCCTGTTCTTTACCCGTACACCAACGAGGTCGTGGGCCATGTTCCCGCTGGCACCGCAGAACACGCACGCAGGGCATTCGAAATCGCGGCGAATTACAAACCTAAACTGACCCGGTACGAGCGCAGCCAGATTTTGCAGCGCGCAGGCGAGCTGATCGGCGAGAAACGCGATTACCTTGCGAAATGGCTGACGTTGGAGCTGGGCATCTGCCACCAGCATGCGATCTACGAAACCAAACGCGCACAGGATGTTTATCAGTTTGCGGCGGCTGAGGCGCTAAAGGACGATGGCGAGATCTTTTCCTGCGATCTGACCCACAATGGCAAAGCCCGCAAGATTTTCACCACCCGAGAGCCGGTGAAAGCAATCAGTGCGATCACCCCGTTCAATCACCCTTTGAATATGGTTAGCCACAAAATCGCGCCGTCGATTGCGACCAATAATTGCATGGTTTGCAAGCCCACGGAACTGACGCCGCTGACTGCGCTGACATTGGCCGACATACTTTATGAAGCAGGCCTGCCGCATGAGATGTTCCAAGTGGTGACCGGCTGGCCGGCTGACATTGGCGATGAGATGATCACCAATGAACATATCGACATCATCACCTTCACCGGGGGTGTGCCGGTGGGCAAGTTGATCGCTGAGAAAGGCGTCTACAAGCGGCAGGCGCTGGAACTTGGGGGTAACGATCCTCTGATCGTTCTGAATGACCTCAGCGATGCGGATTTGGACAAAGCCGCAACAATTGCAGTGGCGGGTGCGACCGGAAACTCCGGTCAGCGGTGTACGGCAGTCAAGCGCATCCTCGTGCAGGAAAGTGTGGCCGACAAGTTTGTGCCGCTGGTTCTGGAGAAGGCCAAGAAGATCAAATTCGGCGATCCGCAAGACCCCGAAACCGAGCTGGGGTGTGTGATCCACGACAAAGCCGCGGAGATATTCGAGAACCGCGTTCTGCAGGCTGAGAAAGAGGGTGCAGAAATCTTGTATCACCCGGGCCGTCAGGGCGCATTGCTGCCGCCTATCGTTGTCGACAAGGTTCCCCATGACAGCGAGCTGGTGATGGAAGAAACTTTCGGTCCTATCGTGCCGATCGTGCGCGTACCAGACAACGACGAAGAGGTGATGGCGATCTCGAATTCGACCGAGTTCGGCCTGTCTTCTGGGGTCTGCACCAATGACCTGAACAGGGCCATCGCCTTTATCAACGGGTTGAATGTCGGCACCTGCAACATCTGGGAACAGCCGGGTTACCGCATTGAAATGTCACCCTTTGGCGGCATCAAGGACAGCGGAAACGGCGTGAAGGAGGGTGTTATCGAGGCGATGAAGTTTTTCACCAACGTCAAAACCTATTCGCTGCCCTGGCCCAACTAAACCTTGCGCCCTTTCCCCACAGACGGGAAGGGCGCCTCATATCCTCCCTGATACTGGCGGGCCTTTTGGGGCCCGCATCTTTTGATGACAGAAATGAGGAGCGGACATGCCACAGATTGTCCACACGGAAGGGGAATCAAACACATCCGAAGCGCGCAAGGCATGGTTGCGAAAGTCCATGGGACCGAAGTCGGCACCTCTGCTCAAACGCGATGCGGATGTGTTTCTGCATCAATCTCTGTCATCACCCTGCGTCAGCACTATTGCAAAGGCCGAGGGGATCTGGATCGAGGATATGGAGGGTCGCCGGTACATGGATTTCCATGGCAACTCGGTGCACCACATAGGCTATGGGCACCCGCGTCTGATAGCCGCCATCAAAGCGCAGCTTGATGATCTTCCTTTTGCACCCCGCCGCTTTACCAATGACCCGGCAGTGGATTTGGCAGAAAAACTGGCAGATATCGTGCCTGGCGATCTGGGGAAGATGCTCTTTACCACTGGCGGCTCTGACGCCAACGAGGTTGCCCTCAAAATCGCGCGTGCCGCGACCGGTCGGTTCAAAACAATCAGCTTCTGGGATGCCTTCCACGGTGCGGGCTTCGGCGCCGCAAGCGTCGGTGGCGAGGCGACGTTCCGCAGTCATATCGCGGGCCCCCTCTTGTCGGGGACTGAACATGTCGCGCCTTTCGCCTGCTACCGGTGCCCATACAATCACGCGGGACCGGAAACCTGCGGGTTGGCCTGCGCGAAAATGGTCGAATATGTTCTGGAGCGTGAAGGAGATGTGGCGGCGGTCATAGCCGAACCCATGCGTGCGGTGCCCTATGTGCCACCGCCGGGGTTTTGGAAATCCGTGCGCGAGGCGTGCAATCGTCACGGCGCGCTTTTGATCATGGATGAAATCCCGACCGGCCTTGGCAAAACCGGCAGGATGTTCGCCTTTGAACATGACGAGATCATTCCCGACATTGTGACGCTTGGAAAAGCGCTTGGCGGTGGTATCCTTCCCATTGCCGCATGTGTTACTCGCAAACATTTGGATGTTTGCGGGGATTTTGCCATTGGTCATTACACACACGAAAAGAACCCGGTCACCGCGCGGGCCGCTTTGACAACACTTCAGATCATCGAAGATGAGGGGTTGGTTCATCGGTCGGCCATGCTGGGTGAGCACGCAATTGGTCGTCTGATGGACGAACTTCAGAACGTACCCGCCGTCGGAGACATCCGGGGAAGGGGTTTGATGTTCGGGGTCGAAATCGTTGATGATCGCGTTGAAAAGATACCGGGCAATGCGCGTGCCGAACGGATTTACTACGCCTGTCTGGAGGCCGGTTTGAGCTATAAGATCAGTCAGGGATGCGTTCTGACACTGTCGCCGCCGCTGACCATCTCGCAATCGGATCTGGACCACGCAATCGACATTGTGATCGCTGCTATCAAGGCCGAGAGTTGACACGTCGGATCAGTCAAAACTCGCCAGTTCGTAAAAAGAGGCTGGCCGAGACAGCGACGAAGACCCCAAAGTGCGACGTAAGACAACGAGTCCGATGGCGCACGGCGTACAATAGAATTTGGATTTGGCCCATGGCGTTGTAATATCCAACTGCACTCAGGCTTAAAACGCTGACGAAAGTAACGGGAAAGGCAAAATCTTCAATTCGGCCTCTGGTACAAATGAGACTGAACAAACTGACGGGATTACAGGAACTCAAAATCAACAGAGCGGAGTCTTTCATGGTATCGAATGTAGTTCAGAAGCTGAAAGACCTTTTGTTGCTGTGCTCTACAGATCGCAGTCCGTGGTCTTTGCAAAAAACTGAGAAACAAGATGCCGTTCAGCAGGCGACTACTTTTTACCTGCCATAGGATATTCAATCTCCCTTTGCCGCGAGATCCTTGAATACAGATTTCACCAACTTGCCCCTGCCTTCACCCATTCAGCTTCTTTGACAGAACTGGGAGCGCAGAAGTTCAGTTGGCGATCAAACGGTTCGCTAAGTTCTATGACCTGCCGCCACGACGCTTGTCGGGAACGCGAATTGAAAATGTAGCATCTGACTCTGCAGGGGCAGTGCCTTCGAGCTGTACGGGTGTTCAGCGCAAACCCGCCACCGAGTTACCAAGGTGGCGGGTCAGGTTATCGTTGCGACATTTCTTTTGGATCAGAGCTTAATGCGGAAGGCTGCGAAACCGTCGGCGCCTTCCCCGGCGTCCTCGATTGCCACACCTTTGACGTCGCCCATATAGTCGCGGGCTTTTGGACCCGTCTCGAACAACACCGTGGTGTCCGCCAGCGGCGAAAACGACCAATTGGCATCCGCTTTGGGATCGATTGTGCCCTGTTCGACAATGTAGCGCACAATGACGTCGCGGTTGGTGTCCGGTGCTTCGAACACGATCGTGTCGCCCATTGCGCCCGGGAACGCGCCACCACCGGATGCACGGTAATTGTTGGTGGCAATGATGAACTCCATGTCATCCGTAACAGGCGCGCCATTGAAGGCAAGGTTCACGATCCGTGCTGCGTCGGGGTTCACCTCTTCGCCCTTTGGTCCAAAGCGCGACGGTTGCGACAGGTCGATCTGATAGGTCACACCGTCCATCACGTCGAAATTGTACGATGGGAACTCGGGGTTCAGAAGGATCGCATCCTTGGACCCAGCTTCGACCTGATTGAACATACCGGCCGAGCGTTCCAGCCAGCCACGCACCTGCGCCCCGTTCACGCGAACAGCGCGGACCGTGTTTGGATAGAGGTACAGATCGGCCACGTTCTTGATGGCAACGTCCCCGACCGGGACATCGGTGTAATACTCCGGACCCCCTCGGCCACCAGCCTTGAACGGTGCTGCCGCAGACAGGATTGGCAGCCCTTCATGCTCGGTGCCTTTCAGCATGTCTTCGACATACCATTTCTGCGCGATTGAGACGATCTGCACAGACGGATCATCCGCGACCAACGCAAAATAGCTGTGCAGCGGGGCCGAGGTCTTGCCGACCGCGCGCCGAACATAGGCCAGCGTTTCGTCATGAGCTTTCGCAACCGATTCCAGAACCTTCTGATCATCTTCGACCAGAGCGGTGATTGATCGATCTTCGTTACGTTTGGAAATCGGTCGCGCCTCGGAAGTTGTGGTAACGACGCGCCATTCATTGCCGTCCCGTTCCAAAAGCAGGTCCAGCAGGCCAAGATGCGACCCCCAGAAACCGCCCATGACGGCAGGTTTGCCCATCAGCGTGCCTTTTTCCACGTTGATCCCGGGGCGGTCAGCAAATGTCGGTGACGGGAAAACCAGGTGATTGTGGCCGGTGACCAGCGCGTCGATCCCGTCGACCCCTGCCAGAACCACCGATGCGTTTTCCATGCCGTCCTCATGATCGGCCCCCCCGATCCCCGAATGCGACAGGGCGATGATCAGGTCACATCCCTGTTCCTTCATCTCGGGCACATAGGCCTGAGCCGTCTCGACGATATCGCGGGCCTGAACATTGCCCTCCAGGTGCCTGCGGTCCCAGTTCACGATTTGTGGCGGGGTAAAACCGATGACACCGATCCTGATCGGATGTTTGGTGCCGTCGCCCATCTCGATTTCACGGTCGAGAATGGCATAGGCCTGAACAAGGGTCTTGTCGTCACGCGGGTTTGCACCTTTTTCCTTGGCGACGTTTGCCAGAACAACAGGGAACTCGGCACCGGCCAAAGCCTTGTCCAAGAACTCCAGACCGTAGTTGAACTCGTGATTGCCCAGCGTCGCGGCATCATACCCGACCGTATTGAAGGCCGTGATGATGGGATGGCTGTCGCCGTCCTTCATGCCGCGCTCGTAAGCGATGTAGTCGCCCATCGGATTGCCTTGCAGAAAATCGCCGTTGTCCACCAAGATCGAGTTTGTCGCCTCAGATCGGACTTCGTTGATGATCGAAGCTGTGCGGGACAGGCCCACCGTGTCGCGGGGTTTGTCCGCATAATAATCATAAGGAAACACATGGACATGGATATCGGTGGTTTCCATGATGCGCAGATGCGCCTGACTATTGGCCGCCGCCACCGAAAACGGGTGCAGGGTAATTGCCGCCGCACCAGCGGTTGTCGTGGCAAGGAAGCGGCGTCGCGAAATTGAAGAACGGCTTGAGAAAGACATGGGTCACCTTTCAGGTTTGTGGTCAACGCGTCTTTTTGCCTGTAATTCGCAACATCCATATGAAACCGGTTGCCAGCGCTTTAGACGCGTCATGTGTAGGCGCAATGCTAGGTACAATAGCCCAACTTCCTGTACTTGATAAGACATGGTAGAAGGGGAACCCGTGCCCTGCGATTGCCAAGACAATGCCTCACAATCAGTGCTTTGCGACATATCCAACCCGCATCATGTTGGCTGCCATTCACTGACCCCAACCGTGTGGCTGGGACAGCCCGGTTATCGACGTCCCGCCCCCAGGACAATAAGCTCTTTCGGGAAACTGGTCAGTGATAGGCATCCGTCTTCTGTGACCAAGACGTCATCTTCAATACGGACACCGAAATTGCCTAGGTCATACAGACCCGGTTCGTTGGTCCAGACCATGCCTGCGCGCATTACCTGGTTGTTTCCGCGCATGATATATGGAGCCTCGTGCACATCCCGACCCAATCCGTGGCCTGTCTTGGTGCGGATGCGATTGGCGAAAGGGGATGCTTCAAGAACGCCGATGACAGCATCATCGATATCATGGGCCGTCACACCGGGGCGACACACGTTCAGACCCATCTGATTTGCTCGCAATACAGTTTCGTAGACAGCCTTGCCCTCATCTGAGACTTCGCCAACGAAAAAGGTTCGCGTGATATCCGCGACAAATCCATCCTTGCGCGCGCCAAAGTCAAAGAGCAGCGCATCGCCGGTTTGAATCCGATAATCCATACGCGCTTTCCCATGTGGTCGGGCCGAGTTGTCGGCAGCGACCACAATCGGTGTAAAGGCCAGAGAATCGGCGCCTTCGGCAAACATTGCCTGGATCAAATCCTGTTCGATCTGTTTCTCGGTCTGACCTGCGTGTACCGTTCCGATAACCCGCTCAAGCGCACGTTCCGAGATGGTGATCGCAGCTTGCATGGAGGCCACATCCTTGCTGGACTTGATCAGTCGCAGGTTCGAGATTTGGTGTTCCGCATCAGTTATTTGTAACCCAGGCATAGCTTCGGTCAGCGCGTCAGAGACAAAAACACGCATGACCTGCCCTTCAACTGCAAGGGACGCGATGCTCAGGTGGTTCGCCAAAGCGGTGAAAGCCCCTTTGTAACCCGCCTCATCCCGCCAATCGAATACCGCTCCTTCGAACCTTAATTGATCCCACGAGCCAAGTTCCAGATTTGGAACAACGGCAGCGGGTTCTCCTGATGCGGGGATCACAACCACGATGGGGCGTTCGTTGGTCATGAAAGACTTGCCCATGGCTCGGTCGAAATTCGGACCCGGCACCAATGCCACGGCATCGACAGAGATTTCACGGGCCAACCGGCTATATTCTGATAAATCTGGCATCCTTACCAACCCTTATTGTGACCAAAACCACCCGTTTCGGCGATCTCGGCAGATCTTATTATTCTTACGCCACACGCGAACCGTCATTGGTTTGGTATTCTGACAGTTGGAAACGTTGCCATTCGTTTCGCCGCACAGCAGTATACAGCCCGGCCAATAGTTCGTTTCGTGTTTCAGATTGCAGTCGTCACTTTTGTCAGCCACCCCTTTGCAGGCTCACTCAATCGCGGTGAAAGCATCTGTCTGATTTGACGATGATATTGATTTAACCAGTGCCGTTCGGCCTGAGTCAGGTTTTCAACAATCAGCATGTCAGTCTGAATTGGCACAAAAGTCATATTGCGGAAGGCGAGGAAACCGTTGTCTTCTGTGACGACCTCAAAGACATTTTCTATGCGGATGCCGAAGCTGGCGGCTTTGTAAAACCCCGGTTCAATCGACATGACCATGCCCGGTTCCAGATCAATCGGGTTATAGGGTTTTCCTATTCTCTGCGGGTGTTCGTGCACTGACAGTCGATGGCCGATGCCGTGACCGGTCCCATGGTCATAGTCCAGCCCGAGGTCCCACAACGGGCGACGACAGATCCCGTCGATATGGTGTCCTTGGGTACCAGGTGGGAACCGTAAGGTGGCCAAGGCATAGAAGGCCTTGAAGACTGCCGTGTATGCCTCATCATACCCTTCCGGTCGTGATCCAAAAGCGTAGCACCGGGTGGTGTCGGTTGTGCCAGTCTCGTATTGTCCGCCGCTGTCCATAAGATAGGTTTGATCCGGTCGGATAGGATCATTCCGATCCGCGGTTGCGCTATAGTGGCACATCGCCGCGTTCACGCCTGCTGCTGAGATCGCGTGAAAACTGTCATCAAGGAAACCTTGTTGTGCGCAACGCAGCGCCCTCAGTTTTTGCTCTGCTTCACGCTCGGTCAGGGGGTCACTACTTTCGGCGCGAACGGGAACGGTGTTTGCAAGCCAGGCCCCAAATTCTGCCCACGCAATTCCGTCGATGAAATGGCAGGTTCGAAGACCCTCCAGTTCTATCGTGTTTTTCAATGCCTTAGTCAGGGTAATCACACTGCGTTCAGAACCAAGCTTCGCGCCGGCTTCTTCAATGGTTTGCCTTACCGCGACAGGTGAGAAATCCGGATCAGCCAAAACAAACTGACCTGGCTGAAAGCTGGCCTTGAGCGTGGGTAAAAACTCAGCCTGAGGAACTATCTGAAGATTAGAAGGCAGTGCCCCCTCTACGAAATCATCCAGCTTTTTCGGATCGACAAACCAAACCAGCGCCCCATCGCGATGTGCGAGAAGAAAGGAATTAACTACCGGATTATAGTTAACATCCGCCCCGCGGATGTTCAGTAACCAGGCGATATTGTCAGGTTGTGTTTCGACGACAAAGTCGGCCTGTCGCTCAACCAGATAGTTTGCCAGACTAGTGCATTTTTCAGCACAGTTTTTCCCGGCAATTTGCGACGGTAAAACTGTCACACGACCGCAGGGTGGTGCTGGTTGATCTGTCCAAACCGCGTCGACTGGATTGACTTGTTGCGGCACCATCGTTGCGCCTACTTCCTTGCAAGCTGCGTCAAACCGGTCAAACCACGACGGGGGTATGTGCATCGGGTCAAATCCGAGCCGCCAACCAATACGCATTTCTTTTCTCAGCCACTTTTCGGGCGTCTCGCCATGAAGGTGGTGGTGAGAGAACAACGCGCCTTTGCACTCTTGCGCAGCCTGCAAGCTGTATCGACCATCGACAAAAAGAGCGACGATCTCGGGTGTTACAAAAGCAAGTCCGGCAGATCCGGTGAACCCGGTCAGATACGCCAGACGTTCGTCATGCGGTGCGACGTATTCACCTTGATGAGCATCAAATCGCGGTAGTACAAAGGCATCCAGGTCCTGCACAATCAGTTGGTCACGGAACAGCGAAATTCTCTCGCTCGGACATAAGTGAAACCTATCCAGCATTTGCTTTGATCTCTTCCGCGTGGTGGCAGGCGACTTCTCCAAAACCCCCAAATTGTCTGAGTGCGGGAACGTCGCGCTGACACAGGCTTGTGGCAAAGCGGCAGCGCACGTGGAACGGGCATCCGGGCGGTACGTTCATAGGTGATGGCAATTCACCTTCCAGTCGAATGACGTTCCCCTTGTCATCCGGATCAAGCGAAGGCGCGGCGCTGAGCAGAGCTTGGGAGTAAGGATGTGAGGGATCGGAGAACAAGGTTTCACTGTCGCCGATCTCCACAATCCGGCCCAGATAAATCACAGCCACCCGGTTCGAGACGTGACGTACAAGTCGCAAGTCGTGTGCGACGAACAGAATTGTGAGGTTCAGTTTGTCCTGCAATTCAAGCAGAAGATTGACCACTTGTGCCTGTACTGAAACGTCCAGCGCGGAAACCAGTTCGTCGGCAATCAAAACTTCCGGCTCGACTGCCAGTGCGCGAGCGATCGCAATTCGTTGCCTCTGGCCCCCCGAAAACTCGTGCGGTAATTTGTTTGCGGCGTCCTGTGGCAGGCATACCAGATCCAACAGTTCCATAACACGCGAGGGGATTTCACTCTCGGGGCGCATCTTGTGAACACTAAGAGCCTCGGACAGAATCTGACCAGTCGTCATGCGGGGGTTCAGGGACGAATAAGGATCCTGAAACATCATCTGAACGCGACGATTATAATCGCGCTCGTTACGATATTTCGGGTCAAAGATATCTTTTCCAGTGAAACGGATACTGCCGGTCTGAGGCTGGTGGAGCCTAACTATGCAACGTGCAAGTGTGGACTTACCGCAGCCGGACTCACCGACAACTCCCAGTGTTTCTCCTCGCTTGAGCTCGAGGCTAACACCGTTCAGCGCGTTGACAACCCGCCCGGGTCGCTGGCTGATCAGGTCAAGAACCGACCGTGACAAATGAAATTGAAGACCCACATCATTTATCTCCATGACCGTATCTGTCATGCGACGTCTCCCTGAGCTGCGGGCACATGATTGAAGCACGCCACATGACGGCCTTCGGATATCGCCGACAAAGGCGGACGCGCGTTCAGGCACGCGTCGATGGTGCTCTGACACCTTGGGGCAAAGGCGCATCCGACCGGCAACTTCTCAAGACTCGGAGGCGTGCCCGGCACCGAATAGAGTGGTGTACGCGGCGGCACATTCTGAGGAACAGACCGCATCAGCCCTACGGTATAAGGGTGGCGTGGTGCATTCAAAACCTGACGCACAGCCCCCTGTTCAACCACCCGCCCGGCATACATGACCGCCAAGGATTCACAGGTCTGAGCGACCACACCTAAATCATGCGTGACAAGAACCACGCCCATTTGAAGCTCATCGGCCAAGGACAGGATCAGATCAAGAATCTGTGCCTGAATTGTTACGTCCAATGCGGTGGTTGGTTCATCGGCAAGCAACAGTTTCGGATTTGCTGCCAGAGCAATCGCGATCATAACGCGCTGCCGCATACCACCAGAAAACTGATGTGGGTATTCGTCCAAACGTGACGCAGCAGATGGAATCCCTACATGATCCAGCATCTCAACCGCCCGATCACGGCGCGCTGCGCGACTGAGGTCGGTATGCGCTTTCAACGTCTCGGTCAGCTGCATGCCAACCGTCAACAACGGGTTAAGCGATGTCATCGGCTCTTGAAAGATCATCGCAATTTCGCCACCGCGAATGCGCCTCAGTTTTCGTTCGGAAAGCGAAACAAGGTTTTGCCCCTGCCAATTCACGACTCCTGTGACTTCACCATAGCGCCGCGACAGTCCCAGAACCGAACGCAAAGTGACACTCTTGCCAGAACCGCTTTCACCGACCAATCCCAGCACTTCGCCACGTCGAACGGAAAAACTTACGTCTCGCACAGCTGGCAGAGGGGTCCCTTCCTTCCAGAAGGTTGTACTCAGGTTTTTGACTTCGAGGATAGGTTGCTGATTGCCTGTCATTGTCAACTCCTTACCCACGTGGCCTGAGCAGGTCTGCTAACCCATCGCCAACAAGGGAAAATCCAAGACCTGTGATAACGATCGCGATGCCGGGCATCAGGCTCAACCACCAGGCCGTTGTGATAAAATTGCGTCCTTCCGCGATCAGGACACCCCATTCCGCCTGCGGTGGCTGTGCGCCAAGACCCAGATAACCCAGCGACGAACCCAGCAGAATTGCCAGTGCCATGTCCGTCATCCAGTAAACGATAACCGGCGTGATCGCGTTCGGCAGAAGGTGGCGAAAGATAATGCGCCTGTCAGAGTATCCCATGACGATGCCAGCAGCAGCATAGTCGTTTCCCATCTGCGCGATGACCTCGGCCCGCATTAACCGGGCATAGTAGACCCAACCAACAACCGTTATCGCAATGTACATATTGACCAAACCCGGCCCAAGCACGGCGACGACCGCGATAACAAGAACCAGAAATGGGAACGTGATGATCGCGTCTACGACACGCCCGAAGATCATATCGGCAATTCCGCGGTAGTAGCCGACAAGTGCGCCAACCACGACGCCAATGATCAGGGCAAAGACTGTGGCAAGGACTGCCATCTGCATGTTTACCGAATAGGCTGAAATAACGCGGCTCAGACTGTCGCGCCCCAGCAGGTCGGTGCCGAAGGGATGGGCCCAGCTTGGTGGCTGGCGAACCGCGTTATAATCAATGAAATTGGGATCATAGGGGACGAAAGCATTTGGCATGATCGCAAGCAAAGTCGACATTCCAATGATGCAAAGGCCTATTATAAAACCCGGTTTTCGTAGCGCCGCTGGCATGCGCGTCCTTGGCGGCTCACCCGCCCCAACAGGAGAAGTGGCAGTGTTGGTCATGTCAATCGCATCCTCGGGTCCAACGAGCTTTGAAACAGGTCCGTAAGCAGGAATACGACCGAGACCAGAACCGCAAAGGTCAGCGTCAATCCCTGGATAAGCGGGTAGTCGCGCGCGAAAATCGCCTCAAGCATCAAGCGTCCGACACCAGGCACGGCAAAAACTGTTTCGGTAACCAGTGTTCCGCTCATGAGGTTGCCGATGGACAGACCCAAAAGTGTAACGGTCGAAATCAGCGCGTTACGCAGCACATGGCGTCCCAAAATCAGCCTGTCAGGCAAACCCTTGGCTCGGGCAAACTGAACGTATTCAGCATCCAGAACCTCGATGATGGCAGCACGCAGATTTCGCATGATGATCGCCGAGGTATATAACGCCACCGCTACGGCAGGCAGGAACAGGTGATAAAGCCTGTCGCCAAAGGTGTCGCCGTAGCCGCCGACTGGAAACCACCTGAGCTGTGCGGCAAGAAAGGTTAGCAGAATCAGACCGATGTAAAACACAGGCATCGACAGCCCCACCTGGAAAACCGTGCGGATCACTGCGTCAGGCCACCGTCCGCGGTTCAGAGCTGCAACAAATGCCAGTGGTCCTGCAATCAACAAAGACATGAGGACAGCATAGATCGTCAGAAAAGCCGTGGTCGGAAGACGGTTGATGATGACTTCAGTTACCGGTGCGCGCATCAGGATTGACCGGCCCAAATCGCCTTGCAGCGTATTTGTCAGAAACAGCCAGAACTGTACCAAAAGCGGCTCGTTCAGTCCCAACCGTTCGCGGATAGCAGCAAGATCCGCATCCGATGCCCGATCTCCTGCGATGGCGATGGCCGGGTCCCCCGGCAGGAGACGAACCAGAACAAAGATGATGATCATCACGAGGATGAATGTGGGGATCATCAACAGCAAGCGTTTGAACGTGTATTGAAGGGTTGCCATCAAGGCCTCCGTCAAAAGAACCGCCGGCAGGTACTGCCGGCGGCATTTTAGCGATCAGCGGCTGACGGTCGCCTGATCGAAGACGTTGTTTCCCAGTGGTGTCTGAACGTATCCATCCACGCTGGTCGAAACGGCCACCGCAAAGGGCGTCTCATACATGAAAAGCAAGGGGGCAGCATCTGCATATATTTCCTGCATTTCAGCATACTGGGCCGCTCTTTTTTCGGCGTCGATTTCGGTTGCCGAAGCCTCAAACAGAGCGTTGAATTCCGCGTTTTCCCAACCAGTACCGACCGCATTGGCCGTAGGTGTATGACCCAACCAGCCTACGACCTGGCTGGGGTCGTTTACGTCGTTCACCCAACCATAGGTGTGGATGTCAAACTCACCCGAGCGGTTCTTGGCGCCACGTGTCGGTCCATCCACCTGTTCGACTGACAGGTTTATCCCCAACGGAGCCCACATTTGCTGAAGAGCCGCAAATATTGTGCTGTCATCCGCAGAGCCAGCCAAAGTCGTAAAGGTGATTTCGGTTCCTGGCGCTACGCCGGCCTCGGCGATCAGAGCTTTCGCCTTGTCAAGGTCGTAGGCATACAACGGATCAAGATTTGCGGAAAGCTGGGTCGCCGCCGCCATCAAAGGCGACGTCATTGGCTTGCCGGCGCCTTGCAGCACAAGCCCGATCAGTGCCTCTTTGTTGGTGGCATAGTTGAGTGCTTGCCGTACCCGAGCGTCTGACAAAGGGTTAGGCGATCCGTCAGCACGGGTTTCACGCGTGTTGATCGGCGAATATATGATCCGTGTGGACGGATAGAGGTTCATGTTGATCGCTTGGTCTGCTTCAAGCTCCGGCACACGTGAAAAGGGAATGAACTCGGCGGCATCCACCTCACCGGCCTGAAGCTTCAGAATCCGGGTTGCGTCATCGGGTATGATCTCGAAATGCACGCCGTCCAGGTAGGGCAGCGCTTTGCCGTCGGATCCTTTGCGCCAATAATTCTTGTTGGCACAGAACTCCATGGAAGTTCCCTGCTCAAATCCACACAGATAGAAGGGGCCGGACCCGACACCGGGGCCTTTGGCTGCAAAGATTGCGGCGGACTTTTCCTGGTCTGTTGAACCTTCGGCCGCCTCAAAGACGGCTTTGGAGACAATGCCGGTTGTGAAAGTGGCAAGCATAGAGAGGATTGTCGGGTCAGCCGCTTTCAGGCTGATCGAGATGACGTTTCCTTCCGCGCTTACATTGTCGATGGATCCGAGAAGCCCAGCCCATGGGCTCAGATCGGGATTGCGGGCGCGATCCAGCGAAAAGACAACGTCTTCTCCGGTCAAAGGTGTTCCATCCGAAAACGAGACGCCGCTGCGCAAGGTGAGCGATACAGACTGTCCATCGTCGGAGATACTGTATTCTTCGGCCAGTCCTGGGATGACAGAGTTCCCATCTTCACTGGGGCGCAAAAGCGTGTCGAAAAGGCTGCCAACCATCCAGATGTCAGGGTTTCGATCTGCATAAATAGGGTCAATCAGGTTTGATCCGTCATATCTGGCGAAATTCAGAATGCCACCACGCTCTTGTGCAAACAAAGGTAGGGCCATTGCAGTGGCCACGACGGCAGTCGCTGCCATCAAATTACGTTTCATTGATGAGTTCCTCCCAAAGCGATTCTCCATCGCGTGAAGGTGTTATACATTAATTTCATTGCTGCTAAAACTTTTTTTAGTAATGTGTAAATTGTGTATTGCGCTCACAGGAGTATTGATTGAGAATTTCAGGGCGCGCCACAACGTTCGGGGCAGCACTTTCAAGTGCGGCCCCGCGATAGAATTCGGAGAACTTTCGGTGAGCTGTTCAGCCGGTGCGATTACTTGGACGTATTTTTGATCGGCGTCGTATCCACCCACAATTCAACCGCTTCGGTATCTCCTAGAACGATCGAATAATGCGGCTTGGACGCGTCGTGATGTATCGTGTCACCGCTCGACATGATGTGGACTTCGTCACCCAGATGATATTCCAACTGACCCGAAATCAGATAACAAAAGGTCTCGCCTTCGTGACACATTTTCTCGGACATGTGACCCGCAGGGCGATGAACAATACAAGGATACAAAAGCGCGCCCGAAAACCCCGGACCCAACTTTTCATAGAACCGCCCGTTGACTCCCAAAGCATAGGTTTGACGTCGATCTTTGCGAACGTATTCGGTGTACTCCTCGGGAACGCTGACTAGCTGTTCAATGCTGGTCTTCAAAGATGCAGCAATTGCCATAAGCGAAGACAGGGACGGGGCACTAATGCCGCGTTCAACCTGCGATATGAACCCTGTCGTCAAATCAGCTTCATCCGCAACTTCGACAAGTGTTTTGCCAAGCGCTTTCCGGCGGCGTCGAATTGCTTTCCCCAGTTGAGACGGGTGATTTTTCTGATCCATCATTTCTTCTCTAGTGGTAGAGCTCGACAGCTCTCAAAGGCCTTGTTTCAGCAAATCCTGTACCAGTGTCCGAAGGGGACAGCGATTCGCTTACCTAGGCGAACTTCATAACCGGTACGGTTATCATTGGCTAAGTTTCTACTAAAAGCGTTTTTGACCCTGAAAAGCAAATTTGGTTCGGTCCTTCGTGTCGCTACAAGTTTCTGAATGAGAGGCGTTGTCTTGGCGAACACGTGTGAGGAACCTAGCCAAATCAGCCCGCCGCTATGACAGACTCAGATCTGACAGGGGACCTTGTTGCAGTCGACTTACTTCACCGCGCGCACAGAAGGAAATCAGTGATTTTGACGCCATCATTCAAGAAGGGGCGTAGAAACGCCCGCGTACCTGTTGCGTTGATATACGTTTGGCCCAAGCGCCAGGAATTCTGCACTTAGCGTTCCTTCAAATGTGCCCCGTGCAAAGACCAACGGTGGAAAATCGCAACCCGTATGTTGAGGTCGCCAGATCAACTCTCGGACCGCATTCAGCTATGATATCTGTTCGATCACGACAGGAAACTGTGCCTCAGGTAGAACAGCACAGCATTTTAACTGCCGTTTTGGGGACGTTGCGGCCCCTCAAAGAGCCTACCGTGAAACCTGTTCGAATCCCATTTGTCCGAACCATTTTTCATTTCCACATGCCAGTCATTCATCAAGAGATCGCAACTTATCCATCTGCACTATTCGTTCGCAACTGCCTGAACATGGGCTGCGAAAGCAGGATTGAACATCAGTGCCTTGCACCTGTCGAACCGACCCGTAGCATAGGCCCAGAAATCTTCGGCCGGGTTATCATCAGCATGTTGGATCAAGCCCCAGAGTGTCCACAGAAGATCGCACATCGCCTTGTAGATCACCATTCGCCCGAATTGAGCCGCTGTTGGTGCCGCGCCAAAATAGGAGGTCAGCATTTCGATTTCCTGCTTCTCGGTCAGCCCTGCTTCGACTGATAAATCGCCGAGGTCCCAAAGAGCATCATTCATCCCGGAATATTCGAAATCCACGATCCACATACGGTCACCGTTGTCGAGAAAGTTCTCGCAAAGCGGATCGCAATGGCTGGGAACCAGCGCGCCCGGCTTGTCTTGCAGCAGCTGTTTGATCGGCGCCGCTTCGGCGACGATTTCAGTATAGCCTTCGGGCAGGGAAATATCCTTTGTTGCCAGGACTTTCAGATATTCATCGATCATCGAAAAAAGTTCGAACCGGAACTCGAAAGGGCGGGGTGACTCGTGTAGTTGCCGCAGGGCATGCCCGGCACGCGCAGCCGCTCCGGTGCGCGTCGCGAAAAGCTCGGGTGTCATGGTGACGATATCGTCAATGCAGTCACTGATCATCACACCGGTATCTGCATCCGCCCAAAGCACAGCGGGACCGATACCAGCTTCGGCTGCGACCTTGGCATTGTGAATCTCAACGCCACGATCGATATAATCCGCGGTGCCGTCTCCGGGGATGCGAACGATCATGGTGTGTCCGCAGGTTTCCACTCTGTAGACCAGGTTGGTCAACCCACCCAGCCGCTTGATTTCGCTGTTTTGTGCTGAGGTGTCCTCAAAGCCTTTCAGGTTGCGAAGTTCACTCAGGACACGGTCAGTGTTTCCGTCAGTCATTTTCTGCCCTCCCCCTCAGGTTTTTAGCCGTTCATTGGCCGGGTCGAACAGAGGCCCGTCCACCCGGCAGATTTGTTTGCGGTCACCGAACAGTTCGAGTTCGAATTCCGTCTGGTCCGTCATCGCCACCGGAAGATAGCCGTAGATGATCGTTTTCCCGACGTGGTACCCATAACCACCGCTGCTGGCGCGCGAAACGGTTACGCCATTGTGCAGGATGGTTTCTCCCCCGGTCATCGGCAGTTTTTCTTCGGTCACGAAGGTACAGAGTATCTGTGCCGTGCCATTGGATTTCTGGTCCTCCAGCACATCGCGCCCTAGGAAACTTTCCTTCGATTTCAGGTGGACGCGAGAGCCCAGGCCCGCTTCTACAGGTGTATAGTCCGGGGTGATGTCGGTGCTCCAGTAAAGATACCCCTTTTCCAGGCGCAGCGAGTCAATGGCCCGGTAGCCGATATCGCGGATGCCATGGGCGTGCCCGGCCTTCCAAAGCTGATCATAGACATGAAGTGCAAATTCGGTTGGGATGTGCAGTTCCCAGCCCAACTCGCCGGTATAGCCTATGCGCACTGCACGCACTCTTGCTGCTCCGACTGTAATGTCGCGCGCTGTTGCAAAGGGAAACGCAGCGTTTGAGATATCCTCTTCGGTTACCGTCTGCAGGACGTCGCGCGCTTTTGGCCCGCACATGTTGATCACCGCGCGGGAAGAGGTAACCTCGATTAAATGTGCTGATCCGTCTTCCGGCAGATGACGTCGGATCCAGTCGGAATCGTGAACCCCGAATCCAGCGCCGGTCACGATATAGAAATGGTCGCGCCCCAGGCGGGTGATGGTGACATCCGCCTCGACGCCGCCTTTGTCGTTACAAAGTTGGGTATAGATTACGCTGCCATCCGGCTTGTCCATGTTTGAGACCGCCAGGTGTTGCAACACACCCAACGCGCCAGAGCCGATCAGCTCGAACTTGGAAAAGCTCGACTGGTCGATCAGAACGACACTTTCGCGGGCAGCGCGGTGTTCTTCGGCCGCGAAGACATGCCAACCGGGATTGAGGAAATCGAGCTGATCCACTGGGGCGACCCCAGCTGGGGCAAACCACAAAGGCCGTTCCCACCCGTTCTTCGATCCATAAACCGCCCCGTGTTCTTTCAATCGGTTATATAGTGGAGACAAGCGCAAATTACGTGCGGTCTCGGCCTCCTGGCCCGGATAGCGCATCTTGTAGTGATGTGCGTAATGTTCGACGGCTCGGGGATACATAAAGGCCTTGGTCGCATGATGTGGGCTAAACCGCCGCACGTCCAATGGCCAAAGATCCAGGCTTGGGCGCCCGTTCAGAATCCATTCCGCGATCATTTCCCCCGCGCCCCCGCCAGCCGCAATGCCGTAGAGGAACCCGGTCGAAAGCATCAAGTTCTTGATCTCAGGGGCCCAGCCCATGACAAAATCACCATCGGCGGAATAGGGGATCGGTCCATTGATGATTTGCCGGATTCCGACCTGGTTCACGACAGGGGTGACGACACCGGCAAGTTCAGCCAGCGGCGCGAAACGGTCAAGATTGTCAGGCAGCAACTGGCGCACAAACTCTCCGGGAATGCCCCGTTTTCCAAATGGTAATGTGTCGTCTTCGTAACCTCCGATGACCAGACGCCCGCCAGCATCGGGCTTGAAATAGACCAGACGCTCGGGGTCGCGCAGTGTGGGCAGGCCCTTGACCAATTCCGGCTCTGGTAACGGTTCTGTTACGACATATTGGTGCTCGACAGCGCAGGCTGGCACCACGACGCCCAGTTTTGCCGCCAGTTCACGGCTCCACATGCCCGAGGCCAGCACAACGGTTTCCGCCTCATAGTCGCCGTTGGTTGTCATCACTTTGGTTATGCGACCATTGCGGATTTCGAAATCCTCAACCTTCACCCCCTGCCTGATCTGTGCGCCGTGGTTACGCGCACCGGCTGCAATCGCCAGACACAGGCCAGCGGGGTCAACGTGGCCGTCCGACGGAATAAAGGCGGCCCCCTCTAACCCGTCGGCATCGATATAGGGAAACAGGGCTTTCGCTTCGGCTGGTGAGATGATTTCCATCTCCAGGTCAAAACTGCGTGCCATCGTTGCCAAGCGTTTTGCCTCCAGCAACCGTTCCTTGGTTGCCGCCAGCCGCAAGCTGCCGACTTTCTTCCAGTCGAATTCCATACCAGTCTCGTCGGCCAGCCGGTCATAGAGCGCGACCGAACGTTTCAGCATCCGGGTTGTATTGCGGGAAGATCGCAATTGCCCAACCAGCCCGGCAGCGTGCCATGTTGCCCCCTCTGTCAGAGATGCCTTTTCCAGAAGGACGACATCCGTCTCACCTGCCTGGGCCAGATGATAAGCGATTGAGCATCCGATGATGCCGCCGCCAATAATAAGGTGTTTTGCAGAATGGGTTGTCATGGCCTCGCCCCTGTCGACAAATTGGGTGCCAGATCACCGTATCGGCCAATATAAATCAACAAAAATTAAACAATAGTGTTGAAATCTGTTGATTTAAGGGGGTAACTACAATTTATCCTGTTAAAGTCCAACATCCGAGTGACTGAATGTCAAAATACGAAAAGGACATCCTGAGCGCGGTTAACATGCATGGCCGAATCTCGGTCATGGACCTGGCGCAGAGGCTTAACGTTTCCGATCAGACAATCCGTCGAATTGTAAAGCCGTTGGTGGATGCGGGGCAAATCGACAAGGTTCACGGCGCGTTGATCAGCACCCAAAAGGTTCTGGATCCCCCTTTCATCGCGCGTATGACAACCAACCGCGCAGCGAAAGTCGCCATTGCCAAGTCAATATTGAACCTTGTACCAGATAACGCGTCCATTGCTATCGATACGGGATCTACGTCGGGTTTTGTGGCCCAAGCCCTCAAGGCGCGCAGAGATCTTACCGTGGTGACGAATTCAGCGTTCATCGCAACAACTTTGGCCATGGGGAACGGCAACCGGGTCTTTATGGCGGGCACACAGCTTCGAAATCATGACGGGGCAGCGTTCGACCGCGCGGCCTTTGACGTTATTGCAAATATGTCGGTGGAGTACTCAATCCTGTCGGCGTCACGTGTGGATCCGAAACAGGGTTTTTTGGTGTTCGAACAATGCGAAGTCGATATTGCGGTCGCAATGAAGGCGATCAGTGAACGATGTTTCATGGCAGTTGACTCGACCAAGTTCCAGGCATCCGAACCCAAACCAGCCTTGCGTCTTCCGGCTCTTTCGGCAAGTGACTTCCTGATAACCGAGCGGAAGCCTGCGCCAAAATTCGAAGGCGTCATAGGTCAGGCAAAGACAGTAATCGCTGCAGATCAGTTTCAAGCTTTTGATGAGTGATTGGCCTTTGGGAACGGACGTTTTTTCCTATTATTTACCACAAAGCTGTGTGGAGTGGCGGGATTGCGTCGCTTGCATAACGCGTGGGCCGCATCAATATTGTCGGCGACATCTGACATACTCCGGCACTCCAAAATGGCAGCTGTCCTGATATCCGCGTCAACGAAATTCCGATATGTTCCGTCCAGCGTAGGCTGACTTCCTTGGCCGTGAAATAGGCCAGCGACAGATCGTCAGGGCGATCCTCGGCCATCACCTTGATCAGGAACGCCGCCTGTTCTCGGTTCTTCGGCGACTTTAGGTTGCCCGCACCGTCACTGATCCTTCGCTACTGAAGTGGCCCGTCGTTGGGATTGGGAAAACGGAGGAAACACGATGGGAAACAAGTGACACAACCTGCGACGCCAAGTCAGTGTCGCGCCTGAATAACGTCGGGCTCAGAGGCCAGTGCAGTCACTCCACCATGCCTATCCGTTCGATCTGTTGCACTAACGTACCACAGCTGATCAGAGCCTGCCCCGTTGCCAGGATCATCTGGGGCAGGATCATCCATTCCAGCGTCCAGGCAACGCCGGAACGTTCCTGCTCGTGCACCAGCGCCTGATGCATGCCCGAAAGTTGGGTTGCGTTGAAACGAGCAAGTGCGACCAGCAGTTCCGCGCGGACCGGGTTGCGCTTGTGAGGCATCGCCGAAGATCCGCCGCCACCTGCCAGCGAAACCTCGTCCACCCCCTGCTGGGCCATGAGCGACACGTCCTGACCGATCTTTCCCAGCGATCCGGTTATCAATGAAAGCCATGAGGCAAACTCTGCAAGATTGTCCCGGCGGGTATGCCAGTTTGCATCGCAGCTGGCCAGGCCAAGCCCACGGGCCACATGATCTGCGATTACCTGTCCGGACCCGTGCATCCCGGCGCGGTCGCCAACGGCGCCGCCAAGTTGCAGCACAAGCAATCTGGGTTGCAATTCGGTCAGGCGTTTCTGGTGATCGGCCAATGGCAACCGCCAGTTTCGCAGGCGCGTGGCAACAGAAATCTGCAATGCCGCCTGCATTCGGGTTCGCCCCATCATCACGTGTTCGCCATATGCCTGTTCCAACGCCACAAGCGCATCCATCAGGTCAGAAAGACGGGCCGAAAACACCTCCAGAATGTCCTTGATTGACAAAACCAGAGCGGTGTCGACAACATCCTGCGACGTCATCCCCTTATGCAGCGCGACGTGGCAATGTTCAGGCAATGCCGCTTTGAGCGACCGCACCAGCGCGGGCACCACCACGCCATCCAATGCCGTCCCGTCGCGCAGCGCCTGCATGTCGGGACGGTGTTGTCGGATAAGTTTTGCCGCGGTTTCCGCCACCTCTGGTGGTACGGTGCCGACCGCCGCCAAAGCCTCAGAATATGCGGCCTCGACGGACAGCATGTGTCTTAGCTGAGTCTCTGCGCCCAGCATCTCTGAGGTCTGCGGGTCCTCAAACAGCCCGCTGAGCCAGGGATGAGTGGAAAGCTGTTCCATCCTATATGTGGCCTTTGAATTGAAGCGGGCGGATATCAATCGTCATGGCGCCATTACTCCCTGCGCTCAAAGAGCCAAAATCTCGCGGGCCTGTTGCCAGGTGGCGACCGGACGTTCGTGCTTTGCGCATAACTCGGTCACGCGATTGACCAGCGCAGCATTCGAAGGCGCAAGCGTGTTGCGGTCCAGCCGGACATTGTCTTCCAAACCTGTCCGCGTGTGCCCGCCCGCAGCAACGGCCCATTCATTTACCACAATCTGGTTTGGACCGATCCCGGCGGCACACCATTCGGCACCCGGTGCGCGATCCTGCATGGATTTCACGTAAAAGTCGAACACGGCCCTGTCGACCGGCATCGCGTTTTTGACACCCATGACAAATTGAACATACAGCTTGCCATACAGCTTGCCTTCCTTGTGCAATCTGATCGCTTGCAGGATGTGGGACAGGTCAAACGCCTCGATCTCGGGCGTGACTTTGTATTTTTGCATTTCGGCTGACAGCCAGTCCACCAGGTCGGGTGGATTTTCATAAACCCGGGTGGGAAAGTTGTTCGATCCAACCGACAGCGACGCCATGTCAGGGGCAAGGGGCAGCATTCCGCCTCTGGCCTGACCGGCGCCTGACCGCCCACCAGTGGAAAACTGGATGATCATTCCGGGACAGTGTTTTTGCAAACCCTCTTTCAGGAGAGCGAATTTGTCGGGGTCGCTGCTGGGCGTCTGATCATCGTTGCGAACATGGGCGTGGACAATGCTGGCACCGGCCTCGAACGCCTCTTGCGTGCTTTCGACCTGTTCCGCAACCGAGATCGGCACCGCTGGGTTGTTCTTCTTGGTGGGCAGGGAACCGGTGATAGCCACGCAGATGATGCAGGGTTTGGTCATGGTGACTTCCTGAAATGAGTGCGGCCTTGGCAAGGCAGCACCAAGTAGTCAGATATCAAAAAAGACGGTCTCATCTTCGCCTTGTATCTTGATATCGAAGCGATAGACAACTTGACCGTCCCGATTGGTGCGTCTGGCCAGCAGCGTTGCGCGGCGGCGTTCCCATTCGATGAGATTAAGGACCGGGTCCTTGCTGTTGGCCTCTTCCTCGTCCTCGAAATAGATACGCGTATTCAGACCGACATTGATGCCCCGGGCTACAACCCAAAGGTTTATGTGAGGCGCTTGCTGGCCCACGTTTCGTCCCGGTGTCGGGCCGGGTTTGACAGTGTCGAACGCCCATTCGCCGGTTTCAAAATTGGTGATGACGCGTCCCCAGCCGCGAAAGCCGTCTTCGACATCGCCGCCGCCCTCAGGATGGGCATAGACGCCCCTGGCATTTGCCTGCCAGGCCTCGAGCAAAACATCCTTGATGGGCGATCCTGCCCCGTCCACGACCAGTCCTTCGACCCGAATACGCTCACCTTCGGCATTTGGTCCGGCTATATCCCAGCCCAGTTCCTGCCTGTAGATCTCAAATCCGGCAGCCCCAGGCGCCAGACCGATATGGACGTAAGGCCCGGCTGTTTGCGAGGGGGTTTCCTTCAGATAATTCAGCTGTTGCATCTTCAGTTCCCCTCCAGACGGTTTTCAAACAGGGTCGAGCGCCGACCGCGCAAGACCACGTCAAATTTATAGGCGATGGTATCCAGTGGGATCGTCGAATTCATATCGAGCCGCGAAATCAGGCGGCTGATCGCATCGGCGTCAGGAATAGTTTTCACGATCGGGCACCTGTCAATCAGCGGGTCACCTTCGAAATAACATTGTGTGATCAGGCGTTGCGCAAAACCTGTTCCGAATATCGACATGTGGATATGGGCGGGACGCCAGCTGTTCACCCAATTGCGCCAGGGGTAGGCACCGGGTTTTACGGTGCGGAAGAAATAATACCCGTTTTCATCTGTCAGGGTGCGGCCACAACCACCGAAATTGGGATCGATCGGTGCCAGATAGGTATCCTTCTTGTGGCGATAGCGCCCACCCGCATTCGCCTGCCAGATTTCCACCAACGTGTTTGGCACCGGACGTCCGTTTTCATCCAGCACCCTGCCGTGCAGAATAATTCGCTCGCCAATCGGGCTTTCACCGGGCTGCGCATAGTTCGAGATCAGGTCCTTATCCAGAGGATCAACATCGTTGTGGCCAAAAACCGGGCCGGTGACCTCACTGATCGAGTTTTGCAGCGAGATCAGCGAATATTGCGGTGAACGGGTCACGCTGGTCTTGTAGTCGGGCGTCAGTGCAGGTGGGTGCCACTCGCGGTCACGCTGGTAGAATTCACCTTGTTTCAACATTGTCGGATCACACTTCCTTTTTCTCTGACTGGGGTTTCTGCGCGTTTCCCATTCAGTCCTGTTCCATTTCGTCATACGTTTGTTTTGCCAGCCTGAGGGCCTGATTGGCGCGCGGTACGCCCGCGTAAATTGCGACGTGCTGAAACGCTTCAAGTACATCCTGCTTGCTGGCGCCGGTACGGGCTGTGGCGCGGATATGCATCGGGATTTCTTCGAAATTGCCCAACGCAGCCAGCAAAGCCAGCGTCAGCATGGATCTCTCACGGTCGCTGATCCCGTCCGAAGCCCAGACAGTGCCCCACGCGCCTTCGGTGATAAGCGTCTGAAATGGACCGTCCAGATCAGATTTGGCGGCTTCGGCACGATCCACATGGGCATCGCCCAGAATTCTGCGCCGCACTCGCATACCGGACGCGTATTTGTCACTCATTGCGGTTCTCCATCAGGAAGGCGGACAAGTGTTCAGCATAGGTGGCGGGGGCTTCCACGCATGGCAGGTGCCCGGTGTTGGGTATTTCGGCATAGCGCGCCCCGGGGATCATAGCACAGGTCTGCCGGACCAGTTCGGGCGGGCAGGCGCGGTCATCTGATCCGGCGATGGCCAGAACTGGCAATCGCAGCGCCCAGGTCATGGATTCAAGATCAACATTTGAAATCGCGTTGCAGCATCCCAGGTACCCAGAAACAGGGGTACGCACCAGCATGTTGCGCCAAAGCAGCACGTTATCGGTTGCCCTGAAACCCGCTGCAAACCAACGGTCCAGAATTGCGTCAGCCACAGGCTCGATGCCGGACGATCGGATTGCGCCCATCCGGTCACGCCACATCTGGGGCGTCCCCATTTTCGTGGCGGTGTTGGAAAGAACAAGGGCGCGGATCAGGTCTGGTCGGCGCGAAGCCAGCGCCTGACCGATCATGCCGCCAATCGACAGGCCGACAAACACCGTGTCGCGAACCCCGATATGGTCAAGCAACGCCTCGGCGTCATCTGTCAGCTCAGCCAAGCTGTAAAGCGCCTGAGGGCATTCCGACAGGCCGTGACCACGCAGATCGAACCGGATCAGGCGCAGCCCCTTGGGCAGTAAGGGCAAAACTTTGTCCCAAAGGCGCAGGTCAGTTCCCAGCGAGTTGGCAAACACCACAGGCGTGCCATCTGGATCGCCATCCTCACGCCAATGCAGGTGAATGTTATCCAGCGCCGCAATCTGCATCAGTAGGGCAGCCCGACGTAGTTTTGTGCAAACACCGATTGGGCCTCTTTGTTTTCGCGCAGGAAATCAATGTCAGCCTTCTGCATTTTCAGGTCAAAGCCGTTCTGTTCCGGAAAACGGTGCAACAGGTTGGTCGTGGACCAACTGAACCGCTCGGCTTTCCAAATTCGGGCCAACGCTTTTTCGGAATAGCGGTCGATGCCTTCGCTGTCGTGGTCTTTATAGAATTGCAGCAGGGCGTTGTGCAGATAGTGGATGTCGCTTGCCGCCGTGTTAAGCCCCTTGGCCCCGGTGGGGGGCACGATATGCGCGGCATCACCACACAGGAACAAACGGCCCCAGCGCATTGGTTCAGTCACGAAAGACCGCAGCGCCGCAATTGATTTTTCGACAGATGGCCCGGTGATCAGTGTCTCAGCATATTGCGCGGGGATCCTGCGTTTCAGTTCCTGCCAGAAGGCTTGATCAGTCCAGTCATCGGCACTGTCAGACAGCGAGCATTGAATGTAGTACCGGCTGAGGTTCTCATTGCGCATGGAACAAAGCGCAAAACCGCGTTCCGATCCGGCATATATCAGTTCGTCATGGACCGGGGGTGTTTCGGACAAAACGCCTAGCCAGCCAAATGGATAGACCTTTTCATATTCCCGGCGCACGGTCAGCGGGATGGTTTGACGCGACACCCCATGAAACCCGTCGCACCCGGCGACAAAATCGCAATCAATCCGGTGTCTGGTCCCATCTGCTTGATACGTCACATAAGGCGTATCGCTGTCAGCCCTGTGAATCTGAACATAATCGGCGTTGAAAGCGATCTTACCTCCCATCGCATCGCGGGCATCATACAGATCACGGGTTACTTCCGTTTGTCCGTAAACAACCACGTGGCTGCCGGTCAGCTCTTTAAAGTCGATACCGAATTCGATATCGCCATATGAGATCACTGTGCCGTCATGGACAAAACACTCCTTGTCCATCCGATCTGCTACACCGGCTTCGCGCATCAGCTCCACAAAACCGGTTTCCAGAATGCCAGCGCGAATGCGGCCCAGAACATATTCCCTGGTTTTGCGCTCTAACACGATGGTGTCTATGCCGTTGCGGTGCAACAACTGGCTGAGCAAAAGACCTGAAGGTCCACCGCCGATGATCGCGACCTGAACGCGCATGTTGGCTCTCCTGATTTCGCGTGTCTAATAATTGAACGTCATTTCTCGATATGTAAAATGAGTTCTACTTGGACTTAGTTGCTATAATTGGAAAGTAATGATAGATCGCCGCATCAAAGTTAGGCATATTCAATGTTTTATTGAGATATGTCGCGAGAAAAGCCTGAAAGTTGCGGCAGAGAAGCTGTTTCTCACGCAACCGGCGATATCCAAGACGCTTAAGGAGCTTGAGGATATTCTGGGCACTGTGCTGTTGTCCCGTAACCGGTCCGGTGTTTCTCTGACGCGGCAGGGCGAAGTGTTTCTGCATTTCGCCGAAATGTCGCTGGCCGCTTTGCAGCAGGGCTTTTCTGGTGTGGAGCAGATCGAAGCGCGCGGCAGGGCCAGTCTTCGGGTCGGGGTGCTGCCTTCGGTTGCGGCCCGTTTGATGCCAGCCGTTGCCACCGATTTTTCCGAACTTGCGGGCAATGCCCGACTGAGCGTTTTCGACGGTCCACATGGCCATTTGATGGAGCGTCTTCGTCTGGGCGACCTGGAGCTTGTTATCGGGCGTTTGGGTCGCCCTGAAACCATGCAGGGCATTTCCTTTACCCAGCTTTACGAGGAGAAGGTCGTCTTTGTCGTGCGCGCGGATCACCCGCTGCTGAAAGCCCCCGATCTCAGGCGGATTACCGAGTGGCAAGTGCTTTACCCGCCTGAAGGATCGGCAATTCGGCCCTTGGTGGATCGCCTCATGATCGCGCATGGGATTGGTGAAATCGAAGATCGTTTGGAAACTGTCTCGGGTGCTTTCGGGCGGGTGTATACCCGGCAGACCGATGCGATCTGGATCATCTCGGCGGGGGTGGTTGCCAATGAAATCAGCGATGGCCACCTTGTAGCGTTGCCGTTTGATACGTCGATAACGCGCGGACCCGTTGGGCTGATGCGTCGGCCAGACCAGGTCCTGTCACCTCAGGCGCAGGTTTTCGGGTTGGCTTTGGACAATGCAATTGCAAGGTTGGGCTTGTCGCCTGATGGTGCGACCTCTGATAACTAAGGCTGGTCCATTCTGCCGGGGTGGCGCGAGGACAGGAGCACAAGATGGATGACAAGGAACGCAGAGTCCGTGAGGCGATTATCGAGAAATGCCTTTTTCTGAATTCCAGCGGGCTTAGCCAAGGCACATCGGGCAATATCTCGGCCCGATACGAGAACCGGATGCTGATCACACCCTCGGCGACGCCCTATGACAAGCTGAACCCCGAGATGATCGTCTCAATGCCATTTGATGGAGAGTATGGGACCTGGGATGGCTCGCTCAAACCTTCGACCGAATGGCGGTTCCACTTCGACATTCTCAAAACCCGCCCCGATATGGGCGCGGTGGTCCATGCACATCCGACCTATTGCACGGCGCTGGCGATTGCACACAAGGAAATTCCGGCAGCGCATTACATGGTTGCGGCCTTCGGTGGTACTAATGTCCGCTGCGCACCCTATGCGCGCTTTGGAACGCCCGAGCTGTCCGAGCTGGCGATTGAAGCGATGCAAGACCGAACCGCCTGTCTGCTTGGCAATCATGGGTCCATTGCCATGGGTGAGGATTTGGACAAGGCCATGTGGCGCGCGGTCGAACTGGAAACCATAGCCCGGCAGTATTACCTTTCCCTGGCCCTTGGTCCGGTGATCCTGACCGATGAACAGATTTCCGAAACGCTATCCGGTTTCGCTTCTTATGGTGTTCAGGGCGACTACAAGGATGTCGCAGCAGGTACTGCTAAGAAGCAAAATGAGCCTGAACAGACCTGACGACCAAGATGGCTGCGCTTGGGGTCGGCATATTGGGCGTAAACCCAAAACGTCGCGACTTGATCAGGAGGTTTTCGCCTGTTCGCCGTTGGTGCCACGCATCTGGCCATTCGCGCGGATACGGCTGCCTATTGATTTATTGGCGCGCGTAAAGAAAATGTAAGGTCAAAGCAAAAGAGTTCCGCAAGCGGGTAGGTATGGCAAAAATAAGAAATATGGAGGAATTCGCGGCCCTGAGCGGGATTTCTCGGCCAACGGTTTCCAAATATTTCCACGACCCGGAAAGCGTTCGTTCCTCTACGCGGGCGCGTATCGAAGAAGCTTTGGAAAAGTTCGATTACCGCCCCAACATCTACGCGGTGAACCAGAACCGAAAGCTGACCAAGAATATCGGCATCGTTGTTCCCTATCTAGCCGATCCTTTTTTTGCCGAGATGGCCAGATACCTTGAGCAGAGCTGTATTGCTGCCGGGTATCGTCCATCTCTTTTCAGCTCGCATGGTGAACAGAAGCTGGAGAATGAAATTCTCGATAGTTTGCGCTCTCTGAAACCGGCGGGCGTGCTGTTTGCCCCATTAGGGCGTGCCTCGGACCGCGCTCACATCGAGAAGTTTTGCGCCGAGGTGCCTACTGTTCTGTTTGACAGCAACCTTGAAGGGTTGGGCGCCGCATTTATTGGATCGGACAATTTCAGTTTTGTGTCCCAAACCGTGGAATACATGACCCGGACGGGTGAACCTCCGTCTTTCTTTGAAATGCGCACGCCAGCAAACCCAAACGCCAACAAGCGACGCAAGGCATATATCGAGGTAATGGAACGTCTGGGGTTCGAGCCCCATGTCATTAAAATCGATGGTGAAGGCTGGGCGTTTGAAGAGATCGGGCATCAAGGTGCTTTGAGGGTGTTGGAGAAAGGCGCTCTCAGGACGAATTCGGTTTTGTGCAGCAATGACCGCCTTGCGATCGGATTTCTGGCTGCCTGTTATGAGCAGGGGATTCGGGTTGGGCGAACGGAAGAATGCTCACTCCGTGTCGCATCAAATGACGACCACCCTTTTGCAAAATTTACGTGCCCATCGCTGACAACAGCTGCGCATGATTATGACAACGTGGCAGGATGCAGTGTGGACACCTTGTTTGAACTCATTGAAAGCGGGGGAAAATTTGATGATCGGACGGAAACTCTGTTTCCGGCACGGCTTGTCTTAAGAGAATCTGCGTGAATTAAAACTTAACGCGCGTAAAGTTATTATTGACGCCGCGACAATTTATAAACTAGGGTCTCTGTACAGCATCCAAGCTCAGGGAGGACAGGGATGTATTTGAAGAACGCACTTCGTGCGGCGACTGCGTTGACTTTCGTCGCTACGGCAGCAGCCCAAGCGGAAACCATCACGATCGCGACCGTCAACAATGGCGACATGATCCGGATGCAGGGCTACACAGACGATTTCTCTAAAGCGACCGGCATCGATGTCGAGTGGGTGACGCTTGAAGAAAACGTACTGCGTCAGCGCGTGACCACCGACATCACGACCAAGGGCGGTCAGTTCGATATCATGACCATCGGCATGTACGAAACTCCGATCTGGGGCGCGAACGGCTGGCTGGTACCGCTGGACGGTTTGTCCGATGAATATGATGTTGGTGATCTGCTGCCTGCGATGGCAGGCGGGTTGAGCCATGATGGCACGCTTTACGCTGCGCCGTTTTATGGCGAAAGCTCGATGATCATGTACCGCACCGACCTGATGGAAAAGGCCGGTCTGGAAATGCCCGAAGCACCTACATGGCAATTCATCCGTGAAGCTGCGGCTGCCATGACCGATCGTGACAACGACATCAACGGCATCTGCCTGCGTGGTAAGGCAGGTTGGGGTGAAGGTGGTGCGTTCATTACGGCCATGTCCAACTCGTTTGGTGCACGTTGGTTTGACGAAGACTGGAAGCCGCAATTCGACCAGCCCGAATGGGCTGAAACGCTGAATTTCTACGTTGGAATGATGTCGGAATCCGGACCGGCCGGATATGCCACCAACGGCTTCAATGAAAACCTGTCGCTGTTCCAGCAGGGCAAGTGCGGCATGTGGATCGATGCGACAGTTGCAGCCTCTTTCGTGACCAACCCCAACGACTCGACAGTGGCGGATCACGTTGGCTTTGCTCTTGCGCCAGACACCGGTTTGGGCAAGCGGTCCAACTGGCTCTGGGCCTGGGCGCTGGCCATTCCAGCGGGCACACAAAAACAGGATGCAGCCAAACAATTCATCGAGTGGGCCACGTCCAAGGACTATATTGAACTGGTTGCCGCAGCCGAAGGTTGGGCGAACGTGCCGCCGGGTGCGCGCAAATCGCTGTACGAAAACCCTAACTATCAGGAAGTTCCATTCGCTCAGATGACGTTGAACTCGATCCTGTCTGCCGATCCAAGCAACCCGACAGTGAAGCCGGTGCCTTATGTTGGCGTTCAGTTTGCGGCAATTCCGGAATTTGCAGGTATCGCCACGCAAGTCAGCCAGGAGTTCTCGGCCGTCTATGCCGGACAGCAAACGGTGGATGAGGCGCTTGCCAAAGCGCAGGCCTTCACAGCAGAAGAGATGGAAGCCGCAGGGTACTGAGGCAACCTTCCCAGCGGGGGGCAGACCTTCTGCCCCCTGCTCCCACTTCCACAATTCGTGTTTTTCTCGCAGGCTGCCTTACGCCTGAACAGAGAGGTCTTGCACAATGGCAACTCAACATTCCAGATCAGTTGCACGCCTGATGATGGCACCCGCAGTGGTGCTGCTGCTTGGCTGGATGCTCGTGCCGCTGACGATGACTCTGTATTTTTCCTTCAAGAAATACCTTCCCTTGCGGGGCGGTGATCTCGGATGGGTGGGTTTCGACAACTATATCCGGTTTGTTTCGTCCAGTTCGTTTTGGCCTGCGGTACAGGCAACGCTTGTCATTGTTATCGGCGTGTTGGCGATTACGGTCCTACTGGGCATCCTGCTGGCGATGCTTTTAGATCAACCGATGTGGGGCCAGGGGGTGGTGCGCATCCTCGTTATTGCACCATTCTTTGTTATGCCGACTGTGTCAGCTCTGGTCTGGAAAAACATGTTCATGGACCCGGTCAACGGGTTGCTGGCCCATCTGTGGCGCTTTTTCGGGGCTGAACCGGTCTCGTGGTTGTCCGAAGCTTCAATGACCTCGATTATCATGATCGTGTCGTGGCAATGGTTGCCATTTGCGACACTGATCCTTTTGACCGCAATCCAGTCGCTGGACAGTGAGCAACTGGAAGCTGCTGAAATGGATGGCGCACCGCCGATCAAGCGGTTCTACCACATCATTCTGCCGCACCTGAGCCGTGCAATCACAATCGTAATTCTGATCCAGACAATCTTTCTGCTTTCGGTCTTTGCCGAGATTTTCGTCACCACCGGTGGCGCGTTCGGCACCCGTACACTCACCTACCTGATCTTCCAGCGCGTTTTGGAAAGCCAGAATGTCGGTCTCGGATCAGCCGGAGGTGTCTATGCGATCATTCTCGCCAATATCGTTGCGGTCTTCCTGATGCGCATCGTCGGCAAGAACCTGGACGCGTGAAGAGGTAAAACCATGGCCCGCACCGTTACAATCCAACGCAAGTCGCTGAACACTGCCCTGGCCTGGGCCGTCGGTCTGCTGATCTTTTTCCCGATCCTCTGGACCATCCTGACCAGCTTCAAAACCGAAGCACAGGCCATCGCAAGCCCGCCACTGTTCCTGAACTTCGACTGGACGCTCGAGAACTATGCTGTCGTGCAGGAACGCTCGAACTACATGCGTTTCCTTTGGAACTCAGTCATCATCGCAGGCGGGTCAACCCTGTTGGGTGTGATCATTGCCGTACCGGCAGCATGGGCAATGGCGTTTGTTCCTTCGAAACGTACAAAGGACATTCTGCTTTGGATGCTCTCTACCAAGATGTTGCCCGCAGTCGGGGTCCTTTACCCGATCTACCTGCTGTTCATCCGTCTGGGGCTGCTTGATACACGAGGTGGACTGGTTGTCGTGTTGATGCTGATCAACTTGCCGATCATCGTCTGGATGCTCTACACCTACTTTCGCGAAATTCCCGGTGAAATCCTTGAAGCCGCGCGGATGGACGGGGCAACGCTGAAAGAGGAAATCCTGCACATCCTGACACCCATGGCTGTACCGGGCATCGCTTCGACTGTTTTGCTGAACTTCATTCTTGCCTGGAACGAGGCATTCTGGACCCTCAACCTGACAGCCGTTGACGCGGCCCCGCTGACCGCATTTATCGCCAGCTATTCCAGCCCCGAGGGCCTGTTCTTTGCCAAGCTCAGCGCGGCTTCGACAATGGCCATTGCACCGATCCTGATCCTTGGCTGGTTTAGCCAGAAACAACTTGTCCGCGGCCTGACTTTTGGCGCTGTGAAATAAGGAAAACTTCTCATGGGACGTATTCAACTCAAGTCCGTGACCAAAAGCTTTGGCGACGTGCAGGTTATCCCGCCATTGGATCTGACCATCGAAGACGGAGAGTTCACGGTGTTCGTCGGGCCATCGGGTTGCGGTAAGTCCACTTTGCTGCGCCTGATTGCGGGGTTGGAGGACATCACCTCTGGCTCCATCGGCATTGATGGGGCCGATGCAACAAACGTACCACCTGCAAAACGCGGTCTGGCGATGGTTTTCCAGTCTTATGCCTTATATCCGCACATGTCCGTTCGCAAGAACATCGCCTTTCCCTTGCGCATGGCAAAACTGGATCAGGCCGAAATCGACAAACGTGTGGAAGGGGCCGCGCAGGTTCTGAACCTGACCGACTATCTGGATCGCCGCCCCGGCCAGCTGTCCGGTGGCCAGCGTCAGCGCGTTGCCATCGGGCGTGCCATTGTCCGTGAACCCGCAGCGTTCTTGTTCGATGAGCCGCTGTCCAACCTGGACGCTGCGCTGCGCGTTGGCATGCGGTTGGAGATCAGCGAGTTGCACGAACGGCTGGCGACCACCATGATCTATGTGACCCATGATCAGGTTGAAGCAATGACGATGGCCGACAAGATCGTCGTGCTTCAGGCTGGTGTGATCGAGCAGGTCGGAAGCCCGCTGGACCTGTATCGTACGCCACGAAACCTTTTTGTCGCCGGGTTCATCGGTTCGCCCAGGATGAACTTTATCGAAGGCGAAGAAGCTGCAAAACACGGCGCACATACAATCGGCATCCGCCCCGAACATATTGCTGTGTCCGAGAGCGACGGAACCTGGAGCGGTGTTGTAGGCGTGTCCGAGCATCTTGGATCAGATACGTTTTTCCACATACATGAAACCGGTCTGGCGGAAACAATCACGGTGCGAGCAGACGGAGAGGTTGGATTTAGGCATGGCGACCGCATCTACCTGTCACCACGTGCCGATGTGCTTCATCGTTTTGACGCGCAAGGGCTGCGGATCGAATGAAGCGACTGGACGGAAAAACCGCGCTTATCACTGGTGCTGCGCGTGGAATCGGGCTGGCCTTCGCAAAAGCTTACGTCGCCGAAGGTGCGCGTGTGGCCATTGCCGACATAGATTTCGCGCGGGCGCAATCCGCAGCCTCGGAAATCGGTGACGCTGCAATGGCGGTCGAAATGAATGTTGTTGATCAGGACAGCATCGACATTGCTGTTGCGCGCGCAGTGGATCAGTTCGGCCAGATTGACATTCTGATCAACAATGCTGCCGTTTTCTCAGCAGCGCCAATCATCGAAATCGACCGCTCCGATTACCAGCGCGTTTTTGATATCAATGTTTCGGGCACCTTGTTTACAATGCAGACCGTTGCGCGGCACATGATCGACGCCAATGTCAAAGGCCGGATCATAAATCTGGCCTCACAGGCTGGTCGGCGTGGCGAACCTTTGGTCGCCGTTTACTGCGCCAGCAAGGCTGCCGTAATATCTTTGACGCAGTCAGCGGGGCTCAATCTGATCGCTCACGGGATAAATGTGAATGCGATCTCGCCCGGTGTTGTTGATGGAGAGCATTGGGACGGCGTCGACGCCTTCTTTGCGAAGTACGAAAATAAAAAACCGGGGCAGAAGAAGCGTGAAGTTGCATCAGCGGTACCGTTCGGCCGTATGGGACGGGCCGAGGATTTAACCGGGATAGCGGTGTTTTTGGCGTCTGATGAAGCGGAATACATCGTGGCCCAGACTTACAATGTCGATGGCGGAAACTGGATGAGCTGATGACCCCTTTGGCGGACATAACACCGGTAGAGCTGTGCCTCGAACGCCTCGGATCGCTTCCTGCGGATGTCAAAATACCCGGATACCGGCGTGAAGACCTGACCCCTGGGATTGTTCATATCGGACTTGGGAATTTTCACCGTGCGCATCAGGCGTGGTACATTCACAGGCTGATGCAAAAAGGGCTGGCCCTGGACTGGGCGATCATCGGGGCCGGCGTTCGGGCCTATGACGCGGACATGCGCGAAAAGCTGATCCAGCAGGACTGTCTGACAACTTTGATCGAGCTTGACCCGTCCGGTGTTTCGGCCGAAGTCATCGGCCCGTTGATGGACTATCTGCCCATTGAACCCGGAAATGCGCCTCTGATCAGGAAGATGTCCGATCCCGCCATTCGGATCGTGTCCCTTACCGTTACGGAAGGTGGCTATTTTCTGGATGCCAAGTCGGGTGTTTTCGACGTGGACCACGATGACATTCGACACGACGTGCAAAACCCGCAACAGCCTCGCACGGTCTTTGGTGCCATAGTGGCAGCACTTGGCAATCGCCGTGCCGCCGGGCATCTGCCCTTTACGGCATTAAGCTGTGACAACCTTCAGGGCAACGGAACCATCCTGCGCAATTGCGTTGTTGAACTGGCACGCCTTACGGACCCTGATCTTGCGGATTGGATCGATCAGAACGGGGCGTTCCCGAATTCGATGGTGGATTGCATTGTTCCCGCAACCACTGATCATGTCCGAACCCAGACCCGCGCCCTGGGAATTGAAGACTGCGTTCCGGTGTCACACGAGAATTTCCGCCAATGGGTGATTGAAGACGATTTCTGTGCCGGGCGGCCGATGTTGGAGAATGTCGGCGTTACGATCACCAAAGACGTACACGCATATGAAACCCTGAAACTACGTATTCTGAACGGCGGGCACCAGATTCTGGCGAATGTGGGTGAGGTTCTGAACATCCCCACAATCGCGGACTGCATGAACGACCGGGAAATTTCGGCATTCTTCCTGAAAGTACAGACCGAAGAAATTCTTCCTCATGCCATTGCAGTTCCCGGGATGACACCGGAACAGTATCTGGATCTGGTCAATCGCAGGTTTTCGAACACGGCTATTCACGACACCACGCGGCGCGTGGCCTTTGATGGGTCTGCACGACACCCCGGATTCTTGCTCCCGTCGCTTCGCGATGCACTGGCCTCGGGTACATCTGTTACTGGGTTGGCGCTGGTTGAAGCTTTCTGGTGCCGGATGTGCGCCGGTCTGCGTGAGGATGGATCAGAGATTGCGCCCAATGATCCCATCTGGAGCGATTTGCAGAGTGCGGCCCTTGCCGCCAGGGAACAGCCCGAAAAGTGGCTTGAGGCAGCAAACCTGTACGGAAGTACTGGCCGTGAAGCTCAGTTCGCAGAAGCCTTCATACGCTGGTTGCCGCGGATCTGGCAGCACGGAAGCCGGACGACGATCAAAAGCTATCTGAATGCGCTTTCCTGACGGATGTGATCTCGGTTCAGGTGGTTTCCATTATTGAACTGGTCGCAGGCTTTGAATTTCCGGTGTCCGATCGAAAACTGCCATAGGCGTCAATCTTTGGATTTCCGCACGATATATACGCCTGCGAGGCAGAGAGCGAAACCAAAGGCGATGCGCCAGGTGACCGGCTCGCCCAGGATCATCCAGGCCAGTGCAATTGCCAAAGGGGTGACAAGGTAAAGCAATGTGGACACGCGGGTCGCGTCGCCGCGCTGAACAAGTGCGACATAGAGGCTGATCGAGATCAGGGAATTGGCGATGACCAGATACGCAAGGGAAAGGATCAGGTTTGGATGCCAGGTGACTTCCATCGTTTCGGTCGCCATTGCGATGGGAAGCAGCACGGCAAATCCGATCACATATTGAACAGCACCACCCAACACTGGGTCGCTGCGCCGCCCGTGACGTTTTTCCAGCAAAGTGGCGGCGGTCAGGCCGACCAATGCACTAACCGCAAGCAGCCCGGCGGAAAGAGGCACTGCGCTAGTCTTGTCAAAGACGCTGATTGCAACCCCCGCAAAACCCAGCGCCAGGCCAACCCACATCACGGGCCGTCCACGCGCTTCTCCGACCAACGGAGAGAAGGCGGCGACAAGTGCAGGTTGCAAGGCCATCACGATGGCAGTGGTGCCGGCACCCAACCCCTGTTTCATCGCCTGATAGGCCAGACCGAAGTAAACACATTGAATAAGAAACCCACTTGCCGCCATCGCGGCCCAGTGCGCCGGATCACGCGGCAGGGCAGGGCGGAACACCGCCAGCAGCGGCAGAAGACACAGAACAGCCAGACCATAACGGATCGCAAGCATGGTCATCGGTTCCACATAGGGCAGCCCCAGCTTGGCAAAGCTGTAGCCACCCGCCCAGAACAGCACGAACAGAACCGGTGCACCCAACCAGAATATCGATACCGCGCGGGCCGAGGTCATCATCTATTCCAGCTTCGAAGATAATCGCCCAAGCATATCAAGGCATTGGGCCATTTGGTCGACCGAGACGTATTCATCGGGTTTATGCGCTTGATCGATTGATCCGGGGCCGCAGACAACGACGCTCATCCCCAACTGCTGGAATATCCCGGCCTCGGTGCCGAAAGGTACAACGTCGGCGCCATTTGCCCCTGTCAGTTCCATCACAAGGTCACGCGCTTCGTTGTCGTCCATTGGCTCCAGCCCGTCGACCTCACCGATTACTTCGGTCTTGATACCGGCATCGGGATGAACAGTCTGCATTGCCGGGATCAGGGTTTGCGCGCAAAACCGGTGCAGTTCGTCTTTGACGTAATCCGCATCCGCCTTTTGCACTGGTCGCATCTCCCAATCGACCCGCGCCTTACCGGGGATCACATTATGGGCCACCCCGCCCACCAGCGAACCGGTATTTATTGTTGTCCATGGCGGGTCGAACGGGCTGTTTTCCGGTGCTCGCCCTTGCAAATCAGCCTTCAGCGCCAGCAGTTTCGACACGTATTGCACTGCGTATTCGACAGCGTTAACGCCGCGCTCGGGGGCCGAGCCATGGCCTTCGAACCCGGTAAAATGCGCTGTATATTCATAGCAGCCCTTGTGGCCTTCGATGATGCGCATCGAGGTGGGCTCGCCGATGATGACCACAGCGGGTTTGATCGCTTTCTCCCGCAGGGTTTTGGCCAAAGCCTGCGCGCCAAAACAGCCGATTTCTTCATCATAGGTAAAGGCAAAATGCACCGGGCGCTGAAGGTCCAGCTTTGCGTAATACGGGGCCATGACGACTGCCGCCGCTATAAACCCTTTCATATCGCAGGTTCCGCGTCCAAACCACTTGCCGTCCCGCTCCTCCATCACGAACGGGTCCGAGGACCAGTCCTGATCGGCGACAGGCACTACATCGGAATGGCCTGACAGAACGATACCACCGTCGCGCTTTGGGCCCAATGTGGCAAAAAGATTGGCTTTGGTGCCGGTTTCATCATGCCATATTTCAACCTCTGCACCGCAATCGCTCAACCGGTCCGCGAGGTGTTTGATCATGTCCAGGTTGCTGTCTGACGAAACCGTGGGGAAGCTGATCAGTTCGCCCAGCAGGGTCTTGGCGTCTTCGAGGGTGCTCAAGGCTTAGTCTTTCACAAAGAGCTTTCGCTCGATATTGCACAGGGCTTCGGCGGGGCCGTTTTCAGTGATAAGAATGGTTTCCGTGGTCTCAAGCCCCCAGCTGTCCATCCATAGCGCAGGCATGAAATGGAAAACCATGCCCGGCTGCAGAATGGTCTCGTCTTCGGCACGGATCGACGCTGTCCGTTCGCCCCAATCTGGCGGATAGCTCAGACCGATAGGGTATCCCATGCGCCCCTCCCGTTCGAGTCCGTGACGTGCAAGAACCTTAAGAAAAGCGTTTGCAATGTCGCTGGTCCGTTTGCCAGCCCGTGCAGCCTCTAAACCCGCCGCTATCCCTTCGATCTGCGCGCGTTCCGCGTCCCGCATTTCTGGCGGCGGAGTGCCAAGAAATACCGTGCGGCAAAGCGGAGCGTGGTACCGCCGATAGCAGCCTGATAGTTCGAAAAATGTTGCCTCACCTTCTTTCATCGGCGCGCCATTCCATGTCAGGTGCGCGGCAGTGGCATCCAGCCCTGAGGGTGTCAAAGGGACAATGGCCGGGTAATCCCCCCAATCATCCTCAACCCCGGTAATCCCGGCATGAAGGATATCTGCGACAAGGTCGTTCTTGCGCACGCCCACCGCGGCGCGATCAATGGCCGTTTGGATTACTTTTTCGGAAATCCGGGCCGCCTTGCGAATAAAGACAATTTCTTCTTCCGATTTGATCAGACGCTGCCAGTTTACAAGTGCCGTCGCATCCACCAGCGTCGCTTCGGGCAATTCCTTGCCCAAAACCTCGTGTGCCTTTGCGGAATAGTAATAGTTCTCCATCTCAACGCCGAAGCGGGCGGTGCTCAGCCCAAGCGCGCGAATGTGGCCAGCCAGATCCTGCATTGGATGGCGTATGGTTGATTGAACGTAGTGGTCTGCATAGCCGCGAATGTTGTCCTTGGACATCCAGCATGTGCGCAACCCACCCAATGCATCCATCTGGCGTCCCCACCAAATCGGCTCACCTTCCATGCCGAGCAATACGCCCTGATGCACGTAAAAGGACCAACCATCATAGCCAGTCAGCCAAGCCTGGTTCGAAGGGTCGGTGACAAACAGTAGCTCTAGCCCCGCTTTTTCCATAGCGCTTCGGGTCTTGGCGATCCTGCGGTCATATTCCGCTTGGCTGAAGGGGGCGTGTTCAATCGGCATGGCATCCTCGGAGGCTGGATATGACATGTACTTGAGCGCAATCTTTCCAATTTGTACACAAATGAACTTGTAAGCGATACCTGAACCGAAACCCCTATTAGAAGTTAATGGGTTATCTAACGAGGAGATCATGGTACGCGTACAGGGTATTCGCCCTCAGCATCGAAGGACGCAGTAGAATAGAGCGCTGGAAGCATGCGAAGTCCCTGTTCGGTGGTTAGTGCGCTTCCGAAACCGCGCCAAAAGTCATGAGCCACCGAGGGTCATGAGAAAGTTCTTCAGACCTCATCTGATCGCGGTTTTCGCGGGCCAATCGACTATTTGTGCGGTTTTATGCTGCGCCTGAGCGAGGATCGGCATTTCTCCGCTGGATATGATTGCAAGACGGCAACGGTGGCACCTGATCTCGCGCGCGGCATGGTGCAGAGGGTCGGTGTCTTGGGGCACAGTGAAGGCTCGCTGCCAAACCCCAGATGTCCAAGGACTCAATCAATGCTACACACTGCGCCCACCTGTCGAGAGGCGGCCCCTTGTTTCGATGCATGTCGATCCAGCGCGCTCGACACCAACGGCATTCTCAATTCAACGCGTGCCGCGTCCCCTGTGGTGAACGAGGCAGAGTGTCAAAGCCTGCGCAACTCGGCCGGTCAGAGGAAAGCGCGCAATCTTTGGGGAATGGTTGCGTGGGGTTTGTTGGTGATAGTCCAAATCGCTGCGTACGCCGCCATGTTCTATGGCGTGTTGGTTATGCATATCTCGCTGCTTCCCTACGTATTTCTGGTAGCACTGACAGTCTTATTCTGGCTGGGCTACGATTGCATTCGCGATATGCGCAAGGATGCTTCATCAGCTAACAGTCAAAGTTAGATATCCTTTCTTACCTGAATGACTTCGGGTCAATGACAGTCAATATCTGTGGCCAAACTGCCGGGCCCAGTGGAATGTAAGTGTTGCCCTTCGTGATTTCCTTGGGGCAGGGCGCTTTCAGGTTCAAGACACACCCTGGCAACAGGCATCTTTCACGAAAGTCAGTGACAGAGCCGGTTGACAACAGGTTTTGTATTTTGGATACATTTGTCAGGGATATCGCAACGACCTGTATTGTCACTGAACGCTCTGACGACAAAGAGCCCTGCGATTGTCTTGCCAAGTCCATTTCTGGGAGAAAATCATGAAACTCAATCTTCTGGCCGCAACCACGGCAATAGCCCTGTCGGGTGCCGTGGCACAGGCAAATACCCTGGTGTATTGTTCCGAAGGTTCACCCGAGGGGTTTGACCCTGCACTGTTTACCGCAGGAACTACCTTTGATGCCTCGTCGCATCCTATTTACAACCGGTTGCTTGAATTCGAAACCGGTACAACCAATGTGATCCCCGGTCTGGCTGAAAGTGTCGAGGCCAGTGATGATGGCCTGGAATACACGTTCAAGCTGCGCCAGGGTGTCAAATTCCATTCGAATGACGAATTCACCCCGACCCGCGACTTCAACGCTGATGACGTAATCTTTTCCTTCATGCGCCAAAAGGACGAGAACCACCCCTATAACCAAGTGTCTGGCGGCACGTGGGAATACTTCCAGGGCATGGGGATGCCGGATCTGGTCTCTTCTATCGAAAAGATTGATGACTACACGGTGAAATTCACTCTGTCCAAGCCAGAGGCGCCCTTTGTTGCGAATATGGCGATGGACTTTGCATCGATCATGTCAGCCGAATATGGCGACGCTATGCTGGCTGCCGGCACGCCTGAAAAACTGAATACCGCGCCCATCGGGACCGGGCCTTTCTCGTTCGTGGCCTACCAGAAAGACGCGGTGATCCGCTATGCGGCTAATGGCGATTATTGGAAAGAACCGGCGCAGGTCGAAAACCTGATCTTTGCCATTACGCCGGACGCGTCTGTTCGCTATCAGAAGCTGAAAGCTGGCGAGTGCCATGTGATGCCTTACCCGAACCCGGCTGACATTCAGGCGATGAAGGATGATGCAGACATCAACATGATGGAGCAGGAAGGGCTGAACGTCGGGTATCTGGCTTACAACACCACGATGGCGCCGTTCGACAACCCCAAGGTTCGCAAAGCGTTGAACATGGCGATCGACAAGCAGGCGATCATCGACGTGGTTTTCCAGGGTTCAGGCCAGGCTGCCAAGAACCCGATCCCGCCAACCATGTGGAGCTATAACGACGCTATCGTGGACGATCCATACGATCCCGAAGCGGCCAAGGCTATGCTTGATGCCGAAGGTGTCACAGACCTGTCGATGAAGATCTGGGCGATGCCGGTTCAGCGCCCCTACAACCCCAATGCCCGCCGCATGGCCGAGCTGATCCAGGCGGATTTTGCCAAGGTTGGTGTGGGCGTCGAAATCGTCTCGTACGAATGGGGCGAATACCTGTCACGCTCGAAAGAACTGAACCGCGATGGTGCTGTTTTGCTGGGCTGGACCGGTGATAACGGCGATCCGGACAACTTCCTGGCCGTTCTGCTGGGCTGTGACGGGGTCGAGGCATCGAACCGTGCGCAATGGTGCCACCAGCCGTTCGAGGATCTGATCCTGAAAGCCAAGCAAAGCACCGATCAGGCAGAGCGGACCAAGCTGTATGAAGAAGCGCAGGTCGTGTTCAAAGAGCAGGCCCCATGGGCAACCATTGCTCACTCGGTTGTATTCATGCCGATGAACAACAAGGTGCAAGGTTACAAAGTGCACCCGCTGGGCGGCCACATCTTCTATGGTGTGAGCGTCGAGTAAGCCACCACTCACTCACCGGAGCTGCCTGTTTGGCGGCTCCGGCTTTTTATTGAGGAGGTCGGCCTGAATGCCGGATCTGTTCGAATATCGTCAACTGGCACGGGACATGTCGGTCGACGCTGTAGCTCTTGTACCTGGCCCGAATTTCACACGCGCTTTGGGAAAATCTTTCATGAGCCACGAACGGCCCTTCGTGGTCGTTGTCCCGGCTGAGGGACAGGCCGCGGCGATTGTGCCCAATCTGGAACTGGCCTCATGGGATCTTGTCGGGTTCGAGGGCGCTGTTTTCGATTGGCGCGATCAGACCGGTTATGACGATGCGTTTACCGCATTGGCCGCGCATATGCCGATCTGCTCGCTGGCGGTGGAAGGTCAGGTGATGCGGGTTTTTGTCTCTGCCGCGTTTACCCGTGCTTTGCCGGATTTGAGGATCGTCGACGGTGAACGCGAAATCTCGGGCCTGCGCATAATCAAGACCGATGAAGACATTGCTGCGATGCAGGCGGCCATCGATATCTCGGAACGTGCTCTGGGTCGTGTGATTGCAGATGTGCGTGTCGGCCAGACCGAAAAACAGATCGAGCAAGCCCTGATACAGGCGCTGTTTGCAGAAGGGGCCGAGTCACTGGCGTTTTCACCCATCGTAGCGGCTGGCGACAATTCGGCACGGCCGCATGCGAAAGCGCGCAACGACTACCAGATCAGGGCAGGCGACGCGTTACTGTTCGATTTCGGTGCCCGCAAAGATGGTTTCGCCGCCGATATTACGCGAACTTTCTTTGTTCAGGACGTGTCAGACGAGGGCAGGGAAGTCTACGATGCCGTTCTGCGCGCCAACAAAGCCGGGTTCGAAGCCTGCCGCCCGGGTGTAACGGCCCATGACATCGACGATGCGGTCATAAGCGTGCTCGAGGCCTCGCCATTTGCGGATCGTATTCGCACCAAAACGGGCCACGGGCTTGGCCGGGATGTGCACGAGGCACCTTATATCATGCGCGGAAACCACCAGAAAATTCTGCCGGGCATGGTCTGGACGAATGAACCAGGTCTCTACGCGCTCGAAAGTTTTGGCGTTCGCATCGAAGATGACGTGCTTGTCACTGTGGATGGTTGCCGGTCGCTGACCCATTTCCCCAAAGAGCTTACAGTCATAGGTCGCTGATGTTTGGTTACTTACTCACCCGCATTGGCCTGTTCGTCCCGACTTTTCTGGGCGTGACGTTGATCTCATTCATGTTCATCCGGGTGTTGCCGGGTGATCCGATCATCGTCATGGCCGGCGAGCGTGGCATGACTGAAGAACGCTATCAGGAAATGGTAGAAAAGCTGGGTTTCGACAAACCGGTGTTGCAGCAATACTGGGAATACCTTGCCGGGGTATTGCAGGGCGATCTTGGCGAAAGCTTTGTCACCAAAAAACCGGTCTGGGAGGAGTTCTTTTCGCTGTTCCCCGCGACAATGGAACTTTCGCTCTGCGCCATGATCTTCGCCATCGCATTGGGTCTGCCTGCCGGTGTGATTGCGGCGGTGAACCGGGGGAAGTTTTTTGACAGGGCACTGATGTCTTCGGCATTGGTCGGGTATTCGATGCCCATCTTCTGGTGGGCGCTGCTGCTGATCATCGTGTTTTCGGGCAATCTTGGCTGGACACCGGTGTCCGGTCGGATCGACCTGCTTTATTACTTCCCAAGTGTCACTGGCTTTATGCTGATCGACAGTCTTTTGTCCGGGCAGGAAGGCGCATTCGGGTCGGCCGTTCGTCATCTGATCCTTCCGACGATTGTGCTGGGTACTATTCCGCTGGCAGTGATCGCGCGTCAGACCCGGTCGGCGATGCTGGAGGTTCTGGGCGAGGATTACATCCGCACTGCACGTGCAAAAGGGTTGTCGCCGACCCGGGTAAACGGGCTGCATGCGCTACGTAACGCGCTGATACCGGTTGTCACGGTTATTGGATTGTCGGTCGGTTCATTGTTGGCGGGGGCAATTCTTACCGAGACCATCTTCAGCTGGCCGGGCATCGGCAAGTGGATGGTCGACAGTATTTTCCGCAGGGATTACCCGGTGGTGCAAGGGGGTTTGCTGATGATCGCGGTGATCGTGATGCTGGTGAACCTGCTGGTCGATGTCCTGTACGGCATCATCAACCCAAAAATCCGGAGACGATGATGACCGAGCTTTCGTCGACCCAGCCCGTAACTGAAAATCGTCCCAGCGCACTGCGAGAGTTCTGGTATTACTTCAGCGAAAACCGGGGTGCCGTGATTGGGTTGTGGGTCTTTGCAGGTTTTGTGTTCTGTGCGGCCTTTGCCCCTTTGCTGGCCCCCTATGATCCGACCGAACAATTCCGGGACCATATCCTGCAACCCCCTGCCTGGCAGGAAGGCGGAAGCTGGGCCTTCCCGTTGGGCACCGATCCTTTGGGCAGGGATATGCTGTCGCGGCTGATCATGGGTTCACGCTATTCCTTCTTTGTGGGGATCGTTGTGGTCTGTGTTGCCGTAACGGGCGGCGTAATGGTCGGCCTTCTGTCGGGTTTTGCGCCCAAATGGGTTGATACGTTGATTATGCGGGTGATGGACATCGTCCTGGCTTTCCCGTCTCTGCTGCTTGCCCTTGTTCTGGTCGCCATTCTGGGCCCATCACTGACCAATGCGATGATCGCCATCGCCATCGTGTTTCAACCGCATTACGTGCGCCTGACCCGCGCGTCGGTTCTGGCGGAACGGCAGAAAGACTATGTGACCTCGGCCCGTGTGGCCGGTGCTGGCAAGTCGCGGCTGATGTTCATCACGGTATTGCCCAATTGCCTGGCGCCAATCATCGTTCAGGCGGCCCTGTCTTTTTCCACTGCCATTCTGGACGCGGCGGCCCTTGGGTTTCTGGGCATGGGCGCGCAGCCCCCCACGCCGGAATGGGGCACCATGCTGGCTGAAGCGCGCGAGTTCATCCTGCGCGCATGGTGGGTTGTCACCTTCCCCGGTCTCGCAATTCTGGTCACCGTGCTTGCCATCAACCTAATGGGCGACGGGTTGCGCGATGCGCTGGACCCGAAACTGAAACGGAGCTGATCGCATGAGCCTTTTGCAGATCCGTAATCTGACTGTCGAGTTCGCCACATCTTCGGGCAGTTTCCGCGCCGTGGACGGTGTCGATCTGTCGGTCGACAAAGGCGAATTGCTGGCCATCGTTGGCGAAAGCGGTTCGGGCAAGTCTGTGTCGATGCTGGCACTGATGGGCTTGCTGCCCTGGACCGCCACGATCACCGCCGATGAGATGAGCTTTGAAGGCCGCGACCTGTCCGGTATCTCGGCCCGTGAACGGCGCAAGATCATAGGCAAGGACATGGCGATGATCTTTCAGGAGCCGATGTCTTCGCTGAACCCCTGTTTTACTGTCGGGTTCCAGATCAAAGAGGCATTGCGCATCCACCTTGGCCTGAACCGAAAAGAGCGTCACGAGCGTGCGGTCGAATTGTTCGATCAGGTTGGCATTCCCGCGCCTGAAAGCCGCCTGAATACTTTTCCGCATCAGATGTCAGGGGGTATGAACCAACGGGTTGTGATCGCGATGGCCATTGCCTGCAAGCCCAAGCTGCTGATCGCGGATGAACCGACCACGGCACTGGACGTGACCATTCAGGCGCAGATTCTGGATCTGCTGATCCGGTTGCGTGATGAGCATGACATGGGCCTTGTTCTGATCACCCATGACATGGGCGTCGTTGCGGAAACCGCCGAGCGGGTTCAGGTGCAATATGCCGGGCAAAAGGTTGAAGAACAGCCTGTCAGAGATTTGTTCCGAACCCCGCGTCATCCCTATACCACGGCTCTGTTAAGTGCTTTGCCGGAACGGGCGACGTCCAAGATTCTGCCGACGATTCCAGGTGTTGTTCCGGGGCAATTCGACAGGCCAAAAGGTTGCCTATTCAGTCCACGGTGCCGCTTTGCCGATGCGACCTGCGCCCAGACCCCGCCGACCCCTCATGCCGAGGCATTTGGCAAGGCGCGCTGTCACCATGTTGAAAAGATTGCCGCCGGAGAGCTGGTATGACCACACCTATCGTTCAGGCCAACGCCCTGACCCGGTTTTACACGGTCAAAGGCGGGTTGCTGTCCAAGCCCGCAACCGTAAAGGCACTGTCGGGGGTGGATTTCGACCTGCAACCGGGAAAAACACTGGCCATTGTCGGAGAGTCAGGCTGTGGCAAGTCTACGCTGGCCAGACTGATCACAATGATCGAAGAACCAACCTCGGGCAGCCTGACGATCAACGGGGTCGACATTACCCCTTCGCAATGGAGCAAGATGCGAGAGACGGTGCAGATCGTCTTTCAAGACCCATATAGCTCGTTGAATCCGCGTCAGCGCATCGGCCAGATCCTGCAAGAACCGCTGATCATCAACCGGCCACAGATGACGGCCGCCGACCGTGAAACGCAGGCACGCAAGATGATCGAGATGGTAGGCCTGCGCCCCGAACATTATGACCGCTATCCGCATATGTTCTCGGGTGGGCAACGCCAGCGGATCGCTATTGCAAGGGCGCTTATGCTGGACCCCAAGGTGCTGGTTCTGGATGAACCTGTTTCGGCGCTGGATGTTTCGATTCAATCGCAGATCCTGAACCTGCTGGTCGATCTTCAGGAACGGCTGAACCTAGCCTACCTGTTCATTTCACATGACTTGTCGGTTGTCCGGCATTTCGCCGATGACGTGATTGTCATGTATCTGGGGCGCGCGGTTGAAAAAGGCCCGAAAGAGCAGCTGTTCGCGGCACCCCGACATCCGTACTCCAAGGCGTTGCTGTCCACGACGCCCCGCGCCGACCCGGATGCCCGCAAAGAACGGATCAAGCTGGAAGGCGAGTTGCCGTCACCCATGAACATCCCGAAAGGGTGCGCTTTTGCGCAACGATGCTGGCTTGTGACTGATCAGTGCAGGCAAACATTGCCTGAACTGGATGATGAAACCCATCAGGTCGCGTGTCTGCATCCTCTTTTCTGAAGAACCAGATGGCAAACGAAAACGCCCGGGCCAAGGCACCGGGCGTTTGGAAAATTGCATATCCTTGATGGCGTCAGAGCCCCCATTTCTCGCGGTTTGCTTCAAAAAAGCCTTCCGCTCTTTTTACTTCGATCCAGTTGTTCACATAGTTGATCCAGATCTGATCGCCTTGTGGCAGGATCATCGCAATCGGCGAAGGTGTCCGGGGACCGGCGTTTTTCACGCGGATAACAGGAAACTTCTCCTCAAGGGTCGAGCCCTCGATGTTCGACGTTATGAATACATCAGCACGACCGGCGATTACTTCCTGATACCCGCGGGCGGGGGCCTCGACCACCTTGATCTCGGCGTTTGGGAACCATTCACGGACCCGTTTTTCGAATGTGGTGCCCAAAGTCGTCGCGACTTTCACACCGGTCTGGTTGATCGAGTCATAGCCGTCGAATTTGTTAGCCTTGTCCTTGGTGGTGTAGGGAAAAAGTTCGACCGAAATATAGCTGTCCGAAAAACCCGCAACTTTCATGCGCGGTGGCGAAATCGATGCCGACCCGGTCAGGTGGTACTTGCCCGCGACCACACCATTCACCAGTGTTTTCCAGTCGGTGGGGACAAATTCGACCTCAACTCCAAGATCGGCGGCCAATGCATTCATGATGTCGATGTCGTACCCTTTGTAGCTGTTGGTTGCCGGGTCGCGCAGTGTCATCGGGTTCCAGTCACCTGTGGTACCAACCTTGAGAACGCCGGAATCCAGCACCTCGTTCAGCGCAGATTGCGCCTGTGCGGAACCGGACAATACAAGCCCCAACACGGCAACCGCCGCGGCTTTCCAAAAAACGCTCATAGGTATCTCCCGTTGGTGGCGTTACGACCTTGTGATTGCAATCCTCATTGATTTCAGTCCAAAGGGAAAGATAACCTCAAGAAAATATTACTATGGGGCAAAAACGGGGGCAGTTCAGCTTATGGCAGGCGCCGCAATCGAACTTGTGGGCGTGAATAAGTGGTATGACACGTTTCACGTTCTCAAGGACATTAACCTGACGGTCAGCAGCGGCGAAAAGGTGGTGATTTGCGGGCCTTCGGGGTCAGGCAAGTCCACCGTCGTTCGATGTATCAACCGGTTGGAAAAACACCAGAAAGGGATCATTCGGATAGATGGGGTTGACCTGGCGGATGACGCGAAGTCAACGGCAACCATCCGGTCCGATGTCGGGATGGTCTTCCAGCAATTCAATCTGTTTCCGCATTTGACCGTTTTGGAAAACCTGACTTTGGGTCCGATCAAAGCGCGCGGCCTGAGCCGGAAGGACGCGGAGGAAAAAGCGCGCCATTATCTGGATCGTGTACATATTCCCGATCAGGCGGACAAAAAGCCCATGCAGTTGTCCGGCGGTCAGCAGCAACGTGTGGCGATTGCACGATCCTTATGCATGGAATCGCGCGTGCTGTTGTTCGATGAACCCACGTCGGCGCTGGACCCCGAGATGATCTCGGAAGTGTTGGAAGTTATGGTTGAACTGGCGAATGAGGGCATGACCATGGTGGTCGTGACCCACGAGATGGGGTTTGCCCGGAAAGTGGCTGACAAAATGATCTTCATGGATGCTGGTGAAATCGTCGAAGAAGGCAAGCCGGAACATTTCTTCACCAACCCTCAGTCTGACCGCTGTCGCAAATTCCTGTCTCAGATACTGCAGCACTGAGAGGGCTGATGAAAAAACTTCTACTAATTGTACCTTTGCTGCTGCTGGCAGGCTGTTCGTCTTCCCAGACCTGGGGTTGGTATGTGATCGACCCGACCACTGCATCGGGCTGGATCAATGTGAAATTTCTGATCTCGGGGATGGGGGCAACGATCCAGATTTCACTGATCGCAGCGGCGATTTCGATCGTCATCGGATTGTTGGTGGCCCTGCCGGGATTGTCCGAGAAACGCGGCTGGCGGCTGGTTAACCGTGTTTACGTTGAATTTATTCGCGCCATTCCCCTGCTGCCAATGCTGTTCTGGGTCTTTTATGGCTTGCCCATCGTGTTCAAGTCTATGGGCATGAATGTCCCCATCGATCCCTTTTGGGGTGCGATCATCACATTGGCGATTTCTGACAGCGCCTTCACTGCCGAGATTTACCGCGCAGGCATTCAATCCATTGCGCGAGGTCAAAGCGAAGCGGCGCAGACCATCGGGCTGAACTACGTGCAGACCATGCGTTATGTGATCCTGCCGCAGGCAATCCGGCGCATTCTGCCGCCCTTGGCAAACCAGTTCATCTACATCGTAAAGATGAGTGCATTCGCCAGCGTCATCGGGATGCAGGAACTGACCCGCCGCGCGAATGAGCTGGTGGTTACGGAATACCGCCCGTTGGAAATCTATACCCTGTTGATCTTTGAATACCTGATCCTGGTTCTGATCATCAGTGCGGGTGTGCGCTGGCTGGAGCGTCGCATGGGCGCGGACGAGCGCGGATAAGGAGAATTGATATGGACTGGAAAGCTTTCATGGCCGAGACCGAGGCCAATATCGGAACTTTTTCGCAGGAAGTGCCCGAAACCGTGCGCGGCTTTGGCATCATGGGCAAGGCCGCCAAGACCAATGGCGCACTAAGTGAGAAAACCAAGGAATTCATGGCCCTTGGCATCGCCATTGCGACCCGCTGCGACAGCTGCATAGGGTTTCACGTGCGTTCCCTTGTCCGGCTGGGTGCAACCCGAGACGAGATGTGCGAGGCATTGGCGATGGCGACCTATATGGGCGGCGGGCCGTCTTATGCTTACAGCGCCAAAGCGCTGAAGGCTTATGATGTGTTTTCCGGGTAATTGCCGCGCATAGCATTAATGCGGGTTATGATCAGGCGTTTGGTTCCGGTTTCATTTGCCCCATGCCTCCCGCGTTTTCTTCTGCGGTTTTGCGAATAATTGCACCGATTTTCAGAAGGTTTTCGCCCAGCGGGTTGGTCTTTCGCCAGATCAGGCCGATGGTTCGGGTTGGTGGGGTGTCCTGAAAGCGGGCGATGGACACGTCGGCAGACCGGGTTTCCAGCCCCACGGCCATTTCCGGTATCAGCGTCACACCGATGCCCGCCCCGACCATCTGTACCAGTGTGGACAGAGAACTGCCCTCCATAATGTGCTGCGGTTCGATATTGCGGATCGAACAGAAGGAAAGCGCCTGATCTCTGAAACAATGCCCTTCTTCCAGCAACAACAGCCGCATCGTTCTGAGCTGTGACGAACTTGGCATTGGCAACCCGGCGTCCCGCGCCGGGCGAACCAGCAGAAAGTCTTCGTTAAACAACGAAAATTCCCGAAGGCTGGGCTCCGATACTGGCAAAGCGACAACGGCAAAATCCAGTCTTGAGTCCAAAATTTCGCCGATCAGGGTTTGGGTGATGGTCTCTTTGGGCTCGATCGTCAGCTGTGGGAATCGTTGCGACAGTGCCTTGATGATTGATGGCAGCAAGTAAGGCGCGACCGTGGGGATGACCCCGATTCTGATGCGACCCGACAAGGGACCAGCGGAAGATTGCACAAGATTCCCCAAATCTTCGACCCGCGTCAGGATTTCGCGGCCATGTTTTAGGACATCTTCGCCAAGCGCGGTCAGGCGCGTCTCGCGCGCTGCGCGTTCGACCAAGGGGCCACCCATGATGGCCTCCAGCTCTTTGATTTGTATGGAAAGCGCGGGTTGCGAAATCGCGCTGGCCGCCGCGGCTTTGCCAAAATGGCGGTAGGTGGCAAGCGCTTCAAAGTAGCGCAGGTGTTTAAGTGTGAGTGACTTCATAGAAAAAACTAATCACAATGATAGTAATTACAAATTTCCAATTATCGAAACTGTGGGATACGAGTCAAGACATCTGAACCCCTCAGTAAATACTCAGGAGATTTACAATGGACGGCAATCCCCACAATCATCAATCCGGCGGCTGCCCAGTCTTGCATGGCGGGAACACGGGCACAGGCAACTCTGTCACCAAATGGTGGCCGGATGCGCTGAACCTGGACATTCTGAGCCAGCACGACACCCGCACCAACCCGATGGACGCGGATTACAACCACCGCGAAGCGGTCAAAGGGCTGGATTTCAATGCTGTTCGTGCTGACGTCGAAGCGTTGCTGACCGACAGTCAGGACTGGTGGCCAGCCGATTGGGGCCACTATGGCGGCCTGATGATCCGACTGGCGTGGCACTCTGCCGGGTCGTACCGCCTGGGGGATGGTCGCGGCGGCGCAGGTTCGGGCAACATCCGTTTTGCACCGCTGAACTCTTGGCCGGACAATGCCAGCCTTGATAAAGCGCGCCGTCTGCTCTGGCCGGTGAAAAAGAAATACGGCAACGCGCTGTCCTGGGCAGACCTGATTGTTTTGTCGGGAACGGTTGCCTACGAATCCATGGGTCTGAAGACCTTTGGCTTTGGCTTTGGCCGCGAAGATATCTGGGGCCCGGAAAAAGACGTCTATTGGGGGTCGGAAAACCAGTGGCTGGCCCCGTCCGAGAACCGCTATGGCGATCTGGAAACTCCCGGAACGCTGGAAAACCCGCTGGGTGCGGTGCATATGGGCCTGATCTATGTGAACCCAGAAGGTGTGAACGGCAACCCGGATCCAGCAAGAACTGCGCTGCACATCCGTGAAACCTTTGCCCGCATGGCGATGAATGACGAAGAGACCGCCGCGTTGACCTGTGGTGGTCACACGGTCGGCAAAGCGCATGGCGCGATGGCGGGTGATCATATCGGCGCCGAACCCGAAGCCTGCCCGGTTTCCGCTCAGGGTCTGGGATGGGACAACCCCGATCAAAACGGCAAGGCAACCAACGCGTTCACGTCTGGTATCGAGGGTGCGTGGACGAAAAACCCGACCAAATTCGATATGGGCTTTTTCGATTACCTGTTCGGCTATGAGTGGGAATTGGGTAAATCGCCCGCGGGTGCACAACAGTGGCAGCCCATCGACATGCCGGAAGAGGAAAAGCCGGTCGACCCGACCGACCCTTCGGTTCGGCGTATGCCGGTCATGACCGATGCGGACATGGCAATGAAGATCGATCCTATTTACAACGCGATCTGTCAGAAGTTCATGGCTGACCCGGATTACTTTGCTGACACTTTTGCCCGCGCGTGGTTCAAGCTGACCCACCGCGATATGGGGCCACGTGTCAACTACTATGGCCCAGACGTCCCGTCAGAAGAGCTGATCTGGCAGGACCCGATCCCTGTCGGTTCGACCGGGTATGACGTCGATGCCGTCAAAGCAAAGATCGCCGACAGTGGTCTGACCGCGGTCGAGATGATCACCACCGCGTGGGACAGTGCCCGTACCTTCCGTGGCTCGGACAAACGCGGCGGAGCAAATGGTGCGCGTATCCGTCTGGCACCGCAGAAAGACTGGGCAGGGAACGAGCCCGAACGTCTGGCAAAAGTGCTGGGCGTGCTGGAGCCGATTGCAGCGGAAACCGGGGCCTCGATCGCCGACGTGATCGTTCTGGCGGGTAACGTTGGTCTGGAACAGTCGATCAAAGCCGCAGGCTTTGACGTGACGGTTCCGTTCTCGGCTGGTCGCGGCGACGCAACGGATGAGCAGACCGATGCCGATAGCTTCTCGGTGCTGGAGCCGCTGGCGGACGGGTTCAGAAACTGGCAGCTGAAGGAATACGCGGTATCACCCGAGGCGATGATGCTGGACCGCGCGCAACTGCTGGGTCTGACCGCAGCCGAAATGACGGTTCTGGTGGGTGGCCTGCGTGTGCTGGGCGCCAATCATGGCGGCTCGGCGCATGGGGTCTTCACGGATCGCGTGGGTCAGTTGACCACCGACTTCTTCGTCAACCTGACGGATATGTCGCTCAGCTGGCACCCGGTTGACGGCGGCACATATGAGCTGCGTGATCGCGCCTCGGGCGAGGTCAGGTTCACCGCTACCAGCGCGGATCTGGTCTTCGGCTCGAACTCGATCCTGCGTGGCTACGCCGAGGTCTATGCCCAGGACGATAATGCCCAGAAGTTCGTGCGGGACTTCGTGGCGGCCTGGACAAAGGTCATGACCAACGACCGGTTCGATCTGGTAGCCTAAGTCAAAAATCGTCAGGCGAGGGAAACCTCGCCTGATATTGTGTTCGGGCAGACATCTGATAGTGCCCGATTATCCCGCGATCACATTCTGTTTTTGAACACCCAGGCCTTCGATGCCCAATTCCATCGTGTCGCCGGGTTTCAGATAGACTTGCGGGTTTTGCCCCATGCCCACACCCGGCGGAGTTCCGGTCGAGATCACATCGCCCGGTTGCAGGGACATGAATTGCGACAGGTGTGAGATCACAGTTGCCACCCCGAAGTGCATCGTCCGGGTCGAGCCGTCCTGATAACGGTGGCCGTTGACCTCAAGATACATCGGCAGATTCTGAGGGTCTGCAACCTCGTCCCGCGTCACCAGCCATGGACCGATGGGGCCGAATGTGTCTGCCGACTTGCCCTTGACCCACTGCCCCGAGCGGTGAAGCTGAAAATCACGTTCCGACAGGTCATTGACCACACAATAGCCTGCGACGTGATCCATCGCTTCGGCCTCGGAGATGTATTTCGCTTCCTTGCCGATCACCACGCCCAATTCGACCTCCCAGTCGGTCTTGACGGACCCGCGCGGGATTTCCACCGTGTCGTTCGGCCCGACAATGGCCGATGTCGCCTTGAAAAAGATCACAGGTTCCTGCGGCAACTCCATACCGCTTTCTGCCGCGTGGTCGGCATAGTTCAGGCCGATGCAAATGAACTTGCCCACTTGGCCGACACACGCCCCTAAACGGGTGTTGCCTTCAACCATCGGCAAATCCTGTGGATCCAGCGCGCGCAGTCGCGCCAAACCTTCGTCGCTGAGAACGTCGCCCGAAATATCGTCGATGACGCCTGACAGGTCGCGAATTGTGCCATCGTCGTGCAGTAGCCCAGGCTTTTCTGCACCCAAGGCGCCAAACCGCAGTAGTTTCATATTGTGATCCCTTTCAGATTAAATCGCCCATCCGCCATCAATGGCAAAGGGCTGACCTGTGGTAAATGCGCTGCTGTCACTCGCAAGGTAGAGCGCCAGTTCGGCAATCTCGTCGGCAGTCCCAATGCGCCCCATCGGCTGGCGGGCGATGAAATCCGTCATCGCCTTTTCGTAGTCGCCCGTCGCCCGCAAACGCTCATGCAGGCTGGGGCTGTCAACGGTGCCGGGGCAGATAGCATTGCACCGGATGCCCTGCGTGACGAAATCGGCGGCGATCGACTTGGTCAGGCCAATTACGGCAGCCTTTGATGCGCAATATACAAACCGGTTTGGAACGCCCTTCATCGACGATGCGACCGAGGACATATTGATGATCGACCCCCCGCCGTTTTTCAACATCGCGGGCAGGGTCAGACGGATCAGGCGATACATAGCCTTCACATTAAGATCGAAACTGAAATCCCAGTCGTCCTCTTCGCACTCAAGAATGGTGCCGTTTGCCACGTAACCCGCGCAATTGAACAGGATATCCAACGGTGGCAATTCAGCCACGGCACGTTTTACGGCATGCGCGTCTGTCACGTCGAGATGGATTGGAGAGATCCTGTCGATCTCCGAAAGCCCGGCCAAAGTGGTTTCGTTGATGTCGCTTGCAAAGACATGCGCGCCTTCGGCTGCGAACAGTTCGGCCGTGGCACGTCCGATGCCCTGCCCAGCGGCGCTGATGAATGCGGTTTTGCCTTTTAGTCGGTCAGAAGGCTGATGCGATGTCATTCTGGTCCTCATGATTTTCCCGAAGCCGGGTGGTGTGTTGGGGATAACTGCCTTGTTGTTCGCGCCTCAGGGAAAAGATTGGGCAGGTTCAGCGGGCGCAAAGCAGTGCGTGTTTGGGGTTCGGTGCGGCACCGTCAAATCCTGATGTGATAAGCCTTTGCCGCATTCCCTCCGAGGATGGCCGCACGGTCATTGGAGGAAAGTGCGCTTAGCAGTTCGTCGGTTGCATCTACCCATCGTTCATAGCTGCTGGCCAATGTGCAGACCGGCCAGTCGCTGCCCCAGATCAACCGCGATGGTCCGAACGTGTTCAGTAGGTGATCCACATAGGGGTACAGGTCCCGAACCGTCCAGTCAGGTGCAGCTTCGGTGACAAGACCGGACAGTTTGCAGAACGCGTTGGTGTCCCGCGCGATGGCGGCCATGTCTTCGGCCCACCCGTCAAATGCACCGTCCCGGATCAGAGGTTTCGAGCCATGGTCAATCACAACCCGCATGTCCGGGTGCTGTGTCAGAAGGCGACGCAACGGCCCCAGGTGCCGGGGCAGGGTGAGGGCATCGAAAGTCAGATCTTTAGATTGGATGGCCTCAAAGGCAGGTCTCAGGGCTGCGCCGAGCATCCAGTTCGGATCAGCGATATCCTGAATCATTGGCCGCAGACCAACCAAAGCGGGATGAGTGGCTAGTCTGATGATTTGTGCACGCGCATCAGGGGCGTCGAAACCGACCCAGCCAACCACACCTTTGATAAAAGGTGTCTTGTCCGCCAGTGACAACAGGTACTTCGTTTCGGCGACGGTCGACGCTGCCTGAACCAGAATTGTCCCGTCGATGCCCTGTGCTTGCAACAATGGCGCAAGATCACCTGGCCCGAAGTCCCGGTAAATCTGGCCCAAATCCGGTGTCAGCCACCCATAGTCACCACGTGCCAGCGCCCAAAAATGCTGATGGGCGTCGATCTTCATGCAATCACGCCTTTCTTCAGGATGATGTTGCCGTACAGCCTGCGCTCGCCGGTCTGAATGATGGCAAATGCGGATGCCGCGCGTTGGTAGAAGTCGAACCGGTCCAGACCCTGAATTTGCGCGGGGTTGTCAGCCTGCGCGTCGATGATCTTTTGGAAATCTGCGACGGCCTCGGGCACGGCTTCGGGATCACCGACAACCTGCATGGTCAGCGCGGGGTCGGGCACGAATGTATCCAGCGGCATGACAGACAACACCGCGCCAAGCAGGTCGCTTGCTGTTGAACCATCCGCACGGATGCAGTCGGGCCCAAGGCTTGAGCCCGGGAAATTGGCGTCCGCAATAACGATGTCATCGCCATGGCCCATGGCACGCAGGGCGTACAGCAACTCAGGAGACAACAGCGGGTCGAGGTTACGCAGCATTGACAGGTTCCTTGGGCAAAGGGGCATCTGACCGGATCAGGCCTTCGGTACGCAGGTCTGACCAAAGCTGGGCGGGGATAGTCCGCTCCAGCAGGGCGACATTGGCTTGAACCTCGGCCGCATTGACGGCGCCCGGAACAACCGTTTTCACGGCGGGGTGTCCCAGAACAAATTGCAGCGCGGCTGCGATCAGCGGTGTGTCATGGGCCGCACAGACAGTTTCGATCCTGCGCACCCGTTCAAGAATATCCTCAGGCGCATCGGAATAGTTATACTTGGCCCCAGGCACCGGTCCGGTGGCGAGGATACCTGAGTTATACGGCCCGCCCAGAATGATGCCCACATCGCGTTTCTCGCAAAGTGGCAGAAAACTGTCCAAAGCTTCCTGCTCCAAAAGCGTATACCGACCTGCCAGCAGGAACCCGTCGAAATCGCCAAGACCCAGCAGTTTTTCGCAAACCTGCCATTCATTCACGCCGGCGCCAATCGCAGCGATCTCACCTGCATCGCGCAGTTCAACCAGCGCCTTGTACCCGCCGCCATCGAACAACTCGCGTACTTTGGCGTCTGACATTTCCTGACTGCCCTGACTGAAAGCGCAGACGTCATGCACCAGAAGAATGTCCGCATTGGCAACACCTGTCCGGTCCCGGCTTGCCTCATATGACCGCATGACGCCGTCATAGGTATAGTCGAACACAATGCGTTTCTGCGGAACGTCCACAAACGCTTCGGGTGTCACCTCATGTGGTTCGCAATCCAACAGCAGACGACCGATTTTGGTTGATAGCTGAATGTTCTCACGCCCAAACCGCCTGATCGCTTCGCCAAAGCGATACTCGGACCGCCCCAACCCGTATTGCGGCGCGGTGTCGAAGAACCGGATGCCTGCGTCAAAAGCGGATTGCAACGCAGCCTGCGCATCAGCATCCGAGACCTTGCGATAAAGATTGCCCAATGGCGCGCCGCCAAACCCCATGCGGGTCAGCGGTACAGGCCGGGACGTCCTGTTGTTCAGAAGGGCGGTTTGCGAAACGGTCATCCTGCCTCTCGGGTGTTTTGGGGGGGTAAATTGAACAGCTGCGGTCTTTCCTGTTGCAGCTGTTCTATCCGAGGCATCAGTTGCCCAAGGTGATGGCGCATGGCGTCTTGTGCTGCACGTTCATCATGGGCGCAGATGGCATCGAATATCGCCCGGTGTTCGGCCAGTGTTTCCGCGATGCGGCCGGGTGTCGGCAACAGCAACATACGCGCGCGGCTGACCTGTAGCGACACCGTCTGCGCCACATCCGGCAAGCGAAGCATCCCGGTGAACGCCATCAACAGGGCGTGGAATTCTTCATCCGCGTGATAGAACCCGGCAATGTCGTCATCTTCGATCAACAGCTCTTGCAGGCGCACGTTGCGGCTCAGCTTTTTGCGCTGATCATCGGTCAGGTCACGCGCAACCTTGGCCACAGTTGCCAGCTCCAGGGCCTCTCGCAGAAAGGCGCCTTCGCGTATTTCATCCATCGAGAAATAGGACACGCGTGTACCCGATTGCGGCACCACATCCACCAGTCCTTCGGCGGCAAGCCTGGTGATGGCGTCCGCGACAGGTGCGCGGGATACACCCAGGCGCGTGCAGATTGGTGCCTTTCTCAGATTGGCACCGGGAGGGAAATCCAGTGCCAGGATCGCCTGTTTGATGGATTGGTAAACCCGCTGCGCAAGCGATCCCTCAAATGTTGAAATGTCGGGCAGGCGGGTGGCGTCAATGTCATATGGGTGGTTCATGAATCTGAACTATCATACTAACATGTTAGTTGACAAGAGTGGATTATCCCCGTAGCTCTGTGGCGAACAAGCGGGGAATCCATGCGCCCAGTTTCAGAGATCAAAACCCCGGGAGGCCCGGCCCGTGACACAATCCGGCTGAACCCGGATGACAACGTGATCATCGCGTTGCGCGACCTGAAAGCCGACGCGCAACCGGATGGGATATCGATACGGCTTCCCACGGATATCGCACGCGGGCACAAGATCGCCACCGCCCCGATTGCGGCGGGTGAAAATGTGATCCGCTATGGACAGATCATAGGTCAGGCCAAAGCGGATATCGCCGCGGGCGAGCATGTTCATGTCCATAATCTGGGTATGGGGGCGCATCAGCAGGACTACGCATATGCAAGCGCGAACGCGCCGCTGCCCGAGATTTCAGGCGACCGTATCTTCCAGGGCTTCCACCGCGCCGATGGCAAGGTCGGCACGCGCAACTACATCGGCATTTTGACAACGGTGAATTGCTCTGGCTCCGTGGCGCGGTTCATCGCCGAAGCCGCCGAGAAACGGGGCTTATTGGACGCGTACCCGAATGTGGACGGTATCGTCCCGATCGTTCATGGCACTGGATGCGGCATGTCGGGCAAAGATGAAGGCTACGCCACGTTGTTTCGAACGCTGGCGGGATATGCCCAGCACCCGAATTTCGCCGGTATCCTGTTGATCGGTTTGGGCTGCGAGGTGATGCAGGTGGCCGATCTGGTTGGCGGTCGTCCGATCCGTCCTGATGGCGTGCTGCGTTACATGACCATTCAGAGTGAGGGCGGCACACGCCGTACCATTGAACGTGGATTGAACGAGCTGCGCGGGATTGCCGACCTCGCGAACAAGGCCGAACGCAAACCTGCGCCGATCAGTGCGATAACGGTCGGAATGCAATGCGGCGGGTCGGATGGGTATTCCGGGATCACCGCCAATCCTGCTTTGGGTTATGCGTCGGATCTGTTGGTGCGGCATGGCGGTACGACGATCCTGTCCGAAACCTCGGAAATCTATGGCGCGGAACACCTTTTGACCCGGCGGGCCGAGACCGTTGAGGTCGGGGAAAAGCTGATCGAACGCATTCGCTGGTGGGAGGGGTATACACAGCGCAACGGCGGCGAGATGAACAACAACCCAAGCCCGGGCAACAAGCGCGGCGGGTTGACGACCATTCTTGAGAAATCGCTTGGCGCCGTCGCCAAGGGCGGCACCGCGCCCTTGCGCGGTGTTTACAAGTTCGGCGAGAAAATCGACAAGGCCGGCTTTGTTTTCATGGACAGCCCCGGTTTTGATCCATGCTCGGTCACGGGGCAGGTAGCGTCAGGCGCGAACCTGATCGTGTTCACCACCGGGCGGGGCTCGGTTTCGGGATATCAACCAACACCCTGCATCAAGCTGGCTACCAATTCCGAAATGTATGCCCGGATGTCGGAAGACATGGATCTGAACTGTGGGGATATCGTCACAGACGGTGTGAGCATTGAGGCAAAAGGCGAAGAGCTGTTCGAAATGCTGATCCGCGTCGCATCGGGTGAACAAACAAAAAGCGAAGAACTTGGCTTTGGTGGGGTCGAATTTGTGCCCTGGCAAATCGGCGCGGTGATGTAGGCGGCACCACCCCTTGGGGAGAGGGGTGTTTGGGAGGATAAATGAAAAAACTGGTCGACATGTCGGGGATCGAGAAACACTTTCCCGGAGTCCATGCGCTGAAATCAGTGCAGTTCGATCTGGTGCCCGGTGAAGTCCATGCGCTGATGGGCGAGAACGGCGCGGGAAAAAGCACGCTGATGAAAATCCTCTCGGGGATTTATCAGCGCGACGGTGGCACATTGCAAATCGAAGGACGTGATGCAAACCCAACCACGCCACGCGAGGCGCAGGCTTTGGGTATCGGCATCATCCATCAGGAACTGAGCCTGATGAATGATCTGACAGTGGCACAGAATATTTTTATCGGCCGCGAACCTCGTAAACGGTTTGGCCGACTGAACGATGCTGCGTTGAATGCACATACGGCCGAGATCTTTGCGTCCATGAACCTAAACCTCGACCCCAAGGCGCAGGTCGGCAGTCTGACCATTGCGAAACAACAGATGGTCGAGATCGCCAAGGCTCTTTCTTACCGGTCCAGGGTTCTGATCATGGATGAACCGACCGCGGCCCTGAACGATGCTGAAATTGCCGAGCTGTTCGTGATCATCCGCCGTCTGAAGGCTGAAGGCGTGGGCATTGTCTATATCAGCCACAAAATGGATGAGCTGAAGCAGATTGCTGACCGGGTTACGGTGATGCGCGACGGAGAATACGTTGGCACCGTTGACGCGGCAGCAACGCCGATCAGCCAGATTATCGCGATGATGGTAGGTCGCGAAGTCAAGGAAGAGCCGCTGGTCCCCCCCGATCTGAGCGATGCCGAGGTTTCGCTGGAAGTGACCGGGCTGTGTCGGGGTCACGAAATCCGCGATGTCAGCTTTTCGGTCCTGAAGGGTGAGATCCTGGGCTTTGCCGGGCTGATGGGGGCCGGACGTACCGAAGTTGCGCGGGCAATCTTCGGGGCTGATCCCAAAGATAGCGGAGAAATCCGGGTGCATGGGCAGGTGGTCTCGATCAGGACACCATCCGATGCCGTCAAGGCGGGCATCGGCTATCTTTCCGAGGATCGCAAGCATTTCGGCCTCGCCACAGGGATGAGCGTTCGTGACAATGTTGCCTTGGCTTCGATGGATATGTTCACCGGACGTGTCGGTGTTCTGAACGATGGTGAAATCAGCACGACGGCCAAGGGTTACATCACGCAGCTGGGCATTCGCACGCCTTCGGACACGCAGGAGGTACGCCTGCTGTCCGGCGGCAATCAGCAGAAAGTTGTCATTGCCAAATGGCTGCTGCGGGATTGCGATATCCTGATTTTCGATGAGCCCACGCGCGGTATCGACGTGGGCGCAAAATCTGAAATCTACAAGCTGCTGGAAGAACTGGCCGGGCAGGGCAAGACGATCATCGTGATTTCGTCGGAACTGCCCGAGATCATGCGCCTAAGCCATCGCATTGCCGTGATGTGCGAAGGCCGACTGACCGGCATTTTGCCGGGCGGCAAAGCCACCACTCAGGAAGACATCATGCATCTGGCGACGCAGCGGGCGGCGGCGATGCAGATAACAGGAACAGCGTAATGACCTCAGCAACGGAAATCGAAAAGAAAAGCCCACTGGCGGGGCTCTCGGAAAGCGGCGCCTACCAAAAGCTGCTGGCCTTCGCCAGCTTGATTGCCTTGCTGATCGGGTTTTCAATCGCGTCGCCGAACTTCATGCAAACTTCAAACATGATCGCCATCTTGCAGGCGACATCGGTCAATGGGGTGCTGGCGGTTGCTGCAACATTGGTCATCATAACTGGCGGGATCGACCTGTCCGTGGGAACTCTGATGACATTCTGTGCCGTTATCGCCGGTGTCGTGCTGACCTATCTCGGAATGCCACTGTTGTTGGGGGTTACGGCAGCGATTGCGGCGGGTGCGTTCTGCGGGCTGTGCTCGGGCACCTTTGTCGCCAAGATGAAAATCCCGCCCTTCATTGCCACGCTGGGTATGATGCTGATCCTAAAAGGGTTGTCGCTGGTGATTTCCGGCACGCGGCCCATCTACTTCAACGACACGCCGGGCTTTGACCAGATTTCGCGCGGGTCGCTGATCGGAAAGGTTTTTCCCGCATTACCGATCCCCAATGGCGTGCTGATCCTTTTCCTTGTTGCCATTGCAGCTTCGTACATTCTGGGGCGCACGGTTCTGGGCAGATACACCTTTGCGCTGGGATCAAACGAAGAGGCGGTGCGCCTATCGGGGGTGAATACCGATCTTTGGAAGATGCGTATTTACGCTCTGGCAGGTGGGATCTGCGGTATCGGTGGAATTCTGATCGCGTCGCGACTGAATTCGGCGCAGCCCGCGCTGGGGCTTGGCTACGAGCTGGAAGCCATCGCTGCCGTCGTGATCGGGGGCACGTCCCTGTCCGGTGGGCGTGGTACAATCCTTGGAACCCTGATCGGTGCCCTGATCATGGCAGTTCTGACCAATGGTTTGCGAGTGCTGTCCGTCGCGCAGGAATGGCAGACCGTTGTCACCGGCGCGATCATCATTCTGGCCGTTTACGCCGATATGGCGCGGCGCAGGAAGACAGGTTGAACAGTCACAAAAATCAGAAACGAAGACCAACTGGAGGAGAAGACATGCTAACACGTCGTTTCATTTTGGGGGCCCTGAGTGCGGCCAGCCTTTCGATACCTGCAACTATGTCATCAGCGGAAGACATATATATTCCGCTGGTGTCCAAAGGGTTTCAGCACCAGTTCTGGCAGGCGGTAAAGTCCGGTGCGGAACAGGCCGCCGAGGAATACGGTGTCACGATCACCTTTGAAGGCCCGGACAACGAAACCATGGTGGATCGTCAGATCGACATGCTGGCGGCGGCCTTGGCCAATAACCCCAAGGCCATCGGTTTTGCCGCTCTGGACAGCCAGGCCGCCATTCCACTGCTGAAGCAAGCTGATGAAAAAGGCATTCCGATCATCGCTTTTGACAGTGGCGTTGACAGCGACATCCCAGTTTCTACAGCAACAACAGACAATCAGGCCGCGGCTGCGCTGGCTGCGGACAAGATGGCCGAGATGATTGGCGGCAAAGGCAAAGTCGCCGTTGTTGCGCATGACCAGACCAGCCGCACAGGCATCGACCGGCGCGACGGCTTCGTCAATCGCATTGCTGAAAAATACCCGGACATCGAAGTTGTCACGGTTCAATACGGTCAGGGTGACCACCTGAAATCGACCGAGGTGACCAAAGCGATCCTGACGGCGAACCCCGATCTGAATGGCATCTTCGGCACCAACGAAGGCTCGGCCATCGGTGTGGTGAATGGTGTGCAGGAACTGGGGACCGAGGGGCTGACCATCATCGGATATGACAGTGGCAAGGCCCAGAAAGATGCGATCAAAAGCGGGCTGATGGCGGGTGCAATCACTCAGAATCCCGTGGGCATCGGGTATGAAACCGTCAAGGCTGCTGTGGCCGCGATGAAGGGCGAAGAAGTTCCTGCCCTGATTGATACCGGGTTCTACTATTACGACGCATCCAACATCGACGATCCAAAGATCGCGGCAGTGCTGTACGACTGATCTTCATTATCATACTTGTTCCTGGCTCTTGGTTCTCCAAGGGCCAGAAGCTTGTCAGAATCCCTGCATTAGCATGTCGACGCCGGCGGTGATCTGCGCAAAGTGATCATCAAGGTTGTCGACCGGCGATTTTAGAATGCCCACCGGAACGGCAGCCATGAATTGGGTTGCCATTACAAACGGTTTGCCCTGGATATCAAAGACGGGATTGAGCCGGGTGGCTGGGATCGGCGCGGTCGCTTCGGGAAGCAGGGGCACGACGACGCGTGTGTTCAACCCGCTCAGCAGATCGCTCTGGATGTCCAGAAGATACCCGTCACCTGACGGGTTGGGGAACACGTCGTATTTTGGCATCAGAACTGTCGGTAGGTGTCCAGCGGTAAGCCATTACGCTCGACATACGCGTTGGAACTCTCAAGTGCGGCCTTGTTTTCGGCATTCCAGCGTTCCGCTTTTGCGCTGGCGACTGCGGCCCGAATGCCGTCTTCGGCTGCGCGGGAAAGATTGATCTTCAGATCCCGCGCCTCGGACAGCATATCGCCATCCAGTGATAGATTTGTCGGTCTACGAGATGGAGCATTCATTTGATTACCCTCTGAACTGCGCCATTTTACCATCACACGATATGCGCGTCAAACATGCGCATATTACGTGAATGGCGGAAGCCCTCTGTTCAGCGGTACGTGGCAATCAGGAGATTTTTGGCCTGAAAAGAGCTTTGCGCTCAGTTCTTCCCCCTCTCATTACTGAGCGACTTTTTGTTTTTGTTTGTGTTTATTGAACTGTTGGTCGAAGAGGTTTTTGAAGGGTCCGTTTTTCTGCATGAGTTGGTCGAGGTTTCCCTGTTCGGCGATAGTGCCGTCCTGGATGACGATGATCTTGTCTGCCTCCAGCACGGTTGACAGGCGGTGGGCGATGACGATGACGGTGACATCCTGTGTCAGGGCGTCCAGCGCCTCTTTGACCAGCGATTCCGATTCCGCGTCCAGCGCGCTTGTGGCCTCGTCCAGCAGCAGGATTTCGGCCTTGCGCAGAATGGCGCGGGCAATCGCGATGCGCTGTTTCTGACCGCCCGACAGAAAGGTTCCGTTTCGCCCACCGGGGTCTCATAGCCCTGCGGCAGGTCTGTGATGAACTGATGCGCATGTGCGGCCCGGGCTGCCGCGATCACCTCTTCATCGCTCGCCTCGGGTGCCGAGCAGCGCAGGTTGTCCATCACCGAGGCCGAGAACAGGAACGTGTCCTGACCGACATACGAGATTTTCCGCCGCAGCGAGGCAAAGCTGACATCCCTCAGGTCCTGGCCATCGATCTCGACGCTGCCCTGATCGGGGTCGTAAAACCGCATGATCAGGCCAAACAACGTGGATTTGCCACCACCGGACTGGCCGACAAGGGCCGTGGTTTTCCCGGCCTCGAAAGTGGCGCTCATGTTGTCGATCACCGGCACCGTGCCCTGATAGCCAAAGGTCACATTGCGCAGCGTGATCTGTCCGGGGCCGTCACTCAGGTCACGGGCCCGGGGGCTTTCCACCATCGTGTCCTCCTGATCCAGCAGGCTGAACAACAGGCCGACACCGACCATGCAGGTTTCAATCTGGACCCGCATCCTGGACAGGCGCTTGGCGGGTTCATAGGCCATCAGCAAAGCGGTGATGAAGGACATCAACTGACCCGCGGTCGGCTGTTCGGTGCCCGCGATGCCCATCGTGCTGACAATGAGAACCCCGGCAACCGCCAGACCGGCCAGAAACTCCATCAGCGGGCTGGCAATGGCCTGCAGCCGGGCGATGTCGTTCGAGCGCTGTTCGACCTTCCGGATCGCGGTCTCCATTCGGTCGATCATGCGATCTTCAAGCGCAAACACCTTGATCACCTTGATCCCCGCCGAGGTCTCCTGCAGCACCCGGATGATCTCGGCCAGCGATTTGAACTCGGCCTGCATGATCGAGCGGACGCTTTTCAGCAGATACCGCACCCCCAGAAGGGCAACCGGGCCCACCACAAAGAACATCACCGACAGGACCGGCTGCTGATACACCATGACCACAATCAGGCCGACCGGTCAGGGCATCGCGGACAAACCCGGTGACCAGAACATCGATCAGGCCCCGGGCCGATTGCGCGCCATTGGTCGTGCGCATCAGCAAATCCGATGATTCATTGGTCGAAAGAACGACACCCGTGCCGGACCAGCTTGCGGTACAGCTTCTCCTGCTGCTGGGCCACAATCCGGTTGCCCGCGCGCGCCAGAAAGACGGCCTGAACATACGAGGCCACCGCCTTGGTCAGGAACAGAAGCACAACCCCCAGCGCAATGACATGCGCCCATCCCCGCAATTCCGGGCTGGTCATGGCATCGACGATATATTCCATCATGTAAGCCGAGCCGGCGGTGGTGACCGCCACCGCGATCATCGCCAGGATCGCAACGCCGTAAAGCCCGCCCTGCGCATAAAAGCTCTCACCGACAAGCCGGCCCATATAGCCCGATCGCCACTTGTTCCAGGCGCGCTTCATCATTGCGTTCTCCAAATCCGTGAAACGGTGCGCACGCTCAGATACCCCATATCCCGTCGCGCCTAAAGGACAGATGCAACCCTGCGGCAGACCAACCCATCCCAACATCCAAACACGCTAAATAAGACCTAACCCTCAAACCCGCAACCAATACCAAAAAAACTCAAGCAATCCATAACCGCAATCGAACGGCTTATGTGCTTTGGAACACCATGCCTTTGGTCGAAACCAATACAACTGCCGCAAATGGCCAGTATCCAACACCCAGTTGGTTGCAGAAACAGGCGCTGCAACAATTACAGACGCAAACGTGACTGCTTGGAACAGGAGTTTCGTTTCATTTCACTGCTAAATATGGCAATTCTGCCCTTGCGGGTCCGATCCGCGATTGAGAAACACAAGCAGGTCGCGATCATTCGATGAGAGCTGAGATGACTTCTGAACAAGCCGTCCGCGATGCGGTTCAGACGCATTCGAAGCGTGTCTGGCGGTTTGCGCTGGCATTATCGGGTGCCTCGGATGTAGCCGATGATTTGTTACAGGCCACATGTTTGCGCGCGCTTGAACGACATCATCAGGTGACGTCGCACAACCGTCTGGACAGCTGGTTGATGACAATCTGCCGGTCGATTTGGCTGAATGAGCTGCGTTCGCGGTCGGTTCGGCGCGCGCAGGCGCTGTCGGTGACCCCCGAAGCGGATCTGGTTGCAACGGGACCGGACACGGAAACGAATATTTTTGCGGCTGAAGTGTTTACTCAAGTGATGCAGTTGCCAGAGGCACAGCGCGAAACGGTTATGCTCGTCTTCGTTGAGGGGTACAGTTACCGCGAAGCCGCCGCTTTGTTGGAGGTTCCAATTGGCACGATCATGAGCCGGCTTTCGAATGCCCGGCAGAAACTTAAAACTGTGATGCAGGTTGATGCAGCGGACACCGCGCGACGGAGTGGCAAATGACGTTTTCCGACGAGACGCTATTAGCGTATCTGGAAGGCAGCCTGGATGAGGCTCAGACCCGCGCTATTGATGTTGCGGTTGAAGATGACGCTACGTTGGAACATCGTCTGATGGCGCTGGATCCGATTGCGCCTGTTGTTCGGGATGTTTTTGAGAACCTGCCCGCTGAAGCGCCGAAGGTGGACCTTCCAGAAAAAACGACGCGGCCCGCCAATAACGGGTTTCTGCGTCTTGTTGCGGTGGCTGCCAGCGCGGCGTTTGCAGCCGTCGCCGTAACATTCTGGGCCACCCGGCCAGCAGACTTAAGCTGGGCCCAGCAGGCCGCGATCTATCAATCACTTTACGTGCCGGAAACGATTGCATCGCTGGACAGTTCGGACGCGTCGCTGACCAAACAATTTGCAATGGCCGAAGCCGAGCTGGGACGATCGCTGAATAAGGAAACACTGGAAGCGTTGCCAGGGTTGGAGCTGAAGCGGGCGCAGGTTCTTTCATTCAAAGGCAAGCCCTTGATCCAAGTGGTTTTTGCCGACGATCAGGGTCAACCACTTGCCTTCTGTGTCATTCGCCAGGGACCGAATGCCGCAGATACCGAAGTTCAACAAACGGTGTTGAGCGGTTTGGCAACTGCAAAATGGGAGCAGGGCGGTTATGGATATATGCTGTTGGGCAGTTCCCCGCAGACGGATTTAAGCAACGAACTGGAAGTGTTGACCCGTACATTCTCGGGCTGATGGAAAAACCTTGTGAACTGTTGCAAATGCCCGAAGAATGCCGGGTATGACGTCGAAGAAAACCATGCCCCTTCCAGAAGACGAGGTCGATGATCTTGGCCCAGCCAGCATCTATGACGGTGATCCGGCAGAAGAAGACGACCCTTGGTTTTTGCCCCCGGACCAGGACGTGGAGGAAGGTTTCTTTTTGCCTGGTCCCCGATCGGATCAGCGCCCATTGTTCGATCCGCGCGATTGGTATTCGGCACAATCAGAATTGTCGGCAGAGCTTGCTGATCTTGCCCTGACCTTTGGCGCTCTGGATGAGCGGCTGCGTTCGGGGCCTGAGGGGTGGACGCATCGTTTGGCACTTATGGAAACGTCCGATCTGGGGTGGTGGACAGGGGATCGGGTCAGCGTGGACCGCCTGGCTTTGTGGACGGGTCTGAGGATCGGCGCGACCCACGATGACGTGCAGGCGCTGTTCCGGGCAGGTTGGGCCGTGCGCCGTCTGAGCTCTGGCGCGGGCCCTGCGACAGGCGGGTGGGAAAGCGGGTTGACCGCGTTTCTCGACCGTCTGGCTCAGGGGGCCGATGCGACGCCTGAAGCGATCGTTGATCTGGCCGAAGTCATGCGGAATGCTGAAAGGCTGCACCCGGTGACACAATCGGCCATCGCGTTTCATGCATGGCGAGCGGTTTCGCAGGGGGTCGGACAAGACACCGAGGCGGCAATCATCGCAGCGCGGCACGCGGCTTCGATGGGGCGGGGCGGCGCAATGTTCATGCCACTGGCGTTGTCTGGTCCGGGTGCGTTGCGCGGAACAGGTGGGCCGACGGAAAAGTTAGGGTCTTGGATACAGGGCGCCGGGCAAGCTGTTCTTGCGGCTTTGCTGCACCTCGACAGGATCAGTGTCTGGGAGGGTAAGGCCCGCGACGCGACGCAGGATCTGAGCGGTCGCACCCCCCCGCGTCTGATTGATGCTCTGGCGGCGTGGCCGATGGTCTCGGCCCCACTTGCAGAAGAACTTACCAATTCTTCCCGCGCGGCGGTTCAACGGAATTTTGACCTGTTCACCCGGAGAGGTCTGGTGCGCGAAGTCACCGGACAAGGCCGCTACCGGGTTTGGACAGCCGCACTATGATCCGTCAACTACTTGCGAAACGGTATGATTGGACGGGTGCTTTCAGCGTCCAACGCCGACGTAGGTTTCGAACCCCGATTTCAGCGCTGTAGTTTTCGAGTAGATGTTGCGCAGGTCGACCATCCTGGCTGATTTCATTGACGCCGCAATTTCGGAAAGGTTCAGCGCGCGGAATTCATTCCATTCCGTCAGCAGCACAACAACATCCGCGCCCCGCGCGGCGATGTACGGATCGTCGCACCATTCGACGCCCGGCAAAAGCGCCTCTCCTTCAGATTTTCCCTGTGGGTCAACAACACGCACCTTTGCGCCTCCGCCTATCAGGGCGGGGACGATGGACAGTGATGGCGCGTCGCGCATATCGTCCGTATTGGGTTTGAACGTGACACCCAGAACCGTCACGGTCTTGCCGTTGAAATGATCGTCACATGCGTCACGAATTTTCTCGATCATCCGTTTCTTGATTTCGTCATTCACGCGGATGACGGTCTCGGTGATTTGCATCGGATGCGCGTGGTCCTGCCCGATCCGGGCCAACGCGGCCGTGTCTTTTGGAAAACATGAACCACCGTAGCCAGGTCCTGCATGCAGGAATTTGTTGCCAATCCGCCCGTCAAGGCCAATGCCACGCGATACTTCTTTGACATCCGCACCAACTTTTTCGCATAGCCCGGCGATTTCATTGATGAAGGTAATTTTGGTCGCTAGAAACGCGTTGGCGGCGTATTTTATCATCTCGGCGCTTTCCAGATCGGTGGTCAGGATCGGGAAGTCGCGCAGGTAAAGAGGGCGGTAAATTTCTGCCATCACCTCGGCAGCGCGGTCATTTTCGACGCCGACCACAACGCGGTCCGGGCGCATGAAATCGTCTATTGCCGCGCCTTCGCGAAGGAATTCAGGGTTCGAAGCCACGTCAAATTCGGCCAGGGGGTTAGCGGCCTTGACTGTTTCCTGCACTTTTCGGTTTGTTCCGACGGGCACAGTCGATTTTGTGACGATAACGGTATACCCGGTGACAGCCTGAGCGATTTCTTCCGCCGCTGCCATCACATAGGTCAGATCCGCATGGCCGTCTCCACGCCGGGTTGGCGTTCCAACTGCAATAAAGATAGCATCCGCGCCGTCCACTGCGGCTGCAAGATCGGTTGTGAAGCTCAGGCGGCCAGCCGCGACGTTTCGCGCCATCAGCACGTCCAGACCTGGTTCATAAATAGGCACCTGTCCGGCTTTGAGCATATCGATCTTCTGCTCAGCCTTATCAACGCAAATCACATCATGACCGAAGTCCGAGAAACACACACCGGAAACAAGGCCCACATACCCGGTGCCGATCATTGCAATGCGCATCTGCCTAATCCTTTTATACCAATTACTATCAACGGCGCGGGCAAAATCGAAGAATCCAGCGCCGGTTTCAATGATTTACAGGTATGGTTGCTGAGTTCCCATGTTTTCTTGTTGTTTTTGAGGCAATATGCGCGGGAACAGAGTTTTTACAATCCGTCGTGCTGCGCAGAACTTGTTGAATCACGTCCATTGTCAGCTGAAAAGATACAATTCTGGGCATGGACCAGTAATAAACAGCCAGTAAGCGGGCGGTGTTGCGCCGCCCACTTTTCGCCCGGAGCAAGGCGCCTGTAGCGGGTCCAATGGAATTGGCGATTGCTATAGAAATAGACCGACGACGCAAAAAAACCGCCCGAACCACAGTTCAGGCGGCAGCTGTGCTCAGAACCAGCGCCCTATGGCGATGACACTTGGTGAAAAAGCCGCTGTATCCGAAGTTACAGAGAGGGCTTTGCACGTGGCTTGAGTGTTTCCGGGCACATCAAACCCGATGAAACGATTATTGGCTCCAGCGCTGCCACTAACGCTTGGCGCAGAGGAAAATGGAGCTGGGTAGTTCCACGTCATTGCAGCGCTTGCGAACAATACGCCTTCCGCGGCCGTGCATGCGACAGGAAGCAACGCGGCGGTGCAGATCAGGGTTCCATCGGCAAAACGTGTAAATTCGCCATTGGTGTTACTTCCGCGCTCTATGACCGCACCGGTTGGTATACCGCCAACTTCTGATACCGACCCCAGAAGGTTACCCGGCCCATAACCGTAGTCGGCACGCATCAGGCGACCCGGAGTGGTATCCGTCGCATTGCCCTGAACAGCTGCACCAGCCGCTGTTCCGGTCGCGGGGTCAAAAGTCAGAGCTTCCGTCCAGGTACCTCCGTCAGGGGACACTTTGATTGAAAACCACGTACTTCCGGATAACCCCATTTCAGCGTGACCGGTCCAGTTCGACTGAAACACCAGCGATGCTGTATCGCTGGCACCCGCCTTGTTGATCTTTAGCTGATGCCCGCCGCCCTCATGGCTCAGAAGCGTTGCCGGGCTTCGGACAGACAAGCGATTCGTAGCGTCCGAACTTGTTGCCACCCCAACACCATTCAGGTTCTGAGTATTGACGGGCAAGGGCAGCCAGTCAGACCCATTCCAGAACTTCAGTTCACCAGTGGCCTCGTCCCAGGCGCGCCAGCCCGCATACGGGGTCAAGAAATGCCAGGCGTCGTCCAGCCATGCGGCAAGCTCTCCTGCATGTCCGGCCCAGTCCCCGGTGGGGGTGACGCCTAGAGCATAGACATCGCCCTGCTCGGGGACTACGGGCGGAGTGCTGGAATTGGTCGTTCGCACTGTCAGCTGTACGACCAGATCAAGCTGCCGCAGTGCTTCATTGTGAGTAACGTGTTTTTGAGCCTGCGAAGGTTGTAGAAAAGGCAGGCGCAATCTGGGTGAGGTCATTGACACGAGGGTCCTCCTGTGGCTGTCGGTCCGAAAGTCGGTCGCGCGCCACTCTGCCGTAAGGCGCGTCAATCCCGTCTGACCTGGCCGACCGCACAGGAAATAATCTGTTAACCTAAGTATCTCCGGGGACAAGCCGACCCGAGTATGGCCTATAGAGAACTATGTCGCCGCTTAGTCCCGGGCATAAATGTCTTCATATCGAATGATGTCATCTTCGCCTAAATAGGTGCCGGTCTGCACTTCGATCAAAACCATGGGCACTTTGCCAGGGTTCTCCATCCGGTGCACGGCACCCAGCGGGATATAGACGGACTGATTTTCGCTAACCAACCGTTCCTGATCATCGATTGTGACCTTGGCGGTGCCCTCAACCACAATCCAATGCTCGGACCGATGGTGATGGGACTGCAGGCTGAGTGAAGCGCCAGGATGTACATGGATTCGTTTGACCTGAAATCTGTCACCGATCACGAGGCTCTCAAACCAGCCCCAGGGGCGGTGATCGACCGGAAGCGTATCTGCCTGTTTGGCCCCCTTAGCCTTTAAGGCAGCGACAGCCTGCTTGACGTCCTGGGCTTTGTCCATGCTAGCAACCAGCACAGCATCCGGCATCGCAACTGCGATAATGTTCTCAAGCCCCATTGCCACCACTTCCTGAGCTGGCGATTCTGATCGTATCAGAACGTTGCAGCAGTCGATTGTGGTTACTTCCCCATTTGTCGCGGTGCCGTTTTCATCAGGGTTTGACAATTCTTGAACAGCCGTCCAACTTCCAACATCCGACCAACCTGCGGAATACGGAACCACGCTAAGGTTGGGGGCTTTTTCCATGACCGCATAGTCGATCGAGACGTCATCGACGTCAGCCCAAGCCGAAGGGTCCAATCTCAGGAACCCCAAATCTGCCTTTGCGCTGTCGACGGCCTTTTGGACAGGTGCAACAAGGGTGCTTGCGTATTTTTTATATGCTGCAACGATGTCACGTACCGCAAACAGGAAGATGCCGGAATTCCACAGGTAACTGCCATCTTTCACCATCGCCTGCGCGGCTTCCAAATCCGGCTTCTCCACGAACCGATCCAGGCGAACTGCACCCCCGGACGCGTCTGGGGCGTCGTTCAGCTTTAAGTAGCCATACCCGGTTTCGGGCCGAGTGGGCGTGATGCCAAATGTCACCAGATCGCTTCGTTCGGCAATTGCGCGCACGCCTGTGGCGACGGCCTGATGAAAAGCCGCCTTGTTTGGAAGCACATGATCTGAAGGCGCGACCAGCATGATGGCATCCGGATCACGTGAGGCAAGGTACAACGCAGCCGCCAGTACGGCAGGGGCCGTGTTTCGCCCTTCAGGCTCAATCAGAATCGGACCGGGGTCGATCCCAATAGCGGTCAGCTGTTCAGGTACAATAAACCGAAAGGCTTCGTTGGTGAGAACCATTGGTTTGGCATAGGGCGTATGCGAGGGTCCAAGCATCCGGTCGGCACAATCCTGTAACAGACTGGTTTTTCCGACAAGTGGAACGAATTGCTTGGGATAGCTTTTGCGCGACAGGGGCCACAAACGCGTTCCTGAACCACCACACAGGATGACTGGATAGACCGTTCTGTTCATACACGTGCCCCTGAATTGCTGATGGCCAACGATATTGTTCAATTCTTTTTGTGGAATGGGAGATCCCGTGGCTACTGGGCCGCTTTTCCAGTTGCAACGATGTCATTCAGATATTGGCTCAGATCATCGCGCAGGTCGTCACGGGCAAGGGCAAAGGAAACTGTCGCTTGCAGAAAACCGGATTTTGAACCGCAATCGAAACGCTGCCCGTCGAACTTGTAGCCAAAAACGGGCACGCCGGATGCGATATCCTCGGCGATCGCATCAGTCAGTTGGATTTCACCGCCGCTTCCGGTTTTCATTGCGTTCAGGTTGTTCAATACGGAAGGTCGAAGAATATAGCGCCCGATAACCGCCAGATTGGATGGCGCTTTTGAGGGTTCGGGTTTTTCAACCATACCCTTGGCCGGAATGACCGGGCCGATACTGTCGACGACATCCAGAACGCCGTACGAACTGGTCTTTTCTGGTGAAACTTCCATCGTTGCCACCATGTTGCCGCCCGTTTCCTCATAGGCTTCAACCATTTGTTGCAGACATGGTTTATCTGCAGCAATCACATCGTCAGGCAGCATTACAGCAAAGGGTTCATCGCCTATCAAACGGCGTGCACACCATACAGCATGCCCCAACCCCAGGGCTTTGTGTTGGCGGATATAGGCAATCGCGCCGCTTTCCATATTGGTCTTGTTTAGGATATCGAGAAGCTTGTTTTTGCCCTTGGCCATTAACTCCTGTTCGAGGACAAGGTTGTGGTCAAAGTAATCTTCAAGCGCGGATTTCCCGCGAGACGTCACAAAGATGAACTCTTTGATACCAGCGGCGCGCGCTTCATCGATTGCATATTGCACCAGCGGGCGATCCACCAACGTCATGATCTCTTTCGGAACAGATTTGGTTGCCGGCAAAAACCGGGTTCCCATTCCCGCCACTGGAAAAACTGCTTTGGTGACTTTGCGTGTCATGGTGCCTCTCAAAACAAAACTTGGCCGGAAAAGCAGAAAACATCCGGAATGTCCTCTTAGTCTTCAAAACCGCGTCAATCAATCATGCCCGGTGTGCCGGCCGTTATTGACCAAATCGTGCCACCTCGGTCCAGATGAGTCAAAAGCCGACTCCGGTGTTTCCTGTATACAAGGCCTGAACCACAGTTCCCAGAGACCCTTCCGCTATAACTCTGTGCCAAAAATCTGACGACGATTTGTCGTTCACGGAAAGTTGATATGTTTGGAGCGGCGTCGGTTGTCTTGAAAAACTCCCGGACGGAGTCCTGCATATTTTCTTTGGATGGGCATAGCGCCTTGTTATGACGAGTAGTTTAGGACTGCGCGGCCGAAAAGAATTTGGATGGCAGGGACTGTGCAACTGAAATTAACACGGCTCACTTAGTCGCAAGCTGCGTCAAGTAACGTGTCTTATGTACACAAGTATCCCGTCGGCAAACATCCGAGCTTCTTGGAAATACATGATCTGACGCATCTAGTCCGTTTTCGAATGGGCAACAATATGATCGGAACCGCAAAGATTGGTGATAACGGCGGTCTGTTGCGACCGGCGATAAGATGCTCAAGCAAGTCGCGTGGTACCGTTCAACGCATGCTTGGCGCCTTATCGGACCAGTTTCGTTGTCATCGAGGTTTCGGGAAAACAGGTGGGTGCAACACCCTTCGTTTCCTGCCATCTGCCTATGGATCGGCGGGTTTTGAAACCTGGCAAGCCGTCAACGCCTCCAACATCGTACCCCAAGCTTTCCAGCGCGCCCTGCATTTTTGCTATATCAGAACGGTACAAGCCGCCGACCTTGCGCCATTGCCCTTTAAAATCGCCGCTTCCAAACTGGATTCTGTCACCGACGTGGCCGACGAACAAAGCATACAGATCGCTTTTGTTGTATTCCTTCAAAACGTAAAAATTCGGAGTGACCAGAAAAGCAGGACCAAATCGTCCTGCCGGCATCATCAGGTAACCTGCCCCCTTCAACTCGTGGGCTGGAAAAGGTTTGCCCGAGACCCGGTTTATGCCCATCGCTTCCCATTGCTGGATTGACTGCCCTTGATCAGGTCCTTCCAATGCACATGAAACGGTTGCTGGCACAGACACTTCGAAACCCCAGTCACGCCCGGCGATCCAGCCGTGCTGTTTCAGGTAGTTGCCAATCGATGTGATTGTATCATCGGATGACCCCCAGATATCGACCTGTCCGTCGCCGTTGCCATCTGCGGCGTAAGCCAAATAGCTTGATGGCATGAATTGGGGTTGTCCTAACGCGCCCGCCCAACTGCTTTTCAATTGCCGGGCTGGCAGAGGTCCTGCTTCCGCGATTTGCAGAGCCGCGATAAGCTCGGCCGTGAAGTAGTCCGCGCGCGTGCTCATGAATGCCTTGGTCGACAAAACCCTGAACGCATCATGGCGGATCGGCACCTGCCCATAGCCGCTCTCTCTGCCCCAGATTGCCAGAATGATACGAGCAGGAACGCCCGTTTGACGTTCGACTTTGGCAAGAATCGCAGAGTGTTGCCTCGCCATCCTGCGCCCGATAGACGTTGCGCCCTGAATTGACCCCGGATTGAAATACCGGCTGGGCGATCCAAACTCGGCTTGTTTTTGCGCCTTGGGCGTTTTGCGTTTATGTCCGGGGGGAACCAGATCAGGCAGGTCCCAGTTCAGAGTAACACCAGAAAACGCCTGTTGCAGTGTGTTGCGCGAAACACCTTTGGCCTGCGCCTGCGGCCAGATCGTCTCCAACAACCACGACTGAAACTGGCGTTCAATTGCTGCACGATCCTGTGCCAGTGCGGTCTGGGACAGAATGATCAATCCTAGAGTGAACAGCAAAATACGCATTGACGATTTATCTGTCCCGACTGGCCTTGCAAGTCAACGGGAAGATGCCGCGCGACCCGTCGCCGTTTACACCCAAAGTTGAAAGAAAATTGAGGATGGCAATCCCCGGTTCGGAAAAACTCTTGAGAAAATTCACCCGCTTGCCGATAGTTGGATGGGATTGAGATGAGGAGAGGACAGTCAGCTGTGGCACAAGTCATTTCGTCCAATCCATCCTTGCTCAGGCTTGTAGTTGTGCTCCTGTTGATCGTTTCGGCGCAACCAGCTTTGGCCAGCGACAGCTTTATGGACCCGGAAGGCCCAATAGCGGCAGTTCAGAAAACGCATTTGCTTCGGGCGACCGTATTGATCCTGCTGGCCGTTATCCCGGTATTGGTGCTGGTCCCGATAATAGCGTTTCGGTATCGCCGCCGGAGCAACCGCATTGCGCCCTACGCGCCGGATTGGGATTTCTCGGCAAAGCTGGAATTTGTAATGTGGGGTGTGCCTGTCATAATCGTGGCCTTGCTGTCTTTTTACCTTTGGAAGGCGACGCATCGGCTTGACCCGTATTCGGCACCGTTTGGTGAAGATCCGGCGCTGCGGGTTCAGGTTGTCGGTCTGGATTGGAAGTGGCTGTTTCTGTACCCCGATCTTGGGGTCGCCACTGTAGGAGAGTTCGGAATTCCGACAAAGCGGCAAGTTGCATTGACGCTGACAACCGATACCGTGATGCAGTCGTTTATGATACCCGCGCTGGCCGGACAGATTTATGCGATGCCGGGCATGACCACCCAGTTACATCTTGTCGCGGATGCGCCGGAAGTGATGCAGGGTGAAAACACTCAGTACAACGGACGGGGCTTTACCAAGCAGAAGTTCCGCACCATCGCAATGAGTGATGAGGATTTCGACGCTTGGGTCGAAAAAGTGCGTAACAACAGCATCCAACTAGATGTGGCAACGTATCGGAAACTGGCCATGCGGACCGACAGGGATGAAGTTCAGGCCGCTTTGGGAACATCTCGGATGCCGGATGATGCGCTCTACTTCACAATAAAAGACGATCTGTTCCGGAATATCCTGAGCCGCTACCACAGCGGTCAGCCGCTGCCCATCGATCTACAGCCTGGAACTGCATCATTTGGGCAGGAGGCGCAAAAATGACGCCGACCGAGACAGGTTTCTTCGGGCGTCTGAGTTGGGACGCTTTTCCGATTGCCGGGTTGATCCAGAACCCAAATACTAATGAGATTGTGGCCAATACAGCCGCAGCTGTTGTGATTATTGGCGTTGTTGTTGTCGTAGGATTGCTGAGCTGGTTTCGTCTGTGGACACCCCTGTGGCGCGATTGGCTGACCAGCGTCGATCACAAAAAGATCGGTATCATGTATATCGTCTTTGCCATCGTGATGCTGGCGCGCGGTGTGCTTGAAGGCGTTGTCATGCGCGCGCAGCAGGCTTCCGGGCCCGGCGACGGTTTCCTCGAAGCCGAACATTTTGCCGAGCTTTTCAGCACTCACGGCACAATCATGGTCTTCTTTGTTGCCGTTCCCTTTGTCTTTGGTGTTGCGAATTACATTGTCCCGCTGATGATCGGCGCGCGCGATGTGGCGTTCCCGCGACTAAACCAGATTGGTCTGGGCCTTACGGTTTCGTCAGGCATGATGCTGATGGTGTCGCTGGTGATTGGAGAGTTTTCGACCGGCGGCTGGACAGCCTATCCACCGTATACCGGCGCAGCGTTCAATCCCGGTGTTGGACCGGATTACTGGATCTGGGCCATCGTTGTTTCGGGCATTGGCACCTCGCTGACGGGTATCAATTTTGCCGTTACGATCTACAAGTTGCGCGCGCCGGGCATGACGTTCATGCGGCTGCCGATGTATTGCTGGACAATCATTTGCAGTTCGATCCTGATCGTCTTTGCTATGCCGCCTTTGGGTGTCGCCGCGCTGATGCTTGCCGCTGATCGCTATCTTGATTTCCACTTTTTCACAAACGACCTCGGTGGCAACATGATGAACTATGCCAATCTGTTTTGGTTGTTCGGCCACCCCGAGGTTTACCTGCTGGTTTTGCCTGCTTATGGCATCTATTCCGAGGTGTTTGCGACCTTCTCGGCCAAACGGCTTTATGGCTACAACTCGCTTGTTATTGCGACCATGTCGATCGCAGTGTTGTCGTTCACGGTCTGGCTGCACCACTTTTTTACCATGGGTCAAAGCGCGCTGATCAACGCGGTGTTTGGTATTGCGACCATGCTGATTGCCATCCCAACCGGCGTGAAAGTCTATGACTGGATGGCGACGCTGTGGCGGGGGCGCATTCGGTTTTCGGTGCCGATGCTCTATGGGCTGTCATTTTTGATGCTGTTTGCCATCGGTGGGCTGAGCGGTGTGATCCTGGCAAACCCAACCGTAGATTACCAGGTTCACAATACGCTGTTTTTGGTAGCTCATTTCCACAACGCGTTATTGCCTGGCGTGTTGTTCGGATTGTTGGCGGCATACAATTACTGGTTCCCCAAGGCCTTTGGATTCCGACTGAACGAATTCTGGGGCCGGGTTTCTGTCTTTTGCTGGACCGGGGGGTTTTTGCTGACATTCATGCCGCTCTATTTCGTCGGGCTATTGGGCATGCCACGCCGCTCTTTCAGCTATAGCGATCCGTCTTTCCACCCTTTCATGATTGTGGCCATCATCGGAGCAATAGTTATTACCTGTGGATTGTTCTCGGTACTGATCCAGCTATGGGTCAGCATTCGTGACCGCGACCAAACCCGCGTTCCTGTTGGGGATCCCTGGGATGGTCGCACATTGGAATGGACTATCCCTTCACCGCCTCCCGCGTACAACTTTGCGATCATCCCCAAGGTTACGGATCGGGATGAATTCACGGCACAGAAGGCAAAAGGAACGGCCTATCCAACACCAGACGCTTATGAAGATATCGAACTGCCCCGAAACACGGGAATTGGCTTTGTCCTGTGTGTTCTCAGCGGCATATGGATATTTGCGCTGGTCTGGTGGATCTGGTGGCTTGCCGCGATAATGACGGTTTTGATGATCCTTGCGGTGATCATCTGGACATTTGATGACAGTACAGAACTCACCATCCCCGCGGAAGAGGTGCGAAGGGATCACGAAGCCTGGCTGGCGTTGGTCCACAGCGAAGCCGCAGTTGATCGTGACTCTGAAACTTCTTCGGAAAACCGCGGCCTTGCCCGCCCGGATCTGGAGGTGGCGACATGAAGCGCGCGCCGACACACAGCTATCCCGGTATCAATCTAGGGGAACATCACGCCAGCGCCCACAAGGCGGCCGAGGTTGTCACCTTTGGGTTCTGGGTCTTCTTGATGAGCGATCTGGTCTATTTCGGCCTGATGTTTGCGATTTACATAACGATGATCGATGCGCAGGCAGGTGGCCCCGGCCCGCACGAGCTGTTTGATCTGAAAAGTGTCTTTGCGCAAACCCTGATACTGCTGACCAGCAGCCTGACAGTCGGTCTTGCGATGCTGGCGCTGAAGTACAATCTGCCGCGCGGTCGCATTGTCTTATGGTTTGGCGTCACGCTTGTTCTGGGCCTTAGTTTTCTGGTGCTGGAAGTGCGTGACTTCATGGCCATGGCGGAAGAAGGTGGCATTCCGCAGCGCAGCGGTTTTCTGTCAGCCTTTTTTGGGTTGGTCCCGCTTCATGGTCTGCACGTTGCGACTGGATGCCTTTGGCTGATCGTTTTGGGTATCCAGCTGCGCGTCAAGGGCATGACGGATGTGGTTATCTCGCGCGTTGTGCGGCTGGCGTTGTTCTGGCATTTTCTCGATCTGATCTGGATTGGGATCATTACCATCGTGTTTTTCGGAGGTCTGACCTATGGATAAGCGCTCTGAAATGCATCGTCGCGAGCGTCGGCGCTATGTGATCGGGTACGGTGGCTCGCTGTTGCTGACCTTGGCAATGTTTGGCGTGGCACAGGTTTATGGGATTGAAACGGTTGGTGTTTACCTGACCATCGGGTTGCTTGGATTGGCACAGCTTGTGCTGCAGCTTGTCTACTTCCTGCATATCGACCGTCGGCGCAGCAGCCGTGAAGATCTGCACCTAGTTCTGTTTTCGACACTGGTTCTGATGATAATGATCCTTGGCACCGTCTGGGTTCTTGGCAATTTGGCCACCCGAATGCACATGCACTTGATGTAGTGCCTATTTGAGACAAGCGGAGTAGCGGGTCGAGATTTGGCTTTCGGCAGGACCACCAATAGCGGAAAAGCCTCAGTACGTAGTCCGCATTTGATAACCCTGATGAAAGGTCATTCGTACGAAAGTGACTGGGGTATTGCGAAACCACGTTGTCCGCTCCAACTGGAACAAAGGTGTTCCGGGCGGAACAGAAAGAAAGTCCTGAAGCGGACCGGTTGCCGGAACAGCTGAGAATGCAATTTCCGCGTTCGAAAAAGGAACCTCGGCCAGCAACCATTCGTTTGGACCGGTGGTCAGAAAGTCTTCATCCATGACGTGCGGTACCGCGGCTGTATTGATCCATCGTTCCTCGTACTGGAAGGGGCGATTGTCTGCATGGTGCATACAGCGCAAATGCAGAATTTGCGTACCCTCGGGCAGCCCGAGTTTGGCTTGTAGCCATGCCGGGCAATCAATAAGTGTACGGCTGACCAACGCATACCGGTATTCTGCATTCATATCTTCAATGGTTTGACGGACTACCGCAATCGGCAATCTGGCCTGTTTGACCGGTGTTGTAACCACACGTGTGCCGCCTTTGCGTTTGCGTGTTACAATGCCCTGATCAGAAAGTTCACGCAGAGCTCGATTGACAGTCGCGCGGGCGCAGCCGAACTCGGCGGCAAGCTCCAGTTCGGTGGGCAGCAGGCTGCCTTGCGGCCAAATTCTGGTCTGGATGCGATTTAGAACTTCATCGCGGATATCCTGGAAGCCGACGTTTTTTTGCTCGTTCACATTGTGCTCACTATATTTTCGAACTTATTCATATTATGTCTAGGTTAACGGTGAGATGCAAAGAATTTGACCCAGAACCTTATCAGATTGCAGGATTGCGCGGTTACGCCATGGGCCAATGGTGGCGGGGTAACAACCGAACTTGCCGCGAAGCGGGTCGGTAAACATGTCGTCTGGCGTATCAGTGTGGCCCGGATCGATCAGGATGGGCCATTTTCCCGATTTCCGGGGATGTCGCGCGTACACACGATCATCGAAGGGACCGGGCTTGATTTGCTCGGTGATAGTGGTGTTTTACCAGCGCGGCCATTCCTGCCGGTTTCGTTCGACGGGGCGCTCGCGCTGAATGCGCGGCTGTTGGGCGGGCCGTGTCGTGCATTCAATGTGATCTACGATTCAAAGGTCGTTGTTGTGGTGAACGTTTTTGCAAATGATCAGGAATTTGAAGCGACAGCGGGCGAGTTTGTCTTTGTCGCCTCGGGAATGGCCCACATGTCAGACAACACGCCGCTGGTTGCCGGAGACGCAATGACGCTGAACGCCGCTGTTACGGTCAGTCCGGCTGCAGGCGCTAAGATCCTTCGCGTGTGTTTCAATAAGATCCCTAGCTAAAGCTCAGCCAGAAGCTCACTTATTGCCCCTTTGTAGTTACGCGTGACCTTGTCCCGCAGGACGTGATGTCCGTTTTGAACCTGGTGTCTGCCTGCGGACCAAAGATCAGTTACGACATTATCTTTGGCGGCAAAGACTAGACCATCCAGCAGTTGGTGAGGTTGTAGTGCGCAAAGGGCAGGGGCCTGACTGTCGATGGCGACGAGATCGGCCAGCATTCCTTCGGTAATTTGCCCCGCGTTGCGGCCTAGCGCCTGCGCACCGCCAATAGCTGCGCCGCGATAAAGGGTTTGTCCTGCCGAGCCTTCGCCAACCACCAGCACGTTACGTGACAGGTCGCGCAGTCGTTGCGAGTATTCGAGTGTGCGGAGCTCTTCGGTCATGGAAATCAACACGTTGGAGTCCGATCCCACGCCAAAAGCGCCGCCTGCATTCAGATAGACAGGGCCGTTGAAAGGCCCGTCGCCCAGGTTGGCTTCTGTCACCGGGCACAGACCGGCAACCGCTTTGCTGCGGGCCATTGCGCAAGTCTCTTCGTCGGTCATATGGGTTGCGTGGATCAGGCACCAGTTGGACTCAACCGGGGCATTATCCAGCAGCCATTCGACCGGACGCGCGCCAAGGCCAGCCTGCACTTCCTCAACCTCTCTGGGTTGTTCGGCAATGTGAATATGGATTGGACCGGAACTTTGTGATGCCACCACCTGCGCCAGATCGCGCGGACAGGTGGCGCGTAGGGAATGTGGCGCGATGCCGACGCGACAGTCGTCAGGAAGATTGCCGAGCGCACCCCGCGCCTGCGCGACAAGTTCGCAAAAACGGTCCACATCATTGCCAAAGCGTCGCTGCCCCGCCTCCAGTGGTTTTTCCCCAACTCCTGCATAGCTGTAGAGCACGGGCAGATGGGTCAGGCCAATTCCGGTCTCAGCAGCAGCGGCCATGATCCGGTCGCTGAGTTCGCAAAGCCTGTCATAGGATTGCCCGTTCGGTTGGTGGTGCAGATAATGGAATTCCCCGACCGAGGCGTACCCGGCCTCCTGCATCTCGACATAGACTTGCGCAGCGATGGCCTGAATGTGTTCGGGGTTCAGGCGGGCTGTGAAGCGATACATCAGATCACGCCAAGTCCAGAAACTGTCACGGCCAGCCTGCCGATATTCGGTCATTCCCGCCATGGCACGCTGAAAGGCATGGCTGTGAAGGTTGGCCAAAGCGGGCAGTAGAGTGTCAACGCAGGTGTCGCCGAGTTGCGCGACCGCGTCGGGTGTCAGACGGGCAATACGACCATTTTTGATCTCGAGTCGTAGATTCTCTGCCCAGCCGGCTGCCAGATAGGCCCGTTTTGCGAAAATGACCGTCATCCCTACCTCCGGTTTTATGAATAGACATATGACATAAAGACCTGTACCAGAAAAGAGAGAATTGCACCGAAGAGGGATTCGAATGCAAACCCACGATCATCTGTTCACAGATCTGCACGCCGCGACCATGGTTGGTGCGGATGCATACGGATTGATCGAAGACGCGGCGATTGTCGTGCGTGGGGACCGGATCGCGTGGGTCGGTCCGAAGACGCAGTTGCCGGAAGAATACGCGACATTCTCTCAAACTTCGCTGGACGGGCGGCTGGTGACGCCGGCTCTGATCGATTGCCATACCCATGTAGTGCATGGCGGCCACCGCGCGGCTGAGTTTGAGATGCGCCTTAACGGTGCCAGCTATGAAGAGGTGGCCCGCGCGGGTGGTGGGATTATTTCGACCGTGAAAGCCACGCGTGCGGCCAGTAAAGAGGATTTGATTGCGCAGGCCCTGCCGCGCGTGGACGCGATGATCGCCGAAGGGGTCTCGGTGATCGAGGTCAAATCGGGCTATGGGCTTGATCGTGAAACTGAGCTGACCATGCTGCGCGCCGCGCGGGCCCTGCAGGAAAGCCGCCCGGTGCGCATTATAACTAGCTTTCTGGGCGCTCATGCTGTGCCCGCCGAGTATAAAGACCGGCCCGAGGCGTACATTGCAGAGATTTGCATTCCGACCCTCCGCGCGGCTCATGCCGAGGGTTTGGTTGATGCAGTGGACGCATTTTGCGAAGGGATTGCCTTCCTGCCCGACCAACTGGTGCCACTGTTTGACGTTGCCAAGGAACTAGGACTGCCGGTCAAATTGCATGCCGAACAACTGTCCAACCTGGGTGGTGCGAAACTTGCTGCAAGCTTTGGTGCGCTGTCTGCCGACCATATCGAGTATCTGGACGAAAGCGGTGTCAAAGCCATGGAAGTGGCAGGCACGGTGGCCGTGATACTGCCCGGGGCTTTCTACACCCTGCGCGAGACGCAACAACCGCCAATTGATTTGCTACGCAAGTACGACGTGCCAATGGCCCTTGCGACCGACTGCAATCCGGGCTCGGCTCCGATGACATCACTTTTGCTTGCGATGAACATGGGATGCACCTTGTTTCGAATGACCCCCGAGGAAGCGTTGAAAGGTGTCACTGTGAATGCCGCGCGTGCACTGGGCCTGAGAGACTGCGGCAGGATCGTTCAGGGCCTGCGGGCGGATCTGGCTGTCTGGAATGTCACTCACCCGGCCGAGCTTGCCTACCGCATCGGTTTTAATCCCCTTCACGCCCGCATATTCGGAGGCGCATTTTGACCACTCTGACGTTAACTCCCGGCGCTGTCTCTCTGGCGCAGCTGGAACAGGTATTCCGCCAGGAATGCGCCGTTCGGCTGGACCCGGATTGCAGGCCTGCGATAGCCGCGGCACACGCTCGCATCATTGAGGCGGCGACTGGCGAAGCCGCCGTTTACGGGGTCAATACGGGCTTTGGAAAACTGGCAAGCGTCAAGATCGCGGCCGAGGATACCGCGACGCTGCAACGCAACCTGATCCTGTCCCATTGCTGTGGCGTCGGACCAGCGATCCCGCGTGCTGTTGCGCGGCTCATGATGGCACTCAAACTGCTCAGCCTCGGACGTGGCGCGTCGGGTGTGCGGCTGGAACTGATTGACCTGCTGGAAGCGATGCTTGGCGCAGGGGTGACACCGGTAATCCCGGCACAGGGGTCTGTTGGTGCTTCGGGCGATCTGGCACCGCTGTCGCACATGGCAGCCGTCATGATGGGCGAGGGTGAGGCCGAGTTTGGCGGCACCCTCATGTCTGGCGGCGACGCGCTGGCAGCGGCAGGTTTGACCCCGGTCGAACTTGGCCCCAAGGAAGGTCTGGCGCTGATCAACGGCACTCAGTTTTCTACGGCGTTTGCGCTGGCGGGGCTTTTCGGCGCTTGGCGGGCGGCGCAAAGCGCTTTGGTCACTTCAGCCCTGACAACTGATGCGATTATGGGGTCTACCGCGCCTTTGCAGCCCGAAATTCACGCCTTGCGTGGTCACCGGGGCCAGATCGAAGCGGGCGCAACCATGCGCGCGCTACTGGCTGGGTCGGTCATTCGCGAAAGCCATCGGGACGGTGATACGCGGGTTCAGGACCCGTACTGCATCCGCTGCCAGCCGCAGGTTGTTGGTGCCGCGATGGATGTGCTGCGTCAGGCTTCGGTGACACTGGAAACCGAAGCCAACGCCGCCACCGATAACCCTCTGGTTCTGGCCGAGGCCGGGTTGATCGTATCAGGCGGAAACTTTCATGCAGAACCGGTCGGGTTTGCCGCCGACATGATTGCTCTGGCAGTGGCCGAGATCGGGGCGATTGCGCAGCGACGCATCGCGCTGATCGTCGATCCGGTGCTCAGCTTTGATTTGCCTCCGTTTTTGACACCCAACCCCGGTTTGAACTCTGGCCTGATGATTGCCGAAGTCACGACAGCCGCACTGATGAGCGAAAACAAGCATCTGGCCAATCCTTGCGTCACGGATTCAACACCGACTTCGGCCAATCAGGAAGATCACGTGTCAATGGCCGCCCATGGCGCACGGCGGCTGGGGCAAATGGTGACCAATCTGGAACGTATCCTGGGGGTCGAGTTGCTGTGCGCAACGCAAGGGGTTGAATATCGCGCGCCGCTGCCAACCAGTGAAAGCCTTCAAGGTGTCATGGCGCGTCTGCGTTCTGTTGTACCGGCGTTGGAAGATGACAGGTACATGGCAAATGACATCGAAGCAGCCTCGGCCCTTATTGCAAGCGGTGAGATTTCCGATGGCGCTGGTGTCGCCATGCCGGAGCTTGGCGCATGACTGATCCAGTCGAAGTAGTTCAGGGCGATAGTCCAATTGTTTTGGGGCTGCCTCACACGGGCACCTATGTGCCTGCGGCGATTGATGCCAAACTGAATGCACAGGGTCGGGCGCTGGCAGATACGGATTGGCACATCCACATGCTTTACGACGGGCTTTTGCCCGGTGCTACCACGGTCCGGGCCACCTTTCATCGCTATGTGATCGACGCCAACCGTGACCCGAGCGGTACTTCCCTTTACCCTGGCCAGAACACGACGACCCTGGTGCCGCTGACGGATTTCGACGGGCAGGACATCTGGGACATCCCTCCAACTGAAAAAGATATCATTGAACGGCGTGACGCATTTCATGCGCCATATCACGCCGCTTTGCTGGCCGAACTGGAGAGGGTGAAGGCGATCCATGGCATCGCTGTGCTGTATGATTGCCACTCAATCCGCAGCCGCATTCCTTTTCTGTTCGACGGCGTATTGCCCGACATGAACATTGGCACAAATAACGGGATGACCTGTGCATTGGAAATCGAAACAATTGCACATGAGTTCGCCGCTTCATCCCCTTACAGCACCGTTTTGAACGGGCGCTTCAAAGGTGGGTGGACGACACGCCACTACGGACATCCGGATAACAGTATTCACGCGATCCAGATGGAGCTGGCGCAGTCGACCTACCTGACCTCAGAAATGCCGCCCTGGACTTTTGACACCGCCAAAGCCAACCGTCTCCGCCGTTGGTTGAAAGACATTCTAGACGCCCTCAATGACACAGCATTGGAGCTTGCCCGATGACCGATCCTCGCAAAAACACCCGTGACATCTTTCCGCCCACCGGAGCTGAACTGAACGCCAAAAGCTGGATGACCGAGGCGCCATTGCGGATGATGATGAACAACCTGCATCCGGACGTGGCCGAAAACCCGCATGAGCTGGTGGTCTATGGCGGGATTGGCCGCGCGGCGCGGACGTGGAAGGATTTTGACACCATCGTTGCCAGCCTGAAGGATCTGGAAGAGGATGAAACGCTGATCGTCCAGTCCGGCAAGCCGGTTGCCATTGTTCGCACCCATAGCGATGCCCCCCGCGTATTGATCGCAAACTCGAACCTTGTGCCGCACTGGGCCAATTGGAACCACTTCAACGAGCTCGATAAGAAAGGTCTGATGATGTACGGCCAGATGACCGCTGGCTCGTGGATCTATATCGGTACACAGGGCATCGTGCAGGGCACTTATGAAACTTTTGCCGAGGCCGGGCGTCAGCACTACGACGGCGACCTGACAGGTAAGTGGATCCTGACCGGGGGACTGGGTGGAATGGGCGGCGCGCAGCCTCTGGCCGCTGTCTTTGCAGGGGCTTGTTGTCTGGCCGTGGAATGCAACCCGGACAGCATCGACTTTCGCTTGCGTACAAAATACCTGGACGAAAAAGCCGAGACGCTGGACGAAGCGCTGGCAATGATTGTTCGCTGGACCAAGGCGGGCGAAGCGAAATCCGTTGGTTTGTTGGGAAACGCTGCTGAAATCTTCCCGGAAATTTACGCTCGGATGCAAGCTGGCGGGATGCGCCCGGATATTGTCACGGATCAGACCAGTGCCCACGATCCGGTAAACGGCTACCTGCCGCTTGGTTGGACCATGGCGCAATGGAAAGACAAGCGCGAAAGTGACCCGAAGGCGGTCGAAAAGGCTGCACGTGCTTCGATGAAGCAACACGTCGCTGCAATGGTGGACTTCTGGAACGCGGGCGTGCCGACGTTGGATTACGGCAACAACATCCGACAGGTGGCTCAGGATGAGGGGTTGGAGAACGCTTTTGCCTTCCCCGGCTTCGTACCCGCCTATATTCGCCCGCTGTTTTGTCGGGGTATCGGACCCTTCCGCTGGTGCGCGTTGTCCGGTGACCCTGAAGATATCTACAAGACAGACGCCAAGATGAAGGAACTGTTCCCCGACAATACCCATCTGCACAACTGGTTGGACATGGCGCAGGAGCGTATTGCGTTTCAGGGCCTGCCGGCGCGGATCTGTTGGATTGGGCTAGGAGATCGCCACAAGGCCGGGCTGGCGTTCAACGAGATGGTTAGAAACGGCGAATTGAAAGCTCCGGTCGTCATCGGCCGAGACCATCTTGACAGTGGTTCTGTCGCCTCACCTAACCGCGAGACCGAGGCGATGAAGGACGGTTCGGACGCTGTTTCGGACTGGCCGCTGCTGAACGCGCTTGTCAATACGGCATCGGGTGCAACGTGGGTTTCGCTGCATCACGGCGGCGGAGTTGGCATGGGGTTCAGTCAGCATGCAGGCGTCGTCATCTGCGCAGACGGAACCGATGCCGCCGCCAAGCGATTGGAGAGGGTGCTCTGGAATGACCCCGCGTCGGGGGTTTGGCGTCACGCGGACGCCGGGTACGAGGACGCGAAAGCCTGCGCTCGTGAACATGGGCTGCGATTGCCGGGCATTTTGGGCTGATTACCACGCCAACCTTTGTTTTGTCGGTTTGCCTTAGCGCTAACGTCACATTTTCCGGTTTCGAACCGGTGCTGTTTCGGCTAGGGCTAAGCCGTTCAACAACCCCGTGGGGTTGAAGGCAACTGACAAAGGTGGCTACCCGTTGCTCGATATTGCACATGTCCGCTCGGTGATTTCGGACGTTTATGACCTTGCCCCATCGGCCACTCTGGCCAATGAGATGAAAGAAACGTTTGCCCGCATGGATCGCGTGGTCAGCCCACCAGATTGGGCAATCTACGCGCCTTACGTGCGAGCCATCAATACGCTCAAGAAAGAGCGTAATGCCGTGATCCTTGGGCACAATTACATGACGCCCGAGATTTTTCACGGTGTGTCCGATTTCGTTGGGGACAGTTTGCAGCTTGCGATCAAGGCCAGTGAAGTCGAAGAAGATGTGATCGTTCAGGCCGGTGTTCATTTCATGGCCGAGACATCGAAAATCCTCAGCCCTCAGAAGACTGTGCTGATGCCCGACATGGAAGCCGGTTGTTCATTGGCAGAATCGATCACCGCTGAGGGAATCGATGAAATGCGCGCCAAATACCCCGGCGCGCCGGTTGTGTCCTATGTAAACACCACTGCCGAGGTCAAAGCAGCTTCGGATATCTGCTGCACCTCTTCGAACGCGCTTCAGATCGTCAACGCCATGGAAAGTGATACGGTCATCATGACGCCGGATCAGTACCTGGCGCAAAATGTTGCCAATCAAAGCCACAAGAACGTGGTGTATTGGCCCGGCTCTTGCATTGTGCACGAACAATATACGGCACAGGACCTGCGCGACTTCCGCGAATGGAACCCGGGAACACGGCTGATCGCGCATCCTGAATGCCCGCCGGATGTGGTGGCCGAGGCAGACTATTCCGGCTCGACCAGCGGCATCATCAAATACGTGCATGATGAAAAGCCGAAAAAGGCGATGCTGATCACCGAGTGTTCGATGGCATCCAACATTGCCGATGAATTGCCCGAGGTCGAATTTGTAGGGCCATGCAACATGTGCCCGTATATGAAGAAAATCACGCTTGAAAAGATCCTCTTCGCCCTGCACACGATGGAAGGGCAGGTCGAGGTCGCCGAAGATGTGGCTGAAAAGGCGCGAAAATCCGTTCAGGCGATGATTGATCTGTCCCGCAAGCTCGGCATTTGATCTGAAATGACCAAAGTCACCACGGATCGCGTCATTATTGTGGGGGCTGGCATCGGCGCGCTTTATGCAGCATTGAAGCTCGCGCCGCGGCCAGTGGTTGTAATCTCACCCGATGTTTTGGGCGAAGGTGCAAGTTCCTCATGGGCGCAAGGCGGTGTGGCCGCGGCAATGGATTTGTCGGATAGCCCGGAAAGCCACAGCCTGGACACCGTCAAGGCTGGCGCGGGAATAGTCGTTCCGGCCGTTGCCGATCTGGTCACGCGCGAGGCTCGGCAATATATCCTTGACCTGACGACATTGGGCACACCATTTGATCGCACCAAGGATGGCAGTTATGTGTTGTCACGCGAAGCGGCGCATAGCTTCGCACGTGTCGTACGGGTGAAAGGGGATCAGGCAGGTAGTGAAATCATGGCTGCCCTGATCGAACGGGTGCATGAAACACCCTCGGTTCAGGTGTTGGAAGGTGTCCTTGCCACGGCGCTGGACGTATCAAACGGTCGGGTGACAGGTGTCACGGTTCAGGACGCATCAGAAACAGGGTCCGAGCCCGTTACGATCTGCGGGCCTGCCGTATTGCTTGCCGGGGGTGGCTCTGGCGGGTTGTATGCCTTGACGACCAATCCGGCACGCATTCGCGGGCAGGTCATCGGGATGGCCGCACGTGCTGGTGCGCTTATTGCTGACGCCGAATTCGTTCAGTTTCATCCGACGGCAATGGATGTTGGTGAAGATCCGGCTCCGCTGGCAACCGAGGCGTTGCGCGGCGAAGGGGCAACGCTGATCAACAATAAGGGTGACCGGTTCATGTTATCCGTTCACCCGGACGCAGAACTCGCCCCGCGAGACGTCGTTGCGCGTGCAATTTTTGCCGAAGTGCAGGCGGGTAACCGACCCATGCTGGACACCCGTACCGCATTAGGCTCGAAGATAACGGACCTGTTCCCGGCAGTTGCCGAATACTGCGCGCGCAATGGTATCGACCCGGTCAACGAACCGATTCCGGTCGCACCGGCAGCGCATTATCACATGGGTGGTATTGCCACCGACACTGACGGTCGCGCGACACTTGACGGGCTTTGGGTCTGCGGCGAGGCATCTTCGACCGGCCTTCACGGCGCCAACCGGCTGGCCTCGAACGGGCTGCTTGAGGCGCTTGTCTTTGCGCGCATCTGCGCCGAAAGCATCGGGGCATCCGTTCCGGTGGTGTCAAATGCCGACCCCGTTACATTGCAGTTTGTCCATGTGGTGACTCCGGACACGACAAGGGCTATCCAAGAGTTGCGCGAAACCATGACGCGCGACGTTGGTGTTGTCCGGGACCGGACGGGCCTAATCCGTGCTCTGCAAACTATTGCGCATTTGGAGGCGCAGCACGATGCCTGCCCGTCATTTTGCAACATGTGTGCCACCGCGACCCTGATCGCTGCTGCTGCTTTGCACCGTGAAGAAAGCCGCGGTGCACACAAGCGATCCGATTTTCCAAAAGCCAATGATGGGCCCGGAGAGCGGTCCCGGATGTATTTGTCCGAAGCAATGAGCATTCGGGCCAAAGCCTGCGAGGAAGTGTCATGACATATGCGATCCTGCCAGATCTGATCCTGGAACCCATGGTCCGCGCTGCGCTGATGGAGGATCTGGGAAGCTACGGTGATGTGACAACTCGCGCGGTTATTCCGCAGGAAACAACCTATACAGCCAGACTGAACGCGCGCGAAAACGCCGTCGTGTCGGGGATGCAGGTCGCCGCAATCGCGTTCCGGCTTGTGGACCCGTCGCTTGAGGTTGACGTGCGGATCAACGATGGTTCGCGTTGCGCACGCGGTGATACACTGATGACCATCAAGGGCTCTGCCGCATCGATCCTGTCCGGCGAACGTGTCGCTCTGAACTTTGCCGGGCGCCTGACGGGTATTGCCACAAAGACAGCCGCATTTGTGGAGCAGACCAACGGCACTACGGCCCGCATGACCTGCACGCGCAAAACCACGCCAGGCCTGCGCATCGTGGAAAAACAGGCCGTGCTGCACGGTGGCGGTTTCAACCACCGCTATTCCTTATCAGATGCGATCCTGATCAAGGACAACCACATTGCTGCGGCAGGCGGTATTCGTCAGGTTCTTGAAGCCGCCAAGGCGCAGGCCAGTCACATGATGGCGGTCGAGATTGAAGTTGATCGACTGGACCAGCTTGCCGAAGTGCTGGACGTTGGCGGTGCTTCAGTGGTTTTGCTGGACAACATGGACAATGACATGCTGCGAGAAGCGGTTGCCATGGTGGGCGGGCGGTTGAAGACCGAAGCCAGCGGCAATGTGACGTTGGAACGGGTCGCATCAATTGCGGCGACAGGGGTGGATTACATCTCGTCCGGTGCCTTGACGCATTCCGCCCGCACCGTCGATCTGGGGCTCGATTTCTGAAGGCGCGGCATTTCCGCTTGATTTATGATCGTTTGCGCCAACACAGTTGCGTATTCAAGTTTTATCGATAATAAATCCACAGCAACGCAAGCTGCAGAAAGTTTTATAGATAAAATGATCATCCCACACTCCGGCTGGACCCGTAAAACTGCGCAAGCTATTCACGATCTTCCGTTGATGGATCTTTTGTTTCGTGCGCAGACCGTGCATCGCGAAAACTTTGATCCGAACCAGATCCAGACCTCGAAGCTATTGTCGATCAAGACTGGTGGCTGCGCTGAGGATTGCGCCTATTGCTCGCAATCAGCCCGCAATGGATCAACCTTGCCCGCGTCGAAGCTGATCGAGGTTCAGCGCGTTCTGACCGAGGCCAAAAAAGCCCGCGATGGCGGCGCGACCCGGTTTTGCATGGGGGCGGCGTGGCGCGAGCCAAAGGCGCGCGATATGGATGCGCTGGTCGCGATGGTCGAGGGCGTCAAGGAACTGGGTATGGAAACCTGCATGACGCTGGGTATGCTCGACGACACCCAGGTGGTGCAGCTGCGCGATGCCGGTTTGGACTATTACAATCACAACATCGACACCTCGGAACGTTATTACTCCGAAGTCATCACCACCCGTACTTTTGCGGATCGGATCGATACGATGAACCGGGTGCAGGAAGCCGGGATCAAGGTTTGCTCGGGCGGCATTCTCGGGATGGGTGAACATACTGGCGACCGTATCGACATGTTGCTGACATTGGCCAACATGACGCCTCCACCTGACTCGGTGCCGATCAATATGTTGATGCCGCAGGCCGATACCCCGCTTGCCGACGCCGAGCCGATCGATCCGATCGACTTTGTGCGGATCATTGCAACGGCCCGCATTCTGATGCCCAAGTCCTATGTGCGGCTTTCGGCCGGACGCAGCGACATGAGTGACGAGATGCAGGCGATGTGCTTTTTCGCCGGTGCCAACTCGATCTTTGTTGGCGAAACGCTACTGACAGCAGAAAACCCCGAAGAAGACACCGACGCGGTCCTGTTTGCCAAACTTGGCCTGCAAGCTGAAAAAGCCGAAACGCGAAACTGCACGGAAGCTGCCGAATGAAAGCAGTCAACCGACTGGAATCGATGCTTGATGCGCTTCAAGCCCGGCACCGCCGCCGGGCCTTGATCCCGACGCAAGGGCTGGATTTCGCGTCGAATGACTATCTGGGTCTTGCCGGTTCTCAAGTGTTACAGCGCGCGGCACATGATGCGCTGTCGCGGGGTGTGCCTGTAGGTTCGGGAGGTTCACGTCTGTTGCGGGGCAACCACCCTGAACATGAAGCACTGGAAAAGGAAGCGGCCGCATTCTTTGGAGCTGAGGCCGCGCTGTTCATGGGAGGCGGGTTCCAGGCCAATCAGGCAATCTTCTCCACGTTGCCTGCGGCTGAGGATTTGGTCCTTTATGACGCGCTGGTCCACGCGAGCGCCCATGAAGGTATGCGGTCCAGCCGCGCGGATCTGCGTGCCTTCCGTCACAATGATGTTGCGGATGCACGCAACGTATTGCGCGACTGGCAATCTACAGGCGGTTCGGGTCAGGTCTGGATTGCGGTCGAAAGCGTGTATTCCATGGAAGGTGACCTGCCGCCGCTGGAAGACCTGTCCGTACTTGCGCGCGAAGCTGATGCAGTTTTGGTTGTTGATGAGGCCCACGCCACCGGCGTTTTCGGAGAGCGAGGCCGGGGTCTTGCGCATGACCTGAACGCTGATCTGCTAACATTGCATACCTGTGGTAAAGGGCTTGGTGTTTCAGGCGGGCTGATCTGCGGTCCGCGCGTGATGATAGATACCCTGATCAACCGTGCTCGTCCCTTCATCTTTGCGACCGCTCCGTCGCCTTTGAACGCTGCTCTGGTTCGTGCTGCGCTACGGGAACTGGCCGAGGATGTCAGTCTGGTTGAAGGCGCGCATGAACGTATGCGCCATGCCCATGACACCGCACGGGAACTGGGGTTGCCCGCAGCCGCGTTGAACAGCCAGATCATCCCGGTTGTACTGGGAGATGACGAGCGCACAATGGCGATGGCGGCCACTTTGCAGCAGCGGGGTTTTGACGTTCGGGGCATCCGCCCGCCCACTGTCCCAAAAGGCACATCCCGTTTGCGCGTCTCGATTACCGGAAATGTCACCCTTCAGGATATCACGGCCTTGTTCACCACTATCTCAATCTGTCAGTCGGAGGCCGCATGAGCGCGCTGATCGTTACCGGAACCGACACAGGTGTTGGAAAAACCGTGTTTTCGGCTGGTCTGGCGGCAGCGTTGCAGGCCCGGTACTGGAAACCTGTTCAGTCTGGTCTTGAGGATGTTACAGACACTGAAACCGTCAGCGCGCTGAGCGGTGCCGAGGTCCTGCCCGAAGCGTACCGGCTGAACATGCCCGCCTCACCGCATCTGTCTGCCGAAGACATGGGCGTTGAGATTGACCTCTCGCGTCTTGAAATTCCGAAAGTGGACGGGCCTCTGGTTGTCGAAGGGGCAGGGGGCCTCATGGTGCCGCTGAACCGCCAGTCCTTCTTTCTGGACGTGATTGCCGGATGGCAGGCTCCGGTTGTTCTTGTTGCGCGCACCGCCTTGGGAACGATCAACCACACCACATTGTCCCTAATGGCGCTTCGGGCTGCTGGCTGCGAGGTTGTCGGCGTCGTATTCGTGGGTGACCCCGTGCCGGACGTAGAGCAAACCATCGTCGAGATGTGTAAAGTGCATCATCTGGGACGCCTGCCATTTCTGAGCGACCTGACACCGCAGCGCCTGAACAGCTCATTTTCGGCAATCGATGTGGCGACCATTCGGAGGTTCCTGTGACCCCGTTGGAATTTGATGCGCGCCATCTGTGGCACCCTTATACACATGTGCTTGAACCCGGCCCGATGCACCTGATTACCGGGGCAGAAGGTGTCTGGCTGACGCGTGCAGATGGCATCAGAATGATCGACGCAATGTCGTCCTGGTGGTGTATGGTGCATGGGCACAGGCACCCGGCCATCATCGATGCGATGCAAAAGCAGCTGAATACACTGCCGCATGTGATGTTTGGTGGTCTGACCCACGAACCCGCCGTGGAACTCGGGCGCAGGTTGGTCGACCTTCTGCCAGATGGCCTGGATCGCATTTTCTACAGCGACAGCGGCTCGGTCGCGATTGAAGTCGCGTTGAAGATGGCAGTCCAGTACCAGATTGCCAAAGGCCGGGGCGAACGGTCTGAATTTGCCACGATCCGGGGTGGCTATCATGGCGACACATGGAAAGCGATGAGCGTTTGTGATCCCGTCAACGGGATGCATGGTCTGTTTCGCGGTGCGTTGTCGATCCAGCACTTTCTGCCACGCCCTCACATCCAGTTCGGTGATGAGTGGCTCGACGACCCTTCCGAGAACGGGTTGGAGCCGCTGGAGGCGTTGCTGAACTACAAAGGCAACAGGATCGCCGCGCTGATCCTTGAGCCGGTGGTGCAGGGCGCGGGTGGGATGTATTTCTATCACCCTGCATGGTTGCGCGGGGCGCGCGCCTTGTGTGAAGCGCATGACGTTTTGCTGATCTTTGATGAGATCGCGACCGGTTTCGGACGCAGCGGCGAAATGTTTGCAATGGACCACGTCGGAGTGGTTCCGGATATCCTATGTCTTGGCAAGGCATTGACAGGTGGGCATATCACCTTGGCCGCCACCATCGCGACCGAGGCCGTCGCTCGCGGGATCGGGGAAAGTGAGGCAGGTGTTTTGATGCACGGTCCCACCTACATGGCCAACCCTTTGGCTTGTTCGGCAGGGGTGGCGAGCCTTGACCAGTTGCAACAGCGAAACTGGAAGCAGGAAGTTGCATCACTCTCGCAGCAGATGAAGGCTGAACTCGCCCCCGCGCGCAATCTATCCGGTGTAGCGGATGTGCGCGTGCTTGGCGCAATCGGCGTCATCGAGATGGATGAGCGGGTCGACCCCTCCATCGCACATGGATTGGCTGCGGAAACCGGTGTTTGGCTGCGCCCGTTCGCTCGCAATATTTATTGCATGCCCCCCTATGTCATTTCACCTGACGAACTGAGCAGGGTAACGTCTGCGATGCTTGCTCTGGCTGGGGGACACAAATGAAAAGCCGTTGGCTGGCGCAATCAGGTGACAGTACTCTGACCCTTTTGTTCGGTGGATGGGCATTGGGCGATGCTCCGTTCCGGGGTCTTGCGGGGGGCGGGAATATCCTGTTGGTGGAAGGTTACACCAGCCTCGATGATCCCCTGCCTGATCTCGCCCGTTTCGATCACATAGATATGCTGGCCTTTTCCTTCGGTGTCGCGTCGGCCGCGCATTGGCTGGCGTGCTCGGGCTTTCGTCCCGACCGTTTGATCGCCATCAGCGGCACTTTGCACCCGGCGTGCCCGGAACGTGGCATTGCGCCCGACATGATCAAGGCAACGGCGGCTCAACTTTCCGAGCGCAGCTTTGCCAAGTTCTGCCGCCGTGCGGGTTTGCCAGGCGAGCCCCCGGAACTGGCCATCGCAGCGGCGCAACAGGAGCTATTTGCCGTGATCCAACGTGGGTCTGCCCCTGATCCGGGTTTTGACAGGGTGTGGATACCCACAAACGACCGGATCATTCCGACATCGGCCCAAGAAACGGCATGGGCCTCAACCTCGGCCCGAGTCGAGCATGTTGCGGGGCCGCACGTACCATTCCTACGGGGGCAAAGTTGGGCGAGTTGGGTATCATGACAGCGCAACTGGCAGACAGGGTGCAGCGGAGCTTTAGCCGAAGCTTTCAAACCTACCACGACACGGCAAGTCAACAAGCCTGGGTTGCAGGCAAGCTGGTGTCCGAACTGCGTCGTGCCGGAGCCCCGGACCGCTTTGAAACTGTCTTCGAGCTGGGATGTGGCACAGGGCATCTGACCCGTCTGATGCGACAAAAATTTCACCTGCCAAACCTCATATTGAACGACATCGCGCCGCAGGCTCAGGCAACGGCTGATGCGGAACAGGCCAAGTTCATTGCCGGTGATGCACGTGAAGTTCACTGGCCTTCCCGGATTGATCTGATCGCCTCGGCTTCGATGATCCAATGGATGGAAAGCCCGTTGCAATTGCTTCACAAAGCGATGGACGCGCTGGAGCCCGGCGGGTGGTTGGCGGTTTCGGGTTTTGGCCCTCAGCAATATCAAGAGCTTAGTCAGATTGGATCAACTGCCCGTGCACCGGGACTTACTACTCCGGCTGCTCTTGCCGCGGCTGTCGACGGCCCGATGCAGATATTGGCCGTTGGTGAAAGCCTGAGGCAAACCTATTTCGATACGCCCCGCGAGGTACTTAGGTATTTGCGAAGAACAGGTGTAAACGGCAGGGCGCAAGGGACATGGACCAAGTCCACGCTGGCTCGGTTCGAAAACGAATACGCTAAGGAGTTCGGCACGGATCGCGGAGTCTCACTGACATATCATCCCGTGTGGATCATTGCCCGGAAGCGATAGGTGCTTATTCTGCCGTGGCCTAACGTGATTTGTGAGCCTGCCAGACGGTCGCAATCTCCGCAGCCACGGCCCTCGGCCTTGAAGCGATTGTCACCAGTTCATTTTTTCGGGTTGTTGCAGGCAATCAAATCTCATGTGCCCAGGGCGGTTCTGCCCCGGCGCGTGATACTGTTACGGCGGCAACAGTTGCGCCCAACGCCATGGCCGCCCGCAAGCTTTCAGAGGTCAGATTGCGCAGCCCCTGCTTTGTCAAATGCCCTGCGCGGCTGAGTTCAGTCAGAACACCAGCGTTAAACGTGTCGCCCGCGCCGATTGTGTCGACAACCTGAACAGGTTTCACAGGAACCGAAACCTTGGATCCGTCGGCCAGGTACCCATTCGCCCCGTCGCCACCCCTGGTCACGATGAGGGCTGACGGACCGGTCTGCAACAAAAGAGACGCTTTGGCGGCCTCGGGTTCGGCTCCCGGGATGATCCAGTCAAGATCTTCGTCTGAAACCTTCACAATATCGGACTTCGCAATCATGCGGTTCAGACGGGTTCGATACCGGGTCTGATCCTTGATGAAGCCCGGTCGGATATTCGGATCCAACATCACTGCGCGATCCGCTCCGTGGCGATTCAGAAGTGAGGCATAGGCATCCGCGCAGGGTTCACATGCCAGACTGATACCCCCAAGATATAAGGCGGACACGGCTGTAAGCTGGTCTGGCATGTCCTCGGGTTGCAGCATTCGTCCGGCGGTGTTTTCATCAACAAAGCTGTAAGTGGCGTGACCGTCTTTAAGCTGTACAAAGGCAAGGGTCGTGGGGCGGTCAGAGACAATCACATGTGACGTGTCAACATGGCTTGAATTCAGCGCCTTTGTAATTTGTTGGCCAAACATGTCAGACGACACGCCGGTCAGCATTCCGACGGAAACACCTAGACGACCGACTGCGACCGCCGTGTTCAATATCGCCCCACCTGTGTGCGGTACAAATCCTTGTTCGCCCGACACTGTCGGCTCGGAAATCATGTCGATCAGGGCTTCACCACAGCACAGGATCATTTCGTAGTCCTTTTCAGAGTATTTTGTCAGGGAGACTTGTTATCGCATCAAAGCGTTCTTGCAGAAATTGTTCGCCCCGATGATGCCGAACTCTGCTTGCTCGGAGACATACAGGTTCAACGAGCGGCGCAGCTCGCTGAAACGGCCACCGCCGTTGAACGCTTCCCGGAACTCTTCGCCGAATAACCAGCGATTCTTTTCCGCGACGCCGCCAACAAGAAACACTCCGCCCGAAGGCATCAGTGTGACAGCCATGTCGCCCATCAAAGCCCCCAGATGGGTGTTGAACATCCGAGCGGCTTGTACCGCGATGGGGTCAGAACGGTCGCGGGCATCGAGCAGAATGTCTTTCGCCGAGCGCGTTGGTGTCTGTATATGGCCTGCCGCCAGCCCGATCGCCTGATATAGGATAGGCAAGCCCGTACCGCTCAGGAACATCTCAGCTTCCAGTGCGAGGCTGTCACCAAAAAAACACTCAGGCGCAATGCTGCGGGCTGCTTCAAAGATGTCAACTTCGTCGCGGTGACGCGGATACAGACCCACATGACCACCTTCTCCGGAGACTGTGTGATAGTGGCCCTCGGAAAACAGCAACGCTCCCACGCCAAGCCCGGTGCCAGGACCCACCACCAATCGCGTGCCTGCGGGCGGTGTCGCGTGACCTTGCAAGACGGCAACATCTTTCTGGGTTACTTCTGCCACCGACCACGCGGCAGCGGTGAAATCATTGATTACAAACGTATGACTGGCGCCGGTGGCTTTTGCCAATTCGGCCTCGGACAGGTCCAGATTGGCATTTGTCAGCCGAATCGTGCCATTCCGGACAGGGCCTGCACCCGCCGCCACGACCGCCTGTGGATTTGTTCCGATTTCATCCCGAAGCGCGTGAAACGCTTCCAGCAGATCTTCCAGTGTCCCCGTTGGGCGCTTGCGTAGGGCTGTCAGCTCTCCGTTCGTAACCACGCCCAGCCGCGTGTTGGTGCCCCCTATGTCAGCAACCAGATTCCAATGCTCATGCACCGCACCGAATGGTTGCGCTAACGGCTGAGAGACGTTCTGACCCCCGGAATGGGCAGACTTTAGCGCCATGAAAGACGCTTTGGGTGTTCTCTCAAGCGTTTCAAAATTCACGTTCACCAGTCCAAACCTTTTTCCACATTCGAAGGCCCATTCGCATTTGTCGCAGTAGTGACCAAACAAAACAGCCCTTTACCGGAACATTTTGTGCAAAAGCGTCCCTTACGGCAGCCAGGTGTCGGTCGAGATAATCCATGCGATTATCATTCTGAAGACGTTCTGCGCGCGCCATACCGTTTTTGGTGATACAGATTGGTGGCTCGCTCGTATAGCCCTTCATTGTTCGGATCAGAAATCGGTTGCGGGAAATGGCTCGATTTCCCACCCCGTCTGGGTTTTAGGCAAAGGCTCGGAGCCTTATTCAAAGCTGGCGTACGGATCGAATCAATACGGCGCTTGACAAGGATACAGCTCGTAATTCACCATATTTGAAACGTTTCAAAGGTGAGGGATGCGAGTTTCTGCCCAACTCTACACAGTGCGGCAATGCGGTGATCTTGCAGATCAGCTGCAATTGGTTGCGGCCTGCGGTTTTTCAGATGTCGAAACCACTGGCTTGCACGGCCTGACCCCAGCTCAGATGGCGGGCACTATTTACGGGTCAGGCCTTAATGTTCGGTCTGCACATTTTGATTGGGAAGAGTTCGAAGGGCGATTTTCGGATATCGTCGAAGTATTAAACCTAATGGAATGCCGGGTGGCTGTCATGCCTTGGCTGGCGCCCCAGGTGCGGCCCGACACTGCCGAGGGATGGAGGGCGGTGTCGGGCCAGTTGTCCAAATGGGCAAATCAGCTGACAGATCATGATATCAGCCTGGCGTATCACAATCATGATTTTGATCTTATCGGTGAGGCTGGTGACACACCTCTTGACCTGATCCTTGCCGGCGGAGATGTCTTTTGGCAACCAGATATCGGTTGGCTGGTTGCGGCTGGTCTGGATCCGGCGGACGCGATCCGCCGCCACGCCAATCGAATCCTGTCCGTGCATGCAAAGGATATCGACCCAGCAGGCGGAACAGGTGACGCGCGCTGGCGCGATTTGGGCGAAGGCGTAGTTGACTGGAACGCAACCCTGCGTGCACTTGCCTCGACCAACTGCACGGACCTGTTTGTCGAACATGACGAAACCGATGATCACGTGCGCACCCTGCAAACGGGTCGGTCATTTTTGACGGAACAATTGGCAGGGTTTGGGTGATGGCGCGGGCGACGATCAAATCGATTGCCAGAAGTACTGGGTATTCCGTTGGCACAGTCTCGAATGCTTTGCGGGATTCCGTATCGGTGAAACGGGAAACCCGGGAAGAGATTCAAAAAGTTGCGTCGGATCTGGGATACCGGGTGAATCTGGATGGCCTGAAGCTACGCACCAATAAATCCTATAGAATCGGGGTCATGGTCAGTGTTTCGAACGATGCTGCGGAAGAGTGGGAAGGTGTAGAGTTTACGCGTATTCTAGCCGGTATATCCAATGCGCTAATAGGAACACGCTATCAGTTGAGCGTATTCAGCACATGTGATGGCGAGGCTGCGGTGCAGACGTTGAAGTCCATCGTGCAGGAAGGGCAGGCTGATGGCGTGATCTTTTCCGGCACACGTGTTCATGATGAACGCGTCGCGTATCTGCAGGGGCAGGGCTTTCCTTTTGTCACATACGGCATGAGCGACAGCCCCCAACCGCATCCTTATGTGGATCTCGACAGTCAGGCAGCGGCTTATGATGCCACCGCCAGGCTGCTTGGGCTGGGGCATCGCCGCATCGCTTTGATAAACCCGCCGGATGACCTGATCTATGCGCAGCAACGCCGCAGGGGTTATGCTGAAGCGCTGTCAGAATGCGGTGTGGAGTTCGACCCGACACTGGTTTCCACCGGCCCGACCACCGCGGAATCCGGTCAGCAGAAATTTGCTACGCTTATGGAGTTGCCGAAACCGCCGAGCGCCATCATCTGCGCTAATGAGGCCATAACCCTTGGGGCGCTGTCAGCTGCCGATAAAGCCGGAGTGCAGGTTGGAAGGGACGTTGTGGTCATCTCGAACGACGACTTGAAGCTCAGCCAGTATTTTGTACCGCCACCCAGCACTTATTACTTGCCGATTGCTGAAACAAGCCGTCTGCTGGGTGAGTTCATGTTGAAAGCTTTGGACGGGGTCGATCCGTCCGAGATTCAGAAAAAGATCAGGGCCTCATTGATCGAGCGGCAACCTGACACCCCGGCGCCGGATGCGGCGCAAACCACCTGATCCAACAAAGGAGTACCTGAAAATGTTTAAAAACCTACTTGCCGCTGCAACACTCACAACACTGATGGCTCCAGCGGCCTTTGCTGCCGACCTGGAAGGTCGTGTTCTGAAAATCGGAACCGATGCGACATACCCACCGATGGAAACCGTGGATGAAACAACCGGTGAGATCGTGGGCTTTGACGTCGATGTGATGAATGCAATCTGCGCGAAGGTCAATTGCGTCCCCAATTTCGTAAACACCGCCTGGGACGGTATCTTTGCGGCCCTTCAGCAAGGTGAGTTCGATCTGGTTATCTCGGGCGTGTCGATCACACCGGAACGCGAAGAAACCATGGACTTTTCCGAGCCTTACATCGTTGTCAGCCAAGCCATTCTGTTGCAGGTCGATAATGCTGACATGACACTTGAGGACTTCAAAGCCGGTGGCCAGAAACTGGCCGCGCAAACCGCGACGACCAACGCACAATTGGCTGAAGAGCTTGTCGGGCGCGAGAATGTCAGCCTTTACGACAACTTCTCGGCCGCCATTCTGGCGCTTCAGAACGCGGACGTTCAGGGCGTGATCATCGATGGCACTTCGGCGGCGGCCTATGAACAGGAATTTGCGGGCGAATTGACTGTTGGCATTACAGGCCTGCAATCCGACCCGTTGGGTATCGTGTTTCAGGAAGGCGATCCGACAGTGGATGCAATTAACGCTGGTCTGAAAGCCATACAGGAGGACGGAACACTGGACGAGCTGACGGCCAAATACTGGGGCACCAACTGATCCATTAGCGCCCTTTTTTGGTCCGGCGGTCAGCACCGCCGGGCCTTGTTTTAGCGGAGAATTTTCATGTCGCGCCTCAGCACGATCCGCCCGAGTAACATGGTGTTGCTCGCTGCAGCGCCCTTTATTATCTACCTGTTCGCTACATCCTCAAAATACTTGCGGTCGTTGGTTGCAATTCTGGGGATCGGCATCGACGCGGGGCCCATTTTTGTAGGATTTCTGCTGATTGCGACCGTTGCGATCCTTGGATATCTTTGCGCCCGCTACGCGCGGTTTTCACCAAACTCCCCCGGCTGGTTGAGGTTCAGCGCGCTTGCCGCGTTACCGGCGGCTGCGGCGCTTTTGGTCATCAGCTTTGTTTCTCCGCAGCTTCTGATGCCATTTGCCGAGTCTGTCTTCTTTCATGCGCTCAGCGAAAACACCTCGCCCCTCATCGATCGGTCCAATCAGACCTGGGTACTGTTTCCGGACGTGATCGCCAGGGTTCAGACGGGATTACAGGTTATCCTGGCGGTTTACGCAGCTGTAGTCGCGCTTTGCCTACTGTCGGCACGTTTGCAGCCGCCCTGGCGCGGGCGCGTCTTGTTGGGGTTGGAGAGTCTCACAGGCGCGGTTCTGTTTTATCTCATGTTCATGGCTCATTGGCAGTTCGCGACCGGGGTGGCCATTACATTCCGCGCGGCCATCTTTGCCTATATCTTCGCGGCCATTCTTGGTTTGGTCTGGGTCGGGTTGCAATCGTTTAAACCAAAGGCGCGTACTACGGTCGTCTATGGTTCGATCAGTTTGGCATTGCTGGCAGCCTCGGCCTTTTTCTTCATGCAGCCGCAGGTCAGCTTTGTTCTGGTGGGCAGCACCGAGGGGCGTATCGCGGTTGTGCGCGGCACGCCGCAGGCGCAGGCTGACATTATCCGGTTTGGCGAGTTCGAGGGGGCCGGCGGTCAGCAATATCGCATTCGCAGCGCAACCGATGCCACTGCCGCGCTTGAACAAATCGAAACGGTCGACAGTGTCTCGGGCGCTTTTGTCCCGGAGGAGGCGCATTCGCAAGGTTATCCGGTCCTGTGGCAAACAAGATTTCTACCCGACAAGTACCGCAATCCAGCCCTGGCATTTGCCGTGCTCGGGTTTTTGTTGCTGACACTGACCATCGGCGGGGCTCAGCATAAGCTGCATCCGCTTGCGGTCGGGGCTGAGTTTTTCGTGGATACGATACGTGGCATTCCGATGCTGGTGATCATTCTTTATATCGGTTTGCCGCTGGCGGGCGCAGTCAAGGATGTTACCGGCGGCGGTATCGATATGACCAATATGACACGGGGGATCATCGCGATCTCGGTTGGTTATTCCGCCTATATGGCCGAAATTTTCCGGTCCGGGATCGAGGCGATACCAAAAGGCCAATTGGAAGCGGGCAGCTCTCTGGGTTTGTCGCGATGGCATACGGCGCGGCTTATCGTTCTGCCGCAAGCCCTGCGGATTGTAACTCCACCGCTTGGCAATGAGTTTATCGCGATGATCAAGGACACGTCATTGCTGTCAATCCTGTCCGTCCGCGACATGACCCAGAGGATGCGAGAATTTCAGGCGGCCAGCTTTCTGCCCTTTGCTCCCTTCAACACGGCGGCAATCCTGTATGTTGTCCTCACACTCGGCTGCGCCAGTTTCCTGAAGTGGATCGAACGACGCACAGCAAAGGACACACGATGAGCGCGCTAGAACTTGGGGTTTGTTACTACCCCGAACAGTGGAACCCTTCGCAATGGCGAGACGATGCCGCCCGAATGGCGGACATGGGGCTGGATTGGGTGCGGATTGCTGAATTCACCTGGGGCCTGATCGAACCCGTGCGCGGTCAGTTTCACTGGGACTGGCTGGATGAGGTGATCGAGATATTGGGGCAGGTTGGACTACGGGTCATGATGTCCACCCCAACGGCCGCCCCCCCCAAATGGTTGATCGATGAGTATCCCGAAATCCTGCCCGTTGGGCCGGATGGTCGGGTCAGAGGGTTCGGTTCACGCAGGCATTATTGTTTTTCCAGTGAGGTTTATCTGGCCGAGGCGCAAAGGATCGCAACCGAATACGCTCGCAGATATGGTCAGAATTCGTATGTACAAGCGTGGCAGATCGACAATGAGTATAACGACCACGATACAGTTCTCAGCTATTCCGATGCCGCGCGGACTGGTTTTCAGAACTGGTTGGAGGAACGATATGGTGCAATCGACGTATTGAACGACGCGTGGGGAACCGTTTTCTGGGGGTCGCTTTACTCACGGTTTGGTCAGGTCGAACTGCCCAACGGGCTGGTCGCCACGCCCAACCCAGCCCACGCGCTGGATTTTGCGCGCTATTCTTCAGAACGGGTTCGTCTGTTCAACAAAACGCAGGTGGATGTTCTGCGCAAATATGCGCCGGGGCGGGATATCACCCATAACTTCATGGCAAGCAGTTTCGAATTCGATCACCACGCCGTGGCTGCTGATCTGGATATTATCGGGTTCGACAGCTACCCACTGGGGAACCTTTTGGGCTCTACCCTTTCGGATGAAGAAAAGCGCCGTTATTTGCGCACCGGCGCACCGGATTATCAGGGTTTTCATTGTGATTTATATCGCAGTCAGGGGCGCGGTCGGATGTGGGTGTTGGAACAGCAGCCGGGTCCGGTAGATTGGGCCGATAAGAATCCGTCTCCGGCAGAGGGGATGGTTCGGCTTTGGACTTGGGCGGCCTATGCACACGGCGCGCAAGCCGTGATGTTCTTTCGCTGGCGACAGGCAAAATCTGCTCAAGAACAATACCATACAGCGATATTGCGGTCAGATGGCAGCCTGGATCAGGCTGCTATTGAATTGGCTGAGATCGTAAAGGATCGCGCCATTTTGCCACCCGAGAGGCGGGCAAAAGCGCGGGTTGCAATGCTGCTGGATTATACCTCGATCTGGGCGGCGGATATCCTGCCGCATGACAGGGATTTCCCCAATGTCCAGATTTTTCGCGAGTGGCACACTGCTATTCGTGGTTTTGGGGTCGATCTTGATTTTGTTGGCCCTGAAGATGAACTGAGCGGCTATGCCCTCATCGTATTACCGCAAAGCATGATCGTGACGGCTGACCTTGCAGACAAGCTTGACGCTTCGGGAGCCAAGATACTGATAGGTGCCCGTTCGGGCAGCAAGACATCCGGGATGAACACTCCTTCCAATCTGGCTCCGGGCGAACTGGCAAAGTTAACAGGTATCCGTGTCACGCGCGTCGAATCACTCCCTTCACTTGCGCAGGAGGCTGTGATTCTTCCCGATGGTCAGCAACTCGAATTCACGGGCTGGCGTGAAATCGTCGAAACCAAAGAGCACGTTTTGGCCCGCTTCAAGAGCGCTTATTGCGATGCCAGCCCGGCGGTCATCCGTTCTGACCGCACGACCTATCTGGCAATGGTTCCGCGTAATGAGCTTTTGCAAGCGATTGTCGGTGAGGTACTGAACTGGGCTGGGATAAATGCAACGCCTTGCGATCCCGATTTGCGCATAACCCAACGCGGCTCGACCTACTACGCGTTCAACTTCAGTGACGTTTCAAAGCCTTTGCCTGTTGGCCTTGCACGTCAAATTTTGCTTGGTTCAGATCCGGTCAATCCAAAGGACATTACCGTTTGGCAGGAGAATGCGGCGCCTCATAATTCAGCTTAGACGTGTCAAATCGCGAAACTGGACATAAGATTTTCGCAAACTGTCACTTTTGGACTGACGGATGGGCGCAGAAAGTCCTATGAATAGAAAACAAAAAAATCGAGTCCAACAACGGGAGAACACTATGGTTACCAAATCATCACTTTCCAGACGCACTGTTTTGAAAGGAGCAGGTGCCGCTGCACTTGCCGCGCCTCTTTACAGCAAGAGCGCACTGGCGTCGTCCGGTGAAATCAACATCCTGATGTGGTCGGATTACCTGCCGCCCAGCTTTATCGAAGAGTTTGAGACCCTTACCGGCATCAAGGTGAACTACACCGGGATCGGCTCAAACGAAGAAATCATCAACAAGATGAAGGCAACCAAAGGTCAGGGCTTTGACATCGTCTCGCCGACCAACAACCGCTCGTTGCAGTGGGAGCCTCTGGAGCTGTTGCAGCCCTTTGACATGAACAAGGTTCCGGTCGACTTGGTGAACCCTGCCATGGCCAAAATCGGTACGGATGCTTGGAACTTTGGCGGCGCCGGGGTCCACTGGTTGCCGCATATCTGGGGCACCGAAGGTATTGCATACCGCACCGACTTGTGGCTGCCAGCTGGGGACGCACCATCCTATGGCGACGTCTGGTCGGAAGAAAACGCAGGCAAGACCATGGGCCGCGCGCATTCGATGATGCTTGGCGCTGGTCTCTACATGGAGCGTTCCGGCGAGATGGAACCGGGTTCGGTCTGGGCCGCATATGGCGATGAAGAAACCATGCGCAAGGTCTGGGGTCAGATCACCGACTGGTGCATTGCACGTAAGGATCGCATCAAGCTGATCTGGAACGACGCCGACACGCAGAAGAACGGCCTTCTGAACGAAGGTGTTGTTGTCGGTCAAACCTGGGACGGCCCACCACTGGCACTGAAATCGGCTGGTGAACCGGTGCACTATCAGGCGCCTATCGAAGGGGCGATGGCATGGGTTGACGGGATGTCGATTCCATCCGGCGCGGCGAATATCGACCAGATCTATGCCTTCATCGACTTCGCCTATCAGGCCAAACCTGCCGGTGTTGCCATCGACAGCCACGGGTACAACTCTCCTGTTCTGGGGGCTGACCAGTATTCTGGCGACACTTACAAGAAGAACTTTGCCGAGGCCTATCCGGGCGACTCGCTGGCCAACCTCAACCCGTGGCCGGCCGAAGCACCGTGGTATGCTGAAACGCGGACCGAGTTCGTCAACAAGTTCAAGAGCGCATAAGCGATCTGAAACCATGCCCCTCGCGTTCTGCGGGGGGCAACAATCTGTGCGCCGCTCCGGCGTAACGGAAAGCTATGTGGTGTGGTGACAGCACGCACCTCAGGGAGATACCAAAAATGAGTGCAGGGGTCGGAGTCGATCTGGAAAACCTGTGGATCCGTTTCGGTGACTTCGTCGCCGTGCGCGATGCAAACGTCAATATAAACGGGGGCGATTTCTTTTCGTTCCTCGGGCCCTCGGGTTGCGGAAAAACAACGATCTTAAGGGCTGTTTCCGGCTTTCTCGAGCCTAGCGAAGGCAATGTTCTGATCGGCGGCAAGAACATGCGGGGCATCGGACCTAACAAACGCCCCACTGCTCTGATCTTTCAGAACCTGGCGTTGTTTCCCTTGATGAAGGTCTGGGAGAACATCACGTTCTCGATGGAAATCAAAGGTGCCAGCAGCGCCGAACGGCGCAAGCGCGCTGATGCGCTTTTGGACATGATCGCGCTGCCGGGGCAAGGCGACAAACTTCCTAGCGAATTGTCTGGGGGTCAGCGTCAGCGAGTGGCCATCGCTCGCGCCCTTTGCGCCGAGCCGGATGTTCTGCTTCTTGATGAACCTTTGTCGGCACTTGACCTCAAACTGCGCCAGCACATGCGAACGGAACTGCGTGAGATACAGCAGCGTGTGGGCATTACCTTTATCTACATCACACACGACCAGGGCGAGGCACTGACCATGTCAGACAATATCGCCGTCATGCGTGCAGGTGTGATTGACCAGATTGCCGACGGTAAAACCATCTACAACGATCCCAACACGGCTTTCGCGGCCTCATTTGTCGGCGAAAACAACGTTTTCCGTGGCAAGATCAAACAGGTCATGGGCAACGAGGCGCTGATCTCGACCAACCGCTCGGGCGACCTGGTTGCACGGATATCGACCGCCAACCAAGGCAAGATGAAAGAAGGCGATAGTGCGATGATGTTCATTCGTCCCGAAGCCTTCGCCATTGCGCCCGAGGGGGCTTCGGGTGACCATTTTGTTACCGCGCGGGTCAACCACGAAGAATTCGAAGGCAACGTCTTCAACATCTTTACCGAAGGTGAAGGTGGAAAAGAGATCAAGGTGTCGATCCCGAACCATGGACAATCCTTCGAGGACCACACCGGACAGAACATCACGTTGGAATACAAGACGCATAATGCCGTCATCGTTCCTGCGGGTGAACTGGCTGCAGAATAAGGGGAAAAACTCATGCCCCAGTTTCTGAAAGACTTCTTCAATCGCAACGGCACCGGCATGGGAGTGGCGATCCTGGGTCTGGTTATGTTCTGGACCATCGGCCTGATCATCCTTCCGCAGCTGTCGATGTTGGACTTCTCGTTCCGTCCGAACCTGCCGCCGCCAGAGATCGGCGGCCCCAAAGACGTATATACGCTGGAGAACTACAAGTATCTGATCTATGGCCCCGAAGGCGGCAGTCAGGACTACAACACCGTTGATCTGAGGGTGTTTTTCCGAACTCTCGTGGCTGCGGTTTTTGTGACGGTTTTCAACCTGATCATTTGCTATCCGATTGCCTATTACCTGGGTCAGGCCGAAGGCAGCCATATTCGTATCTTCGCGATCATGCTGATCATCCCTTACTGGATCAACGAGATCCTGCGCGCCTTTGCGCTGCGCATCATTTTTGGGGAAACAGGCGTGTTGAACACATTGTTCACGGGGCTGGGCATCTGGGATACGCCGTTCGACTTCATTCGCAATGACATCGCGCTCTATGCGGGTCTGGGATACGCCTATATCCTGCTGATGATTTTCCCGATGTATAACGTGATTGAAAGTCTGGACAAAAACCAGATCGAAGCAGCACGCGACCTTGGTGCGCCCTGGTGGCGGATTCATTGGCGTGTGGTCATTCCTTATGCCAAGCCGGGGATCAGCTCGGGCTGTACCATGGTCTTCATGTTGTCCGCCGGTGCGTTGGCTGCGCCGCAAATTCTGGGCGGGCCGTCCAGTTTGTGGTTCACCCAACTGATCTATCAGCAATTCAATGACAACAACGACTGGCCACAGGGCGCCGCCTACGCAATCGTTCTGTTGGTCACTTGTATTCTGTTCGTGCTGGCCATGATGCGCCTGTTCAAAGTGAACATGGGGGATATCGGGAAATGAACAATTCCTTCCTCCGTATAAGCATCTGGGTCTATCTGGCGATCTTCTTCCTGTATCTGCTGGGCCCGCTTGTGATCATGTCGATCACCGCGTTCAACTCGTCCGGGTTCCCCCGGATGAGCCCATGGGAATGTCTGACATTCCAATGGTTTGGTGAATTGTTTCAGGATCAGCGAATCCTGAACGGTATCAAGAACTCGCTGATCATCGGAATTGGCACAGTGATTCTGTCCGTGGCGATGGGTTTGGCAGGCGCGCTGATGCTGACCCAGATCTGGCCGAAGCTTCGTGCGACCTACTATACAGTCATCATCGCTCCGATCCTGATCCCCGGTGTGGTTCTTGGTATCTCGACGCTGGTCTTCTGGGACCGGATCAACCGGATGCTGGGGCTGGGTGCAGACAGCTTTCTGTCGAACGGTATTTTCCTGACGGTGATCGGCCAATCCACCTTCATCGCCAGTTACTGTATGCTGGTGCTGGTGGCGCGGTTGCAGCGTTATGATGTCGCCCTGACCGAGGCTGCGCTGGACCTTGGGGCCAGCCACGCTCAGGCTTTCCGCAAAATCCTGCTGCCGTTCATGCGCCCGGCGATTGCCTCGGCGGCGGTGCTGGCATTCTTGGCTTCGTTCGAGAACTACAACACCACCACTTTCACCTTTGGTGAATACCCGACGCTGACGATTGAGCTGGCTCAGAAGGTTCGCTACGGCATTACGCCTGCGATCTCGGCGCTGGCATTCATCATCGTTGCGCTGACGGTTTTCTTCGCTCTGCTTAACGAAGCCAAGCTGAAACGTCAGGAACTGGTGGCCGCGGCGCGTAAGAACGCAACGGTCGAGGAACTGGCTGGAAAGATCAAGCTGCCCAGTTTCTTTGCCGGTAACATGGCCGCCGTGTTGTTGGTCGCATTTGCGGTTGTAACGATCACCGTTATCGGCACAGCGGCGACCTACAGTCCGGCGCAATGCATTGCCGATGTTCGCGAGCAAAAACAGCTGGAAGCGGAACAACGCATTCAGGAACTTCGCAAGCAGCGTGAGGAACGCCGCAAACAGCAGGAGGCGGAAAAAGCCGGGCAGGGTGATGCCCAAACCGCGCCAAAGCCGTCAAATAACAGCGGTTTTGGTAATGTCTTCGCTCCGAACTCGCTGGATGGTAGCGAGAATGAAAGCAACGAAGGTACTTCTGAATCCGAGAGTGAGCCATCCAACAACAGTGGTTTCGGAGGGGTGTTTGACCCCAACAGCCTGAAAAGCGACTAATGCTGTGCTAAGCGGCAACCAACGCAACTGCCCGGACAGGATTCAAATCTGTCCGGGCAGATTGCGCTTCAGGATTTTTACATCACAACCGCCGATGGTCGACCCGTTCCAGACCACCGGTTCAGCGTTATAGTTGATCAGGAACACGTGATCGGCTGTCTCACGCAGTCGCAGTCCTGGCGGCATTGGCTTCAGGCTTAATCCCGTTTCTTCCGCAGCCAGGCCGATGACGCGATCCCATAATATTTCGTTTGGGAAGCCTGCAAGATACCAGAGCCCGTCCCCTGCCATAAGCGCAGGCGCTCCGTCGTCAAAACTCAGAATTTCTTCGGCTGATCCTGAAAGGCGATCAATCCAATGTTGTACCGCGCCGCCACCTCGGACAGTCCGGTTGTTTGCGGGGGGCAGTGTTTCGACCAAATCCACGTTGCAATCCAACCCTTTCAGGCCAGGTCGACCGACGACGGGGATCTGGAAATCACGAGTAATTGCGCCGCTGCGCGGGCCGAGGATTGCCAGATCCGAGTTGTCCGTTAACCTACGCTCCAAATCCGGGTCAATCGTTGCCAGTCCGGGGGCAAGGATCAGTGCATAATGCGCGGACAGGTCATTGGACGAAACGAAATCAATCGACAACCCCGCACGGCGCAATGCACGATAAGATGAGAAGACCAACCGGAAATAATCAAAGCCTGCTCCTTGCGGTAGCGATGTCCAGGCCCAGTCCGAGGGGTAATCAAACAATATGGCAACTTTGGATTGCGCCTGATGCACCTCGCCCAATGTGGATAGCTCATCCGCTGTCTGACGGGCCTCGTGCAAGGCAGGGGCAGGGCGATTGTCCGGTGTTAGCAAACCCGCGTGCATCTGTTCCTGTGCAAAGGGGGCTTGGCGCCATCGAAAGTAGCTCACAACCTCAGCACCGTGGGCGACAGCCTCAAGCGACCACAACCGTACCATTCCGGGCAGGGGTGCCGGGTTATAGGGCGCCCAATTCACCGGACCGGGTTGTTGTTCCATCACCCACCATCGGCCACGGCCTACTGCCCGGTAAAGATCATGGTGAAACGCCTGCATGTCCGGATCGCCTTGCTGAAGAAAGGCGGTCTTGTGGGCTTCGTCATCTTCCAATCGGTCCGATAGAAATCCGATCGGATAACTGTCCCAAGTCGCAATATCCATATCTGCGCCAACCTCGAAATGGTCGAAATCCAGAATACGGCCCATGTAGTTGTGCAACAGCGGCGCATCGGTCAAAGGTCGCAATACATCGACCTGAGCTTTGTTGAATGCCACAACCTGATCTGAACTGAACCGACGGAACGCCAGTACATGAGCGGGGTTAGGCTCGGTTACAGTTTGATTGGGTAAATCAACCTCATCGAAGCTACGGTACTCCATCGACCAGAACACGTTTCCCCAGGCCTTGTTCAGCTGTTCTATGGAACTGTATTGAACAGCCAGCCAGCGCCTGAATGCGTTCAGAGCCGGGGTGCTATAGCTGACGGTTGTGTCGTGACACCCATACTCATTATCGATCTGCCATGCCGCCACATACGGGTTGTGACCATAGCGCTTCCCCAGGACCCTTGCGATACGGACACATTCATCGACATAACCCTGGTGGCTAAAGCAATAATGTCGCCGTGACCCGAATTTGCGCACGTTTCCATGTGCATCCACGGCCAGCATGTCCGGATGTTTGTCCAGCATCCAACGCGGTGGCGTTGCTGTTGGTGTGCCAAGCACGACTTTCAATCCCGCCTCGCCAAGTGTTTCAACCGCATGGTCCAGCCATTCGAATTGCAGGGTTCCGGGGTGGGGCTCCAGCCGGCTCCAGGCGAACTCTCCTATGCGTACCCACGAGATGCCGGTGTCCACCATGCGCGCGGCATCTTCCGCCCACATCGCCTCGGGCCAGTGTTCAGGGTAGTAACACACACCAAGTTCCGGCTTCATAATATGATCCTGTGTTCTGCCTGCCCTCGCCCCGCGTTTGGCATTGCAAAGGTCATGCCGTTGGTGGGTTGGGATTCAATATCCGCGTTGCTCAACCCCTGCCGTGCCGAGGTGCAGAACAGCGTGCCCAAGCCGTCGCCACCAAAGGCCGGGCAGGACGTATGTGACGCGTCGAAGGAAATGGCCTTCAGGAATTGACCTTCGGGCGTGTAGGCCGCGACACGTCCAATCCCCCATTGCGCGATCCAGATGTTGCCGTCGGCATCAACCACCGCACCGTCCGGGTTCAGGCCTTCTTTGCGAAGGTCCAGAAATACCGTGCTTTTCCCTTCGGGCCATCCGCTTTCTGCATTCAAGCTCCAGCGCCTGACCTGCCTGACCGTCGTGTCACAGAAATAGGCCACGGATCGATCCGGTGCAAAACAGATTGCATTAGAAATCGTCACACCCGGCACGAGACATCTGAGTGTACCTTTCCAGAACCGATAGATTGATCCGGCCCCGGATTCAGCCTGTTTGCCCATCGTGCCGATCCAGAAACCGCCCCAAGGATCAGCGCGACCGTCATTCGAGCGGGTGATTAGGTTGTCTGCCTCAAGCGGCGTGACCAGCGCTCGATGCCCTGACTTCAAGTCAAACTGCCAAAGACCCGTTTCTGACGCCAAAAGCAATGTGTCACGATCCACCCAGCCTGCGGCAGACACATGTTCATCGAAATCCCAGCTTATCTGATGTTCGCCTTCGCGCGTCATCATGCGTTTGTTGAGAATGTCGAACCAGAAAAGCTGTTGCCGAGCGGGGTGCCATAGCGGACCTTCGCCCAACGCGCATGGGCGGTCGTCAAAGACCGTACTCATCCTGCCGCCTTGTCAAAGGCTGCCACGATTTGCCCCGCGCGTTCTGCGACTTCGACTGTGTCCATGCCGGGTTTGTACAGCGCTGATCCAATCCCGAATCCATCGGCACCGGCTTTGATCCATTGGTCGAAATTTTCGGGCCCGGCACCGCCGACGGCAAAGACGCGTGTTTCCTTGGGTAATACGGGTCGGAGTGCAGCCAACCCTGCGGGGCCTGCCATGACGCCAGGAAACAGCTTTAATCCTGTGGCCCCTGCTTTGAGAGCGGCAAACGCTTCGGTCGGCGTGTAAACGCCCGGCCAGCTTTGCATCCCCAACGCCACAGACCGTTTGATCACATCAGTATCATAATTGGGTGACACGATCAGCTTGCCGCCGGCATTCCGAACTGCGTCCACCTGATCAACCGTTAGTACAGTACCAGCGCCAATCAGGGCGCGATCTTCGAAAGCTTCGGCCAGAATGGAAATGCTGTCGAGCGGATCAGGCGAATTGAGTGGAACTTCGATCCGGTCGATCCCTGCATCGATGATAACTCTGCCAACCGCCTCGGCTTCCTGTGGTTGCAGACAACGCAGAATGGCGATGATGGGGCGGCTCATGCGATTTGCCTTGTCATGTTGCGCGCCAGCGCCAACCCGGCCAGGGTTGTTTCGGTGGCGTTTGCAGTCTCAACAAAAGCGCCCTGTTGTCTCAGCGCTGCCGCATAGACCCGCGATACGGCATCTGCGCCGATGATAGCCAGTTGTTGGCCCAGCCAATATGGACGAGTGGCGGCCAATTCAGCACCGATAAGCAGTCCGGACAGCCGTGCGCGCGCGATGTCTTTGTCCTGATCGTGCAGCAGGTCTGCAGCCCGCAAGCCGAACAGGCGCGCAGCCAACTGTTCGGGTTTGGACAATGTATCCGCCACAGCATCTGCAAAGGCATCTTCATCCCATCCTTCACCTATAGAATGCCGCAGAACAGATTGCGCACTTAACAAATCAAAAAGCTCTCCAGTCATGAGCGTCCGAAAGCTCACGATTTCACCTGCGCTGACCTGAACCCATTTCGTATGGGTTCCTGGAAGGCAGAGGACACCATCCCAGTTCTGGCGAGTTCCCAAAAATCCCGCGATTTGTGTTTCTTCGCCCCGCATCACATCCGGTGGGGTCAATTGCTTTAATCCGGGTATGACGAAGGCCCGGATGCGCGGGTCTGTGCTGGGAACACGGACCGGTACTTGCGGCAAGGGCTGCGACGGAACGGTAGAATAAGGTGCTTCGACCCAGCCTTGGCGTGCACCGACCATACCGCAGGCGATCACATCGATGGGGCCATCCTTCAGCCAGTTTTCAACAAGGTCCAACAGAGCGGGCTGGAAACTGTCGGCTTCGATACGTGCCATACCTTTGTCGGACTGCGCGCAGTCCAGCACCGTGGCCCCCTGCATGGCCCAGACCCGCAGGTGAGATGTGCCCCAATCGGCGGCGATCCATTCAGTATTCATTGTGTCACCCTGAAACCACGACGCCGCCATCAACCGCCATACACTGACCGGTCATCGCCCGGCTGGCGTTGGATGCCAGGAACAATGTCGGTGCAACCATGTCTTCGGGCGTCAAATGTTCTTTCAGGCATTGTCGATCCAAATGCGCGGCCAAATCTTCGGGCGTCGCCCACATATCCAGTTGTTTTTGCGTCAAGACCCAACCGGGAGCCAGCGCATTCACACGTATGTTTTTTGGTCCCAGTTCGCGGGCCAAAGACCGACTCATCCCTGTAATGCCCGCATTTGACGTCGTATAGATCGGATAGCCTGCATTGCCCATCATGTAGCTGATCGAGCTGAAGTTGATGATAACGCCGCCTTCTTTCATTTGCCGGGCCGCTTCCTGACAGGCGAAATAATAGGCTTTCAGGTTTACCTCGATCATCCAGTCCCAGAACTCGGTCGTGGTTTCCTCAAGTGTATGGCGTTGGTCATTGGCCGCGTTGTTAACCAAAACGTTCAGGGGGCCGTGGGCTTTGGCGGCTTTGGCCATTGTCGTGTGAAGAAGCTGGGTGTCGGTCATGTCACCCTGCATGAACAGAGGTGCGCGGCCGTGTTTGTCGCGCATCTCTTCGACAAAACCGCTGGCGTCCGATCTGCCGATAAAAGCCACATTGGCCCCCTGAGCCAGAAACCCATCCGTCAATGCTGCGCCCACGCCCGAGCCTCCGCCGGTGATATAGACGGATGACCCGTTCAAGTCATGAAATGTTGCTGGTTGGGTCATCAGTGGCTCTCTCTGGTCACAAGGCGGGTGTCTTTGCCGACAAGGAAATCCAGATCGGCACCTTGATCGGCCTGCAGCACATGATCGACGTAAAGTTTGGCATACCCGCGGGAATAATGCGGCTTGTCTGGTTTCCATTGAGCTCGGCGCGCGTCCAATTCTTTTTCGTCCACCAACAGTTCAAGCTTGCCGGCGCTGGCAGATACGCGGATGCGGTCGCCGGTTTTCACCAGCGCCAGCGTGCCACCCGCCTGTGCCTCAGGGCTGACATGCAGGATGACGGTGCCATAGGCGGTGCCGGACATACGGGCATCCGAGATACGGATCATGTCGCGAACGCCTTCCTTCACCAATCTGGCCGGAATCGGCATGTTTCCTACCTCGGGCATCCCGGGATAACCCTTGGGTCCACATCCCTTGAGCACCAGAATGCTTTTGGGAGTAACCGGCAGATCATCCCGGTCGATATTGGCTTTCAGGTCTTCGATGTTTTCGAAAACGAACGCCTCTCCCTCGGTTTCAAGAAGGGCATCTGTTGCGGCAGAAGGTTTGACGATGGCTCCGTTGGGCGCAAGATTGCCACGCAAAACGCGAAGGCCAGCAGCGGGCTTCACCGGATCGTTGAAGGGGCGGATGACGTCGCGGTTGAAACATTCGGCACCTTCGAAATGGGCCGAGATGTCCTTGTTGAGAACCGTTCTGGCCGGGCGCAGGAAAGGTTTGAGTTCGCTCAACACAGCCGGAACACCGCCAGCGTAACAGAAATCTTCCATCAGGTATGTGCCCGAGGGCATGCAGTTCACCAGAAGGGGAATCTCTGATCCGATTTCAAAGTCCTTGAGCGTCAGGTCAACGCCCACGCGACCTGCGAGTGCCAGTAGATGCACAACGGCATTGGTCGATCCCCCAACGGCTGCATTGGCGAGGATTGCATTCTCGAAGGCTTCCCTGGTCAAAATGTCCGATGGTTTCAGGTCTTCGTCGACCATTTCGACAATCCGCTTGCCGGTCAAATGGGCTAGGGCCATGCGGCGGGCGTCAACGGCGGGCAGGGCGGCATTGGTGGGCAGGCTCATGCCCATCGCTTCGACCAGAGACGCCATGGTGCTGGCTGTCCCCATGGTCATGCAAACCCCGGCACTGCGGGACATCCCGGATTCCGCGTTCATAAAATCCTGAAGGGTCATCTCTCCAGCACGCACGGCCTCGGAGAACTTCCACACATCGGTTCCTGAGCCAATATCCTGACCGCGATATTTTCCATTCAGCATAGGGCCGGAGCTGACAACGATCGACGGCAGATCGACCGAGGCCGCGCCCATCAATTGGCCCGGCGTGGTCTTGTCGCACCCGCCCAGCAGAACCACACCGTCAATGCCATATGCGCGGATCGACTCTTCGACATCCATGGCCAGCAGATTGCGAAACAGCATGGCTGTGGGTTTCATCTGGGTCTCGCCCAGCGACATGACCGGGAATTCGACGGGAAAGCCCCCGGCCTCCCACACACCGCGCTTTACCCCTTCGGCCAGATCACGCAGGCCGGAATTGCAAGGGGTCAGCTCCGACCATGTGTTGCAGATTCCGATGATTGGCCGCCCATCGAAGGCGTGATTAGGAAAACCCTGATTTTTCATCCAGGATCGATGGATGAACCCATCCTTGTCGAGTTTCCCGTACCAATGCTGTGAGCGGCGTTTTGACATTGTTCTGTGATGCTTTTTTTAGGTCTGGGTGGATTTGAGTATTTGTAAAAAGGTGAAATTCAAGCGGCGCGAGATGGGCGGCACCAATCTGGCAGCCAGTCGGCATGGGCAGACAGAAGGTCGTTCACCAGATTTCGAATTTGGCGCAGGTCCAGTTCGGCGGCGGTGTGCGGGTCCATCATGGCTGCATGATAGATATGCTCGGGGTTCTGGTCGACCAATGCCCTGACTGTGAGTTCCTGAACGTTGATCTGGGTACGCATAAGGGCGATCAGCTGCGCTGGGACGTCTGTGATGACAGAAGGCTGAATGCCATTTGCATCAACCAGACACGGTGTTTCGACAGCAGCCCCCATAGGCAGCTGAGGTATCTGGCCGGTGTTTGGCAGATTGCCATAGGCCACGTAGGCGGTGTCAGAGATGATTGCGTTCATTATGTCTGCCGCAAACTCATGGCTGCGAGTGACGGCTATGTCGCGCCCGTCAGTCACGGTTTTGGCCTGCTCTTTCCAGTTGCTCATCTGTTCCACACAGCGGGTCGGGTATTCATCGAGTGGGATTGAGAATTTCTCGATCAGGTCCGCCCGCCCGTCTTTGATGAACCATGGCACGTATTCTGCCAAATGCTCAGAACTTTCGGTGCAGAAAAAGCCAAGGTGATCCATCACTTCGTAGCGCACCTTGTTGGGGCAGCGCGGCATCAGCAGCGGTGCCTTGGGGATCCTGCCGCTGACATAACCTTGCCGAAGGGCGGGGTATAAATCATGGCCCTGATGCTCAAGCCGCAGGAAGAAGGCGACGTGATTGACGCCCGCGACCTTGTAGCGAATGTCGTCTTTTGACAGGTCCAAATCATGTGCCAGTTCCGCCACCGTGTTCTGAACCGAGTGGCACAGGCCGACCTGCTTCAATGACGGGTATCTCTCGGCCAGTGCCCAGGTGTTGATGGCCATCGGATTGACGTATTGTAGTAGTGTCGCATCAGGGCATAGCTGCATCATGTCATGCGCTACGTCCCACAAGACCGGCACAGTGCGCAGCCCCCGCATGATGCCACCCACGCCCAGCGTATCGGCGATGGTCTGGCGCAGCCCGTATTGTTTGGGGATCTCAAAATCAGTGACGGTACAAGGCTGGTACCCGCCAATCTGAAAGGCAGTGATAACGAAATCGGCACCATCAAGTGCCGCGCGTCGATCCGCATGTGTGGATACTGTCGCGTTTGACCGGACCGAACGGACCATGGCGCGGGCTACAGATTCGCTTTCCGTCAAGCGTACGGGGTCGATATCCATCAGCGCAAAATGACTGTCCGCCAGAGCAGGCGTTAACAGAACATCCCCCACGATGTTCTGCATAAAGATCGTGGAACCTGCTCCGATAAAAGTTATCTTTGTCATTTTACAGCTCCGAGGGTCAGGCCCGCGATAAAGTGCTTTTGCATCAGGAAGAACATGGCAACCGGCGGCAGCGCTGCTACGATCGAGCCCGCGCTCATTAATTGGTAGGCGGCGCGGAACTGGGCGTTGAAACTGGTGATGCCTGCCGTGACAGGTTGGCTTTCCGCGCCCTGTGTCAGGACGACCGCCCAAAAGTAATCGTTCCAGATGAAGGTAAAGATCAGCACGCTGAGTGCGGCTATTGCGGGTTTCATCAACGGCAGCACCACGTACCAGAAGATGCGCCATTCGCTGATACCCTCGACTCGCGCGGCCTCGATTAATTCAAAGGGCAGGGCCCGGATAAAGTTGCGCATGAACAATGTGCAAAAGCCGGTCTGGAAGGCGATGTGGAACAAGACGAGGCCGGTTTTTGTGTTGTAGAGGCCTAAATCCAGTGTCAGGTCGCGCACAGGCACCATCAGGATCTGGAATGGCACGAAATTGCCGGCTACGAACATAAAGAAAATCCATAGGTTCGATTTGAATTTGTAGATGCCTAGTGCAAAGCCGGTCATGGAACTGAGAGCAACGGCACCGATTACCGTAGGAATGGTGATCATGAAAGAGTTCAGCAAATATCGCGGCATGTCCGAGTTGAAGAACACCAGCCCGTAATTGACTGCACCTTCAAAACTGGATGGCAAGCCCCAATAGTTGGCGTTGGTGAAATCCGCCGCTGGTTTGACCGAAAACAGAGCCACCGCCAGCAGGGGCCCCAGCCACAGCAACAATGCAAGTGGCAGCATCGCCTGATAGGTGATCTGCGCGGCGCGAGGTTGTTTTTCGATGGGTTTGGGAAACATCTCAGTGCCCCCTTTCTTCGCGATACATCGACCAGAGGAAATAGGCGATGAAGCAGAGCATAATCAGGAAAAGCACCACAGCGATTGCCGCGCCATACCCCATGCGGAAGCCATATTCAGATAGGGCGACTTCGAACATGTAATAGGCCAGCACGCGGGAGGATCCGAACGGCCCGCCCTGTGTCATGATTGAGATCAGGTCGAAACTGCGCAGCGCTCCGATGATTGTCACGACGAATGCAATGAAAGTCGCCGGGCGCAACTGCGGCAGAATGATGTGCCACAGCATTCTCAAGCCTTTGGCACCGTCCAGGCGCCCGGCTTCGATCTGTTCGGGGTCGACGGCATTCAGACCGGTGAGGTAGAGGATCATGCAATAGGCGGTTTGCGGCCAAAGGCCCGCGACGATGATGCCGTAGGTGACCAAACGTTCGTCGCCCAGCACATTCAAGGGGCCTATTCCAAATAAGCCAAGAAGCTCATTCAGAAGACCAAAAGTCGGGTCGTAAAACCACGTGAATACGAGGCCAACGACAACCTGAGAAATGACAAATGGAAAGAAAAACAGCGATTTGTAAAGGCGGATACCCCAGACTGTCTGGTTCAGAAACAAGGCAATGAACAGGCCCGCCGGAATGGCCAGAAGGTATAGGATCAACCAGATCAGATTGTTTTTGAGCGAGATATAGAATGCGTCCCGGTCAACCCATTCCCAATACAAATCTTCATAGTTGCGCATGCCTACATATTCGGCGGCACCCAACCCATCCCACTCGTAAAGTGACAGGTTGAAGGATTGGAAGACCGGAATGATCACGTAGACCATAAAGAACAGCAGGCCCGGAGCCAGAAATAGCCACGGCGCGATGCGCTGTTGGTTTCTGTGGAACCAGCTTTCCTGTTCTGGGGCGTCGGCGGCAGTGGTCATGGGTGTCCCGGATTTTCTTGAGGTGAAGGCGGGCTGAAACCTGCCCAACAAAGCGGGTCAAGTAGGCCGGGCTTCAGCCCGGCCCAAGCCTGATCAGTTGTCGTAGATACGCTCTCGCGCGCGTTCCAGCTTGGCCAGAATACGGTCAGCATTGTCTGGTTTGACCATGAATTCTTGGAAACCTTCCATTGACACTTTGGCCATTTCAGCCGGCGCGTCGCGGTCCCAGAACTGAGCCACACCGCCGGGGCTGTTGGACGAGAGCATTGAAAAACCCTGCTGCAGGAACTTGTCATCGTCTACTGAGGATTGCGCGTTCACCGGCAGCTGACCGAGGTTTGACCCATTGTTGATCTCGGTCTGTTCGTCCGCCGAGACAACAAAGCGCAGGAATTCACGCGCTGCTTCTTTGTTCGAGGCATTCGCCGGGATATGGAATGTATCGGTCGGCGCGTCTTCAGCCAGTTCGACATCAGGGTTGATTGACACGAATTGGTAGAAATCCAGCTGATCATCGGTCAGCCCTGCTTCACGCAAGGGCGCGACTGCGAAGTTGCCCATCAGGTACGCGGCGGCTTCTCCATTGACCATGAATGGCAAAGCCTCCTGCCAGCTATAGGTCTGATGGTTATCAATGAAGGCCCCCATGTCGATCAACTGCTTCCAGTTGGCAAAGGTCTGCTTGACCCGGTCATCTTCCCAGCTGATTTCACCATTGGCCAGCTGGTTGTGAAAATCAAACCCGTTGGTGCGCATGTTCAGGTAGTCGAACCAACCGCCAGCGGTCCAAAGGAACTTGGTCCCGATGGTATAACAAGCGCGACCTGAATCGACGATCTTCTGGCAATTTGCCAGCTCTTCTTCCCAGGTAGTCGGTTCGCTTAGTCCCAATTCGTCAAAGATATCTTTACGATAGTAAACGCCCCACTGGTAGTAAGTGTAAGGGACGCCCCATTGTTTGCCGTCGATGGTCATCGCGCCTTTGGTTGATGCCAGGTTTTCGGCGATTTCAGGTTCCGACCAAAGATCCGAGACGTCTTCGAACAGACCGGCCTCGACATATGGTTTCATACGGTTGGCGGCGTACCAAGTGGCCACGTCGGGTGTGTCGGCCGTCAGAAAGTTGCGGATCTGGGTCTTATACGCCTCGCGGTCGATAACCGTGGTTTCAATTTCCAGGCCGGGGTGCTGCGCTGCGAACCGCTCGATCATCGCTTCCATCGTTGCGCGCGGGGCCGGGTTCGACGTGTCCAGAAAAATCCGAAGTTCTCCGGTCAGGTCGGCAGCCGCCGGTGCTGCAATAGCAACGCCAAGTGCCAGCGCAGCGGTTGTGCGCTTGAAAGTGGAATACATGGTTTCCTCCCTGTTGCTTCCACATAAGTTCCAAATAGTGAAACTATGTTTTATATATTGAAAACTACACATCGACTCGGTTAGTCTTGTCAAGACCCTCGTGCGAACTGCGATGGGCAAGCTGAGGAGAACAGACGCCCGTGTCAGGTGACGGAACTATTGGCAAAGCATGTGACGTGCTGGATCAGGTCGCCGCATTTCAGCGCCCTGTGCGATTTTCGGAATTGCTGGACGGCAGCGATTTTCCGAAAGCAACATTGTATCGGTTTTTGCAATCGTTAACCAATCAGGGAATGCTATGTTACGACCCCGAGCGCCAAACCTACGCGCCGGGTATGCGTTTGGTACGACTTGCGCATGCAGCCTGGACCCAAAGCTCACTGGCCCCTATTGCACGTCCGTTTCTCGATATTCTAAGCCAGGAAACCGGAGAGACCGTGCATTTGGCGCAGCTTGATGCAGGTCAGGTTCTTTACGTAGACAAACGCAACGCGGCGCAACCGATCGAGATGTATTCCCAGGCGGGTAAGGTAGGCCCGGCATATTGCACGGGTGTTGGCAAGGCGATGCTTGCCTTTCTGAATGAAAGTGACCTTAACCGGGCAATTTCGCAGCAGAGTTTTCACCGCTTTACCGACAAGACTCTGACGTCCGACAATGACCTGCGCACGGATCTTGATCGAATTCGCAGCAAGGGTTTTGCCGTTGATGACGAAGAACATGAACCCGGGATTATCTGCGTTGCTTGCCCCATTCTGACAACAAACGGTCGGGTCCTGGGCGCAATCTCGGTAACCGGCTCGACCCAACGAATGGATTTTGAACAACTCGAGGCATGGGTGCCTCGTGTGCGGCGGGTGGCTGAACAAATCAGCACCGAGGCACAGGCATGGCGTTTCCCTGAAACGCGACCAGACCTCGGCAATGACAGGAAGCAAGCGACATGACAGGTGTAACCCTGAATCAGGCAATCAAGCGGTACGGCCAGACGCAAGTCATTCACGGCATCGACTTGCAGATCGAAGATGGTGAGTTCTGTGTTTTCGTTGGCCCTTCGGGGTGTGGCAAATCCACATTGCTTCGGATGATCGCGGGTTTGGAAGATACGTCGGAAGGCCAGATCCACATTGGGGTTCGGGACGTAACCCACATGGACCCGGCCAAACGTGGTGTGGCGATGGTGTTCCAGACCTATGCGCTTTATCCGCATATGACCGTGGCGGAAAATATGGGCTTTGGGCTTCGCATGAACGGTGTCCCAAAGGCCGAGATCACCAGAAAAGTGCAGGAAGCCTCGAACATTCTGAAGCTTGACCAGTATCTCAAACGCAAACCCAAGGCTCTGTCGGGTGGTCAACGGCAGCGGGTTGCGATTGGCCGTGCCATCGTTCGCGGCCCCGACGTTTTCCTGTTTGACGAACCCTTGTCCAATCTGGACGCCGAGTTGCGCGTGGAAATGCGTGTTGAGATCGCGCGCCTTCATCAGGAAATCGGCGCGACAATGATTTACGTGACCCATGATCAGGTCGAAGCCATGACCATGGCCGACAAGATCGTCGTGCTGCGGGATGGTCGCATTGAACAAGTTGGGGCTCCGATGGATTTGTACCGTGATCCCGACAACCGGTTTGTCGCAGGCTTCATCGGTTCGCCTGCAATGAACTTTCTGGAATGTGACTATGGGGATGGCCATGTCTCCCATCCCGCGCTAGGCAAGCCGTTGCCCGTTTCTGCGACTATCCCCTCCGGTCGGACCAAGGTGACATTGGGCATGCGGCCCGAACATATTCAGATTGACCGTTCGGCCGATACTTGCACCGTGGACCTGACCGAAGCCTTGGGCGGTGTTTCCTATTCATATCTACGGACGCCAAATGGTGATAAGCTGATCATTGAGGAACGGGACGACCAACGAAGCAGAACCGGGGATCGGATCGGCATCGCCATACAGCCAGATCGTGTGATGTTTTTTGATCCAGAGACCGGGCAACGGTATCGTTAGCCACGACCTTCCAGCCCACGGGCAGGCTTACCCGTCCCAAGAGTTACACGACACTTTATCTGACCCGTGGCAAAACGCGCGGGCAGATGCGATTGATTCCAAGTCAAACGTGATTTAATGGAAGCCCTGTCAAAACAGAGTCACCCAGGGGCTGTATCGTGGTTTAGCCCCTCTCACGCCACGCAATTGTGGTTGCAACTCTTGGATCGCACGCCCCGAAAGGCTTAAAAAAGGTAAAAGAATATGGCAGATAAATCGAACTTCGACATATTGTATACCATTGTAGACGAAGCGCCAGAGCTGGCCAGCGCTTCGTTCCTGCCCATCATCCGCAAGTTCGCATCTGCTGCTGGCGTCCGCGTTGGCACCAAAGATATTTCTCTGGCGGGACGTATTCTGGCAGCATTCCCCGAGAACCTTACCGACGATCAGCGTGTAAGCGACGATCTGGCTGATTTGGGCGATCTGGTGAAGACACCGGATGCCAATGTCATCAAGCTGCCAAATATCTCTGCCTCGGTTCCACAGTTGGTTGCGGCCGTCGAAGAGCTGCAATCGCAGGGTTACGACATTCCGACCTACCCTGCAGAACCTGCAACGGATGAGGAAAAGACGATCCGCGCCCGTTATGACGCGATCAAAGGTTCTGCTGTTAACCCGGTTCTGCGCGAAGGGAACAGTGACCGCCGTGCGGCGCGTGCCGTGAAAAACTATGCCCAGAACAACCCGCATTCGATGGGCGAATGGGCGTCGGACAGCAAGACCAAAGTGTCGTCCATGCCGGCCAATGATTTCTATGCAAACGAGATTTCGGCCACCATTACCGCAGCACAAGCAGGCGATGCGACAATCGAATTTGTGGGCAAGGATGGTGACGTCACCGTTCTGAAAGACGGCTGGTCGCTGGAAGAAGGAACCATAGCCGACGCGACTTTCATGTCGGTCAAGGCACTGTCTGCGTTCCTTTCAGATGCCATTGAGGACACCAAAAAAGACGGGACCATGTTCTCGCTGCATATGAAAGCCACGATGATGAAGGTTTCAGACCCGATCATCTTTGGATATGCGGTCAAAGCCTGGCTGGCCCCCGTGTTCGAAAAGTTCGGCGCGGAACTGGATGCGTTGGGTGTGAACCCAAATTCCGGTTTGGGGGCGCTGCTGGAGCGCGTACAGGGTCACGCCGACATCATGACGGCCATCGACGCGATCAAGGCGGACCGCCCGTCCATGTATATGGTGGATTCGGACCGCGGAATCACGAACCTGCATGTCCCATCGGATGTAATCATTGATGCCTCAATGCCTGCAGTGATCCGCGCCGGGGGTAAGGGCTGGGATGAGACGGGTGCCAAAGGTGACACCAACTGTGTGATCCCTGATCGCTGCTACGCGACCGTCTATGATGAGGCCATTAAGTTCTTCAAAGCCAATGGCGCGTTGAACCCGTCCACTGCCGGAGCCGTGGCGAACGTGGGCCTGATGGCTCAGAAAGCCGAGGAATACGGTTCGCACCCGACAACTTTCGAGGCGCCGGCCGATGGTACGATCCGCATCGTTCTGGCCAATGGCGAAACGTTGCACAGCCATAGTGTCGAGGCCGGCGATATCTGGCGCGCCTGCACTGTCAAAAAAGCGCCGATCGAGAACTGGATTCAGCTGGCCATGGACCGTCAGCGTCTGACCGGCTCCGAGGCGATTTTCTGGTTGGACGCAAACCGGGCCCATGACGCGGAGCTTATCAAATATGTCAAACCGGCGCTTGAGGCTGCTGGCGTGGCCGACAAGTTCCTGATCATGGCCCCGCGTGAAGCGACCCGTCAGTCGTTGGAGACGATCACCGCTGGTAACGACTCGATTGCCATTACAGGCAACGTGCTGCGGGACTATCTGACTGACCTGTTCCCGATCCTGGAGCTTGGTACTTCGGCCAAGATGCTCTCCATCGTCAAACTTATGAACGGTGGCGGATTGTTCGAAACCGGTGCCGGTGGTTCGGCGCCCAAACACGTGCAGCAGTTGGTCGAGGAAAACCATCTGCGCTGGGACTCGATGGGTGAGTTCTGTGCGTTGGGTGAATCGCTGAACTTCCTTGCTGATAGCAAAGGCAACGAAAAAGCGGGCATTCTGGGTACAGCGGCCGAAGCAGCGACGCAGGGTATTCTGGACAACAACCGCTCACCCAGCCGAAAAGTTGGTCAGCCGGACAACCGCGACAGCCACTATTGGTTTGCACGCTATTGGGCAGAGGCTTTGGCCACCCAATCCAAAGATGCGGAACTGGCTGCCGAGTTTGCGTCACTGGCCAAGGAGCTGGCCGCCAACGAAGAGCAGATCCTGTCAGAGTTGGCCGCAGCTCAAGGTCAAGCTGCGGATTTGGGCGGCTACTATCACACGGACCCAGCCAAAACGGCGGCGGTTATGCGGCCCAGCACAACGTTGAACACAATCATCGGCTAATCGCTAACGGCAAAACAGGCGATCCTTTGCCTGTTCAAAAAGCAGAAAGGGACCGGCACAATTGTGCGGTCCCTTTTTTGTATCGCGGTCATTGTTACGGAAAGTAGGGTCGAGAAAAGTATTACGCATTTACAATACTTTACAATGAGTTTGTTTGTACTTACGGGATTCCCCTAATAGCACGGCAGCGCTGACTGCTTTAAACCTTGGGTAACAGAGAATTTCACTGGTGATGCCTCAGGGCCTTATCACTCACTCAGAGAATGACCAGCATTTGGGGTGCTGGTCATTTGCATTTTGGTTCTCGGGATTTTCTGGACAGCCAAGCAGTTCAACCATGGTTGAACACGAACACAATCTTGTGTTTACGCAAAGAGGAAGCCTGGAGACTGGGTATTAGCCAACGCGCCGGGGTTCTGGGTTGGCAATCGGCGCCTTTGTTCTGTTCGTACCGTACATCGCAAAACCTTTGTGTCGCAGATAAGACAGGCGACGCGCCTCTCGCCGGGCAAGCGCCAGAGACTCAAGGATCAGCGCGCACACGATTGACAGCATGGTTCCGACAAAACCGGATACTGCGACAACCAAAGACGGAATTCGGTCAACCAACCCTGTTTCCAAAAACTCGCGGAAAACCGATGCGAATACGAGAAGCGAAGGTAAGAATATCAACAATGCCAAAGATAAGAAGAACGCGATTGGCTTTTCGTCTTTGATCAAAAGGCCAATCATCTTGAGAATTCGCCACCCATCTGAATAGGTGGCCAGTTTTGAGTTCGAATCCGGAAGCCGTGAAACGTATTTTGTCTCAACCTCTCCAATCGGCATGCGCATCTGCATCGCGTGCACTGTAAGTTCAGTTTCAATCTCGAACCCGTTGGAAACCGCCGGAAAGCTTTTGACAAAGCGTCTGCTGAAAACACGATAACCGGACAGCAGGTCGTTGATTTTGCTGTTAAAGAAGAATTTCACCAGCCCGCTGAACAAGGCGTTTCCAAACTTATGACCCCGTCGATAAGCTTGACTGTCGTCGTTCACCCGTGCGCCATTGACCATATCAAGGTTTTGCGAGACCAGCAGATTGATCATTTCAGGTGCTGCCATACTGTCGTAGGTCGCATCCCCGTCTGCCATGACGTAGACATCCGCATCCACGTCAGCAAACATCCTGCGGACAACGTTACCTTTGCCCTGAAATGTTTCAGAGTAGACCAGCGCGCCAGCTTCTTGCGCCACTCTCGCCGAGCCGTCCGTGGAATTGTTGTCGAATACGTAAATTACCGCCTCCGGCAGGGCGGCGCGGAACTGCTTGACTGTTTCACCAATGGCAACGGCTTCATTGTAACAGGGCAAGATAACAGCAATTTCCAAACCCGGCCACGACGCCCGTGTCAGAGATCCACTTTGGATATTCAAGGCACACTGTATCATATGTCACTCTTGCTCGCTCGGACGTGTCACTTGAGGGATGATTGCACTTTGTTCCCAAGATGCTGCGCGTATGAGGTATTTCTGAAGCAGATAAATGGCCGAATTTTGGCATCCGATTGAATCGCGCCGATAATTCAGCAAAAGGGGGCCGGTTCAAGAACCGGCCCCAAAGTTTCAGCTGAACCGAGGGATCAGTTCGAAGCTGCGTTCAACTTTGCGTTTTGCTCACGCAGCGTATCCGAGATGATCGCGTACCATTCACCGGATTGACGCATTTCGATCAGACCCTTGTTCATCATAGCGATGTATTCGCGCGCGAACGGGTTGGTGCGGTGCGCAAGGAAGCTCATCGACGACAGTGTGGACACATAGGGGTTCTCAACGATGTCAGCCGAAGTCAAACCCATGTCTTTCATTGTCGATGCGAACAGATCAACTTCGAATGCCGCAACATCTGCGGTTCCGGTCAATACAGCGTCAAGACAATCACGGGCCGAGCTGGGCTGAACCACAGTCGTGTTCTCGCGGTTCAGTCCCTGTTCTTCCAGAACAACCATACTCCAGCCTGCCATACGGCAAATGGTCGAGCCTTCCAGGTCCTTGAAACTGGTCGCGCTTGCGTATTCGCTTTCCGGCAGTGTGAAGAAGCCGCCGACGATATCATAAACCGGGACCGAAGCTACGAATTGAGTGCAGCGAGCTTCGGTTTCAGGGGACCATTCGTATGTACGGTTGGTACAATCAGGAACGGTCCATGCAATTGAAATATCAAAGGCACCAAGCGGCAACAGTGTATCCAGATGCGAACTCCAGTCGTCGACAAAGCTGACTGAATACTCACGGCTGTTTCCTGCCCGCTGAAGGCTGGTCGTTGCCAGACGAGTCATGATGCCCCCGCCATTCAGTGTTTCGGTTGTGAACGGTTCCCAACCGTTACCAGCCACCATTTTGATCGGCGGCGCATAGACATTCGACCGCTTTACGCTGGCGGCGCGCTGTTCTTCAGCAGCGATGATTTCCTGCGCGCTTTGGCCGTTCGGCAAGCTACCGTCTTCACAGGGCAGGGCCAGCACCAGCCCAGGATTAAGAGCCCCCGGGTTTGTGATCGCGTTCCTGTTCGCGTTGAAGATCGGCTGGTAGTTCGAGGTGCCATAGGCGGCGATGGCGATGGTTGCCAATGTGTCACCATCTTGCACGGTGTAGTTCGTGCACGCTTCCTGTGCAGCGGCGGCTCCCGCACTCAGAGCTGTGATGGCAGTTGCCGACAGCGCCAGTTTCTTAATTTTCTCGTTAAACATTTCCACTTCCTCCAGACTTTTGTTTGTCAGGCCAGACGGGGCCTTATCCATTTTCCATTTGGTGACGCAGGGCGGTCGACACGATATCGCGCCATTCGCCTGACTGCTGCATGATTGCCAGACCCTGATTCAGCGTCTCTAAGATCGCTTCCCCATCAGGATTATCTTTATGGGTCATGACATTAAGCGACTTGATCGCCGCCAGGTTGGGGTTTTCGATAATCCGGTGTTTATAGCCAAGCCGAGCGATGGCTTCCTCTGCCAGATGCGCTTCGATTGCCACGATATCGGCAGTTCCGTCCATCACAGCATGAAAGCAATCATCAGGCGATGTTGGCCGCATCAGCTTGATGACGGGTTCGTAAAGACTTACCGCGTCCATATGTGAAAGCGACCAGCCTTCCGGGCGGCAAATTGTTGTCCCGGCAAAGTCGGCATAGGTCAGCGTCTGCTCGTACCCCGATCCATCGCGCGCAAAGAATGTATCCACGACTTCATAGAACGGGTTTGAGAAATCGTAGGTCTCACAACGATTGCGGTCACTTTCCGACAACGCTGCTGCATCTTCGCAATTTGGGCGTGACCAGGGGAAGGTGCCGTCAAATGCAAGTGTTGGCATCAAGAGATCCAGATGCGACGACCAATCGTTCACAAACTGAATTTTATACGCTTGTTCCGGAGCGGCACGCAGCATCGCTGTCTCAACCAGATGCGTGTAAAGCCCCCGGTTGGGCAACGCTTCGTCCGTAAACGGAGCGTAGTTCCCACCGGTAATCAACAGCAACTGACGATCACGAATTTCCGGGCGCGTTTCAGCGTTAGCATTTCTGATCAGTGCGGCGGCTTCCGAGCGGGCTGCCTCAATCTCTTCTTTGGCAGCGGCCCGTGCAGCGACGACTGCATCTTCACTTGCCTTCTTTGCCTCAGCTTCCGCTGCCGCGACACGGGCTTCCGCTTCGGCCACGGCTTTCTCCGCGCGTTCTTCTGCCGCTTTTACCAGTTCTGAGGCCATTTCAGCCGCGAGGCGTCCTGCTTCGGTGTCGGGCAACTCGGGCGCGCGCCCGACATCTTCCAGGCAAGGCAATTTCAAAACATCGCCGACACGAATGATATTGGGATTTGTGCCGATAACATCCCTGTTCGCATCGTAGATTGGCCGATAATCTTCGGTTGCGTAAACTCGGATTGCCAATTCCCGCAGACTATCGCCACGCTGAATCTCGTAGTTTGAACATGCCTCTTGCGCTGACGCCGCGCCTGTGGCGGCGGCAAGGGCAAGGCTTGATATGAATAGGTGTTTTCTCATGGGTCCTGTTGCTTTGCCTGGTTATTTTCTCGTAAGTTTTGCGACTGCGATCGACAGATTGTCCTGATCGGGATCGCCCTTGGCCTGCACTGCCAGTTGCAAGGCTTCGGCGATTTCCTGTGCTAGCTCTTGCTGATGCAGGCGCAGAACATCCTGAATCTCAGCGTCGCTAAGATACTGAAGCCCGTCGCTGCCAAGGATCAGAATATCAGCCGGAGACACGATCAGCGGGTCTTCAGGGCAATCCACTTTTGGAATAGCACCCCCCATGATCACCGACGTCAGTTGGTTCCGGTCCAGTCCCCGTGCTTCAGCTTCCGAAAGCTCACCAGCGGCCAGTTTTGCGTCGATCACGGGGGCCATCGAGTGGTCTTCGTTCACCTGTGTCAACTTGCCTTCGCGGAACAGGTAAAGGGGGCTGTCACCGATCGAAATCCGGAACACACGCTGACCCAGAAAGAGGACACCCAACAAGGTGGAGCCCATGTTGAAACCCTGGCCTTGTGCCTCGTTATGGTCTGATATTGCTGCATTGGCTTGCATGGCAGCCAATGGCAGCGCGTCAATTGCGGCGCCTTCATTCAAGGTATCGGCCTCTAGCTCGGTATCCAGCGCGTTCCGCCAAGCGGCAATCACCATTTCCGAAGCCACTTCGCCCGCCTCGTGGCCACCCATACCGTCAGCGATCGCAATATAGCCCGCGTCCGATGCGTCGAACATGCGCGCAGCAATCGCGTCTTCCTGCGTTTCCCGCTGACCCTGGTTCAGGATCAGCGCAACATCATATGCCGGAGTAGCCAGCATCTATCAGGAATCCCGCCAATCAAAACCTTCATCGCAGAAGGCCATAAATCGGATTGATGTTTCACTGATGCGGATCAGATCACCGCTGGAGAGTGCGATTGTGCTCAGAACGGGTTTACCATTCAGGCGAACAAGGTTGGCCTTTCCGCCATGCCCTAGATAGCATTTCCGATCTTCCGGGTCATAAGCAATAACAGCGTGGTTCGAACGTGAAATGCCTGTGTCGCCGAAATCCAGTTGGATCGCCTGGTCATCGTTTCGACCGATTTGCATCAGGCCTTCGGTCAGGGTGATGCTGGCGCCCCGCCCGGGACCTGCCGTCACCACCAGCCAGCCAACCGGGAATGTTTCCTGAGCAGCTTCGGTTTTTGAGACGGGTTCTGATGTTTCGATCAATTCCTGAACATGCGTGTCCGCACGCTCAAACCCAAGGAACGTTGTTTTGACCCGCGAGCGACGGTCCTCGGCTGGGGCGGCAGGCGTGGGTTGAGCCTGTACGGCACCCTCTTCCACCACTGCCGGTTCTTGCACGGACGGGGCTGCAACCTCAGCTTCCACCGTTTCCGGCGCGCTCATTTCAGCTACATCCAGAGGCGGCGCAACTTCATCCGGTGTTTCGGCAAGCTCGTCTGCTACATGCAAAGTGATGATTTGATCGTCCGAGATATCCTCGTCATCGTCGGGGTCGGCCATCAAGTTCTTGGTATCTTGGTCGTCCTCGTCAGTTGCATCTTCAACGAAGATGGACACTTCAACCGGCTCTTCCGTGTTCTCCGCCGCAACTTCGTCGAATTCCGGCATTTTCTCTTCAGGGATAAGCTCGTCTGTTTCCTCATAGGATTCAGACGTCATGTTTCCACCGGCCAGTGCGGCACGCAGCGCGTTGAAGTCTGCGATAGGCTCCTGCTTTTCGGTTTCAGGTGCCGCGCTGTCAGCTGCATGAGCGTTTTCAGCAACATCATCTTCTTTGGATTTGCCGGCACCTTCGAGAAGCCGGCTCAGAGGGCTTTTGTATTTGAACATGGTGTCGACACCTTCGAATTGTTGGCACGGACCTTTTGTGCCATGGGGCTGCTACCTAACCCTGCGTGGAACAACGCAGAGACACTCAATTGAAAACATGGAAACTGGTACTCTCTGCGGCGGGCCGGTTCCCGCCGGGCGGCAAACTTAAAGCCACCCTCAGTAAACACACACTGGCAGATCAAAATTGAACCGGTCAGATCACTCCTGCGCTAACTGCATGGTCGCAGCTACCTCAGCACCGTTGCGCAATACGGTCAGCTTTGCCTCTGGCTGACTGTCGGAAACCAGCGCAGCCAGCATGCCATCAAGGCTTTCGGACGTATTCAATGTCATGTTGGTCTGGCTTTCGCTCAACAGAACATCGCCTTTTTGCAAGCTGCCTGTCGCCTCGGCTGGAACCGAGCTTACTTTTGTTTGCCACCCTTCACCTCCCGAGCTGCTGACTGTGAACGAGTAACCGTTCTCCAATCCGACCGAGCGCAGCACAGGCAGTGCCAGCAGGCCATTCTGCGCGCGGGTCTTTCCAAGCGGCCGGTAGCGGGCTGCAACCCGTGTAAAGCCGTCTGGGTCGACGCTTAGCTTGTCCAGGACTTGCGCCGCGAAAGAGACGTCCTGACGAACCGGGTTGCCGTTCAGAGTAAAGATCACAACTCCGGGTTCCACCCATTCGCCGATAACGCTCATGTCCTGTTTGGCGTCCACACCGGTTACCGCAATTGTTGCACCTGTTGCGGTCCGGCGGCGGGACGTCTGGAAGGGGATTTCAACATCCCAATGGTGGAAAGATACCTGTTGTTCGACCGGAGTGCCGGAAGCGGCTACGGTTTTGGGTTCGTCCACAACGGCCACAACCTCTTGTTCTGCAGGTTGTTCCTGGGCACCGGCAGTCTCGGTAGCTTCGGACGCTGTTTCTGAAGCGGTTGGTTCCGCAGGTTCAACTTGCGCCTGCTCGACAGGCTCTTCTGGTTCAGGTTGTTGCTCTGAAGCGACCGTGACGTCGGGTTCAGGTGTTTCGGCCACGGGTTCTTCCACCGCGGGCGGGTCTGCTTCGGCAGTTTGTGTGGTTGCTTCAGGCAGCGTCGTCGTAACCTCAGCTTGTTCTTCACCTTTGTCGCCGGACATCACGAAGAAACCGCCTGCAGCCAACGCTGCCACAAGCACTGCTGCACCAGCGATCATCTTGCCGCTGCCACCGGATCCGCTCTGAACCACGGTATCAACTGCGACCGGTGTTTCCGCTTTTGCAGAAATCTTTGCCATCTCGGGTTCATTCTTTTTTTCGGTTTCGCGAACAATGTCCGAGTTCCCGGCAAGCAGAGCCGTCACAACCGCTTCGGCATTTTCACTTTCGGCCTTGATCCGCGCCTTTTCTTCTTCCTTGTCCTTACGATCCATGCCGACAATCACGGAAACCGGGCGATAGGCGAATGTATCAAACATCACGCCAGGGCCGCGGAACATGCGCAGCCAATCCAGGGCTGTCTGCAACCGGTCCGTTGCGTGTACTTCCATTGCCTTGTCGATTGCTTCGAGGAATCCGTTGGGGTATCCGTCAAAGCGGCCTGCCAATGGGGTATAAGGGTCGTCTTGCCCGTTGTTGAATGCATTCAGGCGGCTCTGGCCGTCTACCGGGCGTTCGCCACTGATTGCGTGATACAGAGTCGCGGCCAAGACATAGAGGTCACTGCTGGGCCCTTGTTCGGCACCACGGACGTAAAACTCGTGCGGCGAATATCCGTCTTTTATGACGCGCAGGGTCAACAATGCGGCCGACTTGTTTGCGGCTTGCTCACGCGCGGCACCGAAGTCGATCAGGACCGGGTTTCCGTTTTCGTCAATCAGGATGTTGTCGGGTGAAATGTCACGGTGCAGCATCCCGCTTTGGTGGATGAACGACACCGCGGACAGCATCTTTTCCGTGACTTGCACGACAAAGTCAGGACCACCGTCGTTTTCCGGATTTTCAACATAGTCCAGCAGGTCGCAACCACGGATCAGATCCATAGCGATATAGGCGGTATCGTTGTCTTCGAACACCTGATGAACGTCGACGATGTTCGGATGCACCAGACGCGCATGATTGCGGGCTTCCTGAATAAACAGGTCGATAATGGCGCGCAAATCATCCTTGTAGGACGGGTCGTTCGGCTCAACCAAGTCCCCGTTGCGACGGCACAACGCACCGGGGAAACATTCCTTGATCACGACATCACGCTCCAGGCTGTCGCGTGCTAAATAGGTGATCCCAAATCCGCCGTTGCTGAGATATCGGAGGATCTCATACTGCCCGCGCAACAGCTTTGCGCCCGGTTGCAGTCCTTCAATTTTTGGTTCGTCGTGCGTTGCACCGACAGCCTGGTTGTGGCTCATTTTAATCCGCCCGTTCTACTCATTTTGCGGCTTAATTAAACAGGGCCGGCAGCCCACGAACTCACAACCAAAAACAACCGCAGGACACTTGAGAACGGTTAGACGTTTCAAATTTGACTTTAATGGGGCCGCCTGATGGCTTCACTAAGGATCGTTTTTTTGATTATGGCATATATGGCGTTAGTTCGAAGCAATAGCACAATATATTGATTAACGGGGTGGAATAAATGAAAACTGACGACCCCAAATCGGTCTCTTGGTCTACGAATTCGAAACAATAAAGTGCCGATTCTTCGGCCCTTCGAATCGCTGAACAGCGCTTCAATCCTGATGGAATGTGCTAGGTACCGGTTTTGGATTGTGCTGCGGCAACGGTACTGCCAGCCCAGGCAAGGTTGTCACCAAGCTGTACAAGTATGCTGATTGCGTCTTTCAAAGGCGCATCTCCGCTTTCAAACTGAAGCAACAACAACAAGTCAGTCGCTTTTTCGAACTCGGCCGGAATCCAGTCAGCATCCGGATCGATCTCGCCACCTTGGTCCAGCCGTTCCGCGAAATCTTCGACGATTTCCTGGCAGCTTTGCAAAAACGCTGCGGGTTCAATGGCGGCGGTGTCACGCAGATCTTCATAAATGCTGGCAATGGCAGCCAACCAGTCTTCAAGAATTGGGTTGTTCAGTGGCGGAAGGGCAGACCCCAGCGTTGACTGCATTGACGCAGCATCGTTGACGGAAGGTTCCGGCTCTGGCCCATTCAATGTTTCCAGGAATGGCAGAAACTCGTGCTTCAGATCCTTCCGGGCAGCGTCAAGGTCACTGCGCCGCCGGTCAGACGCCGCATCAAGGACCTTTTCCGCGAGTTCCTGGCCGCCACAGTTTTCCCAAAGATCAAAATCTGGTTCCGGCTCTTGTGCCATGGCGCGCACCGCGACGGGCGTGCCAATTGGGACCACAGCGCGAAACAGTCCTTCTTTTTCTTTGTTCAATCGAGCCAGTACCCGATCCAGAGCGGCCTGCACCGGGGGCAAATCAGCATGTGTAACTGCCAGCAGGCTGTTGGCTCTTAGCTCGGGCGGCACCTGCGCCCACAAATGCCGTTCTGTTTCACGCCATGCGCTTGTGCCGTTGGTACACCAGATGGCACAGTCGACGAATTTCAGCAGGTCCAGTGTCTGTTTGTATGTATCATCCAATGCGCCGGAGCCGGGAAGATCGAACAGTGATATCTCTTTGAGAGCAGGTGTGTTCAATCCAACCGAAATAAAGTCAGGCTCATCCGCAGCGGCCTTTTCCAGTGCTATACCAGAATATGTCTTTGGCTCCTTGTTCCACCAGCCGACTGTCGTCTCTGGCGTATCCGCGTAGGCAACGATGACAAGTGGCAGCTTCAGGTGCTGCGGACCGGTTGGAAGAATATCCGCCCCTGCCAGCATGTTTGCAAGGCTTGACTTGCCCGCCCCGAACTCTCCGGCGAAACCGATGTTGACCGCGTTGGAGAGGCGTTCGGCGTGGGCCAGAGCCCGTGCGCGCATATCTTCCAATTTCGGGTCCGACGACAGTTTTTCTGTCGATGTCAGAAAACGCTCCAGCTGGCGCACTTCCTGTTCGGTTCCGGGAAACTCAATCATTCCGCAGCCTCTGCTTGTCGTTCGTCCACGTTGCTTGTTCCAAAGACACTATCCAACTCGTCAGCAATACGGCGCGCCCGTTCGAACGCAGCTTGTGCTTCCGCCTGAGCATTCAACTCACCCGCTCCGGAACGGTGCTCAAGATGGCCTGCCAACAGGGCCAAGTAATGATCCAGAACAGTTTTCAACCGTTCCAGAAGATTTTCACGCGTTGTGTCGATCAGGTCATCGCCAATCAGTTCGAATTCCTGCACGATCATGCGCTCGGCCCGCGCCACAACGCTGTTGCGCGATATCAGACGCGACAACCAGTTTACACGCAGCTCAACGGTAATGCCACGGGTCAAGGCGGTGGTGTCCGGACGGAACCAACGCACTGCACTTGTGTTCATGCGATTGTCGACTGGTTCCTGCCACCCTGGCAGTGCCCGCAAAGCGGCGTTGCATTGCATGTCGATCGCGTAAAGTTCGCTCAACATGCGTTGCCGCACCACTTGCGACGCGCCCTGCACCAACTCGCGCATTTGTTCGCGCAAAGGAGTGAAATTCAATTCGGTCGCGCCGCCTTTGGCAAGCAATGGGGATTGTCCTTCAGGTCCGCGCACCACAACAAAGACGGATTCAGAGACTGTGTCATCCATGACCCCACGCAGGTTTGACAGAACATCGTCCATGTCCTTGACGATGTCTTGCGATTTGTCCGCAATCAATTTGCGCAGATCACCAAGCGTCTTGTCGCTGTCATCCGGGCTGTGCGCCCCCGCGCTGCCTTCGTCTTGCAGCGCACGAAGATGTACCTGTGACCGCTCCAAATCGCCACGCGCGAAGCTGTCGAGATGCTGCCACGCCATCCTCAGCTGTTCGTTTATCGGCCCGTCCGCCAACGCCTGAGTGACATGGCGGCGCAAGTCGGGCAAGCCCGACGCGATCATCGCGGCAAACCGTAGTACAGCCTCGCGGCTGATGGGTCCCGGGCCTTGTTTGATCTCGGCCACGCCGTTCAGGTACTGTTGCATCTGTTCCGGGTGCGCCCGCAACCAAGCCAGAATATGATCGTGGTTCACACCGGTTTCATCGCCGGTCAGTGCATAATGCGCCCATTGTGCGCTTCCCATCAGTACATCGATATTCGACGTGCCTAACGCTTTTTCGAGCCCGTCTACAACATCCAGACGCACCTTTGCCGCATCATCGGCCCCGCCGCCCAATTCATCGACTCGGTTGATGAAGACAACGATCTGTCCAAGTTCCAATGCCTGCATCAGCCTGAACAGTTTCAGGTCCGCACGCGACAACGCCTGATGCGCTGACAGAACCACCACAAAGAAATCGGATTCTTTGAGATACTGACGCGAAATCTCCTCACGGATCAGCAGGGGGTCATTTACTCCGGGCGTATCAGTGACGGTCAGAGGGAACGGGAAATGCCCGATGTCGAAATAGACCTCGGCCTTGCGCGTGATGTCGCTGTAAAGTCCCCGATCACTGCCGGGGTCAACTGTCCCGTCTTCTGCGGGGTCGTCCCCGGCGCACACGTAACGCGCCAGATCATCGGAAGTCAGTTGATCCAGATCGTGGTGTTGACCCAACAGCTGTTCATAACTGTCCCCCAGTCGCCGACGCGCCCGGGTCTTCATGGCTTCGACCTGCTCTTCGATCATCTCGCGCTTGTAGCTGTCCTCGTCATCCGGGAACATGTTGCGCAACTCTTCGCCTTCGGCGATCAGTGATTGCCACTGGTAGTTGTCGAAGAAATGGAATTCGGCCCCTTCGGTTCGACCGTTCGGGTGCCCGAAATGCATGTCGGTGATCACGGTTGTCCAGGGGTTCACGTCCGACGGCAGGTATTCTGCCTGACCGGTGAAGCCGTTGATCAAGCGCGACTTTCCTGCCTTGATCTGCCCGACAAAGGCAACTGACGGTTTCAGTTTTCCCAGATCACCAATGATGCGCGATATGAACTGACGTGTTTCGTCATTGCTCGTCCCGTTCATGTCTTCTGCGATGCGAATAAGCTCGCGGCGATGTGTTTCACTCATTACTCTTTACCCTGACTACAAAAAAACAACGCATTGAATTAGTCGAAAATTTGAATGCTTTGGGGGCGGTCATTCCTCAGCCTCCTCCAAAGATTTCCAAAGATTGATTACCGCACCAAGTTTGCGGGCATCATGAATGGCCACAGCAATCTGTTCGTTGTCGCTCAGAACCGCCATGCCCGCACCCTTACCACCCGATGGCCGCATGACGATCAGATGTGGGCCTTCGAATTCGCCCCGGGTGTCATTGTTCCAACCAGCAAGATCCGAAACAAAACGTGTCAAAATCTCTTGATTGGGGTGCATCCCCTCGGAAGGGTTGCAGGTTCCTTCGCAAGCCAGTGCAGTGTTTTCCATACTGTCCACTAGAACACGACCTGTGGCAAAGCGTGCAGCTCCGTCAAAAAACTGTTGCGCCAACGAATTGCCCGACCCTGCTGTCGGGGCAGGGCTGTTGTCTGAAGGTTTTTCAACGTCCGGAACAACAGACACGATGGGCTCAGAGGAAAGCTCAATTCCGGCGCAGGCGTTCTCGATCTCACTCAGCGTAATACCAACATCATCAGCCTCCAGCGTCGAGGCTGGCTTTCCAGGCATCAGTTCCAGTGGGGCAGGGGCGGCTGAAATATCAGAAATCAGTTGGGCCAGTTTGCCGACCAGCGCGGTACGTGATTCCGTTTCGAAATCTGGGATCTGCCCGGACGGCACCTGAAACACATCCGTGATCCGGGAACTGTTTACTTCGATTTTCAGGCAGCTTCCGTTGGCCGCGGTCAGCTCGAGTCGTCTGGGCAATATCGTTCCGCGAATGAAACGCAATACAGCCGCCCGACGGGCTGCAGCAGTTTCACCGGGGACAATCACCGTCGGAGACAGGCGGGCAACCGAAGACCGCCCGATATCTTCGAGCATGTCGAGAATGTCTGTGTCCATCATACCGTGACCCCCTCTGGTCCCGTTCAGACTGCGGCCGCAACCGGCTTGAGGCTGAGATGCGATTTCGTGAGTGCCAGTCCCACATTCGCGCTGTTGCGGCAGATATAGCAGACCACATGATCAGGATATTCCTGGGTCCGCAAAAAGATGTTCAATCGGTCTTTTGAAAACACCGCGATTTCCCCGAACCCGGCGTTTTCCTCATCAGTGTTTCCGGCCTCGTGCAAGAGCGCTTCAAATGCAGCGACACCCCGCCCCTGAAACAGATTGGCCACTGCGATTGCCAAAGTGTCCAGCGCTTCAGCGCAATCGGAATCAGAGACACTGCTGCCCAAAAGCATGCCGGTCTCCATGTCGATATACCCGGCTGCGATGCAGTCGGGTATTGTTTCAATCGCGGTGTTCAATGCATCCTGAATGGACATTTAACTCTTTATCGTCCTTTTTCTCAGCGCCTTGATTAAGGCATCCTTACAAAACATGCCACTCTGCACTGCTGTTTTCTTTTGACTTTGGAATGGCTTGCAGGGCGTGTTTGGAATGTTTCGCACTATATTCAACTGCGATCTGGTCAAATTCGGCAAGAAAGGCCTTGAATACGTTCTGAAGCCCGTCTGCGTCCTTTGGCAGGTCCTCCTTGATTGTAATTTCCCGCCACATATCCGACGCGCTAAGCGGCGACCCGGCTGCGGATTCTGGAAGATCGATGTGCGCATCGTGGCGGATATCGCGGGCGTCTTCCTCGACTGAGGCTACGACTTCTATCAAGCCGTTTGTCTCAGGCTCAGGTTCGTAATCCTCGGCGTTGTTCTCGGGCTGAGCGGCCATCAGAGCCGCAATGGAGGATACCGAGACTTCGATACCCCGATCATCACGCGATTCAACTTCCGGCGTGAAAATTTCGACTTCGTCCGCTTCGTCCGAGGCTTCACGCAACGTCGTGTTCAACGAGGTCAGGACGTCATCAACGGATTTGTCGCCCGTTTCAGCATCTGGAGCGTCATCCAACAGATCGTCAGAGTCATCTGTATCGCCGATTTCACCGGACAGGTCGAATTCATCTACATCTTCTTCCAGACCAGCGACATTCTTCAATTCCAGTGGATCGTTCGAGGTGTCTTTGAAGAAGGCGCGCAATTCGTCGCTGGTATCAGCGTTCTCGGACATCTGCTCCGGGTCTGATACCATTTCGGCACGCAGCCGTTCAGCTTCATCCGGGTTGATCCGAACTCGTTCGCCCTCATCAGGGCGCCGCTCCACGCGGGCTGGCCGAATGGGGAAACTTGTCACGACATTAAGATCGTTGTTTTCAGTTCGCTGTTCGTCTTCCAACGGGTTGACCAGTCGCAAAGGTGCAGCTTCGATGTCGCTGGTCAGTGCTTCTCGTTCGTCTGGTTTGCGGGCAGGGCGCAGCGGTTGAACCTTGAATGCGCCCGTCTGGCTTTTGTCGATCTGGTACCGTGCCAGCTGATCGGCGCGGTTGTCCATGATCTGTTCTGTGATTTCCAGAAAACTGTCAATCATCTTACCGCCGCCGCTGCGCGACCACATTTCAGCGTCCCCAGTCTTGTCGCGGGCATTGATCGCATCCCGGGCAGAAAACAAGATGGACCGGTTGAACAGATGCCCGGCTTCGCGGTTGACACGACGCAGAACCTTTTGGCGGTCCTTAAGGTTTAGTGCATCCGCCCGCGTCACCAACAACAGAGAGTTGTGTTGCAAGCGGTCCGGCAGCGAAACCCACGTTGCACGTTCGGTTTCGCGCCAGGCTTGCGTCGCATGGGTGCACCATATGACACCATTTGCCTGACCGACTGCCCGCTGCCAGACATCTGTCGAGATCTTGGGGTCCGAGATGCCGGGGGTGTCGATCAGATCGACGGCTTCCAGAATATCTGCTTCAAGAAAGATACGAATGAACTGCGCGTCATTGACGCCAACAGTCTCAAGCTGATCCAGCTCGATTGGCTCAACGCTTCCGTCATGGCGTTTGATGTACGGTGTTTCACTGCCCCAGCTAAACCAGACCGGTGGTAGCTGGGTCGCGGTGACCTGCGTTGGCAATGTATGCGTTCGCAGTAAAAAGTTCATCAGTGTGGATTTGCCAGCGCTGAATTCACCCATCAAAGCGAAAACCGGTTTGCGGCGGGACCACTGCTCGATACGTTCCCATGCTTTCGGTGAAACAAAGCGTGTTTGTGAGTTGTTTGCCATTTTTCTACTTATGCCGCTTCGTTGCTTAGGTCTTTCAGGATGTCACCCAGAATTTCGTCTCGCGATTTCTGAGGTTGCAGGCCCGCCATCGCTGCCGAGGCCTGCCCGATATTTTTGTCCGCTGATGATGAGATACTCAGCAACGTCTCCTTCTGCTCCCGCATGAAGTCCGCCAGAATTGCGCGGACGTTTTCCAACACTGCCGCAATCTGGTTTTCCTCGATATCCTTGGTGATCGAATTCGCTTCGGACGCGATCAGGCGAGTGTAATCGGCAGCGTATGCTTCAAAGCCTTTGCGCTTTTGCCACCAGCGTCGCCACCAAGTACTTTGCAAGTCCAGAGCAATCGTCCGGCCAATCCCCAATGGTGGTGGAACGCGCGGCACGATCGGTGCTTCGATGTTGAATTCGCCCAGATGGTTGCCAAGTATCTTGTGATACAGCGCTTCGACATCCGCGGCCGCAGTTGAATAGAGCGCTCCAGCATCTTTACGCATTGCGCGGGCAAAGCTGAAATAGGCGGCTTTTTGCAGCGTCCTCAAGCCAGCAGGGTCGTATTGCCAAGTGCCTTGCTCACCATTTTTCTCAAGATGCGCGATCAGAGAGTCTGTCGCACGCTTCACGAAATTTGTCTCGGCCGAGTTTAGACGCTCCAATACTTTGTCGCGCAAAGCGTTGGTCAGTTCGGCTGCTTTCTTTTCATACTCCGCCGAGACTGTTGCAATCGCATCTTCCGGAGATACACCGTCAAGATCACGCGCGACGCCTTCACCCTCTGACAGAGTCTTTGCTACAGCGGTGGCACGAATTTGGCTGGCAATGTTGCGGGCGCGATGGCGAACCCGGTCCATCAGCCGCGCTCCGGCACCTTCTGCAATACGCTCGTTTATCGCCAACAGCAGATCAGGCAAACCGGACAATGCCCAGATTTTATCCAGCGAAGGGGCTTGATCACCGAACCCGGCGGCGAGGTAAAAAGTATTGAGTGCTTCGCGGGATTCTTCGTTCAGAATCTCGGGATTCCCGGTCAGCGCCGCCTCAGCCCATAAGGCACTGCCGAACACGACACTTGTCTTTTCGTCGATGTTGTTCTGTTTCAAAGTGTCCTGAATCCGGTCGCGGATTTCGGGGACTTGATTGACCGGGTCTGACAGCTCGTCAATCCGGTTCACAAACAGGACAATCTGGCGGTTCTCAAATTGGGCGATGATCCGCATCAAGGCCATGTCCATGGTGGTCAGGGCTTGGCTTGCGGCAAGCACCACAACACAGACTTCGGACCCGCGCAGGCTGCGCAGGGTAATCTGTTCACGCACCATGAAGGTATCGTTGACACCCGGCGTATCACAAAGCTTCAGCGCAATCGGGTACTGAGGGATATCCATGTACAACTCGGCCGACTTGGTCACATCTGCGAACCGGCCTGTTTTTGGATTGATATCCGGGTCGTCTTCATCGCCCAGGCAGACATATCTTTGGATCAGTTCTTCATCGAAGTGATCGTATTGGTGGCTTTGGCCAAGTATCAGGTCGAAGTGCTTTCCAAGACGCTCTTCCGACTTTGTTTTCATCTCGCCGATCTGACGGCGAATGTCCTCCATCTCGTCATCTGCACCGGCACGGTTGGCCAACTCGCCCAACCGGCCACCCCCGACCATCAGGTTGTCCCATTCTTCCTGCTCAAAGAAGGTGAACTTGGCCTTGGTGTCGCCCGGTGGACGCGTGTTGATGTTCAGAGTTGTGACGACCGACGTCCACGGGTTCACATCCGACGGAAGCAAAGATGGGCGCCCCGCAAGAATGTTTACAATCGATGATTTGCCCGCTTTTACCTGACCGACCATAGTGATGCTGGCGGTGAAGTTTTCCATCCGGGTCTTGAGTGTTGCCAGACGTGCCGAGGAGCGCGCATCAGCCACCTCAGTCAATTGATCAATCTGCGCCGTCAGTGATGACATTGCAGAGGTCATCGGCGCCAGAGCTTCGTTGCCGACAGACAACAGGTGATCATTGCGCGCCATGCTTAACCTCCGGTTCCCGTAGCTGCGATGCGGGGTTCATGCGAAGGACGTCCTGTTGGAATTCCTGTCAGCGTGTCGATACGTGCGATCAGGTCCAAAGCGTTGCCCAGAATGTCAGCCTCGGCGCGCGGGCTGATGGTTTCGTATGCCTTGGCGTCAGCTAGCACTTCGATCGAGCTGAAGCGATCGCCGTTTTCAAGGCACGCAACGCGGCGTCCGGTCGGGAACCCCTCGGATTTGACCGCGGGCAATGGCATACGCGCATTGGCCAGCAGGTAGTGGTCTCCGGAATGGGTTCGGAGCGATATCCCAAAGCCCGTGTTCGGGTGGTCCCGGTTCAGGATCTTGAGTTCGCCAAGAAAGCTTTCGCGAGCAAAGAAGACAGCCTCTTGCTCGGCAGTAGCGGAGGGATTCAGATCGGTCACAGCAGTAAACCTTGTACTGGAGTTGAGCAGGAAACTCGTACCGGCGCCAAAGTGGCAAAAAAGACTCATTAACTCCTGCTAAACAACAAGACCCTTCAAGGCGGTCTTATTTTGACGTGAATAAGATTTTTTGGCGTTTGAAATGTGGCAGCTTTGTGGTGGAGTTCTCTTGAGAATGCCTCAACCTGCGCGGGAATGCCTATGACGCAAGAGCCATTCCGCACCTACTGTATGAAACCGAGCGGAGACCGGCGGAACACAATTGCCTGAACCTGACGGTGCGGGTTATTCAATAATCTGTGTGGCCCTGAAGGGCACTTTAGTCGGATAAGTTATTCTTGTTGTTTCAGAAACCTGAAGTTGCTCTCTGAGTTGGAAAGGGTCGCAGATGCGTTTTCTGGGGTGTCGTGGCGAGTAATCCCGCGCCTCCTCCCATGGATTCAACTATGAACGCGCAAGGGCAATGAAGTAGGATTTCCATGTTCGCCATTGGTGATCTGACAACAAGCTGTCGGCTTTTTCTAGGACTTTGGTCAACGTAAGAGCGATATTTCGCAGGCTAGCTGGGTCAATTTTTAACTTCGGCACGAATGAAGAGCTCTTCCTAAATAGCGTGGACATTGTCCCGCAGGATATCGGGTTTCACGGCCACTGATGTTCCCATCAACTTTCCACTGACGAGCCTCTTGGGGCTATACATTTTCATAAGATAGCGTGGTTGCCCCATATCTCATCAGAGGATCTACAAACTTGGCGATAAATGTATTTTACCCCTCGCGCTCGGAAGCAAGCTTTGTTATTGACCGCTTCAATCCAGCGCTGCGGCGCTGAGTTGCGGGTGTGGCGAAATTGGTAGACGCACCAGATTTAGGTTCTGGCGCCGCAAGGCGTGGGGGTTCAAGTCCCTCCACCCGCACCATATCCCCAAAAAATTCATCTAATTATCAATGCGTTGTGTTTTTGATTCTATTTACAGCCCACCCCTTGGCCCACCTTTTGAAAATACCATTCTCAACTTCCTTGTTTGCTATCCGAAAAATCGGCGCGAGTGCCAACTGTGGTATACGAAATTGGTTTTCTCGAAGCCTTGCGACACTTCCACCTCAGAATTGGCAGGCCTTAACTGACTGAAAAGTAATCTGATTCACGGGGTTCGATACCTCAAGCTAAAGGACTTTCCTTTAATTCTCACTTTCGTCCGAAACCTAAGCATTCTGAAAAAATGTAGGTGGTGCTATATTGAGCATCCAAAATCAGAGCTTTACTTTAACCGCTACAATTTCTCCCACACCGATTAATCACTTGAGTCGCTACAGTGATCGAGTTGCACAACAAAGGGGTCGGGTTGCGGGCATAAGGAGCGTTGGCTGCAGCAAAAAAGTAGGCAGCTGGCACATTACAGCTAAAGGTCACAATAAGGAGATGAGGTTTTTCGGTGAATACCCAATTCCCAGAGAAATCGCTGGTCGCTACAACCCAATCCATGCAATGCTATTCAGGTGAAAAACCCAGCTAATACAAACGTTCAGGTGCTAAAATGTTAAAGCGGATGTGGGCGATGATCACCTGGAAACCATCGCGTGAGCATCCGCAAGATTTCTATTGCCTGACACCCTATCTGAACAGCCTAGACCCGATTGAAAATCCCCGCACCCGGATCCGTGACGGACAAAAGGAACGCGAAGCTGGTCGAGACAGAAGGACCGGCAAAACAATCTGGTTGCCGCTTTCTGATTAAGCGTCCTTCGTGCAGCAAACACAGCGACCGTGATTTGCGTAACACAAGCGGATGGAGTGCTCTTTATCAATTTCTTTTTCTTGTTCTTTGTCTATGTCTTGATGGAAGTACGTTCGCTTCGCGTTCGTAGAAACCGCACATTGATTTCATTACAAAAACTCAAATCCTTTCGGTTTTAACGATCACTGATTGCTACTGAAACCGGTGCGTTTTTTCCAACCTTGTATTCATCCGGAAGTTCCAATGGCCCTAACCGGCCATTAACCGTCGGCAACTGGTGCTGTGACGCGGCCCGCCGAACCTGCCGTTCGCTGCAAGCGCAAATTCATCGGCTGGCTGAATTCACACAATGCGGGACGAAGCGGACATTGCCAAATTAACACGGAATTGCACTACTGTGGCCAAAACAGAGCGAGGGACTCCGTGGGCAACTGGACACTTCATTGGCTGGAAGCAGAGGGGGATCTGTCTGCGTGGAAATCACGGATTTCCGCCGAGATAGAAGCCGCCGCTGATGCGGTCCGAACCATCGTGGAATCGCCACCCATAGATGTCTTGGTCGCATTTCGCCGCGATGGCCCTGTAATCCCAGAGCTCGGTATGTGTGGGTTTGCCTATTCTCCGTCAATGTTTCTGCTGGCCTGCGATCCCAAAAACCCGAACTTCAGCGACAGTGTCGGGGACGGCGCACTTCGACGCCAGGTTGTTCACGAAGTTCATCATTGCCTGAGAAAATCTGGGCCTGGATATGGGCGAACGCTAGGCGAAGCAATTGTGAGCGAAGGTCTTGCCGGACGATTTGTTGAGCGCGTGCTGGGCACACCCCCGGAGCTTTGGGAGAGCGCGGTGGATGCCACAGAGCTCTCACAGTATTTTCCGGATGCAGACCTGCTCTGGTCGACCGACTATGACCACCCTGAGTGGTTTTTTGGTACAAAATCCCTCCCCCGTTGGCTCGGATACGCTATGGGGTATGAGATTGTCGGTCGCTGGCTGCGGAAGACTACAAAACCGGACGCCAGTACCTGGATAAACACAGAGGCCGCGAGAATTATCCGGGCGGCTGGCTTTGCCGAGATTTGACCGCTTTGGGCTCAGCGCTGCCATTTTCTGCGATGAGCATGATTGACCGCTCGCAGCCCTAAGCGGCCCTTCAAATCCGAGCTTTGCAGTTACTGAAATGCGCGATCAAGCTGCCGGTTTTCCCAGCGCAACTTGGTTCCGGCACCGCTAATCTGGCAACCCTGCCCGGCGAAGCGCTTCAAAGTAACGTTCAGCGCCTTCTGAACCGCCATAGTCCACGTTGCTACGCCATTTCGAGATCGTTTCATCAGGTTCCATTTGCAGCATTTGCGCCAACGCCGCAGACGCCTTTTCAGGTTCCCCAAGCATAGCGTGAGCAGCGGCTCTCGTGCTGTGAAGTGCGGCATAGTTCTTTGAAAAGCGCAAACCTGCCTCAGCATAGGCGATAGCATCATGGTCTCGACCAAGCATTACGCAAGAGGTGGCGGCCCCTCCGGAAGCACCCACGAAAACGGCCCCATATCGGCCCAACCGGAGCGCCGTCTGAAAGCAGCTTAGTGCCATTTTAGGAAACCCGGCCCAGTTGTATCCCCAACCCATGAACAAATGCAGGCGGGCATCTAGTGGCGCTCGTTGCCGGATTTGCTCCAGCGCCACGGAAAGTCGATCCGCGTCCCCGTCGACATTGTAGTCAGCCACTGCAACACTCAGATCAAGCGTTGGGCTTTGACCCGCCATGTGTCGTCCGGCCTCGATCCAGTGTGGCAGCTTCTCGTAGTTGGATGACAGATCGCGTCGAAGATCATAGGTTCTCGCACCATTCATTGTCCAAATAGCTTCGGCATAAGCGGCGGCGAGGGTTGGTTTGGCCTCGATGGCCCTGGCGTGGTACGACAACGTCTCTTTATAGCTGTCGATGCTGGCCTCCGACCATGTGATCATGCCCATCAAGACGCACTGTTCGGCAGTCAGCTCGTCTTCAGGTAAAGCAGAGAGCTTTGCGGTCAGCGACTGGATCAAGATCCCGCTAACGGCATCCAACAGCTTTTCTACAACCTCGTCTTGCCAATCAAAGATAGCTTCGACCGAACCGTCGAACTTCTGAGTCCAGATTTCAGAACCAGAAGAGTCATTTAAGCGTGCTTCCAGACGCAATCGGTCGCCGTGTCCACGCAGCACGCCGCGAAGTGCATATCCCTCTGATGCTTCCGTGGAGGTTATTGCCGCGTTTAACCAGTTGATCGTCCGAAAATAAGAACCGAAATCTGAAGTGAGAGCTGCGGCCATTTCCTTGAGCTCAGCGCGTTGGTCGCTGCACGTGACAGGATGGATGGATAGCTTTGGCAAGCTCGTCTCTGTAAAAGAAGGCGAACTTTGCGGTGCACTCAGTTGTGGTCCATCGTGAATCCACACATCCAGGCTGCGTTGGATGTTCTTGAGCCTCTTCTTCCCAACTGCTTTGAAAGCGTCTGCCAGATTGTGTTCAAGGTTCAGATGTACGGGTTCAGAAATTGCGATACCACCGGTTGGCGCAATGCTCTCAAGCCGTGCGGCAATGTTCACACCGTCACCCAGGATGTCATCACCTTTTTCTGTGATGTCACCCACATGAACACCGATCCGCATGTTTATTAACGAGTATTCAGCCAACTGCTCTTGTAGCTGCATTGCTGCGGTTACAGCTTGCGCCGCGCTGTCAAATTGCACCAGCCAACCATCGCCCATGCTCTTCACGACACGACCTGATTGGCCGGCTATCGTTGGGGTGACGATGTCGCTTTCCAGGTGATCAAGCATTAGAATTGTGGCTTGCTCATCTTTGTGCATAAGCGCCGAATACCCAACGACATCCGCGGCTAGAATTGCCGCCAACCTTCGTTGCAACTGTTGTCCCTTGTTCGACATGCGTTCGACGATAGATGATGCGGCCCTCTACTCCAACTGCCTGAATGCGAGGTTCGCTCGGGGCTCTTTACTGATGCTCTCCGCCCTTGGCATCAGCGTCAGTTCGCGGTCCAATGCGGGGATAACCATCACTTGTAGATTGCCGCATAGCGAGGTGCGAAGAACTTGACGAAGGCTCTGACCTCGGGCCGGCGATAAGCTTCCGGCGAAATGAGCATCAGGTGCGGCACCGCAAGTTCGGGGATTTCGTCGAAGCACCGGATAAAGGAGTCGTCTGTTTCAACCAGTTTCACATTGCTGATCCCAAGGCCTTGGCCTGATCTGATCGCTGCATGCATCAGCTCGAGTTCAGTGAAAGACATAGCGATCTGGTCCGGTGCCACATGATTGGTCAACCATTCGTGGAATACATTCGGAACATCGTCCCGCTGAAAGGTAACAAACCGATGCCCGGCCAGATCATCGGTTGACTCCGGCAAGCCAAATTTGTCCGCGTAATTTCTGCTGCCGAACAAAGACCAGCGGGCCGTGCTGATCTTACGACAGATCAGGTCAGGATCGGGATCGGTTCGAGCCAGGCGCAACGCGATATCAGCCTCACCGGCCATCAGGTCCAGCGCCCGAACGCTGGACAAGAACTCGAATGCGACATCCTGATTGTCGGCAGAGAACTCGTTTACGATCTCAATCATGCGTGCAGAGAAGTTTGCTGAATAAGCTGTAATCCGGATGGGCTGTGTCGACGTCAATTCCTTCGCGCAATCGGCAAATTCGCGGACTGAAGCCTCGATTGCTTCGGCGAGAGGAACGAGGCGAAGGGCTTCTGGGGTTGGTTTGAACCCGTGCGTACCGCGCTCAAAAAGCGTTAAGCCTGTTTCTCTTTCGAGAACATCAATGCGTCGGGCAACCGTTGGTTGGGAGACCTTTAGCTTTCTAGAGGCCGCAAGCGTCGACCCTTCTCTGAAGACGGAGAGGAACACACGAATATCCGACCAATTTCGGAACCCATTCTTCATTTTTGTAGAACAGCACAATCTTGTGCCGGATACCAGAAAAACAGGTGAACAGTTACCTTTGTTGCGACAGCGCAAGTAACTCGGAAAGGAACATGAGATGGCTTCCCATACAATGTCACCCAGCATCTGGACCGTATTTGGTGGACTGTTCGGTTGGACCAAAAGAGCCTGCCCCGAAACCCGTAAGCCGCAGCCTACAGCCAACGATCTTCACGCGGAACGCGACTATATTAATGACGTGATCTGGAGTAATCCCGCTGCGTTTTCGAGTGAACTGGACGTGCAGAACATGATGAGTCTGTATCCAGGAAGGTTCTGACGACACTTGGTGACAATCGGCCAAATAAGGCAACGAGATCACATCCAAGGCAGTTGCGAGCTGTAAGTGACAGCTACGTAACCGCGTAGTGGCCTTCTCAGCTATGCGTCGTCGGCTATGATTGCATCGACTTCGATCTCGACCAACCATTCAGGGTTCACAAACCGATTGATCGCCATAATTGTGTCGACGGGTCGTGCATCGACGCAATACTTCTTCCTTGCCTCGATGGCTTCTTTCCAATTGTCGATATCTGTCAGTATGACTCGCGTCCGAACAATGTCTTGAATTCCGGAACCTGCCTGTTCGAGAGCCGCCTTGATGATTTCAAAGCACTGGGTTGTTTGGGCAAATACATCTCCGACCCCTACGGTCTTGCCTTCAGCATCGACAGGTGCGGTGCCGCCAACAGATATGTGGGGACCAACCCGAACTGCTCGGCTGAACCCAACGATTTCTTCCATCGGATTTCCATTTGAAACTAGCTGACGCATGGCATGAACCTCCTGTTTGTCCCAAGTATACCCATTTTGGCACGGCTTGTTCTTGGTTCAGGTGATGCTAGGGTTTTTTGGTAGAAAATACTGAGCATTAATGGAGGGTGGTTGGGATGGCTGATCCGTTTCAAGATGTAGATGCTGCGGGTGCGGAGTTCATTTCCGCATTTGCCGACTCGATGGACGCGCGTCAGGCCGATCCCACAATGGAAAAGATCGTTTAAAACTATCTGACCAAACTTGAGTTTGCCAAAGATAGCCTGACGGTTGAAGTCGGGTGCGGTGCGGGAGCTGTCACGCGCCGCATTGCGGAGAAGGCCAAACCCGCGCGGGTCATTGGTTTCGAGCCGTCTGTAGGCTTTGTGACCGAAGCAAGAGCGCGGGTTGGGGGCCACGACAATGTGGAGTTTGAGGTCGCTGGTGGAGCGTCGCTGCCCCTGGATGATGGCTCAGTTGATAACGTGATAATGCACACAGTGCTTACCCATGTTGCAGACCCGGAACCTCTTTTGACCGAAGCAGGGCGCGTTCTTGTCCCCCTCCTGGCGACGATCCGTTGCCCGTTTCAGGGCCGCTTCGGTCGGACGATAGCGCGACGAGTTCCCTTTGTTGGTCCCGCGCTCAATGGTCATGTAGCCCGCCGCCTCGACCTTGTTCAGCGCCCGCTTGACCGACTTGGCGTGCTTGCCGATGGCCGCGCCGATGGTCTCAAAAGATGGGCGGCTCTCGCCGGTCTCGTGGTCCGCATGGGCCAACGCCAAGTAGAGGGCGACGCGCAGGGCGTTGTCGTCCAACTCGTGGTCGGTGACCATCTCGAGCAGGAATTGCAGCTTGATCTTGCAGAAGGGCAGAAGCTCAGACATCGGCCCCTCCCGCGATTGCGATCACGGGCGCGATCTGGTATCCAGTCTGAGCAATCTTTTCGATTTGGCCGTTGACGCGGGTGCCAGCCCAGTCAGCGGCCTTTCGGTTTCTGAGGAGGCTGAACTCACCAAAAACCGCCTCAAAAGCCGCATAATCCGGACCGACCCTCAACAAGGGTCATAGCTAAACGGGCTAAGTATCTGGAATTATTGGTCGGAGTGAGAGGATTCGAACCTCCGGCCCCTGCCTCCCGAAGACAGTGCTCTACCAGACTGAGCTACACTCCGACCGTGGCGGGTGATCTATACGCGGCTTTGCCGATGCGCAAGAGGATTTTGAGAAGCGATCATCCTAATCTTCCGTCTTTGGATCGGTAACGGACGGGCTAAACAGGTCACGAGACTCTCATGGCAGCGGATCCGTTTTGTACAGACGGATCTTGGTGCCTCCGTGGTCCACGACCGGACCGGGCGCCAGCAAAGGCAGGCGGGTCGCCCGAGCCAAAGCCGGAGCGCTGGTCACAATCCCAACACGCCATCCTCGAAACCGGCTCATCAAAGATTTACCCAAGGCTCCGTAGACAGAGCGCAGACGCTTTTCATCTCCAATTCGCGCCCCGTAGGGAGGGTTCACAATGACCAGCCCGGCGGGTCCCGCAGGGGGTTTGATGTCACTGACGGAAAGCTGTTGAAAACGCGTGTTGGCGTTAACCTGCGCTCTATGGGCGTTGGCTGTTGCGGCTTCGATAGCTCCGGCGTTGCGGTCAGAGCCACAGAAGGTGAGAAAACACTCAGCGACCTCTGACTCGCTGCGCATGTCTTGCCAGCGGTCAGGGTCGAAGCCCGCAAGGTTTTCAAACGCAAAACTGCGGGACCGACCAGGGCGCAGCCCCAGGGCAATCTCGGCGGCTTCGATCACGAAAGTACCCGAACCGCACATCGGGTCCAACACCGGTTCATTGCCGCTAAATCCGCAGTCACGCAGAAACATGGCTGCCATCGTTTCGCGAATTGGCGCTTTGGCAATTGCTTCTTTATGACCACGCTTGTGCAAAAGCTCTCCAGAACTGTCGACGGAAAATGTACAGATGTCCTTTTCGATTCTCAGCAAGATCCTGACATCGGCGTCGGAAGATATCGGAGCGCCCAGAGTTTCGGATATCGCTTGTTCAACTCTCTGCCGTGCGGCACCGGCATGATATATTCTGGATTTGCGGCTGGTGGCCTCGACTTTGACCGGAACACCGGAGCGCAGGAACTCGCCCCACGGGAATTTGCGCGCACGTTTGTCCAATTGGGCTAAATGCACGGCAGGAAAACTGCCCAGACGAACCAGAACCTTGTTTGCACCGCGTAAGGTCAGGTTGGCGCGCCAGACCTCGGACCACGAACCACGGCAAATGACACCCCCTGGAATCGTCTTGACCTGAGCGAACCCGTAGGACTGCGCCTCGGCACAGAGGGGGGCTTCAAGGCCCGGGGTGGCAATCAGAAAGATTTCGAAGTCTGTGTCTTTTTTCATTCCGGTTGCTTACACTGGAAGTTCAGCGGGCGCGACACGCAATTTTGACCCGAATTTTTGGCCATCTTGAGGGAAAACTCCAAGATTTTGCAGTTTGATCTTAACTTTCGGCGGTAACAGGTTTGCGTTTGCGGGCATCCGCGCGTAAAGGGTCCGTGATCAGAAATACGCCTGCGGAATTTGGACCCGTTTCGACGCTTTTGCGATGGGCACCGGAAAAAACCGCGTTATTGCATGACCCCTAAAGGGTGTCGGCAGGGCTGGCGCAGGAAAGAGGCTTGGAAGAACGTAGCGGTATGCAAACTTTCAAACTTAAAAAAGGGTTGGACCTGCCAGTGGAAGGCGCTCCCGACCAAACCATTCATCCGGGTCCGGAATACTCGACCGTTGGTGTTCTGGGTGGGGACTACATTGGCCTGAAGCCAAAGATGCTGGTGCAGGAAGGTGATAGTGTCGAGCGGGGTACGCCGCTCTTTTGTCACAAAGATGCGCCTGACGCGATGATGGTCGCACCGGTGACTGGCAAGATTGTTGCCATCAACCGGGGTGCCCGCAGGGTGTTGCAGAGCGTCGTCATCGAAGTGTCCGACACCAATGACACGGGCTTGGATTTTTCGAGCGTGGGCGATGCGCATAGCGCCGAAGGCGTGACTGCAAAACTGTGCACCGCGGGTCTATGGACTTCATTCCGCACGCGGCCTTATTCGAAAATGCCGGAACCCGGTGCCAAACCGAACGCGATTTTCGTGACAGCCATGGACAGTGACCCATTGGCGGCTGATGCCGCCACGATCATTGCCGAGGCACCCGAGGCCTTTGCCGCTGGGTTGGCGGCAGTCAGCAAGCTAACCGAAGGCAAGACTTATATTTGCCAGAAACAAGGTGACACGATCCCCGGCGCGGATGTCGCCGGTGTCGAGGCCGTGGCGTTTTCCGGTCCACATCCATCGGGCCTGGCAGGAACGCATATTCACTTCCTCGAACCGATTTCGGGGGAAAAGCAAGTCTGGACTATCGGTTATCAGGACACCATCGCGATTGGCCGCCTGATGCAGACCGGGCGTCTGGATCCGAGTGTTGTGATCGCCTTGACCGGGCCCGGTGCGCGTCAGCCGCGTTTGATCCGCACCGTGATGGGCGCGTCCACGGACGACTTGACACGAGGTGAGGTAAGTGTGGACGGAACGCCCCGCATTATCTCGGGTTCGATCCTGTCGGGTCAACATGCCGACGGACCGACCGCATATCTGGGGCGGTTTGCCCGTCAAATCTGTATCATCCGAGAGGATCACGATCAGATTCCGATGGGTTGGATCCGACCAATGCCTTCCAAGTATTCCGTCCAGCCAGTATTGGGCTCGGCCTTTTCCAGAAAACTCTATGCTTTCACGTCCAACCTGAACGGTGGCCGCCGCGCGATGGTGCCGACAGGCGTGTTCGAAGAGCTGATGCCGCAGGATTACCTGCCCACACAATTGCTTCGGGCGTTGCTGGTGATGGATACGGATACGGCTCAGGCACTGGGAGCGCTTGAGCTGGACGAAGAGGATCTGGGCCTTGTGGGCTTTGCCTGTCCGGCGAAATATGAATACGGGCTGGCGCTGCGCGACTGCCTGAAAAAGATTGAAAAGGAGGGCTGATCCGAATGGGATTGCGTAACTTCTTTGACCGGATCGAGCCGAACTTTACCAAGGGCGGCAAGTACGAGAAGCTTTTTCCGATCTACGAGATGGTGGAAAGCTTCATCTACACTCCGAAAACCGTAACCACCGTTGCTCCTCATGCGCGGTCTTACGTGGATATGAAGCGCATCATGACATATGTCGTGATTGCCACTATTCCTTGCATCCTGTGGGGAATGTGGAACACCGGTTATCAGGCAAATTCGGCCATTGCCGCGCTTGGCCCAGAGTCTGCAACTGGTTGGCGGATTGCAATTCTTCAGGTTCTTGGCATCTCGTTGAATCCGGACAGTATTTTTGCCAATGTCATGCACGGGCTTATGTACTTCCTGCCGATCTATATTGTCACGTTGGTGGCAGGCGGTATTTTCGAAGTCATTTTCGCAACCGTCCGCGGGCATGAGGTGAATGAAGGCTTTCTTGTCACTTCGATGCTTTACGCCCTGATCATGCCTGCAACCACGCCTCTGTGGCAGGTTGCCCTGGGTATTATCTTTGGTGTTGTCATCGGCAAAGAGGTATTCGGCGGCACTGGTAAGAACTTCCTCAACCCTGCCTTGGTGGGGCGGGCGTTTTTGTATTTCGCCTATCCCGCGCAGATGTCGGGCGATGCAGTCTGGACCCCGGTTGACGGTTTTTCCGGGGCGACGGCTCTGGCTGTGTCGGCTGCCGAAGGCTACCAGGCACTGGCCGCTGACGGTATCACCTGGTGGAGCGCGTTTTACGGCACCATTCAGGGCAGTATCGGGGAAACCTCGACTCTGGCCTGCCTGATCGGTCTGGCCTTCCTGCTGATCACCAAGATTGCCAACTATCGGCTGATTTTGGGATGTCTGGCGGGCACAATTGCGTTCACCTGGCTGTTGAACCTGATCGGGTCCGAGACGAACCCGATGTTCGCAATGCCATGGTACTGGCATGTCGTGTTGGGCGGTTACGCCTTTGGTCTGGCTTTCATGGTGACCGAGCCGGTCTCGGCAAGCCACACCAATGTCGGGCGCTATATCTATGGTGCACTGATTGGTGTCATGGTTGTGTTAATTCGTGTGATCAACCCAGCCTTCCCCGAAGGTATGATGCTGGCCATTCTGTTCGGCAACGTCTTTGCACCGCTGATCGACTATTTTGTCGTTCAGGCCAACATCAAACGGAGGGCGCGTCGCCATGTCTGATACGCAATCCCCTGAACGCAAGGGCGCGATTGCCCGGTTTCTGGCGGCCTCGCCGGATTCGGTTGGCAAAACGATCTTCATCGCTGTTGCGGTTTGTCTCGTTGCCTCGATGATCGTGTCGGCCGCGGCAGTCAGCCTGCGCCCGGTGCAGGAGGCCAACAAGCTGAAGGACAAGCAGGTCAACATTCTGCAGGTGGCGGGGGTGTATGAACCCGGCATTGATGTCAGCCAGGCCTTTGCCGCGTTCGAGCCGCATGTTCTGGATCTGGCGACGGGCGAATTTGCGGACGATCAGTTCGACCCAGCCACCTTTGACGATCTGGCCGCTGCCGGTGATCCGGAATTAAGTGTTGCCCTTGACGATGACCCCGCAGGCATTGGTCGCAAGGCAAAGTATCGGGTCATCTATCTGCTGCGCGACGACAGCGGAGCGTTGGACAAGGTGATCCTGCCGCTGCATGGCTATGGGTTGTGGTCCACGCTTTATGGCTTCATCGCGCTGGAAAAGAACGGCAACGACATTTTCGGCCTGCAATTCTATCAGCATGGTGAAACGCCTGGTCTGGGTGCCGAGGTGGACAACCCGCGTTGGAAGGCGTTGTGGAACGGCAAGAAACTGCATGATGACGCGGGCGCCTTGCAGATCACCGTCGCCAAGTCACAACCAGCGGCCGGGCCCGAGTTTTTCGTAGATGCGCTGGCGGGCGCGACCCTGACATCGCGCGGGGTCGACAACCTTGTGAAATTCTGGATGGGCGATGCGGGTTACGCGCCGTTCCTGGCCAAGTTGCAAGCAGGAGAGATCTGATGTCGCAGACCAAGAAAGAGCTGCTGGTCGACCCCCTTGTCGACAACAACCCGATCACCTTGCAGGTGCTGGGAATCTGTTCGGCACTGGCTGTAACCTCATCACTGCAAGTGGCCTTTGTCATGGCCATAGCGGTGACGTCGGTGACGGCGTTTTCGTCGATGTTCATCTCGATGCTGCGCAACCAGATCCCGGGCTCGATCCGGATCATCGTGCAGATGGTGATCATCGCCTCGCTCGTGATTCTGGTGGATCAGATACTCAAGGCTTATGCCTTTCAGATTTCCAAGACGCTGTCGGTGTTTGTCGGCCTGATCATCACCAACTGCATCGTAATGGGCCGTGCCGAAGCATTCGCCATGAAGAACCCCCCGGTGGCCTCGTTCATCGACGGTTTGGGTAACGGCATGGGTTATGGCCTGATCCTGATGCTGGTGGGCATCATCCGGGAGTTGTTTGGATCGGGCAGCCTGTTCGGCGTGACAATCCTGCAAACGGTCAACAATGGCGGTTGGTACGTGCCCAACGGCCTGTTGCTGCTGCCACCTTCGGCGTTCTTCGTGATCGGCCTGCTGATCTGGGCTTTCCGCACGTGGAAGCCGAACCAGGTTGAAGAACGTGAATACAAAATCCAGCAGGTAGAGGCGCACTGATGGAAGGGCTTATCTCTCTGGCCGTGAAGGCCGTCTTTATCGAAAACCTTGCGCTCAGCTTTTTCCTTGGCATGTGTACCTTCATCGCCGTGTCGAAAAAGATTTCGACTGCCATCGGGCTGGGAATATCAGTCATGGTGGTGCAGGCCATCACCGTGCCCGCCAACAACCTGTTGTTGTCCTTCCTGCTGAAACCGGGCGCATTGGCATGGGCCGGGTTCCCGGATGTGGATCTGACCTTTCTCGGGCTGATTTCCTATATCGGCGTGATCGCAGCGATGGTTCAGATCCTCGAAATGATTCTCGATAAGTATTTCCCGCCGCTCTACAACGCGCTGGGGATCTTCCTGCCTTTGATCACTGTGAACTGTGCCATTCTGGGTGGTTCGCTGTTCATGGTCGAACGCGACTATAATTTTGCCGAGGCGACCACCTATGGCATCTCATCCGGTTTCGGCTGGGCGCTGGCAATCACTGCGATGGCAGGCGTGCGCGAAAAGCTGAAATACTCGGATGTGCCGGACGGGCTTCAGGGGCTGGGCATCACCTTTATCACTGCCGGGCTGATGGCGATGGCCTTTATGTCCTTCTCGGGCGTGAAACTGTAAGGGGGGCGTGAGAATGGAAACCTTTTCGCTCGGCGTTGTCCTGTTCACCCTGATCGTTCTGGCGCTGGTGGCCATCATTATGGCTGCACGTTCCAAGCTGGTGTCGACCGGCAACGTCAACATCACCATCAACGGTGAAAAGACTATCTCGGTTCCGGCTGGTGGCAAACTGCTGCAAACATTGGCGGCCGAAAAACTGTTTGTTCCGTCAGCCTGCGGTGGTGGTGGTACCTGTGCCCAGTGCCGCGTGAAAGTGCATTCGGGTGGCGGTTCGATCCTGCCGACCGAAGAAAGCCATATCACAAAGCGCGAAGCCTCCTGTGGCGACCGTCTGTCCTGTCAGGTGGCGGTCAAGCAGGACATGGAAATCGAAGTTCCAGAAGAGGTCTTCGGCGTCAAGAAATGGGAATGCACCGTTCGCTCGAACGAGAATGTCGCGACCTTTATCAAGGCCCTTACCCTAGACCTGCCCGAAGGTGAGGACGTGAATTTCCGCGCCGGTGGCTACATCCAGATCGAAGCGCCTGCTCATCAGTTGAAATACACTGATTTCGACGTGCAGGAAGAATATCGCGAGGATTGGGATCGCTTCAATCTGTGGCAATACGAGTCGGTTGTGAACGAACCTATCGAGCGCGCCTATTCGATGGCCAACTATCCGGATGAAAAGGGCATGATCATGCTTAACGTCCGGGTTGCTTCACCGCCTCCGGGCTCAGAAGGAATTCCGGCGGGACAGATGTCGTCCTACATCTTTAACCTGAAGCCGGGCGACAAAGTCACAATCTCGGGTCCATTTGGCGAGTTTTTCGCACGTGAAACCAAGAAGGAAATGGTCTTCATCGGTGGTGGCGCCGGTATGGCACCGATGCGCAGCCACATCTTTGACCAGCTCAAACGCCTTGAGAACCGCGACCGCAAGATCAGTTTCTGGTACGGTGCGCGGTCCAAGAAAGAGATGTTCTTTGTCGAGGATTTCGACCAACTGGCGGAAGAGTTCGACAATTTTGAATGGCATGTCGCTCTGTCGGATGCCCAGCCCGAGGATGAGTGGAAAGGCTATACCGGCTTCATCCACAACGTTCTGTTCGACGAATACCTCAAGAACCACCCGGCACCCGAGGATTGTGAATACTACATGTGTGGGCCGCCAATCATGAACCAGTCGGTTATCAACATGCTGCTGGATCTGGGCGTGGATCGCGAAGACATCATGCTCGACGATTTTGGCGGGTAACTAAAGTAACCGGCGCTGTGTGCGCCGGTTTTTTTTCATTCCGGCGCCAGATCGACCTATTTTCCGTAGTAGTCCCGATACCAGGCGACGAACTGCGCGATACCGTCCTTCAGGTCGGTATGCGGGCGATAATTCGTCAGCCGCTGCAGCAGCCGATTGTCAGCCCAGGTGGCATGAACATCGCCCATCTGCATTGGCATGAAGTTTTTGACCGCTTTCTGGCCAACAGCCTTTTCGATGGCTTCTATGAAATCCATCAGACGCACCTTGTCTCCGTTGCCAATGTTGACGATGCGGTACGGTGCAACGGGCGACAAGCTGTCACCATCTTCGATATCCGCGCGGCTGGTCGGGCGGACCGGCGGAACATCGATCAGCAACCTGATCCCACGCACAAGGTCTTCTACATGCGTGAAGTCGCGATACATGTCGCCATGATTGTAGATGTCGATTGGTCTGCCATCCAGTATCGCAGCGACGAATTTGAAATAGGCCAGATCGGGGCGCCCCCAAGTGCCGTAAACGGTAAAAAACCGAAACATGGTGGTCGGCAAATCCCACAGATGGGCATAGGAATGCCCCATCGCCTCATTCGCCTTTTTGGTGGCGGAGTAGATCGTCAGTTGGGTGTCGGCTTTTTCTGTTTCGATGAACGGCATGTCCTCGTTTGCACCGTAGATTGATGAGGTCGACGCCATCAAAAGGTGTTCCACTTTGTGCTGACGCGCGATTTCCATCACATTGAACGTGCCCACAACGTTCGACTCGATATAGCTGCGAGGATATTCAAGGCTGTGCCGCACGCCTGCCTGCGCGGCCAGATGGACGATGACATCGGGCTGAAACTCCTCAGCGACCTGCACAAGACGGTCAAAGTTTTCCAAACGGTCTTCAGTTGCCGTAAATCCCGGGGTTTGAAGCAGTATCTGATGTCGACGCTGTTTCAGGGTCACATCATAATAGTCGGTAATCCCGTCATAGCCATGTACCTGAAACCCTTCTGCCAGAAGCAATTTGGCCAGATGGAATCCGATGAACCCGGCAGAACCTGTAATCAAAACTCGTTTCATAAAACCCTCAGAACTCACTGCAAATTCATCGCTGATCGAAAGGCGTTGATCCTATCATCAGATCAACTGCTTGCGAACATCCTGCGGGCCATATCGGACAATCTAAGGCTCGTGGTCAACACTTTGCCTACTCAAACAGTTGTTGATTGCGACCACTACGCAGGGCAGGTAGGGATCAAATGCCATGATAAAAGACTGGATCAGACGGCGGTTCCAATCCGCGGCGAAGGAAAGCACCAATGCGATGCTATGCGACGTGGCACCCGCGGAAAAGGTGACAGCTGTCGGTGATATTCACGGCCGTCTTGATTTGCTTCAGGCGGTTTTGCCACGACTCGACGATCAAAGCCCGCTGGTCTTTCTGGGCGATTACATCGATCGGGGGGCATACAGCGCGCAGGTACTGCGGCATTTGCATCACCTGAGTGAGGCGTCAGACGGGCGGGTTCAATGCCTGCTTGGCAATCACGAAGAGATGCTGCTGCAGTTTGTAAACGACCCGGAACGATACGCCAGGCTTTGGTTTCATAACGGCGGAGCGGAAACTTTGGCATCTTTCGGTCTCGAATGTCCCGACGAGTTGGACAGTGGCAAGCATCTGCCTGAACTGGCAGAGCGTCTGCGGCACAAGATGGGCGACAGCTTGCTGGACTGGCTTGAAAATCTGCCGCTGACCTGGACCAGCGGCAACGTCACCTTTGTCCACGCGGCACTTGATCCGCGGCAATCCATTCAATCCCAGGATCGCCAGATCTGTCTTTGGGGTCATCCGATGTTTCCACGGCTTGCACGCAGCGACGCGCAATGGGTTGTTCACGGTCATACTATTGTAAGCCACCCCCAGATTAGAAACCGGGTTGTGTCGATCGATACAGGTGCCTTTGCCTCAGGCAGATTAACTGCCGCTGAAATAAACGGCGGCAGTGTCAGGTTTTTTTCAACCGGTTGAAACTATCCTACGATCATCTGCTTCATGCGAAGCGCTTCATACTCCAATTCCCTCAGACGGAAATGCACCACGTCACCGATAGTGATGACACCGCACAAATTGCCATCACGCAGAACCGGCATATGGCGGAAACGCCCTTCGGTCATGGTTTTCAGCACGTCATTCAGCGTATCCTCGGGCGTACAGGCCTTTACATCCCTGGTCATCAGGTCTTCGACCGACTGTGGCAGGGTCTGTCCGGGCGTATCGGCCATGCGACGCACGATGTCGCGTTCCGACAAGATCCCTTGCAATGCCCCGTTCTGATCTGTCACCAGAACAGCGCCAATCCGCTTTTCCTTGAGCGTGTTCACCACCGAATGGATGGTATCATTAGGCCGCACCGAAAACACCGCATCCCCTTTACCCTCAAGCAACTTGGCCACGGTCGTCTGCGAATGCGACAGGTTTGATTCCGCTGATTGGCTGTAGGTTGTCTTGTCAGCCTTGTCACCGCGCGACGGCGACTGGTAAGAGGTTGGAGCCATGGGCAATCTCCTTTTGGTTCTTGCAAAGTCTTTCCCTTTCACCTTAGCGCAGCTAAACGACCTGTATAGGGTACAATTGCACGAGTTGGCCGAACGCAGGTCAGCAAAGGGAGCTTAAGCCTTTGAATGAACTCTATCTTACGCCCCCGGTTGCCGCGCTGATCTTCTTTGCGGCTGTCGTGTGCGGTCACAACTTTCGCATGGCGTGGAAGCAACAGCAGCCCGGGTGGCGCAAACGCGCGTGGTTGTTTGGTATTCCGGCCGGAACTGGTCTTTTGCTGTTGGGTTTCCTTCCGCTGAAACTGTAATGCCAATTTGACTCTGGCTGGGACCGCTGGCATATGCCGGGCACAGAATGTCCCGGAGATAGCCCAATGCGTCTTTTACCCGTGCTGGCCTTTTTCACCCTTCTTTCAGGCTGTCTTTTTGACAAGGAACCCGAAGTGGTCCGTCTGTCTGGTGAGACAATGGGCACGACCTACAAAATCACCGCAATTGGCGAAGACCTTGACGAAGACGCACTGGCTTCTGCTGTCAGTGAAAAGCTGGCAGCCGTGAATGCCAAGATGTCCAACTGGGATCCGAACTCCGAGGTTTCCGTTTTTTCCGCGTCGTCCAGCACAGATCCAATGCCTATTTCCGACGAATTTGCGCTGGTTCTTTCGGCGGCGAACGAAGTGCACGCAAAATCCGGTGGCATTTTCGACGTAACCCTCGGCCCTTTGATCGAACTTTGGGGTTTTGGCCCACGCAAACCCGAGGACCCGGTGCCATCGGATGCCGATATCAACACCGCGCTGAGCGGTGTAGGTCAGGGCCGCCTGCTGAAGCTCGATACAGATGCTGGCACGCTTGCCAAGTCAAACGCCAGTGTGGGCATTAACCTTTCGGCGATTGCAAAAGGTTATGGAATTGACGCTGTTGCGGAAACCTTGCAGGCCGCTGGCATCGAAAACTATCTGGTTGAAATCGGCGGCGATCTTGTGACCAAGGGTAAGAATGACAAGGGCGAAGCGTGGCTCATTGGCATCGAAAAACCTGAAACGGGTTCGCAAACTATCCAGTTGATCGTTTCTCTGGATGACAGGGGTATGGCCAGCTCGGGCGATTACAGGAACTTCTTTGAAAAAGATGGTGTGCGCTATTCGCATATCATCGATCCGACAACAGGCCGCCCGATCACGCACCGCACCACTTCGGTCACCGTGCTGGCCGAAAACGCGATGATGGCCGATGCCTGGGCAACAGCCATGCTGGCCTTGGGTCAGGAAAAAGGTCTTGCTTTGGCGGAGAAACATAAACTTGCCGTGTATTTCATCTCGCGGGATGTGACAGGCGGCGAAGATGCCTATATCACTGCCCATAGTGCGGGGTTCAAAGACGCGCTGGGATCGAACTGACTGTTGGAGCTGAGATGAGTACCTTTATTCTGGCCTTCATTCTTCTCGCTCTCGTCATGGTGGGCATGTCATTGGGTGTCATGCTGATGGGAAAGACCATCAAAGGCAGCTGCGGTGGTCTAAACGCGATCTCGGGCGCTGACAAATGCGTTGTCTGCCAAAAAGACATCGACCCCGACAGCCCACTGCGCGACAAGCTGCAATGTAAACGCGCCAAGAAGATGCTGGAACAAATGGACCGTCAGGCCTGACGCAGGTTTTGCTTCGTTCTGCGGATAGAAGGGGCTAACTAGGCCCTCGTGACTTTTGGGGAAGGGCGTCAACTTGGCCAAGGCAAACAACATCCTGTTCATCATGTTCGACCAGCTGCGCTGGGATTATCTGAGCTGTTACGGCCATCCACATCTGCATACTCCAAATATCGATCGTCTGGCTGCCAAAGGCGTGCGCTTCAACCGCGCCTATATCCAATCACCGATCTGCGGCAGCTCTCGCATGTCCACCTACACAGGGCGCTATGTGCATTCTCACGGCGCGTCGTGGAACGGAATTCCGTTGAAAGTCGGCGAGATAACGATGGGTGATCACCTGCGGAAGGCGGGGATGGATTGCTGGCTGGTCGGCAAAACCCATATGCGTGCAGACGCCGAAGGGATGGCCCGGCTTGGTCTGGAACCTGACAGCTTGATAGGTGCGCGCGTCGCCGAATGTGGGTTTGACGTATATGAAAGGGATGACGGTATGCTGCCCGAAGGTCCGGATGGGTATTATGACCCGGACGGGGCAAAGGAATACAACAAGTTCCTGAAAGCAAAGGGGTATGAGAGTGACAATCCCTGGCATGACTTTGCCAATTCCGGACTGGATGCGGATGGCAACGTTCTGTCTGGCTGGTTTCTGAAGAATTCACCCGAAGCCGCGAATATTGCCGAGGAAGACAGCGAAACGCCCTATCTGACCGGGCGCGGGATCGAGTTCATGGAAACGCATGATGGCCCGTGGTGCTGCCATCTGAGCTTTATCAAGCCGCATTGGCCGTACATCGTACCGGACCCATACGCCTCGATGTATGGGCCGGAACATGTGTTGCCTGTGGTGCGATCCGAGGCGGAACGTCAGAATGCGCATCCCGTGCTCAAAGCCTTCATGGACACAAAGATCGGCCAGACCTTTTCGCGGCAGGATGTGCGTGAGGCGGTTATCCCAGCCTATATGGGGCTGATCAAGCAAGCCGATGACCAGATGGGCCGCCTGTTGGATTGGTTGGAGAGAGCCGGGCGGATGGAAAACACGATGATCGTGTTGACATCAGACCACGGTGATTTTCTGGGCGATCACTGGATGGGGGAAAAGACCTTTTTCCACGACGCCTCAACCAGAGTGCCGTTGATCATTTATGACCCGTCGCCCGAGGCGAACGCGACACGTGGCACAGTCAGCGATGCGCTTGTAGAATCCATCGACCTTGCACCGACCTTTGTCGATGCGGCTGGTGGGGAAGTGGCGACGCATATTCTGGAAGGTCACTCCCTGCTGCCCATCCTTTATGGGGAGGTGGACACGTTGCAACGCGATGTGGTGATCTGCGAATATGACTACTCGGCTTCGCCAATCGCAAATGTTTTGGACATGTCCGTCCGCGATGCGGTGATGTTCATGGTCGCAAGCAAGAAATGGAAACTGATCCATTGTGAAGGTGGGTACCGGCCAATCCTGTTCGATTTGGAGAATGACCCTGATGAGTTGAACGATCTGGGTGACAGCGCCGAACATGCCGGTGTAATCGCCGAAATGTACGAGCACCTGTTCGCCTGGACGCGGCGGGCGTCACAGCGCACGACCCGGTCCGAGCAGCAATTGATTGAAATGCGCACCAAAAGCCGGGGCAGGGGTGTTGTTCTGGGCGTTTATGATGAAAACGATGCACCACTGGATCTGACAGTCAAATACCGCAATCGCAAGGTGCGCCCTTTCCAAAGCTATCTGAAGGACTAACACCTCTGTGTTGGTTATAATTGTACATCATTGCAAAAGGCGGTTCACCCGTCGAAGTCCAAAGGATAGAAGGTGACCCAAGAGCAGCAAATGGAGTACATCAATGGCCACCCCCAAACCTGTAGTCCTGTGCATTCTTGATGGTTGGGGCCTGTCCGAGGACACAAAAGCCAACGCACCCTATCTGGCAAACACGCCGACGTTTGACGCGATCATGTCTGAGTGCCCGCATTCAACCCTGATCACCCACGGCCCCGATGTGGGTCTGCCTAGCGGGCAGATGGGCAACTCAGAGGTCGGGCACACCAATATCGGTGCAGGGCGTGTGGTCGCCATGGATCTGGGCCAGATCGACCTTTCCATTGAAGACGGGACATTCTTTGAAAACGAAGCTCTGCAAGCTTTCATCGCCAGTGTTAAGTCCGTTGGCGGTACTGCGCATCTGATGGGGTTGATCTCGGATGGAGGCGTGCATGGTCATCTGAACCATATCCTTGCCGCAGCCACTGCCATAACGGATGCCGGTGTCCCGGTTGCACTGCACGCAGTGACGGACGGGCGTGATGTCGCGCCAAGGTCAGCTCTGACTTACATCGCTGAGCTGGAAGAACGCCTGCCCGAAAACGTACGCATCGTCACCGTGAGCGGGCGGTACTTTGCCATGGATCGCGACAATCGCTGGGAGCGTGTCAGTGAAGCATATGGTGCAATGGTCAACGGGCAGGGCCGAACAGCCAGCAGCGCCCATGGCGCGGTTGATCACGCCTATAACCAGTCCGAATCTGACGAGTTTGTCACACCAACCGTATTGACGGGATATGACGGTATTCACGATGGCGACGGTTTCTTTTGCCTGAACTTCCGCGCTGACCGTGCACGTGAAATCCTGCGCGCCATCGGAGAGCCCGGATTTTCCGAGTTCGCGACAGGACCGCGCCCGAAGCTTTCAGCACTGCTGGGCATGGTCGAGTACTCTGACGGGCATAATGCTTACATGACCACGGTTTTTCCAAAGCGCGCGCTTGTAAATACGTTGGGCGAGTGGGTCGCCAAGCAAGGGCTCCGTCAGTTTCGACTGGCGGAAACCGAGAAGTACCCGCATGTTACGTTCTTTTTGAATGGCGGTAAGGAGACGCCCGAACGAGGTGAGGACCGCTTTATGCCGAGCTCGCCGAAAGTGGCAACCTACGATCTACAGCCCGAAATGTCATCCGCAGAGGTTACGGCGAAGTTTATCGAAGCCATCGAAGGCGGGTATGACCTGATTGTTACAAATTATGCCAACCCCGATATGGTTGGTCATACAGGTGATCTGAATGCCGCAATCAAAGCATGTGAAGCCGTCGATCATGGGTTGGCTCAAGTCATTACGGCTCTTGAAAAGGTCAAGGGGGCGATGATTATCACGGCCGATCACGGCAATTGCGAAGTCATGGTTGATCCTGTGACCGGTGGTCCGCATACGGCCCATACGCTTAATCCTGTTCCCATAGCGCTGGTTGGCGGGCCAGAAGGTGCTGTATTGCGCCAAGGACGTTTGTCCGATCTCGCCCCGACCCTGCTTGAACTGATGGGTTTGCCTAAACCCATGGAAATGACCGGGGAAAGCCTGCTGTCATGAAACCGGCTGCTCTGGCAGTGTGTCTGTTTTTGGCCTTGCCGGCGCTGGCCCAGCCAGACGCTTCCAAGGCTGCTTTGGATGCAGCGCAGATGCTCGAACAGGCGTCCATCGCGTTATCCGAAGCCGAAAGTGCCCGGGACCGGGTCAATGCTCTTACGGAGACGATCCATGCCTATGAGGCCGGGTTGGGTGCGATGCGGGTGGGATTGCGCCAAGCGGCTACCCGCGAGGCGCAACTGAGTGCCGACTTGCGGACGCGCGAAAAGGAAATCCGGCGATTGCTCGGTGTTCTGCAAACCATTGAAACGACTGAACCACCCGTTTTGATGTTACATCCCGCCGGCCCGTTGGGGGCTGCCCGCGCGGGTATTATGCTGTCCGAGGTCACCCCCGGCCTGAACGCCAGCGCGCAGGAACTGGCGCAGGACCTAAATGAAGTGCAGACATTGCGTGTCTTGCAGCAAAAGGCCTCGGAAACTTTGACAGAGGGTCTGACGGGCGTTCAGGCGGCCCGCACCCGTCTGAGCGAGGCAATCGCCGACCGCACGGATTTGCCCCGCCGTTTCGTGGAAGACCCGGTACGTACGGCCATTCTGATCTCGTCGACCGAAACACTGGATGGTTTTGCAAGTGGTCTGTCCGAGATCTCGGAGGGAGAGATCCTCGACAGCAATGCCAGCGTCTTGGACAGGAAAGGCCGGATATCAATGCCGGTACAGGGCATCTTGCTGCACAAGGCGGGTGAAACGGACGCCGCTGGTGTCACGCGCCCCGGCCTGATCGTGGGGACACGCCCGCGCGCCTTGGTCACATCGCCAACCGCTGCGACAATTCGCTATCGCGGGCCGCTGCTGGACCTGGGGAACCTGATAATACTTGAACCTCAATCGGGACTTTTGTTCGTATTTTCCGGTTTGCAGGAGGTCTATGGCCGGACCGGTCAGGTGATCCCAGAGGGCACACCAGTTGGTCTGATGCCCGGTGAAATGCCGGAAATCGGCGCAATTTTGTCAACAAGCAGTGATGGCACTGGAACTGACCGCTCAGAAACGCTCTATATAGAGGTAAGAGAAGACAATCGCCCCGTGGACCCGGAATCGTGGTTTCGGACCGACAAGGATGGATAAACGCGTATGAAGAAATTTGTGGTGGCCGGTCTGGCTGGAACTGTGGCAGGAATTCTTGCAACAACTCAGATCGCAGGACCCCTGCTGGCGCAGGAGGCCGAGAACAAGGCAAGCGTCTATGAACAGCTGGATTTGTTCGGCGACATTTTCGAACGTATTCGCGCCCAGTATGTCGAAGAGGTTGAGCCCGAAGAACTGATCGAGGCGGCCATTGACGGCATGTTGACATCGCTTGATCCGCATTCGAGTTATCTTTCTCCTGACGACGCCGAACAGATGCGCGTGCAGACCCGGGGTGAGTTTGGTGGGTTGGGTATCGAAGTCACGCAGGAAGAAGGCTTTGTCAAAGTCGTCTCACCTATTGACGATACCCCCGCCGACGCAGCCGGAATCGAAGCCGGGGATTTCATTACCCATGTGGACGGCGAAAGTATTCTGGGCCTGACGCTGGACAAAGCGGTTGACCTGATGCGCGGCCCGGTCGGATCCGAAATTATCATCACCGTCGTACGCGAGGGTGAGCCTGATCCCTTCGATGTCACTATTATCCGTGATACAATCAAGTTGACCGCTGTGCGCGCACGGACCGAAGGCACCAGTGTCGTGCTGCGTGTAACCACGTTCAACGACCAGACCTTCCCGAACCTGCAGGAAGGATTGCAGGAACAGATTGCCGAAGCGGGTGGCATCGACAAGGTGAACGGTTTTGTTCTGGACCTGCGCAACAACCCAGGCGGCCTGTTGACTCAGGCGATCAAAGTCTCGGATGCGTTCCTGAACGAAGGCGAAATTGTTTCCACGCGCGGCCGCGACCCGAATGAGGGTGAGCGGTTCAACGCCACCCCCGGGGATCTGGCTGAAGGCAAGCCAATTGTGGTGCTGATCAATGGCGGCTCGGCCTCGGCATCCGAGATTGTGGCCGGTGCATTGCAGGATCATCGCCGCGCTATCGTTGTGGGCACCAAGAGCTTTGGCAAAGGATCCGTGCAGACGGTCATGCCGCTGCGCGGCGACGGCGCTATGCGCCTGACCACATCGCGCTATTACACGCCATCAGGACGATCAATCCAGGCTCTTGGCGTCAGCCCGGACATCATTGTTGAACAGCCTCGCCCTGCACCTGCAGAAGAAGAGGAAGAGAGCAACGGGCGTACCCGGTCCGAAGCTGACTTGCGCGGCAGTCTGAACAATGACAGCCTGAGCGAGGATGAAATCCGCCAGATCGAGGAAGATCGTGCAAGGGCCGAAGCAACCGCTGAGCTGAGGAAAGAGGATTATCAACTGGCATATGCCATAGACATCCTCAAAGGCTTGTCAGCGTTCACCCCGCACGGGCCGTCCCAATAACCAAACCAATGGGTCGCGTACCACGCGGCCCTTTTCTTTCTGTCTCGCGAGATTTCATTTCATCATCCAGCAGCGCAATCCGAAGGCGTCGCGCAGAGAGCGCATAACCGAATGGATGATCCGATTTCGCAAGCGTTTCAGCCGTCTCCGCGGCTTACCCGTCGGAAAGCGCGTTTCAGCATATCCAACTCCGCGCGCAAAAGGTCCACTTCCGCCCTGAGATCATCGGCGGCGGGCTCTCCTGCTATTATGGAGAAACTCCCAAGTTTATCGACACTGCCTGCGTCGACTATGACGAAGCTGTGCACGCCTTCGGACAGGGCTGTGACGGGTACCGGAACATACAGATTCCATCCGTTGTCTGTAGGTGAAAGCTCAACACCCTCCAGAGCTTTGCCCAGATATCGAACCTCCAACTCTGGTTGCCGTTCGGCCTCAACATGGCCGTGCCAAATACCGTTTTCGAACCGAATGAAAATCAGGGATGGTTGTGTCATCTTTGATCGTCTCACAAGTCCGCGCGATGGAAGCGGCAAAACGTAAGGTCTCGCACACTCATACGGTTCATCTGCGGTTTCTCAAAAATAAGATCCAGCCAGATCTTTTCGATCCGACGTTCATTCAGAGGCAGGTGAGCCAGGTCGAAATCAACTGCGTTCACGGTGTCAGAAGGGTCTAGCTGCCGCAAAACCTGCTCCATGTTGGGCCCGTGCTGAACATTGAGACGTGCAAACACGCCAGACGGTTTCTCGCAGTCAATCAGGGTTTCCAACCGGATCAGATGCTCGCGTGTCAGGTCGCGGGCAACCTCACGCGGCAAATCGATAGATACCGACAGGAACGACCCCTCGAAGCCAAAAACCTCGACCTCCAGACTGAACGGGGCCAGATCACTTGCCCCCCGGTTGCGGATTTGCCGCACAGCGATTTCGGTCAATGGGCAGTCGTGAAATAAGCTGACCTGATCGTCCATTACCGTTTTACGGGGAACAGAGGCCATGCCGGATTGCAACAACGGCGCGCGCCACAGGTCGGGTCGCCAGCTCCAGTCGGTGCCGACAGGCCGGTGAAACTGAGTTGATCCTATTTTCGGGCGGAGCAAGCGCGCATCCGCCAGTTGGATCAGGCGATCCAGTTGTCCACGCAGACTGCGCGCCTGATCGCGTTTCACCCGCAACTCGGCCTGCGCCGAATCTGGCGCCTGCCGCACGGCCCGGCGCCAGCGGCCGAGCGTCCGGCGATGAATATAGCGATCCAGAATCTTGCGCATGGTCTCTTCGTCCGACAATGTCCTTCTTTAGTCAAAGAAATGAGTAGGAATAAACCCGCAATCACAAAAACACTACTTGAGCGCTACGTTTTCCGGTTGGTGGCTAAGCGTAAAAAAGATAGGTGCCGGATTTGGAGCCTGACCCCGTCAATTCTTGCAATACGTCGGGTCAATGCTTACCGTCTGTTTCCTAAAAATGGGTTACCCCTGAACAGCCAAACATCAGTTCAGCTATCGATAAGGCCAGGCTATGGAGCCCACATTATTTTCTTTTATTTGGAAGCATTCAAAAAAACAGCAACTTGTCCTGCTGCTGTTAACGGTCCTGTCTTTCCCGTTTCTATATGCGTCGCTGGAGCTGCCTAAGCAAATCATCAACGATGCCATCGGTGCGCCAGGCGATACGGTGACAATCTTGGGCATCACAGTGTCTCAGGTTCAGTATCTGATGATATTATGCTTTGCATTTCTGGCTACTGTGGTTGCCAGTGGGTTGATGAAGATGCGCATCAATACGATGAAAGGCATCTTGTCCGAACGCATGCTGCGCCGTCTGCGCTATACCCTGATTCAACGCACGATGCGGTTCCCAAAGTCCTATTTCGCGACCACCAGCCAAGGAGAGCTGGTCTCGATGATCACATCCGAGGCCGAGCCGATGGGCGGCCTTATGGGGGATGCGGTCGCGCAACCGGTGTTTCAGTTTGGCCAGATGATGACAATCGTCACCTTTCTGTTCATGCAAAGCATCTGGTTCGGTCTGGCAAGCGTCGCGCTGATTCCGCTCCAAGCCTGGTTAATTCCGAAGCTGCAACGCCAGATCAACTTGCTGAACAAGGATCGTATTCAGGAGGTTCGGCGTCTGAGCTCGGAAATCGGGGAAAGCGCGGCGGGCATCAGTGACCTGCGCACGAATGGCGGCTGGCGCTATCGTCTGGCCCAGTTCAGTCACAGGCTGGGGACCTTGTTCGAGATCCGGTTCAAGATCTACAACAAGAAATTCTTTATGAAGTTCCTGAACAATTTGATCACTCAGATGACGCCATTCCTGTTTTATTCGGTGGGCGGATACCTGGCGATCACGGGCGAGGTGACAGTAGGTGCACTGGTTGCCGCGTTGGGCGCGTACAAAGACCTAAGCGGGCCCTGGAAAGACCTTCTGACCTACTACAACCAGGTACAGGACATGTCCCTGCGGTGGGAGGTGGTCACCGAAAGATTTGCCCCGGACAACATGATCCCCGAAGAGCTGTTCATCGGAGAGCCGGAAACCATCCCACATCTGACCGGTGATATCGAATTGCGCAATGTGACCGTTCGCGATGGCGACGGCAAAACCATTCTGGAAGACATTGATCTGACCATCCCGCAGGGCGCGCGTGTGGCAATTCAATCCACCCATGCGTCGGAACGTAGTGCGTTGGGCCAGTTGCTGACCCGCGAGGTGCTACCTGTTCAGGGGGATGTGGTCATAGCTGGCCACAAGCTGGACGAATTGCACCAATCAGTTATCGCGGCCCGGATCGGGTATGCCTATTCACGCCCCTATCTGTTTGATGGGACTTTGGGCGATAACCTCATGATGCCGTTGCGCACACATCCGCAGCACGAGGCAGATGCCATAAGAACCCCGTCCCGTCGTCAGATCGAGTCTGTTCGGGCGGGTAACCCACCGGATTCGCTGGAAGATGAGTGGATCGATCCGGGGCTTGCCGGTCTGGACGATATTGATGGAATACGTGACTGGTGGTTCCAGCTGGTGGAAGCTATGGGGATAGACGAGTTCATGTTCCGGCGCACTCTGCGCTCCCAGTTTGATCCAGAAATACACCCTGTACTGGCACAGGAAATAGTCAGGCTGAGAGAAACCATTGCAGAACGGCTGAAAGAAAAAGGATTGGATCGGTATGTCTATAGGTTCGATCCAAACCAGTTTAACCCGGCCGTCCCGCTTGGGGGCAACCTGTTGTTCGCGGCACCGTCGCGAGACATATCTCCAGACATTCTGGCCGGAGACGCGCGGTTCGTGCAATTGCTCAGCACCCATGATCTGGCAGATGACGCGATCAGCATATCGAATGCTGTCATGGATACTCTTGGCAAGACATTTGGGCGGGACGGGGCCGACCATCCTCTGTTTCTGCGGCTTGGCATGTCAAAGGACATGTATCATCGGCTGCTCGACATCCAGGACCGGCGCAAAGCCAAAGGGAATGCCGCGCTGAGCGATCAGGAGCGCGCCTTGCTATTGACAGTGCCTTTCCTTCTGACCGCAGAACAGATCGGCCCGGATTTCCCAGAGGAATACAAGGAAAAAATCCTAGCTATCCGCAAGACCCAGGCTGAACGGTTGCGTGGTGCCATGGACGGTTTGTTCATGTCTGTGGCGCCTGACATCTATGTGCCGCGCTTGACCGTGATGGAGAACGCGATCTATGGCCGGATATCGTTGATGGCGGGTGCCCATGCCGAAGATATCGAAGACATCGTTGCAGAGGCCATGAACGAAGCCGGTCTGCGCCGTCGGGCAGCGGCCATTATTTATGACCTTCCGTCCGGGCTGGGCGGCAACAACCTTCCAACTGTGTTTCAGGAGCGTGCCGCTTTTTCGCGCGCAGGCATCAAACGCCCCGACATCCTGATCCTGGACAAAGCCCTAGCCAGCCACGACTCGGAAAGCCGGTTGCGCACGCGCCTGAAACTGCGGGAACTGCTGCCCGATTCCATCATGATATTCATGGAGGATCATTTTGCACATCCCGAAGCCTATGACTTGTTTGTGGAAATCAAGGATGGACGGATCGACGGCGTCTCGCGAAGCAGACCAGCGCATGAGGACAGCACGTCGGACGATCTGAGCCGGAAACTCGAGATCCTGTCAGCAACGCAGTTGTTTTCAGGCCTGGATGGCAGAAACCAGAGGCTGCTGGCGTTTTCGGCGCAATGGTACGAAGCCAGCGCCGGGCAAGTCATCTTTTCCCGCGGTCAGGCGCCGGATGCGGCCTATTTGTGCATTTCAGGACAGGCCAAACTGGATTGGTCCAACGAGGATGAAACGAAACGTACAATCTCGATCATAGAACCCGGTCGGCTTATCGGAGACCTGTCTATTATTACAGGGGAACTTAGGCAGCTGGATCTGGTCGCGACGGAAGATAGCAGCTTTTTGCGTATTGGCGCGGAAGAGCTGCGTGCCGTTGTTGAAAGCGATTCTTCGGTCGCTATGCAGTTGCTACAGACGGTTGCAGGGTATCTGACGACGCTTTCGAACAGAATCAGCGTGGCCCAGAACGCCGAAGACATGTTTCCACCCGTGACAGATGAAACGGTGCAGGAAGGTATTGGTAAGGATGCCTAGTGCGTATTCAGCTCATGCGCGTTTGATCGAAACAGCCCGCGCCAAACCCGAACTCTGGCGTCTATTGCTGGGGCTGGCATTGATCGCCGTGTTGGTCAGCGTTTTGAACCTGGTGTTTTTTACCGTGGTCGCGGGGTTGGGCTCAGCGAAGTGGGCTCAGGAACTTTTGCAAGGCAGCACACCTTTGGCGCTGCTTTTGTTGCTGGCCAGTTTCGGGTTTATCATTCTTGGCGTGGCAGTGGCCGCACGTCAGCTGCAGCACCGATCCTTAGGATCAATTTTCGGCCAGCGGGGTCTGGTTGCGGCCCAATTTCTGAAAGTGCTGAAAGCCCTACTCATCTTGGGCGCTGTCGGTGTCTTGCTACCGCCCTACGGTTTGGGGGGATCTCTGTCAAAGAATCTGCCATTTTTAACATGGCTCTTGTTGCTTCCGGTCTCGGTATTGGTTGTCCTGATTCAGACCAGCGCCGAAGAAGTTCTGTTTCGAGGGTACATTCAGCAAGCCCTTGCCGCCAGGTTTCAATCGCCCGTCATTTGGATGGGGGTTCCGTCTGTTGTGTTTGCTGCTGGCCATTACACACCGGAACTGGCAGGAGAAAATGCAATTCTGTTTGTGCTGTGGGCCTTAATGTTTGGGATGCTTGCATCCGATCTCACAGCGCGATCAGGGACATTGGGGCCAGCTATCGCCTTGCATTTCTTCAATAACATCATCGCACTATTGTTCGTTTCCTTGCCGGACAACCTGAGCGGGCTGGCGCTTTTCTCGCTTCCGTTCGATGCATCTGACGCCGAACAGCTTCGTCCCTGGCTGGTGGTGGATTTGGCTGTGATGTTCGTATGCTGGCTGGCGGCGCGGCTTGCGATCAGGCGTTGATTGCATTTCTTCCCGTGGCGTCTTATTTGACGTCAACACCGCACAAGCCAAGGTTCCGACATGAACTGGATCACAAACTACGTCCGCCCCCGGATCAACTCGATCTTCTCTCGCCGCGAAGTGCCCGAAAACCTCTGGCAGAAATGTGACGAGTGCGGAACGATGCTGTTTCATCGTGAACTAGCGGAAAATCAGAACGTCTGTACCCAATGTGACCATCACATGGCGATTACCCCACGCGAGCGGTTTAATCACCTGTTCGACGGCGGAATTTTCACTGAGGTTGCAGTGCCAGCGCCAAAAGAAGATCCCTTGCATTTCCGCGACCAGAAGAAATACCCCGAGCGTATGCGAGCGGCGCAGAAAAAGACCGGCGAAAAAGAGGCGATGCTGGTTGCCAAAGGCGAAATCGGACGCACGCCTATCGTTGCAGCAGCGCAGGATTTCTCCTTCATGGGCGGATCAATGGGCATGTATGTGGGCAACGCGATCATCGCAGCCGCTCAAGAAGCGGTTAAGCTAAAGCGCCCACTGATCCTGTTCTCGGCAGCGGGTGGAGCGCGGATGCAGGAAGGTATACTCAGCCTGATGCAAATGCCGCGCACAACCGTGGCCGTCGAAATGCTGAAAGAAGCAAATCTGCCCTATATCGTTGTGCTGACCCATCCTACCACCGGTGGTGTGACGGCGTCATATGCGATGTTGGGTGATGTCCACATCTCGGAACCGAACGCTCTGATCTGCTTTGCCGGTCCCCGAGTTATCGAGCAGACGATTCGCGAAAAGCTGCCCGACGGCTTCCAGAGGGCCGAGTACCTGCTGGATCACGGGATGCTGGACCGTGTCACCAAACGTACCGAGATGCGTGACGAACTGATCACCATCACCCGGATGCTGATGAACCAACCGCCGGCGATCAAAGGTGACCTGCCAGCACCGACACCGGATGAAACGGCCAAGGTCGCGCAGGCCGAAGAGACCGGGAAAAAATGAACACCAAGACATCTGACGCCATCCTCGACCGGATGATGGCGCTACACCCCAAGATCATTGATTTGACCTTGGATCGCGTCTGGCGATTGCTGGCCGCCTTGGACAATCCGCAGCTCAAGCTGCCACCGGTTATCCATATTGCCGGGACCAATGGCAAAGGCTCGACCCAGGCCATGATCCGGGCGGGCTTGGAAGGGGCAGGGCGTTCCGTTCATGCCTACACCTCGCCCCATCTGGCGCGATTTCACGAACGTATCCGGTTGGCGGGCGAACTGATTTCAGAACCCGACCTGACTGCGGTTCTGGATGAGTGCTACGCGGCGAATGGCGGCGAAAACATCACGTATTTCGAGATCACAACCTGCGCTGCCTTGCTGGCCTTCTCTCGCTGCAAAGCAGATTACACTCTGCTTGAAGTCGGTCTCGGCGGACGGCTGGACGCAACAAATGTGATTGATGAACCGGCGGTGACAGTCATTACGCCTGTTTCAATCGATCATGAACAGTATCTGGGCGACACTTTGGGAAAGATTGCCGCCGAAAAGGCGGGAATTATCAAACCCGGTGTGCCATGCATCGTCGGCCCGCAGGAAGACGAGGCACTGGAGGTGATCGAGTACACAGCCGCCCGGTTGGGCGCACCGCTGCTTATACATGGCCAGCATTGGCACGTTCATGAAGAAAACGGGTGCTTGATCTATCAGGACGAAACCGGGTTGCGTGATCTGCCGCTCCCCAACCTGCTGGGTGCACATCAGTTCCAAAATGCCGGTGCTGCCTTGGCGGTTCTGCGTCATCTTTCAATGGGTGACACTGCCTACGAGGCTGCCGTGTCCAATGCCAATTGGCCCGCGCGTATGCAACGTCTCAAAACCGGCCCGCTGACCGAGCAAGCCCCCCAGGTCGAACTGTGGCTGGATGGAGGGCATAACGCGGCCGCAGGCATCGCGCTTGCCGATGTGCTGGCAAAGATGCCGCAACGCCCTACGCACATAATCTGCGGTATGCTCAACACGAAAGACGTGACTGGGTACCTCGCGCCACTGTCAAGACAGGTTGCAAGCCTGACCGCCGTCTCCATACCGGGCGAGGCGGCCACGCTCAGCGCCGAAGAAACCGCCGCCGCTGCCACCAAAGTTGGCCTGCCTTCTTCAGTCGCTGCAAGTGTTTCGGAAGCGTTGAAGACAATCACGGACAAAGACCCACAGGCGCGTGTCCTGATCTGCGGCTCCCTTTATCTTGCCGGAAACATCCTGCGCGAAAACGGTTAAGCTTCATCTTTTCGCAAATACTCCGGGGGAGGCGCGCGCAGCGCGACGGGGGCAGAGCCCCTACTTCCCCCAGTTCTGGTCCTGCATTTCCCGCAGGCGCGATGCAGTACGCTCAAACTCAAAGGTGCCTTCTCCTTCGACATACAACATCTCGGGTTCCGCCGCAGCCGAGCAGATCAACCGAACTTTTGCCTCGTAGAGCGCATCTATCAGGATGACAAAGCGCTTGGCTTCATTGAAGTTATTTCTCGACAAACGGGGGATATCCTCAAGCACCAACACTTTAATTGCTTCTGCAATAGCCAGATAGTCCGCCGGTCCCAGCATCCGGCCACACAGGTCATAAAACGAAGCCCGTGCAACCCCGTTGCGAAATGCGGGCAGTTCGACGGCGCGTCCTTTGACCTGCAATATCAACGGATCGGCAGGTCCGCCTGCAAGATCTTTCCAGACATCCCGTAATTTCTGCCGCGCTTCTGGTCCGATGGGTGCAAAATAGACCGGAGCCCCCTCTAATCTGTTCTGACGGTAATCCGTGGGCGATACCAGTTCCCATACCTGCAACTGGTCTTTGATATGGGCAATAAAAGGCAGGAACAATTGCCGGTTCAACCCATCCTTATACAGCGCGTCCGGATGCCTGTTCGACGTGGTCACGACAACAACGCCACCTTCATGCAGCAGGTCAAACAAACGGCCGACGATCATCGCATCCGTAATGTCAGTGATCTGCATCTCGTCGAAGGCCAGCAGGCGGACGGATTTCACCACCTCCTTTGCCACGGGTGCCAGAGCATCTTCGACGTTCTCTTTCCGGGCCTTGTGCATTCCGGCATGGATTTCCTGCATGAAGGCATGAAAGTGAACGCGCCGTGCGGGGACTTCACCCAGCGTGTCGACGAACATGTCCATCAGCATCGATTTTCCACGTCCGACGCCACCCCACAGGTATAGGCCTTTAGGCGGAGGCGGAGCCTTGCGGAAAAACCCTCGTTTAACCGGCTCGGCCAGTGCCGCACGGATGCGCTCAAACTGGGGCAACACGGCTTCTTGAGCGTCGTCACGCGTCAGAGTTCCATCCTCGACGCGGGCTTCGTAGTGCGAAATCAGATCCGTCATGACCCAGAGCCTTACCCATGACCCAGCCCGTTGAAAAGAAGCCTTTTCCCTGACGTATCAAATTTGCTTATCCGTGACCGCAAATCTGTTGAATTGACGCAACCCGTAAATCCAGTACGGTCCGTCGGACCAAGCTACCCGAGGTCTCTATGCCGCAATCCACCCGCATGTTGAACCCGATCCTGATCGTTGGATGCATCATCATCACAGTCAGCTTTGCCGTGCGCGCGTCTTTCGGCGTGTTTCAGATTCCGATCGCCAGTGAATTTGGCTGGCTGCGCACGGATTTCTCATTGGCGATTGCAATCCAGAATCTGGCTTGGGGCATCGGTCAACCGATCTTTGCAGCTATCGCTGAGAAAGTAGGAGACCGAAAGGCCATTATCCTCGGCGCCTTGACCTATGCTGCTGGTCTGGTTCTGTCGGCTTGGTCCGTCACACCGCTCGAGCATCAGGTTTATGCGTGGCTGGTTGGGTTTGGCATTGCTGGCACCGGGTTCGGTGTGGTTTTGGCTGTGGTCGGTCGCGCGTCCTCTGATAAAAACCGGTCCATGTCGCTGGCCATCGTTACTGCTGCGGGCAGTTTCGGGCAGGTTCTGGGCGCGCCGACGGCTGAGTGGTTGCTGTCATTCTTGCCCTGGCAACAAGTCTTCGTCGTGTTTGCCGCTGCCATTCTTGCGCTTGTATTGACCTTGCCTTTCATGCGGGCGCCTCAACCAGCTTCAAAGGCAGAGTTGCAAGAAAGCATGGGAGAAATTCTGGGGAAGGCGTTCCGAGATCCTTCTTATGCTTTGATATTTATTGGGTTTTTCAGCTGCGGTTACCAGCTTGGATTTATCACCGCTCATTTTCCGGCATTCGTAACCGAAATGTGCGGCCCGATCGAACCCGGCAGCGTGCTGTATTCCATCGGCATCACATCCACGTCCGCACTTGGCGCGGTATCGATTTCACTGATTGGTTTGGCCAATATCGCCGGGACTCTATTGGCGGGTTGGGCAGGTAATCATTTCCCTAAGAAATACCTGCTGGCCTCGGTCTATGCCGGTCGGACACTTGCTGCGGCATTGTTCATCGTTTTCCCGATAACGCCGCTGTCCGTCATTACATTCTCGCTGGTGATGGGATCGCTTTGGTTGGCCACCGTTCCGCTCACGTCGGGTCTTGTCGCGCACCTCTATGGTTTGCGTTACATGGGAACACTCTATGGCATAATCTTCTTCAGCCATCAGGTTGGCAGCTTCCTGGGCGTCTGGCTGGGGGGGCGTATGTATGACCAGTATGGTGACTATGCCCTGGTCTGGTGGATCGGTGTGGCAATAGGGGCCTTCAGCGCCATCGTTCATCTACCTATCCGAGAGAACCGTCTGGCAGTCCCCGCCTGACGTGACGTTTCGCGCTCGACCTACGTGCGCGTGCCAGCGGTAACGCCGTGTGGGGTGTTAATCTAGCCGACTCGATCCGGAAACAATCCTGCAAGGCCTTCGGCCGAGGCGGCACAGACGCCGCGTTCGGTGATAAGCCCCGTCACCAGCCGGTTGGGTGTGACATCAAAGGCAGGATTGCCACCTTTCGTCCCGTTCGGGGTGACGCGAACATCGGCAATATCCCCCTGTCCATCCACGCCCATGACATGGGTCACTTCTTTTTTATCGCGTTCTTCGATTGGGATTTCCGACACTCCATCCCGAACCGTCCAGTCAATCGTGGGCGAGGGCAGGGCGACATAAAACGGAACCCCGTTGTCCCGCGCCGCCAAGGCCTTCAGGTAGGTGCCGATTTTATTGCAGACGTCGCCTTGTGCCGTGGTCCGGTCTGTACCGGTGATGACGGCGTCAACCAAACCATGTTGCATCAGGTGACCGCCTGCATTGTCCACGATGTAACGATGGGGAATGCCGTGTTCGCCAAGTTCCCAGGATGTCAGCGCCCCCTGATTTCGTGGTCGGGTCTCATCCACCCAGACATGAAGCGGAATGCCCGCGTCATGCGCGTGATACATCGGGCTTGTCGCCGTTCCCCAATCCACCGTTGCCAGCCAACCGGCATTGCAATGCGTCAATAGCCGCACCGGTTCACCTGCGGGCTTTCGGGCTGCAATTTCTTTGATCAGTTGCAGCCCATGGCGACCTATCGAGGCATTGATCTCAACATCTTCGTCTGCAACCTCCTGTGCGAGTGCCCAGGCCCGTTCAGCACGATCACTTGGGGCAAGTGGCATCAGCGAGTCGCGGCATCTGTCCAAGGCCCATCGCAGGTTTATTGCCGTTGGGCGGGTCGCGTGCAATACGTCATACGCGGCGTCGAACGAAGCGTTAGAGCTGTCACGGGACATCTGTTCGGCAATTCCAAACGCGGCTGTTGCACCAATCAGTGGCGCACCCCTGACCCACATGTCGCGGATCGCTGTCGCAAATTCATCCAGCGTTTTCAGGGCAACCACCCGAAAGTCATGGGGCAGCCAACGCTGGTCGATAATCCGAACCTCACCTGCCGATTTGTCCCACCAAATCGACCGGTAATGAGCACCCTGTACTTTCATAATTCGGTCTCCGTTTGCGAATAGCCTGATCAGAAGTCTTTCGCAGCCTGCGTTCTTTCGGCGGGCTTGTAAACGGGCGTTTCTGGTTACCGTCTGGCATTTTAGCTTGCCGGTGACTGCACTTACCCTCGGGTCGCTGCGCGAAGTTCCCGCTCTAACGCATCCAGAAACCTCGAACGATCTGCTTTGCTGAACGGTCGGCCGCCGCCTCCAGCCCCCAATGGATTGGCGGCCCGCAGGTCAGCCATCAAATCACGTATCGCCAATTGCTGGCCAATGTTGGCTGCCGTAAAGGCCTCGCCGTTGGGGCGCAAAACTCGGGCACCCGCTTCGACGCATTTTGCGGCCAGAGGGATATCGGAGGTCACAACTACATCCCCTGCGCCGCAGCGTTCTGCAATCCATTTGTCCGCTTCATCAGCACCTTCCGAAACCACGATGACCTGTACAAGCGGGTTTGCTGACGGTCGAAGACCGCCATTCGACACCAGCGCCATAGGCACCTTGTGTCGTGTTGCAACCCGTTCGGCCTCGGCCTTTACAGGGCAGGCATCGCCATCGACATACAGCGTTGTCACGCCTTTTTGGCCTCTTTTTTCTCTGGTTGAGCAGGTTTCTTCCGCACCTTGAATTCGTCCGGGATCGGCATCCGGTTGAAAGCATCCAGCCCGGCGATCTTGTAAGCCTCGGCCAGAGTTGGATAGTTGAACGTGTTTTGAACGAAGTAATCGACAGTGCCCTTCAGGTTCAGCACCGCCTGAGCGATGTGGATCAGTTCGGTCGCACCTTCGCCCACAATCTGCACGCCCAAGACACGGCGGGTTTTAAGCGAAAACAGCATCTTCAGCATACCGTGTTCCAGACCCATGATATGCCCGCGCGAGGTTTCGCGGAATCGGGCCACGCCAACCTCATAGGGAATGCCACGCTCCTGAAGTTCTTCCTCGGACATGCCGCAGGTGGAAATTTCGGGAACCGAGTAGATGCCATAGGGGTACCACGGGCTTTCCGGCAGTGTAGGTGTCTCGAGCGCATGGCAGGCAGCCACACGCCCTTGCTGTAATGAAGTCGAGGCCAGCGAAGGGTGACCGATCACATCCCCGGTCGCATAGATATGCGGAACCGCGGTCTGATATGTCTTGCGGTCTACCTTGATCCGATTGCGGTGATCGGTTTCCAGTCCAACTGAATCCAGATTGAGTTTCGATGTTGCGCCCATGCGCCCGGCTGCAAACAGCAGCATTTCCGCCCGCACGTGGCGCCCGTTTTCAAGGGTCACTTCCACATGCTCGCCCGCATCTTCAATCTTTTCGACAGCCGATCCCAACCTCAGATCAACACCGTTTTCGCGGATCTGATGGGTGAAATCATGAATCAAGCGGCTATCGATGAAGTCCAGAAACGTATCCCGCGGCTCGATCAGCGTCACCCGAACGTCCAGTGCCGAGAACATCGTGGCGTATTCGACCCCAATGACCCCGGCACCGATAACAACCAGTGAACGCGGGATTTCCGCCATTTCCAGAAACTCGTCGCCATCGACCACGGTCTTGCCGTTAAACGGAACATAATCGGGGCGGTAGGTCTTGGTTCCTGTCGCAATCAAAAACTTGGCGGCCGTTACACGTGTGGTCTCTCCGGCATCGGTGGCGACTTCCACTTCATGTGGCCCGACGAACTTGGCTAAACCGTCCAGAGTATCGACGTGGTTCCGGTTGAACTGATGTTCCAACACATCGACCTCGTGATCGAGGGTCATGTGCAGGCGGGCTTTCAGATCTTCGGCGCGGATCTGGTCCTTGACCCGATAGGAACGGCCATAAAAGCTGCGCTCGCGCCAGCCCGACAGGTTCAGAACCGTTTCGCGCAATGTCTTGGATGGGATAGTTCCGGTGTGAACGGACACCCCACCAAAACGGTCTTTTCGGTCAATCACCAGAACCCGTCGCTTGAGCTTGCCAGCCTGAATGGCCGCAGAACGCCCCGAAGGCCCGGACCCGATGATGACCAGATCATAGTCGTATTTGCTCATATCTCAGTCTCCGTACAGCGCTTCGGCGTGGAAAACGATGTGATCTTCCATGAAGGTAGATACGAAGAAATACGAATGGTCATACCCCGGCTGGAGGCGGAAGGTTGCTTGCTGGCGACGCTCAGCGATGGCTTGGGCAAGCGCTTCTGGGCGCAGCAGGTCCATGAACTGATCATTGGTGCCCGTATCGATCAGGATGGGGCCGTCGAAACCGGTTTCTTTCATCAACAGGGAAGCATCGTGTTTGGCCCAAAGGGATTCATCATCCCCCAGATACGCGCCCAGCTGTTTGCGCCCCCAGTCAGCGCCCGTCGGGTTCGCGATGGGTGCGAAGGCCGAAACCGAGCGGTACCGTCCTGGAAGGTTCATGGCCAACGTCAATGCACCATGCCCGCCCATGGAATGACCCGTAATGGCCTGACGTTCGCTATCGATGGCAAAGCTTTCGAACAGCAGGGTAGGCAATTCGTCGGCAATGTAGTCCCACATCCGGAAATGCGGTGCCCAGGGCTCCTGCGTGGCGTTCACGTAGAACCCAGCGCCCTGACCCAAATCGTAGTCGTCATGATCCGCAACACTTTTACCGCGTGGCGAAGTGTCGGGAAATACCACTGCAATGCCTTGTTCCGCAGCCCAAGCTTGTGCGCCGGCTTTTGTCATCGCGTTTTCATGGGTGCAGGTCAGACCAGACAGATACCACAAGATCGGAACCGGGCCATCTTTCGCCTCGGCCGGAAGAAAAAGGCCAAACGTCATGTCGCATTGGCATGTCGACGAAGCATGGCGATACACGCCTTGCACTCCGCCGAAACAGGCATTTTCCGAAAGGGTTTCCATTAGGCATCGTCCTTATTCTAGAGTCGCAACATGGCTAACGATCCACGGACCCGGCGTAAAGTCCGAGTGCCTTTGGAGTGAGTATTTTTGAAAGGGTGAAGGTCAGGGGGTACCTAGAGCCGCAATAACAAGTGGTATGGTGACAATGCTGACGAGCGTCGACAGTAAAATAGCAGCCGAGGCGCGCTGTGGGGCAATGCCGTAATGCGCGGCCAGCATATAGACATTTCCTGCTACGGGCAGAGCTGCTGCTGCAATTGCAACGCTTGCCGGGAATGTTTCGATCGGGATCAGCCAGATCAGGGCGATTGCTACGAAAAGCGGGTGGAGCACTAGTTTGCAGAAACTCAACCAGGCTGCGATCTGAAATCTTTCCGCGGATTTGCCAGCAAGGGACGCACCGATTGCAAAAAGCGCTCCGGGGGTTGCGGCACCACCGAGGATGGTCAGAAAGTTGTTCAGCGGATCGGGAACCGGGATTTGCAGGGATGACCAGACGAGCCCGGCAGAGATCGAGACAATCATCGGGTTCTTGAGCAGACCCATTCCAATCAGTTTGAAAGTGGCTGGCGTCAGCCTTCCGTCACGCCCACCGTTGATCAGGATCACGATCAGAGACGAGAATACAACCAAATCTACGGTCAGGACCAGCATGACCGGGCCAATAGCGGCTTCGGTGAACAGCAGCGCGAGCATTGGCAGGCCAAGAAAGCCAACGTTCCCAATAGCAGCGCATTGTGCCTCAACCGCCGAAGTAGGCACGTCAAGGCCGCGTATCCACGCTATGCAAGTTGCTATGCCATAAACAGCAGCGGTTCCTACGAGATAACCGAAGATCAGTCTTGCGTTGAAAATCTCTGCAAAGGGCAGGGTCGCTGCAAATCGAAACAACATTGCCGACAGCGCGAAGAAGAAGACGAACTTGGTCAGATATGCGGTTGCTTCGGCCGTAAAGAACCGTGTGCGCCCAGCCCAAAAGCCAAGGCCGATGATTGCAAAAAAGGGCAGTGTACGCAAAAAGATATCGGCCATGGGCCAAGTCCTAGCACGGTTTAGAACCGTCGCAAGAGCTCAACACCCCAAATTGGGCGAGGTCAGAGTTAAGGGGGATACGAGAATCCTTGTACCTGAACCGAACGGTTTATAAACTGTGACAGGTATTGATCGAGGAGATGACATGACCCAGACCGCCACTATCCTGCGCACAGGCCGAAAGTTTGATCAGGTTTTGCGCGGGGCCCGAGAGGTTTTCATGGCGGACGGATTCGAGGGCGCAAGCGTGGATGACATTGCCCGCGCGGCTGGAGTGTCAAAAGCAACCTTGTACAGCTATTTTCCGGACAAGCGCCTTTTGTTCATGGAAGTTGCACAAACGGAATGCTGTCTTATGGCCGAACGGGTCGTCGCGATGATCGACGAGACCAAACCCGCACGAGAAGTTTTGATGATCGCGGCCACACAGTTGACGGCGTTTCTGGTTTCAGATTTCGCGCAGCAGGTTTTCCGCATTTGTGTTGCCGAACGAGACCGGTTTCCGGAACTTGGCCGCGCATTTTACGAAGCGGGGCCGCAAAACGGCCAGCGTCAAATGGCAGAATACCTTGAAAAAGCCGTGGCTAAAGGTGAGTTAGCAGTTGAAAATGTCCAAATAGCGGCTGAGCAGTTTTCCGAGCTTTGCAAAGTACGGATCTGGACCCGGGCTGCATTTGGAATTCAGAATTCATTCAGCAAAGAAGAAATCGCTGAAGTAGCGACACAAGCCGTGGACATGTTTCTTGCCCGGTATGGGGTCTGATCCAAGAAAGAAATGGCCCATATCCGGATCAGGGACACAGGCCATTGCTCACACACCAGAACACTCGATGCAGTTCAGCTTACTGCGATAAGTCTTTTCAAACTCTTTATTTGTCGAACTATTGGCGTGGCTTGGGACCCAACATTGGCCGGAAAGAAAAGCAGGTCAGCGTTCAAACTTGTTGCCCAGCTTGATGCACTTTAGCTCGTTAGCAACAGGCCAAGCCAGAAAGAAAACCAGCACAGAGCAAGGCTGATCAGAATATTGCCTGCTGCCAAAAGCAATGTGCGCTCGCGGTGAAGTTCGAGCGATTGGTAGGCAAAGCTGGAGAATGTTGTAAAACCACCGCAAAACCCGAAAACAAGGCGTTTTTGGTCCTCTGGAATGTCTACTGGACCTCCTAAAAACCCAACCCAGATCCCCAGCAGCAAGCTACCCAACACATTTACGAGCAAGGTTGCTAGTGGCAAGTCGTGCCGAATCTTCAGCGCCAGCCAATGGCGCATCACAGCCCCCAGACCTCCGCCCAACGCGAACATGGAATGAAGATACACTTCGCTCATGACGGCGTCTTTTCGGAATGAAAATGCCGTCCAAGTCTTTCACCAAACAGCGCGGCAGCAAGGCCAAATGAAACTTCAAGCCCGATTGCCAGGGACGTTACCCATAGGCCGCCGTCGGCTATTCGTTCAAGATCTGCAACAAAAGACGAAAAGGTCGACAATCCACCGCAAAACCCGACGGCGCCAAGATGCAGAACATGCGCGTGCACCTTATGGCGCACGGAATATAGCGAGCCCAGAACAAAACAGGCGACTACGTTGATGCCAAAAGTCGAGGTGAGAAAGCTTAGGCCTGGGATCTCTAGTGCAAACGCCTCACGCAACAACGACCCAAGCGCACCGCCTGCGAAGACGGACAGAAACATCACGCTTTTTCGGTCACGCCAGAGGTGGGATTGTGTGTTTGCCAAGGATCGGCCCTTTGTCGTCCGTTAAGCGTGATTTATCCGCCGGTTGCACCGGGTTCAACAGTTGGGAGGTTCGTAACATGATTTCACGTTTGCGTCCCTCAGCAGACATTTTTCCGCGGGCACTTGAAATAAAATTTCAATCTGTTTCACGTTGAGTTCTGACAGCATGGCTCATCAGCCCGATAATAACACAAGGAGTATGGAACATGATTGTACGCAGAATTTTCTTTTTTCTGAGCTGTGTCTGTCTGCCGGTGGTTCTGATCCTTGGGTTCTTCTGGTCTCATGCGCTTTGGCTTCTGATCATTTTGGTGCCGTACGCGATCATCGGTCTTTATGATGTTCTGACGACCAGGCATAACGTCCTGAACAATTACCCGGTTCTTGGGCATTTCCGGTACATGCTGGAATTTGTAAGCCCGGAAATTCGCCAATATTTTGTGGAAACCAACGAAAGCGGACGGCCTTTCAACAGGATTGTCCGAGGGCTGGTTTATTCTCGGGCCAAGGGGCAGGTGGACACACAGGCGTTCGGCACGCAATACGACATTACGGAAACCGGGTATCATCGCGCCAACCACTCACTAGCCCCCAAACATGTAGACAAAAGTGAAGAACGCATAGTGCTGGGGGGTCCGCAATGTACGCAACCCTACAGCGCCTCACGCCTTAATGTGTCTGCCATGAGCTTTGGCGCGCTCAGCGCCAATGCCATCCGCGCGCTGAACGGAGGAGCCAAGGATGGGGGGTTCGCGCATAACACCGGAGAGGGTGGGCTGTCACCGCATCATCTGGCCGAAGGCGGGGACATCATCTGGCAAATCGGGACGGGTTACTTCGGGTGCCGGACCCCTGCTGGTGGATTTGACAAGGACAAGTTTGCCGAAAAGGCAGGAAGGGACGTGGTCAAGGCTATTGAGATCAAGCTGTCTCAAGGTGCAAAGCCCGCCCATGGCGGTGTTCTGCCTGCTGCCAAAGTCGATGCCGAGATTGCCGAGATACGGGGAGTGCCCGAACATCAGGATGTGATTTCTCCGCCCACCCACAGTACCTTCGATGGGCCCACAGGTTTGATGCATTTTGTCCAGCACCTGCGAGAAATGTCAGGCGGCAAACCTGTCGGGTTCAAGCTGTGCATCGGCAGGCCGTCCGAATTCATGGCGATCTGTAAAGCAATGCTTGAAACGGGTATCTTGCCGGATTTCATCACAATTGACGGGGCAGAAGGGGGCACGGGCGCAGCCCCGGTGGAATTCACCAACCGGTTGGGTATGCCCCTGAACGAAGCCTTGATCTTTGTCAGCAACTGTTTGCGCGGTGTCGGAGTGCGTGACAAGATCCGGATCATCTGTTCCGGAAAAGTGGCGACCGGTTATGACATGGTCGAGAAGTTGGCGCTTGGTGCCGACATGTGCAACTCGGCGCGCGCGATGATGTTTGCGGTGGGTTGCATCCAGGCATTGCATTGCAACACAAACCGTTGTCCGTCAGGGGTGGCTACACAAGATCCCATCCGCGGGCGCGCTGTGAACGTGCCGCAGAAACGCCGGCGTGTTCATCGCTATCACGATGCCACACTGGAAAGTTTCCGCGAGCTTTTGGGCGCGATGGGCAAGGAAAAAGCGTCCGAGTTACATCCCCGTGATATCCTGCGCCGAACTGCGGACGAGCATGAGCGTACCTATGCCGAGCTTTATATTTATCTGGAGGACGGTGCCTTGTTAAAGGACGACATTCCCGAAGAATTTGCAGATGATTGGAACCGAGCTTCGGCCGCACAATTCTGAAAACCACATTGGGTAGCGCGATGATTGGGCATGTGAAAGCGCGGCCGTAGTTGCCCGCTTTTTCCGCCGTCTTATGCAACTTTCGTTATCTGGGAATGGATCGCGGGTTGTTTGCCACGTGGGTATTGATCTTGCGAATGCTCCATTCAACAGAATCTCTCATCGCGCGCCCCAACGCCAGGTCAAACGCGTTGATCAGATCCGGCGTCTGATCGCTTGCCGCCACGACGTTTTCCTGGAAGGAGCTGGATGCAACGATTTTATCTTCGTATTCGTCGATCACCTTGATGTTAATACGAACTTCGACGCGAATATTGGCTCCGTTCTCGGTATTTTCGATCACGACCCCCTGAAACTCTCGAAGGTCCGGGGCTATTACATAATCGGCCCGCAGGCCAACGGTTGAGCGTCCAACAGCTGCGACTTTGCCCGAGTTCTCAAAGCTTTCAACCAACAAGGTTTGAACGATCAAGGGCGCGCGATCCACCCAGCGGGCGCGGGGCAAATATTGAACCTGCAACGAGGTGGGCTGAATGGCAATCTGGTCCGTGTTCACTGCGGCAGTTGCCGTGGGTTCCTGAACGACGATCTGCTTTTCAATCCTGGGCAGTGCGGAGGAAAACGTGCTTTTTGGGGTCAGCAGATACAAATCATTTGGTTTCGCCGCTTGTTGCAACGTGCCCAGACCAGCGCAGCCGCCAAACAACGCGACCATCAACATTGCAAGTGCAGGCTTGATCATTGACGGAACTCCGATGCTTGGGTGCCCAGAAGGAAACGTGCCGGATCGCGTTCAACTTTGTCTACGAGGCGATCCAGACTGATAACAAGACGCTGGGATTCTTCGATGAAACGAACAAACTGAGGCAACCCGACCCGCAGGAAGTCTGACACTTGTCGGCGGTTGCTCTGAACAATGCCGTCGATGGTTCCCAGCAATTCGGACGCGGAATTTGACGCGCTCAGGACGTCGTCCGAGATCTGGTCGATCTTTTCCGTTATGCCCGCGACGGTTTCAGTCACCTGATTGGCCGCCTTCCGGACATCTTCCGCAACAGGTGCCACGTCTTCCTCCATGACACGATTTGCAGAGTCAAAAGCGGATTCTGCCGAAGCCAGCGCCCCCTTGGCGGACTCCATCGTCGTAGTAATCGAACCAAGCGTCGAATTGGCGTTCATCACGGTTTCGTTCACAATTCCAAGGGTAACGCTGCCTTCATCAGACAAAACGGTCAATCGTTCAGCCAGTTGCGAGCCTCGCTCGATGAAAGGCTTCACGTCCTGCTGCAAAATGCGGTCCGCCGTCTGAAGGGTTGTTTTAGCTTCGTCCAGCGCCGTTTTGGCGGACCCGGATGCCGTTTTGACGGCTTCCAATGTTTCCGTGCCGGTCTTGAGCGTTGTTTGCGCAGTTTCGATCAGTGGGTCCAGCCGCTTTGAAAACGCGCCAATATCCTGCGCAGCGCTGCCGATGTCATTTGCGACGGATTCAAAACTTGTCAGTGTCTTGTCCAGTTTACCCGTAGCCGAAGCAAGATTGTCCAGAATACCGCTCACAGCTTCCCGGTTTTTATCATCGACGACTTTGTTCAGGTTTTCCAAAAGTGTCACGGCTTCATCCAGAACTTTTGGCGCGCCTTCGAACAGGGATTGAATTGCGCTGCGTTTGCTCTTGATAACACTCTTTTGTGGCAATCGTTCAGCGTTAGCCGATCCGCCGGTCAGTTCAACATAGCCAACACCGGTCACGCCAAGTGACTGAAGCTGCGCGATTGTCTCATTGGTTATCGGAATGTCTGCGTCCACTTCGATCCGCACCCGAACCTTTGACGGATCATTTTCATCCAGTTGCAAGGAAACGACCTGCCCGACCGGCAGGCCGTTGAAGTTCACGCCGCCGGCTGCCGACAGACCTGCGACATTGTCAAATAGTACATCGTAATAAGCGTATTGGCGCGTGATCTCAAACTTGGCGAGCCACAGGAAAAAGCCGAATGCGCCCAACAACCCCGCAAGGGTAAACGCGCCGATCAGAATATAGTTCGCCCGGGTTTCCATTGCCTTTACCTGTTTTGCCCCTTCTGTTGCGCCGCGCGGGCGCGGGGGCCTGTGAAGTATTCCTGTACCCAAGGATGGTCGACCTTGGTCATATCCTCAATCGGACCTTCAACCAGCACACGCTTTTCTGCAAGCACTGCAACGCGGTCGCAGATCGCGTATAGACTGTCCAGATCATGGGTGACCATGAAAACAGTCAACCCAAGTGCCTGCTGCAACTCGCCGATCAGCTCATCATACGCGGCTGCGCCAATCGGGTCCAATCCTGCGGTCGGTTCGTCCAGAAAAACGATCTCGGGGTCAAGGGCAAGCGCTCGTGCTAGCGCGGCGCGTTTGCGCATGCCACCCGACAGTTCTGACGGAAACTTGCCGCAACTCAGCTGCGGCAGACCCACGAGGCTGATCTTCAATGCACCCAGAGACTCCATCAGTTTTTCGCTGAGACCTGTGTGTTCCCGCAAAGGAGCCATCACATTTTGGAGCACGGTCAGCGACGAAAACAGTGCCCCGTCCTGAAAAGCAACGCCCCAGTGGCGTTCGATTCTGCGACGATCATCTTCCGGACCATTCAGAACATCGACGCCCAGCACCTCGATTTCTCCGGCGGCGGGTTTGTTCAGCCCTACGATAGTTCTGAGTAATACGGATTTACCGGTGCCCGACCCGCCAACGATTCCCAGAACTTCTCCCTTCCAGACATCAAGATTCAGGTTTTCGTGTACCACCTGGGTACCGAACTGAGTTCGGAGCCCGCGTACACGAATGACAGCCTCACGACCTTTAGTCGCGGCAGCTGATGGCTGTGGTGTATCCCCGGTCATGTCATATCCCGATCTCTGAGAAGAAGATCGAAAACAAAGCGTCGATTGCGATCACCATGAAAATGGATTGAACAACTGATGCTGTCGTACGTTGACCGACACTTTGGGCGGACCCCTTGACCTGCATTGCCTGCCAGCAGGCGATAACGCCGATGACGAGCGCAAAGAACGGAGCTTTGATAAGACCGACTGCCAATTGCCAGACGTCGGTGTTTTCCTTCAAACGGGTAAGAAACATTCCGGGGCTTACACCCAGGTCGATCCAGCTCATCAAGGCACCGCCAAACAGGCCTGCCATATCGGCGACAAAACCCAATATGGGTAGCATGATCAACAAGGCCAGAACGCGCGGAATGACCAGAACTTCGATCGGGTCCAGACCCAGCGTTCGCATTGCGTCGATTTCTTCCTGCACTTTCATCGAGCCGATTGACGCAGTGAATGCAGAACCCGAGCGCCCGGCAACGATTATAGCCGTCAGCAATATGCCCAATTCACGCAGAACCGAGATCGAGATCAGCTCGACCACGAATATCTCAGCTCCAAATTGCTTCAGTTGGGTCGCGCCCTGAAATGCTAGTACGACACCGATCAGAAACCCCATAAGGGCCACGATTGGCAGTGCCTTGAACCCGGTCTCTTCCATGTGTGTGACCAGCGCTGCCTTGCGAAGTCGCCATGGCATGACAATGGTACGAAACAGCCGATGCAGTGTCAGACCCAGAAATTCGAGGATGGAAAGCGTATCCCGCCAGGCACCTACGGTGATGTGACCCATCTGTGCGATCAAATCCAACAGACTTCGCGGTTTATCAAGTTCACCGGGTTCGTCGGGTATGCTGCGGGTTACAGTATCTATCAGAGTGGCATGTGCCGGTTTCACACCTTGAAATTCAAGTGTTGCACCTTGTGACGTGAAGCGTTTGCCAAGGTCCGCGATCAGCCAGGCACCGCCGGTATCCAGGGCTTCGACCTCGGACAGATCGAGAACAAGCCTGTCTCCGGTTGGGCGGACAGAGGCAAAACCTTGTTCAACGGTTTGCAGCGATTGCGTGAGCAGCTCTCCGGATATGCGTACACGAGTACCGCTGGAATCGTGTTCTGAGATTATCGAAGGCTGCGTCATGAGGTCATGTGAAGTGAAACATTCAGTGACCGCAATGGCTTTGTGCCATTGGACTTCTTTTTGCCGCGCTGGATGGCCTTGACGTCACGCCGACCGTCGCATTGGAGCTATGCTGAACAGGTGCATGCCAGAGGTTGTCGCACAACAACTTTGTCGGGATAGCACGCCTTTGCCTGACCGACAAATCGGTTGCGCTATGGCGGGAAGCAATACACATTCCGCGTTGTTTGTTACGGCGCGGAATCGGAGAAGTCGGTATGCATCAGACCAAGAACGTCTTGTTTGTAATCATCGACCAACTTAGAGCGGATTGCCTGTCCGGGGCCTTGGCAGACCATGTGAACCTTCCGAATTTGCGGGCTTTTATGGATGAGGCCGTGACCTTAACCCGCCATTTTTCGGTCACCAATCCCTGTGGTCCCTCGCGCGCATCGATTCTGACCGGTCAATATGCGATGAATCATCGGTCGGTAAGAAACGGAACGCCGTTACGGCACGATACCCCAAACATCGCCACGGAGATGCGCAAAGCTGGTTACTTGCCAATGTTGTTTGGGTACACAGATACCTCCGCCGACCCGCGCGTCCATGATCCCAATGACCCTGACCTCAAGTCTTACGAACAGTCGATGACCGGGTTTGTTGAAGTTGTCGAAATGCGCCTTGAAGAATCATATCCTTGGCAAGCGCATCTGATGAAAAAGGGGTACCAGTTCGAAAAGTACTGGGATGTCTACAAGCCCGTTTCGCCCGACGGTGGACACCCGCGGCTGAATGATCCCGCGCTGTATCGGGCGGAAGACAGCGATACAGCTTTTCTGACAGATGCCTTTCTTGATGGGATCGCGCCGCATCGTGGAAAGGGTTGGTTCGCCCATTTGACCTATATCCGCCCGCATCCGCCCTTGGTCGCACCGGCCCCGTACAATGACATGTATGACCCGGCGGATATCCCTCTGCCGCACTGCTTGCCAAGCGCAGCAGCAGAAAAAGCAGTGCACCCGTTCTTTGGACCAAAGCTGGATACCTTTAGCGCGAAAAAATTCGTTCACGGTTTCGATGACGTTGAACCTACGGACGAAAACATTCGCACCTTGCGTGCTATATATCTGGGTCTGGCGACCGAGGTTGATCACCACATCGGTCGTGTTGTCCAGTACCTGAAGGACAGCGGGCAATACGACGATACATTGCTGGTTATCACCGCCGATCATGGTGAAATGCTGGGGGATCGACACAGCTGGGGCAAAATGACGGTCTACGACGCAGCGTATCACACACCGCTGATGATCCGTTTGCCCGGGAATGAAGCTATGGCGGGAAGCAAGATCACCGTTCCAACCGAGTCCGTGGATGTCACTCCGACCATACTGGACTGGATTGGTCAGGCTGTTCCGAACGCTATGGATGGTCGGTCCTTGCTGCCATTGTTGCGGGGTAATATCCCAGACGATTGGCGCGACTATTCTTTCAGTGAACTTGATTTTTCAGAACCTGAAAACCCTACGCTGTGGCAGCAAGACTTGGGGACCGGTAACAGCGACTCGTGTTTGGGAATATTGCGGGATGAACGGTTCACACTGGTCGAGTTCGCTGCCGATCTGCCCCCGATCCTGTTCGACCACCAAGGTAAGGGCGAATTCGAGAACGTCGCGGAGAATCCAGATTTTGCAACGGACCTCGCACGGTTAAGCCGACAGATGTTGCGCCACCGGATGAAAAATATGGACCACACATTGTCCTTGCATTCGATCACATCTGAGGGTGCAAAATCCCGCCCCAGATACACATCTTAGAACGCGGTTTTTTGTCAACGTTCATCTATTCTAACTATACCGGGCACTCGGTCACGGGCAGGTGTGTCGACGTATTTCTCTTTGCGCATTCGCGGATTGGCAAAAGCACTTGAACGAAGGCAGAGTCCGAAACGCCTCCTCTCAATTCCACTACCCGCGCGTGATTTCTGATGCTACGCATGAGCCGTGGAGAAGACCAACTTGAACATAACCGAAAAGCGTATCAAGGCGATGACGACCGCCGGGCTGAACCTGATCGGTCAGGCGCTTTCCATTTATGACAGCAAGTTGCAACTGGTGCTCAGCAATCGCCGCTTCCAGGAAATGTTCGGTTTGCCGGATGAGCTGGTTCAAAGGGGCGCTCTGTTTCGCGACACGATCCACTTTCTTGCCAGCCGCGGTGAGTATGGCGACGATGAAAGTGTCGAGGAAATGGTCAATCTGCGTGTCCAGCAAGCCTTGGCGTTTGAGCCCCACTACATGGAGCGCGTGCGCCCCAATGGGCAGGTTGTTTCAATTGAAGGCGCGCCGCTGCCCCAAGGCGGGTGGGTCGCGGTCTACACGGATATTACCGGCACGCGGCGGGCGGAAAACCTGTTGCGGGCGCGGTCAGAGGAACTGTCGGAACAGTTGCTGAGCCACGCGGAAGAACTGTCCGCAACCAACCGCAAACTTGCGGCCACGATCGCGGCGCTTGAAGAGGCCAAGCGGGAACTGACCGAAATCGAAGCGCGTACTCGTATGGTGACCGAGATGATGCCGGCTCATATCGCGCATTTGGACAGCGACGGCCGTTACGATTACTCGAACCGCCGCCTGAGCGCCGTCATGCCCGGGCGTCCGTCCGATATTCTGGGACTTCATATTTCTGAAGCGTTAGGCACGGCCGCCTTTGAACGGGTTCAGGCCCATTTGCTTAAGGCCTATAGCGGAGAGCCGTCGGTCTTTGAGTTCACTGAAGATCAGGATTCCCGCCGTATTCGGGTTTCGTTTACGCCAGATGGGGCAGGGGGTGTGTACGTGATGTCGGTGGACATCACCGAAGAGACACAGGCACGCGTTGCATTACAGCAAACCCGCCGCCGGGCGATGGCTGCCCAGATGACCAGCGGGCTTGCCCATGACTTCTCCAATCTGCTCACTATCATCCTTGGGATGCAGTCCCGCCTCGACAAGATGGATTTGCCGGATGGCGCGCAGGAACTTGTGGCCGCAACTCAACAAACGGCGCGCCGGGGCGGGCAGCTGTTGAACCGGATCGCCGACATGACTGGAAACCGAACGCCGCAACCGCAGGCCACTGACATCGGGGGATTGTTGGAAGACCTGAGGATTCTGGCGACGCCCTCGCTGCCTCGCGGTGTGGGCCTGTCCGTCGTAAACACCTTGCCAAAACAGACATTGATGCTTGATCCGGGTATGGTTCAGGATGCGCTTTTGAATTTGGTTCTGAATGCCAGGGATGCCTGCGGGAGCACGGGCCAGATCACAATCAGTGCACATGCCATTGGTGAGATCTGGATCGAAGTCACGGTTTCCGACACTGGGCCGGGGTTTTCACCCGAGGCGCTTGAAAAAGCGCTGAACCCGTTTTTCACAACAAAAGGGAGCGACGGTTCGGGTCTGGGGCTGCCGATGGTTTATGATACGGTCAAGCTTGCTGGTGGCGATCTGAATCTAAGAAATACGCCATCTGGGGCCTCAGTTGTCATGCGTTTGCCTTTTCGGCCCGCTCCTCCGGCGCAGGACGGATTGGTACTGTTGGTTGAAGACAGCGAAGACCTGCGCGGGCAGTTTCGGGACATGCTGGTGGATTTGGGCTTTACCGTCATTGAAGCAAATTCAGTTGATGAAGCACTAGCCTTGATATCAAGTGTGAAGGACATTTCGCTGGTCTTGTCCGATATCCGTTTGGAAGGACACGGTACAGGCTTGGATATCCTTGAACAGTTGAAACCGGGGTTGCCGCTTATCCTTATGACATCTCTGCCAAATTCAGATCCGCTGCATCAACGGGCCCTTGCTTTGGCACCTGTTTTGCGTAAACCGTTCTCACAGGCCCAATTGTCCGCTCTCATCCAAGCCGAGGCCGCCTGATGTCGCAACCAATGGTGACCATTCTCGACGACGAACCCGAAATTCGGCGCATTCTGACGGATGCGCTGGAGGATGCCGGTTTCAGAACGCAGAGTTTTTCCCGTGCCAGAGAGTTTGAAGCATCCCTTAATCGAGTAACCCCTGATGTCTGCCTTGTGGACCTGTCCTTACCAGATACCGACGGGCTGGCGCTTGTTCATCGCTTGGCGCTGGAACAGGGTGCAGCAGTGATCATTATTTCCGGCCGGGCGCAGGTTCAGGACCGTGTGACAGGGCTGGAGCTTGGCGCAGATGACTATATTACCAAGCCGTTTGACCCCACCGAGGTCGTAGCCCGGGTACGGGCCAGGTTGCGCGCGCCGCGCGGTCGGACATCACAATCGGACAGGGCGGAATTCAACGGCTGGATTGCGCATTTTGATCGGTATGTTCTGGAAGACGGGTCAGGGGCTGAAACACCTTTCAGCCATGCAGAAGGCGAGGTTTTGCGTCTGTTTCTGGAAAGCCCCAAGCGGCTGATCAGCAGGGGGCAGATGCAGGAGTCCTTGGGCGGTGCGGCCGGCGACAGTTTTGATCGTGCTATGGATGTCAGAATCTCCAGGTTGCGTACGAAACTTGGAGAAGACCCAAAGAATCCGCGCCTGATCAAAACGATTTACGGTGCCGGGTATATTTTTTTAGGGGATGTCGACTGGAAATAGCGACGCTCTGTTGGCCAGAGTGTGAACCTGAATTTCTTTCGATCCCCTCTGCGTCCGGCAGTGTAGATAGAAAACACAGTAAGCGTCGCAAGAACGAATATTTTGGTCTTTGCGCTCACTCACGCAAAGCTTGATCTTTTATCTTCACGACAGGTTCCAGCAGATACTCCAATACGGATTTTCGACCTGACAAAATGTCAACCTCTGCGATCATGCCGGGTATGATTTCCACTGCGACACCATTTCCATCGAGCATGGTGTTGCTCGTGCGAATTTCTACAACGAACACCTCTTCGTCGTTCCGCTCTGATCGTGTGACGGTATCGGCGCCAATCCGTACGATTTCACCATCCAGCGCCCCGTATCGCGCAAAATCATAAGCCGTGATCTTTACCTTTACGGGCTGTCCTGCACGCAAGAATGCAATATCTTCGGGCTTTACGTAAGCTTCGACCAATAGTGTGTCGTCCAGGGGAACAATCTCGACAAGATCTTCGCCACTCCGCGCCAAACCTCCAATGGTGGTTCGGTGGATGCGGTTGACGATACCGCGAACCGGAGAGCGAACCTGCGCTCGTGCAGCGCGGTCGCGTAGGGCAGGCAAGGCGGGTTGCAAGGTCGCAAGTTCCGCAGTTGCAATGGCCAATTCAGTAAGCGCCGCACTTCGAAATCGGCTGTGAGCAGCTTGAATCCGATCATCTATTTCATCCAAACCGGTTTGCAACCTGCTGGTCACGGCTTCGGCACGGACTTTGCGGCCGCGCCACTCGGCTTCGCTGCGCCGTAACGCCAGCAATGTCGTTGCCGGTTCCATTTGCCGCTCAACAAGCGGAGCTATGATTGCACGCTCCTCACCGAGCACCTTTAGGGTTTCTTCTGCTGTTACCTGATCCACGAGACCTTCTTCGTGTTCTCGCTGCTTTTGCTCACGTTGTCGCTCTAAGATGGCGATTTCTGCCGCCAGCTCTGCTTGCCGACCCTGATACAATGCAGTTTCCGAGCGCACGACACTGGGTGCACCTTCGATCAACTGCACATCGAAATTCAATTGCGTACCATCTATTTCTGCCTGCAGACGTTGTGCACGGGCTTGCAGCCCGAAAGCGCGCTGTTGTTCCTGGCTAAGTTGGCTGTCGATTTGTGTGGCGTCCAATTCCATCAACAATGCCCCTTTGTCGACCAACTGGCCTTCGCGCACATGAAGCGACCGCAGCACGCCAGGCTCGGCGGCGTCGATCACCTGTATGTCTCCCGAAGGCACGATCCGCCCATCGACCCTCGTTACGTCATCCAATTCGGTCAAATGCGCCCACAACCCGGCCGAGACAACACACGACAGGATCAACAGCAAGAGCAATGAACCACGAACGGGGGACCGCCCCTGCATTTCGCGCGCCAACTTCGCCAGATCAGGATGCTGCGACATTCAGGTGCCTCCCTTTCTGGCGCATGTGCTGCGTCAGCAGGCTCTTGGGTCCATCAACAGCGATTTTTCCGTTTTCCAGAACGATAACCCTGTCCACAAGCTCCAGCAGACTGGTTCTGTGCGTTACAATGACCAAGGTTGACCCGGAGGTTGACGCACTCAGGCGTTGAACCAGTTGGGCTTCGGTTTTGACGTCCATCGCACTGGTTGGCTCATCAAAAAGTAAAACCGGAGGTCGCCCGACAAGTGCCCGTGCCAGGGCGATTGCCTGCCGTTGCCCACCGGAAAGCCCCTCACCGCGTTCAGCGAGTTGAAGGTCATAGCCCGAAGGATGGCTGTTCACGAATTCTTCGACACCGGCAATACGGCCGGCTTCGACGATGTCGCAATCTCTGGGCCGGACTGCGCCACTTGCGATATTGTCCCTGACAGACCCCGAAAAAAGCCAGACATCCTGCAGAACGGATCCGATATTGCGTCGCAAGTCACCCGGGTCGATCTGACGTATGTCTAATCCATCAATCATGACCGAGCCCACTCGCGGCGTGTAAAGCCCCAATAGCAGGCGCGCAATCGTGCTTTTCCCGCACCCGATTTGACCGAGAATTGCGACTTTCTCGCCAGGCTTGATTGTGAATGAGACACCATGCAGGGTATCTTCGCTTTGGTCAGAATACGAGAAATGCACGTTATTGAAGGCAATTGCCCCTTTGAAATCAGATCGGGTCAGCCATGTGCGCCCTTCCGGGCGTTCGCTTTCTGCATGCATTAGCGCATTGAGGTTGCGATAGGCGCACCTGGCCTGATTTACGCGGGTCAAAGTCTGCGCCAGTTGACCCAGAGGGGCCAACGCCCGACCAGTCAACATTACCGAAGCCACCAGCGCACCCATGCTGGCTTGCCCGTTTGTAATCAGAAAAACACCAAGAAATACGACAAGCACTTGTGCGGCCTGTTGGGTGAATCCGGTCAGGTTCAGGGCAAATTGCGTGACAGTTCGGCTTCGTGCACCATGCGCTGACTGCTGTTCGATGGCCTGTTCCCATCGTGCGCGCATTTTTCTGCCTGCTGCCGTTGTTTTAATGGTTTCAAGTCCCGAGACAGCCTCAACCAGAACTGATTGCTTGGACTGTCCATCGGACAAGCTTCGTTCCGCCATCCTTGATAAAACTGGCTGCACCGCCAAACCTGTCAGGAGCACCACCGGTACGGCCAGTGCAGGGATCAAAGCCAGTTGTCCCCCAACCAGATAGATCACCAGGATGAACAACCCGATGAAAGGCAGGTCAACAACGGCCACCAGCGTCGCGGATGTAAAGAATTCTCGCAGAGTTTCAAACTCGCGAATGGTGCTGGTCATGGCACCGGTAGACCCAGTGCGCGATTTCATCTGGATGTTCAGCAACTGGTCGAAAATGCGCCGGCCCATCAACAAGTCGGCTTTCTGCCCAGCCTTGTCGATAAATCCCGCCCGCAGCAACTTGAGGGCAAAGTCAAAACACAGTGCCAACGCCACACCCAGGGTCAAAGCGATCAGAGACTCTGTTGCTTCGTTGGGCAATACCCGGTCATAGACCACCATGATGAAAACGGACGTAGACAAACCAAGGAGGTTTGCCAGCGCCGCAGCGAGTGCGACTTGAACGTATGACCACCGGCTGGCGGACAGGGCGTTCCAGAACCAGTGACCGCCATGTGAACCGGGCCCGTCCAATGTTTCGCCGTCGTGATGGCGACGGAACAGGATTGCGTAACCGGTATGACAGGCTGCCAGCCTGTCTTCGGAAACTTCACCGATACCTTCGCCAAGCTCTGGGTCGAAGACCAAAAAGGCGCCAGCTTGCGTTCGTCCGTGAAAGACAACGGCTTTACCCTCTGCCAACAGCAACAAGGTGGGTGTCAGATTGTCATCCAAGTCGGAAAGGCGCATTGCCCCATATCCCGCCTGCATGCCCGCCTTTGGCGCGAGGGCGAGAATGTCCCGTACTGTCAAATCCCCATCTGCGCCAGTTTGCGCCGCGTGCAGCGCCGCGAGACTCAATGGCCGTTCAAGTGCCGACGAGATATTCAACAGACAGGCTTCAAACGGTGTAAGTAACGAGGCATCGGTGGCAGGGTGGGATGCGTTCATTGTGTAGTGCCCCAGCCGCCCAATGAAACCCCAAGCAGGTCGAGTATGTCTCCGGTCAGGCTTAGGGCTGCATAATTGGTTAGAAAGTAGCTCTGTTCCGCAAGGATCAAACGTTCCTGAGCATTTACGTAGTCGCGCTGAGCATCCAGAATTTCAATGAGGCTACGGCGGCCGATTAAAAATTGTTCACGGGATGCAGCGACACTTTCCGCGTTAGTCTCTACGGCAATTCGGGCTTCGCGTAACCGATCGGCACCCGCTTTTTGATCCGAACGGATAAAACCCAATTCTCGCGTAATTTCTCGGATAAGCTGCTCGCGCGCAAACTCTGTCTCTTTGACCAACGATTCCGCCGCTGCTATTGCGGCGCGGCGTTGGCCGGTGCTGTCCAACTCGTAATTGAAAGAAAGATCCACTCCAAAATTCGCGTCACGATTGTTATCCTGGTTTGCGAATGCGGCGACCCTGACATCAGGGCTGCGGCGCGCTTGCGCTGCGGACCATTCCGCCTTGGCGGCCAGAAGCCTAGCATCGGACCGCCGAACCTGAGGACTGTTCATTATGATCTGCATGTCACTTCTTTCCAGCCCAGGTGCCGGAACTGGTGCAGAAAGAGTGCCAGGTTCATCCCCAAAAACTTCGCGGAATCGCGCTTCGGCGCGGTCTGTGCGCGCATACGCATCAGCCAGTTTTGTGCGTGCATCGGACATGCGTGACCGGGCTGCCAGGACGTCGGCACTTGAACCGACGCCGTTTTCTGTTCGGTCGGTTATCTGGCGAACAAGCTCTTCATGGGTCAAAACATTCTGTGCTGCGATGCTTTGAATCTTTCGTTGATCGAGGACAAGTACATAGGTCTCGATTGCTGCGAGAGCAGTGGATGAGGCCGTTTGAATCTGATCGCCTCTGCTTTCCAAGACACGTGCCCGCGCAGCGGTCAGATCCCCTGAAGCCGCCCCGCCGTCATAGACCAATTGTGAGACCCTCAGATACGGCGATACATCCGCAATATCTGATGCAATCCTTTCAGATCGCGCGTTTAGCCCCAGCGAAATCTCCGGGAGAAAAGCGCCCTCAGCCGCGTCTTGTTTGGCCTTCGCGATGCCCATTCTGGATTTGACTTGCGCCAGGTTTGGGCTGTTCTCAACCGCCTTTTTTACCCGCTGCCCGAAGGCGCTGTGACTGAGTGTTTTTGATGGTTTAGTTGCCCCAGCACCGGCTGTTTGGGCTGCGAAGGACATCGTCACAGGCGTCAAATCGGGTGGACGCGTGCAGGCGGAAACCGAAACCAGAAGCAGACTGAGCGCGACAAAATACTGCGAATACTTACTAAATGGCATACTGACCCTCCTGCCACCGATGGTCGAGCAAGCTTTCCTTTCGTTGGGCGGCTGCCAGCGCCTCCATAAATTCTGAAGCACCCGACCTAACGCCGGTCGACGACTTTTTCTCCAATTGCTCGACGCGCATTTGAGCTGGCAAGAGCCACGCGCAATGGGTCAAGGAAACTTGGTGGGCGTGTATGAGGCGCAGGCCTCCGTTCATGGCGAGCAATGACAGATGCGCTGAAGGAACTTGCCGCAAGGCAACCAGCTTGACACCAAAGTAACCGTCGAGGCATTCGTCCATTTGTGCGCAGGCGAGTGGGGAAAAAAGCCCCATATCGCCTATCGTACGGCACAACTGATATGTGTTCTCCAGTGATGCTGTAAGAGTGCGAAAGAACGCCTGGACATTTCGCAGTTCAGCCCCCAGCGCTCCGGTTCGGTCAAAGAATGGTTCATCGTCGGGGTTGTCGGTAACCAGCTCCAGGCTTTCGTTGACAAGCAAGTCAAATTCCCCCTCTCCGGTTTCGTCCTGAAGCTCAGGTGGTCGGGATTGAAAGGGCACACACCGTAGTGCCGAGGGAACATAGCTTGCGCGCCATTCCCCTTTTGCTGACACGTATGGCGTCGGTTTGTCTGGTGTCATCGATAAGATTGCCACGGGGTAAAATCCCCGTTTGGATTTCCGGAACGCGATCGGAAAATTGGCCGCTGCCTGTAGGATCTCTGCCTCAGCCACCGGGCAGTCGACCATATCGCGCGCGAATTCGAACGACGTGTAACGTTTCCAGAACCGATGACCATGTCGTACTCGTGTGACCGGGGTTAAGCCATTCTGTGCCATAACTGCCTCGTGTTTCTGATGAACGCCAATTTGTTCCTGAGCTGGCTCAGGCCGTCGCACCGGTTGGGTCGGTGTGTATGATGTTGTCGGCTGTCAAGCCGCTGAGATCGGCGAGGCCATGGAAAGTGGCGAGGGTCTCGACGTTGGCATCGCCAGGTGTCACGAAATCAACTTTGATCAGGACACTGTCCGTTCCGTCCGTTGCCATCACATAGAGCGCGTCACCTGCAATTGCTCCGGCAAGGCTCTCTACAGCCGTTTCGAGTGTAACGGCATTGAGGTCTGCAAGAACGGTATCGAGGCCTACAAATCCAGTGTCTGTGCCTAATGTGTCACCGACAGTAAGAAGCTCAAAACCCGTGCCATCACCTCGGAGCGTAGCGACATTCAGTCCGCTGAACATCAGAGCGTCGGTTACATCTGCTGCGGGCCCAATTGTGAAACCGGTTATGCTGTCTACGCCATTGTTGTTCGGGTCGGTTTCAAAGACAACGACGTCCCGCCCGGCTTCGGTGATGTCAATGCTGTCATCGCCACCACCGCCACGAATGATTGTATCCGTGTTTGCCGCGGTGAGGATGTCATTGCCATTGGTGCCAAACTGAACTGCAACAGGGCCACCTTCAGGTGTTTTGATCGTTAACTCAATGGGTTGAGCAGCGTCCTGTACTGTCATCGTGAAGGTGACAAGAGGCTGAGACAAATCGGAAAAAACAGTCGCCGCCCCAGCGAAGTTGATGATGTCACCTGTGCCTGGGTTTGCCAGGAACAAATCAAACGCGCTGTGTTCCGTGTCTGATCCGATGTCGAAAGTGGCGACAGATGAGTCAAACTCAAGCTCCGCTGTAAAAGCCAAGCCACCAGAGACGTCACGATTAGCATCTGCATAAATGGCAAATGTAACGGTTGATCCACTGCGCCCGACCTCTGAGAGCACGTAGGCAGCTGGCTCATGAGCAACCGCCTGATCCGATACAGGTAAGGGATCTGGTCCCCCTGCAACGGTTGCCTGGGCTGATATATTCAGGGCATCCCCAGCTTCTATGGCGGCGAAATCTGACGACGCAACAGCCAGTGTCCAGGATCCGTCCGCGGTTACTGTCGCGCTGCCGACGGAACTGCCGTTCAGCAAAACATCTACAATCTGGCCGTTTGAAAGCCCGGCAGAGGAACCGCTGACAGTAATGCCTGACGCCTTGGCATCAGCAAGGGCCACTGCGTTGTTCACGCCGACATCGTCCAGCATCAGAACTGGCCGAAAGTCCGTTGTTACCGAACTGCTTGCCGCTACTGCGCTGTTGCCAGCGATATCGTCAACTGTTGCGGTGATGGTGTAGTTTGTTCCATCGGAAAGCGCACCCAGGTCGCTGGCTGGCACAGTTATCGCCCAGGTTCCACCCGATGCAACACCTGTATAGGTTTGCCCGCCAAACGTGACAGAGACTATTTGACCATCTTCCGAGGTCGTCGTGCCTGAAATTGTCAGGTCTGTAGCTTGTTCCATTACATCCAATACGGAGCCAACCGGCAAACTGTCGATCGTGATTGCTGGCGCTGTAAAATCGGTTGTGAAACTCGTCGAGATTTGGTTGCCATTCCCAGCAGTGTCTGAAACAGAAGCCGTGACATTATAGGTACTTGCGTCCTGGAGGCCTGAAAGTTCGGCAACTGTTGCGGTGTAGGTCCAGACACCACCGGTTACCGTTGCTGTACCGCTTACATCTACAGTTCCGTCTGCGCGCGCGATCTCCACAGTAATGACCGTTCCATCCTGAGCGTCAGAGGTTCCCGAGACAATCAGGTCGGTACCTTGCTCAGCAGCGTTCATGACAGTGCCGTCAGAAATACTGGTTATTCCCAGGGTAGGGGGTGTGAAATCGGTCGTGAAACTGTTGCTGGCCTGTGACGCCGGATTTCCTGCGGCGTCGGAGACATCCGCCGTTACCGCCACGGTGGCAGCATCAGAGAGGGCCGCAAGGTCGGCAGCGGGGACAACTGTGCTCCAAGACCCTCCGGTGGCTGTAGCAGTGTAAATTTGACCGCTCAAAGTGACGGTCACAACTTGGCCATCTTCGGCCGACGTTGCGCCCGATATTGTCAGGTCCACCGCTTGTTCGGCAGCATTCATGAATGCGCCGGTCGAGAACGTGTCGATGCTGAGGGTCGGTCCTGTGACATCTTTCGAAAGTGTCACATCAGCCTGAGGGGCTGTCAGCCCGTTTGCGTCGCTGACATCTGCAGTGATCTGAAAGCTGCCTCCGTCGGCCAAAGATGCCAGATCACCGGCTGGGACAGTTACAGTCCATGTTCCGCCCGTCACTGTCGAGGTATATGTTTGACCATCCAGTGTGATGGTGACTTGCTGGCCATCTTCGACATTGGCGGTTGTCCCGCTTATAGCCAAGCTTGCCGCAGCTTCAGCGGCGTTGAGAACTGCGCCGACGGAAAGCGGAGATATCGAAATTGAGGGGCCGGTCAGGTCTACTGGTACAGTAACAAGAATCGGCACGGCCGGGTTGCCTGCGATATCCTCGACCGCCACAACAATTGCAGCAGGTGTTCCGGTGGACAGACCGCTGAGGTCAGAATTGGGGATCGTGACAGTCCAGTTTCCGCCTGTCGCAGTGCCGGTGTACACCTGCCCGTCGAACGTGACGATGATGGTTTGCCCGTCCTCGGCCGTGGTGGAACCCGTTAAGGTTAAGTCACCAGCCACATCAATCAGGTCAATTGATCCACCCGCAACAGGATCCAGAGAAACACTTGGCGCGGTGAAATCCGTATCAAAGCTTCCGCTGGCCTGTGCGGCCGGGTTTCCAGCCGCGTCAGTCACGTCTGCGGTGACATTTACGATTGCGCCGTCAGGCAAGGCGCTAAGGTCAGCCGCCGGGACGGTTACGCTCCACTGTCCTCCGGAAACCGTACCGGAATAGCTTTGCCCGTTCAGTGAAACCGTTACGATTTGCCCGTCTTCAGCATCAGTTACACCGGTGACCGTCAGATCGGTGGCCTGCTCTGTCAGGTTGAGTACCGGCCCGTCAGAAAACCCGGTGATCGACAGGCTTGGCGGGACCGTATCGATGTCAAACTGAACGGATTGTGTCGACAGCTCGGCCCCCGACCCATCCAGGTTCCTGATGGTCACCGTCGACACACCCTGTGGAAGCCCGCTGGCTTCGGCTGCTGTCAGAGAGATGCTCCAGCTGCCATCGGGGTTGGGTGTCACGGTTTTCACCAGTGACCCTATTGTGACTTCGATGGTCGCAGTCCCTTCGGGAGCGATGGCGTTGGTGCTGACGTTGTTCAGTGCTGTGGATTGCAGCTCGGCGAGGTTGAGGCTTGTGTAAGTCGGGGTGGGTTCGGATACGACGGGGCTGTCTTCACCGCCACCGCCGCCACCTCCTGCGGCCGCAGCCGCCCCTGCCAGGCCCAATCCGCCCAACGCCGCGCCGGCACCACTGATGCCGCCTGCGGACGCACCCGCGGAAACACCTGCTTCCACGGCGCTGAACTGGGCAATCTCCTGAACCGCGTTCTCAGCGATCATGATGGCACCGCTGTCCAGGATCTGGACGTTTTCAGCTGCCACGATCATTGTCCGGCCATCGGCCATTTTTAGAAGAACATCGCCATTCTTCATCAACTTGACCGAGCGAACGCCTGGAATGGTTTCCGCGAACTGGAAAGCATACAGTTCTTCGATTGTGGCTTGTGATAACGCGGGCAAGGCCATCAAAGTTGAAATCAACCCGCCGGCCGCGCCGCGCCCTGCCCAGCGGCCAAGTTTTCCATCGATCCACTGGCGAATGTGTTGCTTGCGGTCCGTTTCCGAAGGTTCAGCCGCCGGACGGTTGTTGAACTCTGGTGCTTTGGTCATCTTACCCTCACATGTGGTTTCCGCGATCACCGAAATGGAAGACAGATCGCGCTGATAACGGCTGGCTCATCTGTCTTTCCCACTGGTTACTGTTGCGATCGAAAGTGAAAAATTGAGTTAATCTGAAACCGAACTTCTCGTTTTCACCACAATTCCGCTTTTGTTTCGGTCCGTGCATCAGGTCATCTTTTGGTCAAGGCCAGGGGTGGCGATGGAGGTGTGGCTGTGATGCTTCAATTCGAAGGTGTGGTGGCAACGGGGAGCGCGGCGCTCGATTCAGGTATCGGCGATACGGCTTTAAAAACGTTTAACGGAACCACGTATCTTTATACCGTCACCGGACCGGGTGGCGGCGTCGCGGTCTGGAGGCTGGTCGAGGGCGCGTTACCGCAACTGGTCGACACGGAATATTACAGCGGCACAATCACGTTTCACGTTGGTCGCAGTGGCACACCGATAACGCTGGCGGGATCCGAACAACTTGTACTGGATGTGAATATGGCGGTCGGGTTGGTCGGATATGACCTGAACGTGGATGGCACCCTGGACAGCCTTACGGAAACCGGATCTCTGGCAGGAGGAGGAGATATCTCGGCGATTGTTCAAGTGTCGATCGGACCCATGGATGTTCTGGCAATGGCTCATGAAGAAACGGGTCAAATCGGGACATATCTTGTTAATCCAGATGGAACGCTGAGCCTTGCTGGTCTTGTTGCTGGCTCTGGAGACGCGATGCAGACGCTGCGCGCAGGAACAGACCATTTCCTGATCTCAAGTGATGCGGCCAGCAATACAGTCTCAACTTATCGGATCGACAGCATTTCCGGTCAGTTGACCGAGATTGACAACAGTTCAGCCATGGGAACCCTTGGAATCTCGACTCCGACAGCCGTCGAAACGATCGATGCCTACGGCAAGCCCTGGGTGATCGTGGCGGGCGCAGGCAGCGACTCGCTCAGTGTGCTTCAATTGAAAGCTGACGGCAGCCTGAGCGCCACAGACCATATTCTGGATTCGCACACGACCCGCTTTGAATCCGTGCAGGACCTTGAAGTCGTGGACATCAACGGGCGCGTATTCGTCGTGGCGGGTGGCGGCGACGATGGGCTTACATTGTTCACGCTGACACCGGAAGGCCAGTTGGTCTATCTGGACAGTTTCGCCGACACTTTGAGTAGTGGATTGCAGAATGTCGAATCGCTGAGCCTTGCTCACGTCGGCAATGAGTTGCAGATTCTGGTTACGTCGCAACAAGACGCTGGAGTCACTGTCATTTCGGTTCCTGTCGATGATCTTGGGGTCGTGAACAAAGGGTTTGGAACAGTATCGGGGACGGCCTTTGACGACATGCTGAGTGGCAGTATTCTGGATACCACCCTGATGGGTGGCGATGGCGATGACATACTGATAGCAGGAACAGGTGCTACGACCATGTCAGGTGGGGCAGGGGCCGACATTTTCGTGATGCAGTCGGGCAGCGGTCTGACCACGATCACGGATTTTCAACCGGGTGTGGACCGTCTGGACATGTTCGACTACCTGCTGTTGCGGTCCCCTCAGCAACTGACATTCACCAGCACCACCCAAGGGGCGCGGATAGAGTATCGGGGCGAGGTGGTGCAGGTTCAGTCCGCTTCGGGCGGAACGCTGACCAGTACCGATATTTTCGGGGCCGGGTTTGAAGGCCCCGATCACATTCCGGTTGAATTCGGTGATTTCGGCGGTTTGAAGCCGGACAGTTCGGATGGCGTGCTTGGGCCAATCACAGTGGACAGCCGATCTGTAAATCCCGGATTGTCGGATGCGGAGATTAGATTCACTCCGATCGGCGGTGGCACGGTATCTGTCACGGCTGACGATCAGGGACAATTTGACTTGGACCTTCCGGATGGCACGTTCCCCGGAAGACTGGACATCATCAAGCACTATTCGACGGCAAGCAAAGAGATCGACGCAATGGACGCTTTACAAGTGTTGCGCATTTCGGTTGGCCTCGATCCGACATGGGGGCCCGCCGATGCGGAAAACCTAATCGCAGCGGATATCAATCAAGATGGAACCATCAATGCCCTGGATGCACTGGCGATTTTGCAGGTGGCTGTTGGGAAAACCACTGCGCATGAACCTCAATGGGTCTTCTTGGATTCAGATGCGGATTTGTCGGGAGTTACAAAAAGCAACGTTGATTATCAGACTGGAATGGATGTTGTAGCCATAGACGGGGTGATAACCGCCGATATGACGTCCATTTTGCTCGGCAACCTCGAGGCGGCATGAATTGAATTGAACGGTGCTGCAACTCAGTCATTGCAAGCCTTCCGCTTGGACCGCAATGTTGGCCTTAGATACACAAACACAAAAGGACAGGCCATGAATCGTCTTTCGGAACGCAGAGATTTTGCCATCGCGGTCTGTGAAGAAGCTGGGGTGATAGCCGAGAAATACTTCTTGGACAGGAGTAATCTGGTTATCGATCAAAAAGGTGCTCAGGACTGGGTGAGCGACGCGGACAAAACGTCGAAGCCTTCATTCGTCAAAGATCATGGATGCTTGGCCGCAGGATGGGATATTTGGCGAAGAACACGGCGCTGCCACAGGCAAGAGCGGTTTTGACTGGGTGATTGATCCAATTGATGGAACTACGAATTTCGTCAATGGCATACCCGTATGGACGATTGTTCTGGCCGGTGTCACCGAAGGGCACACTGCGGTGGGTGTGATCCGGGATCCGAGTATGGATGAAACCTTTGTGGCAACACGCGGAGAGGGCGCGACACTGAACGGTTCACCGATACACGTGGCCTCTGGGGTTGCTCTTCGGGATGGGACGGTTTCTGTGGGGTATTCGAACCGGATCGAAACTCGCCACGTCGTGCCGGTGGTTGCAGAACTGATCGAGCGCGGTTCCATGTTTCACAGAAACGCCAGCGGTGCATTGTCATTGGCCTATGTCGCAGCCGGGCGACTTCTGGGTTATGTGGAAGAACACATGAACGCCTGGGATTGTCTGGCTGGGCAATTGTTGGTTGCAGAAGCGGGCGGTGTTGTCGAAGATCAAGACGCCGACGCGATGATCCGCGACGGTGGGCGCGTGATCGTCGGTACACCAGATGTATTTGAAAGTTTGTTGGAAATCGCAGAGAACGCTTGGGGGGCTTAACGTCTAGGCCATTGGCAACCAAGTGGAATTAGGTTGCAAAGTTGTCAGACTTGTCTGCCAATAATGGCCTTGTGACGGTTGATCGTACTGGCGGTCAATCGGATCCCGGAAAGCTCACACCACAACAATGTCCCGACCGCACCATGTGTAACGATGGCGAGGTCTCCGGTGCCATGGGCACGAGTGATTTCCAAGACTGCCCGGTGAATGCGCCTCTGCGCGTCGGCCGCAGTTTCCCAACCGCGAAAGCTAATATCCGGCTGGGCAAAGAATGCGTCCGCGGCCGCCTCGAACTTTTCCCGTGGAAGGAAACCAGTGGTACTCCGATCATTCTCGCCAAGTTCCGGGTGGATATTTAGAGGCAACCCCAAGGGCGCGGCCAGAATCTCACCAGTGTCACGAGCCTTTCGTTCGCTGCTGGCCCAGATATGGCTGACATTGGCCATAACTTCACTGGCGGCAAAGGATGCGGCGCGCCGGCGACCTGTCGTGCTCAGACCCCATTCCGTAATGGGGGTATCCGGATCAATAACGACCTCGGGGTGAGTGATGATCAGTAAATTCGGCATCTAGTCAGGCAGAAGTACCGGCCCTTTGCCCGCAAACCCCATCCTGATTTCGGTACCCGGTGCAAGCGGTGCATCAACATCATCGTGGACCGCAAAAACCTGGCCAAATGCGCCGGTCAGTGTGTATTCCATCCGCACACCAACATAGGTTGCCTTGGCCACTGTAGCGGCGATGCCGTCATCAGAACCAATCACAAGGCGCGAGGGTCGTACAGCGATGGTCGCGGGCCCATTGGTCAAACCCCGACGCGGCAGAGTGTGACGGTAACCTTCGATCTCGATTGTTGCAGCATCACCGTCGGTTGCAACGATCTGACAGTTGAGCAGGTTTGCCTCGCCTATGAAATCGGCAACAAACCGGTCATTCGGGGCATCATAAAGCTCGCGAGGTGTACCCATCTGAGCGATCGCGGCGTTCCGCATCACAACGATCTCGTCCGAGACGGCCAGGGCCTCTTCCTGATCGTGGGTGACATAGACAACCGTCAATCCAAGGTCTTGCTGAATGGCCCGGATATCCTCGCGCACCTGGCGTCGCAGCTTGGCATCAAGGTTGGATAGCGGCTCGTCAAACAGCAGAACCTGTGGTTCTAGAACCAGCGCTCGCGCGACGGCGACACGTTGTTGCTGACCACCCGAGAGTTCGGAGGGAAGGCGATTGTCGAACCCCTTGAGCCCTACCAATTGCAAGCCATGCAAGGCGCGGCTGCGAGCCTCATCCTTGGCAAAGCCCGAGAATGTGAGGCCGTACATCACGTTCTCCAGCACGCTCATGTGGGGAAACAGCGCGTATGATTGAAACACCATTGATACGTCGCGGTCTGTTGCGGGCAGTTTGGTGACGTCCCGGTTGCCAATCATAATCTTGCCAGAGCTTGCCATCTCTAACCCGGCGATCATGCGCAACGTCGTTGTTTTCCCACAGCCTGACGGACCAAGCAGCGTGACCAGTTTTCCCGCTTCGACATGAAGGTTAATGTTATCAACAGCCACAACGTTTTTGCCGAACACTTTCGACACTTTCTCAAATAATACCGGGGCGGCCTTGGAACCGATTTTGTTGTCGGTCATGAGGGTGTCTCCGTTGTGTTCTGTGTGCGCCGACCGATCTGGACCCGACCGACGAGAATTTGCAATAAACCGACCGCTGCCAGCATCACGAAGATCAGCGTCGTCGAATACGCAATGGCGAGACCATAGTCGTTATTCTCGACCCGCCCGATGATATAGCTGGTTGCCATGTCGTATTCGGCACTGACCAGAAAAATCACAGCCGAGATCGCCGTCATCGCGCGGACAAAACTGTAAACAAGCGCGGCAAGTATCGCGGGACGTAGCAGCGGCAGAATGACACGACGAAATGTCTGCCACGAGTTTGCACCAAGGGTCAGCGAGGATTCATCGAGACTGCGGTCAAGTTGCGACATGCTGGCGATGCCCGCACGGACCCCAACCGGCATGTTGCGGAATATGAAGCTGATAACAAGGATAACGCCTGTGCCGGTTATCTCGATGGGCGGAACGTTGAAGGCAAGAATATAGCTGACACCAATCACCGTACCGGGGATTGCAAAGGACAGCATGGTCCCAAACTCGAAAGCGTTCTTTCCCGCAAAGCTTTGCCGGGTCAATAGGTAAGCCGTGACCAACCCAACCGCTGCCGTCAGAGGCGCAGCAATCGCCGCAATGGTTATGGTAGTCCAGAAGCTGTCCCACGCGGCGCCGGTCCAACGAATGCCCTCTTCTTCAAATCGAACAGAGAATGCCGTGACGTAGTGTTTTAGGGTCAGGGAGTTATTGACCCCCCAAAGCTCGACCACACTGCCGTAGATGATCATTGCATAGACAATGATCGTGAACACCGCCCAGCCAAGAGCGATTACCAGCACTGGAACAGAAAGACCCGTAGGCATCAAAGGGTGCACGCCTGCGTCGCCTTTGCCTGTTACGGTGGTATAGCTTTTCTTGCCCAGCCAAACACGCTGTGCGTAAAAGGCCGAAAGAGTAAAAAACAGCAATACCATGGCCAGAACGGCGGCCCGTCCTTGGTCATATTGCGCCCCGACGATGGCAAAGAAAATCTCGGTCGATAGAACGTCGAAATTCCCACCCAGAACAAGCGGGTTTCCGAAGTCGGCCATGCTTTCGATGAAGCCCAAAAGAAATGCATTGGCAAGACCGGGGCGCATCAGGGGCAGGGACACTGTCCTGAACGTTTGCCATCTGCTGGCGCGGAGAGTCTGGGCCGCTTCCTCCATAGATGGCGAGACGCCTTCCACCACGCCGATAAGAACGAGGAATGCAATGGGCGTGAATGCAAGGGCCTGTGCGATGAATATGCCTGGCATTCCGTACAGCCAGCGCGTTGGCTGCGTGCCGAACAGCTCGGCGACGAACCGTGTGACCGAGCCTGACAGACCAAAAAGCAGGATCAGCGCGAGGCCAATCACAAATGGCGGGGTGATGATCGGAAGAACAGTCAAAGCCCGCAGCACGCGTTTGTAGCGGAAACCCGAGCGGCTCACGACCAGTGCAAAGCACAAACCCAGGGCAGTCGTGACGAAGCCAACCAGGATGGCAAGAAACAGCGAGTTCCATGCCGCGCCGCATCTGGCACCATAAAAACACCCCAACCCCCAAAGCCGGGCATCAAAGAACTTTGAAAAGAAGACAGCAATGGAATATGCGCCATCTTCAGTGACAAAGGCAGCGAACAGCATCTTGGCGATCGGAAAAAAAACAAAGACGGTGACGATGGTAATCACACCGCCAATCGCACTAACAACAAAGACGTCACCGTTGATGGCACCTCTTGCCGCAATGCCTTGGGTCAACAGGAACAGAAAGCTTGAAGCGCAAATCATTGCGCCATAGCCCATACCGAATTGGCGATCACCAAGTTCGCCAAAATAGGCGTCCAACCAATTGAAATTGAAACCCCTGATGCCAATCCCGAATCCCTGTGCGATCAACCAGCCGAAGCCGAGCGCACCGGAAAGGATCAGAACCCGGGCATAGAGGGGGTCAGACTTGGCTCGCTTCAGCACCAGAAGGGGTAAGGTCAGAGCGATCAACAGTGGGGCAAGCCAAAGCTTCTCACCCTGTGCGATCAGGAATGCAGCGGGGGCATAATCTTCGTCAAACGGGTAGCCGTCAAAAAGCCATTCGAATGACCACAGGCCGCCGTCAACCATATACCACGGCAGCAGGCAAAACCCGACCCACCCGGCGATGACCCAAAAGATCAGAACCGGACGGGTCTTTTTTGTAATATGGTTGGCCATTTACTGCGGCAGAACCGAAACCTCTTCGTCCCATTTCTGCAACAGACGCTTCCGTTCGTCTGAGGAACCATACTTTTGAAGTCATAGTCGATCAGCTTGATCTGACTCATGTCAGGCGCGCTTTCCGACGTTTCTGCGCTCTTGTTCGATGGCACCTGAAACGCGCTGACCTGAAGAGCAAGGTTCTGCGCCTCGGGCGACAGCGCCCAGTCATAGAACTTCTTCGCCTCTTCCTCGTTGCGGGCGCCTTCAATAATGGACATCGAGCCAATTTCGTATCCCGTACCCTCACAAGGCGCGACTACCTTGATCGGGAAACCCGATACAGCCTGCTTTACCGCATCATGCATGAAGACGATGCCAATCGTGTTCTCGCCTCGACCGGCTGCTTTGATTGGTGCAGATCCGGATTTTGTATACTGGTTGATATTCGAATGCAGGCCTTTCATGAACTCAAAACCTTCATCCTCGCCAAAGATCTGCACCATCGAGGCCAGCGTTGTATAGGCCGTACCAGACGAGTTCGGGTTGGCCATCTGAACGTGACCCTTGTATTCAGGCTTTAGCAGGTCTTTCCAACAGGCGGGTTCGGGTAGGTTATTGGCCGCCAGCAGGTCTGCGTTATAGCCATACCCAAGTGCGCCGGAATAAATGCCGATCGTTCTGTTTCCGGCACTTTCGGCTTGGGAAATTGCCCAATCATGAAGCTGGTCGCGCATTTGCGACATGTATTCCATTGTCAGGCCCTCTTCGGCGGCCTGCAAATGCGGATCACCCGTGCCGCCCCACCAAACGTCTCCTTTCGGGTTCGAGCTTTCGGCACGAATCTGGGCAAAGGTTTCGCCTGACGACTTACGCGTCATGTTGACGTCGATGCCCGTTGCATCTTCGAAACTGCGCGCCATGAGTTGGCACCAGTCTTCCTGCGCCGAGCAATAGAGTGTCAGCTTGTCTGCCTGCGCTGCCGACACAGATGCGGCTATTGCAATCAGCGACCCGACGGCCGTGGATGTAAGTTTTTTCATTATCATTCCTCCCTTTGGTTATCGTGCACCAGTATCTTTTGTTTTGTCAGGCGCTTTCTCATCCAGCTTTTCGTAGCTTGTTAATGACAGACTGGGCGTTCTGATTGCCCGTCAGATTTCTCAGAAAACTTGACAGATCTCTTTCTTCCACCAGCTTTGCCGCTTTCCCGGTGAAAACCAGTGACGCGTCCGTTCTTCCCGTTCTTTCCAACGCCGCTTCAGTTTTTCAACGACCATGGGATAGAGGGTAACGCGGCAGCGAACGCTATTCGCGCCCTCAAAGCGCTTGTCGTAGAAAAATTGGCCAATCGGCTGTTTCGAGATTGCCCCGACTGCACCTGCTTCTTCCAGAGCTTCAATTTCGGCGGCATGCCAAGGTTTCTTTCCTTCCATCAACCAACCTTTTGGGATGACCCACCGCCCAGTATCGCGCGAAGTCACCATCAGAACGCGTAGTTTTCCATCCCTGTCCCAGCGCATCGGAAGTGCTGCAATCTGGTCTGTTATGTTGCCGTCGCTCATGCTGCCCTCAATGACACGGTATCAATAGCGCACCCAGAATAACCTTCAGTCGTTAACGGTGGTTCTTGGGTTTTCACTATGAAACGGTTCAATTCACACATTCTTGCCTTGCGCTTTGGACTCTTCCGAATTGTCACAACCTACTGAGGGTTATGCAACAAAAATTATTGCATTATGCCCGAAATCCCACAAAAGTGGGGTTTGAAACCTGATTGGGTTGTTGGATGTCCAAAACGAAGATACGTGCCAAAACGATTGAGAAGGGACGGGGTAGGGTAAAAAAATCCGACCGGCGCCAGCAAATACTGCTGGAGTTGAAGCTTCGCCCGCACGTTCGCATCAATGAATTGGCCCAGCGTTTCAACGTCTCCAACGAGACGGTGCGCAGGGATTTTGACGCCCTGTCGAATGACGGCCTGATCGCACGCGCGCACGGAGGAGCATCTGCCCCGGCACAAGGGCATTATCCAGGTCTGGACGAGCGAGCCAACGCGCGGATTGAGGAGCGCGAACGCATAGGTATCAGCGCGGCGGGACTGGTTCGTGATGGTGAAACGGTCATGATCGATTCCGGTTCGACCACAATCGAAATGGCCCGTGCATTGGCCTATCTCGGCACTCCTTGCACAGTGATTACGAATTCAATCCCGGTGGCAATGACCCTCGGCCATGGGGCTGCCGAGGTTCTGCTTTGTCCGGAGAATATCTGGCAACCGAATCTGCGACGATTGGAACCGAAACGCTGGAATTCCTGTCTCGGTTCAATGTCGACAGATGCATGATCGGCTCGTCAGGTTTTTCGGTCGAAGGCCCTTCAGAAACCGTGCGCGGCTTTGCGGCTGTCAAAAGAATGATGCTGACGCGCGCAGCAAATCGACATCTTTTAATCGATTCAGGGAAATTTGGCCGTAAAGGCCTGTCTCAGGTCGGAGACCTGACCAACCTGGATTCCATAGTTTCCGACACGAAACCAACAGGAGAGTTGCTTAACGCGATCAACGGTGCCGAGGTTGATATTCTTGTCGCCCCGTAAACACTGAAATGAATGACGAACAGCGGACTGCAAAAAGACCGCGCATGACTGGGAGGAAAACATGAAGATAGACATCAGATTATTGGTTGGGGCATCGGCAATTGCGCTCATGTCGCTTTCCGGGACAGCTTCGGCGCAAGATTGCCCGAGGGGTGATCTGGACGAGCGGTTTTGCGACGTCGATGGGGATTTGATTGCGGATATCCCCACAGATTCTTCCCAGCTAATTGATCCTGACACCCTGATTTTTGCCTATACACCGGTCGAAGACCCAGCCGTATACAAAACCGCGTGGTCTGACTTTCTAGAGCATCTGAAGGCTGAGACAGGCAAGGACGTGGTCTTTTTTCCGGTCCAAAACAACGCCGCCCAGATCGAGGCGATGCGGTCGGGACGCCTGCATATTGCGGGCTTCAACACCGGGTCCAACCCACTGGCAGTAAACTGTGCCGGGTTCCGACCGTTTACGATTATGGCCTCAAAAGACGGTAACTTCGGTTATGAAATGGAGATCATCACCTACCCAGGCTCGGGCATCGAAAAGGTTGAGGATATCAAAGGTAAGCAACTTGCCTTCACGTCACCCACGTCCAACTCGGGCTTCAAAGCACCGTCGGCGATCCTGAAAAGTGACTTTGATCTTCTGCCCGATCGCGACTTCGAACCCGTCTATTCGGGAAAGCACGACAACTCGATCCTTGGTGTGGCGAACAAGGACTATCCAGCGGCATCGATTGCAAATTCGGTAAAGGCACGGATGATTTTGCGGGATGTGATCAAGGAGGAAGATGTTGTTACGATTTACAAATCGCAGACCTTCCCAACCACCGGATTTGGCACTGTCTACAACCTGACGCCCGAATTGCAGGAGAAAATCCGCAATGCTTTCTTCAACTTCGAGTGGGAAGGGACGACGCTTGAAGCGGAGTTTTCCAAGTCGAACGAAGGCCAATTTCTTGAGATGACTTACCAGGAATTCTGGGACGTCATTCGCAAAATTGACGCGGCAAACGGCGTCTCCTACGCCTGCCAATAAGTCTTGCTTAATCCAGCGGGCCTGAAAAGGCCCGCTAATCACCCTAATCGGGGGCAATTTATGCTGCGTCTTCAAAAGCTGACGAAAACCTACAAGACCGGAGATCAGGCACTGAAGGCCATCGATCTTGAGGTACCCAAAGGGCAGGTGCTTGCACTGATTGGACCCTCGGGCGCGGGAAAATCGACCATGATCCGTTGCATCAACCGCTTGGTTGAACCCACAAGCGGCGGTGTTCTTCTGGATGACATGGACCTGACCAAACTCGGGTCGGGTGCGTTGCGGAAAGCACGCCGCGAAATGGGTATGATCTTTCAGGAATATGCTCTGGTCGAACGCCTCACAGTGATGGAAAACGTATTGTCCGGTCGGTTGGGGTATGTCGGATTCTGGCGCAGTTTTCTACGGCGGTATCCGCAGTCGGATGTGGACGAGGCTTTCCGCCTGCTGGACCGGGTGGGGCTGTTGCATATGGCTGACAAACGCGCGGACGAGTTGTCGGGTGGTCAACGCCAAAGGGTCGGTATCTGCCGCGCCCTGATCCAGAACCCAAAGTTGTTGCTGGTCGATGAACCGACCGCGTCGCTGGATCCGAAGACCAGTCGTCAGATCATGCGGCTGATTACCGAGCTGTGTCAGGAGCGCGGGCTGGCAGCCATCATCAACATCCATGACGTGGCACTAGCCCAGATGTTCGTTCCCCGTGTCGTGGGCCTCCGCTTTGGAGAAATCGTGTTTGATGGTCTTCCAACAGGGCTCACCCCGGAAAAGCTGACCGAGATTTACGGTGAGGAAGATTGGGAAGCGACCATCGAAAAAGTGGATGAGGATGAAGATGTCGAGGCTGCAGAATGAGCCATCGAGAACTTGACGACATGCTGGGAAAAGGTTGGCGCAAACCGGCCTTTATTAAAAACACGTTGCTGCGCAGGGCATTGATACTTGGGTTCTTCGCTTACCTGATTGCGGCTTTCATGACCATCGATGTTGATTGGGGCAGGGTCTATGAGGGACTGGACAGGGGATGGGCGTTCGTCCTTGCCTTTACCAGCCCGGATTTCATTTCACGGTGGTCAGATATCTGGGCCGGCCTTCTGGAAGCATTGTGATGACCGTGGCCGCGTCGGTTGTCGGTATCCTGATTTCGATCCCGATTGGATTGGGGGCTGCACGTAATATCGCCCCGTTGCCAATCTACATAATGTGCCGCGGCATTGTCGCGTTAAGCCGGGCATTGCAGGAAATTATCGTTGCCATTTTGCTTGTGGCCATCTTTGGCTTTGGCCCGCTGGCAGGATTTTTGACGCTGTCTTTCGCAACCATTGGGTTTCTTTCCAAGCTTTTGGCCGAAGATATCGAGGCGATGGACAAAGTTCAGGCTGAGGCGATTCAGGCCTCTGGTGCACGATGGCTGCAATGGATCAACTACGGGGTTCAGCCTCAGATCATGCCTAGGCTTGTGGGTCTTTCCATGTACCGGATCGACATCAATTTCCGGGAAGCGCTATTCTCGGGCTGGTGGGGGCAGGCGGCATTGGCGCGACACTGAACACCGCGTTTGATCGATATGAATACGACACTGCCGCCGCCATTCTGATCCTTATCATCGGGATCGTCATGGCCCTCGAATACCTTTCGGGAATTATCCGCGCGAGGGTTCAGTAATGCCGGTTCTTGAACGCGACGATACACAAATCTGGCGCAGGCGGACGACCGGCCAAAGCCTGGTTCGCTGGTTTGGATGGCTTCTGGGAGTAGCGGTTTTTGTCTACTGTTGGCAGCTCATTTCGCAATCGACAACCTGGTTTTTCGTCTGGGATGCGCCCCGTATCGCCAACGATATCTGGACCCGCGCAACGCCACCCAAATGGGACTATATCACCCAGTTGGGACCCCCGATCTGGGATACCCTGAACATTGCTACTCTGGGCACGATCATCGCTCTGTGCATGGCTGTGCCGGTTGCCTTTTTGGCGGCCCGCAACACTACCCCGTCGGCGTTGTTCATCCGCCCCATTGCCTTGTTGGTCATTGTTTCGACCCGCTCAATCAACTCGCTGATCTGGGCGCTGCTATTGATCGCTATCATTGGACCGGGTGTGTTTGCCGGTGTCATAGCGATCGCCATCCGTTCAATCGGGTTCTGCGCCAAACTTCTTTATGAAGCGATTGAAGAGATTGATCACGGTCAGGTCGAGGCGATCACAGCCACCGGTGCTTCGCGGTGGCAAGTCATGGCGTATGGGATTGTTCCGCAAATCCTGCCTGCTTTTGCCGGAATTGCAGTCTTTCGTTGGGACATCAACATTCGCGAGTCCACTGTGCTTGGGCTGGTTGGTGCCGGCGGTATCGGGTTGCAGCTTTCGGCCTCGCTTAATGTTCTGGCGTGGCCGCAAGTCAGCCTTATCCTGATAGTAATTCTTCTTGCAGTCATGATCAGCGAGTGGGTTTCGGCAAAAGTACGAGGAGCGATCATTTGACCGGATTCTCAGCGCAGGAGGCATTTAAGGCTTACGAAGCCGTCCGGCACCGCCTTCCAGATATTGAACCGAACGACGTGAATTATCGTCGTATCGAGACCCTTTTCGAAGTTATGGATGAGTTTGACGTATTTCTTCTGGATGCGTTCGGGGTTCTCAATATCGGAGAAACAGCAATCCCCGAAACGCCTGAACGGATCAAGTCACTGACGGATGCGGGCAAACGTGTCCTGGTGGTTTCGAATGCCGCAGGGTTTCCTCATGCCACGCTGTTGGAGAAATACACCAGGCTGGGATATGACTTCGCGCCGCAGGATGTGATTACCAGTCGGGCTACGTTGCTGTCCGGGCTGAATGGTCAACATGAGCTGCACTGGGGTTTGATGGCGACACCCAGCGCCGGGCTGCGCGATTTGGAAGATTTGAAACTAACCTATCTGGAGGATGACCCGCAACCCTACGAAACTGTTGATGGTTTTCTGATGATCGGGTCAGCCGCCTGGACCGAAACCCGGCAGGCGATGTTGGAGGCGGCATTGCTAAGCCGACCCCGCCCGGTATTGGTAGGCAACCCGGACATCGTTGCCCCACGCGAGTACGGCTTTTCCAAAGAGCCCGGTCTTTTCGCGCACCGTTTGGCCGACCGAACGGGTGTAGCCCCGCAGTTTTATGGAAAGCCTTTCGGCAATATCTATGATCTTGCCTTTCAGCGACTTGGGCCCGTCGACAAATCCCGCGTTCTGATGGTAGGTGACAGTCTGCATACTGACATTCTGGGCGCGCGTCATGCCGGAGTGGCTTCCGCACTTGTCTCGGATTTTGGGTTCTTCGCCGGGCATGATGTCGAGGAAGCGATCAAACAAGCAGCGATCGTGCCGGATTTTGTCGTAACCCGACCTTAAGATTTTGAAGTAAAGCGTATTTTTGGCAGAGCGAACGGGCAGCGTTGACTTGCAGAATGCGCGCGTAACAATGATTATGTTGCTTTTACAGGGCTGCATCTAGTCGGCGAATTTTCTAACGGCGAATACCCATAGTCTCGGAAACTCGAATCCGGTTCTACCGCATCCTAACAATCTGGAACTCAATATTAAGGGTCACTTTCGAGAATTTAAACTTTCTCAGGCTGGAAAAACCGATGTTTTCTTGACTGTTCCATAAACAAAGCTGGTGTCGATCGAAGCTATTCCGCCGATCGGGTGAATTCGGTTTCGAATAAAGTCTTCGTATGCTTCGAGGTCCGATACCAATACCCGCAACTGGTAATCCATTGCGCCGGTCAGCACATGGCATTCTAAAACTTCATCGATCATTCGAACGCGTTTTTCGAATTTCTGCACATCTGTTTCATTGTGCCGCTCAAGCCGGATGCGGACAAAGACAGTTATCGCCATCCCGTATGCAGCAGCGTCCACATCGGCACTGTATCCCTTGATGACACCGCTGGCCTCAAGGTTTTTGACCCGTCGCAGACACGGCGAAGGAGACAGATTGACCTCATCAGCAAGATTCTGGTTCGTCATACGCCCGTCCCGCTGCAATGCTCGAATGATCTGCCTGTCTTTGGCGTCCATTTTCTCTCCTGTTTTAGCATAATATGCCAATATTCACCATTAACGTGGCATTATTTGCAACCCATTGCTCAAAGTAAAGGCGCAAAGTGGTAACAACTTAGATCAGGAGCTCACCGTGACCCACACAACCGGATTTGCCACTCGCGCCATTCATCATGCCTACAACCCATCTGAAAACGATGGTGCGCTGACCCCGCCCCTCCACTTGACCTCAACCTTCTCCTTCGAAACCGCAGAGGCCGGCGGTGAAATGTTTTCTGGCGAGCGCGCAGGTCATATCTATAGTCGGATATCGAACCCTACTTGTGACCTTCTTGAAAAGCGTATTGCCGTGCTGGAAGGTGCCGAGGCTGGACTTGCACTGTCCAGCGGGATGGGTGCAATTACCGCCGTACTTTGGACCCTGCTGTCGCCAGGTGACGAAGTCATTGTCGACAAGACGCTCTACGGCTGCACATTCGCTTTCATGCGCCACGGTCTGGCAAAATGGGGTGTCACTATTACCCATGTCGACATGACGGACCCTGCGAACCTGAAAGCCGCTGTTTCCGAAAAAACCCGCGTCGTCTATTTTGAAACCCCAGCCAATCCAAACATGCGCTTGGTGGATATCGCTGCCAGTTCAGAGATTGCACATTCTGTCGGTGCACAGGTTGTGGTCGACAATACATATGCCAGCCCATATCTGACCCGCCCGATCGAGCACGGCGCGGATATCGTCCTGCACTCCGCCACCAAATATCTGGGCGGGCATGGCGATGTGGTCGCGGGTCTTGTGGTCGGAACCGCCGAGCAGATTTCTGAGATCCGGCTTGTCGGCATGAAGGACATGACAGGCGCAGTGATGGCACCTTTCAACGCAATGCTGATCCTGCGTGGACTGAAGACACTGAACCTGCGACTGGATCGCCACTGTGCGTCCGCCAAGGTTGTCGCCGATTACCTTCAGGCACACCCGGCCGTCAGTGAGGTTTATTTCCCGGGGCTTGAGAGTTTTGCCCAGCACGATGTCGCACAACGCCAGATGTCGCAGCCGGGGGCCATGATCGCCTTTGAAATCAAGTCTGGCCTGTCCGGTGGCATCGAGTTCATGAACCGCCTGAACATGATCCAACGCGCCGTGTCCTTGGGGGATGCAGAAACCCTGATCCAGCACCCGGCATCCATGACTCATTCGACTTATACTGCGGAAGAACGGGCAGAACATGGGATCAGCGACGGTCTGATCCGTCTTTCCGTCGGGCTGGAAGACGTTGATGACATCCTTGCGGATTTGGAGCAAGCTCTGCCCTACCCTGCCCGCAGTGCCGCATGAACCCGGAGACCACCATGCCGAATGATCCCAAGCTGTTGAAAATCGTCGAACAGCGTTTGCTGTGGTTGTCGCATTGGATGATCCACCATGCCAACCATATCCGTCCCAAGGTGGATGGGATCAAGGTTGGTGGTCATCAAGCGTCGTCCGCGTCGATGGTTTCGATCATGACGGCGCTCTACTTCTCGGCTTTGCGTCCCGAAGATCGGGTTGCGGTCAAGCCTCATGCGTCACCGGTTTTCCACGCGATGCAGTACCTTATGGGCAACCAGACCCGCGAGAAGATGGAGAACTTTCGCGGGTTTGGCGGCGTGCAAAGCTATCCCAGCCGGACAAAGGATATCGATGATGTCGACTTTTCGACAGGTTCGGTAGGTTTGGGTGTCGCGATCACCTCGTTTGCTTCGATCATTCAGGACTACGTCAAGGCCAAAAACTGGGGGGCAGATGCCCCGATGGGGCGCATGGTGGCGCTTGTAGGCGACGCTGAACTGGATGAAGGCAACGTATACGAAGCATTGCAGGAAGGCTGGAAAAACGGCCTGCGCAACACGTGGTGGATTATCGACTACAATCGGCAGTCGCTCGACGGCATCGTTCGTGAAGGTTTGTTCGAACGGATCGAGAAAATCTTTGATGCCTTTGGATGGGATGTTGTGCGCGTGAAGCATGGTGTCCTGCAGCGCGCGGCCTTCAAGGAACCTGGCGGTGATCGGCTGCGAGACTGGATTGATGCCTGCTCGAACCGGAATACTCGGCCCTGACGTTCATGGGTGGCGAGGTTTGGCGAAAGCGCCTCATGGACGATCTTGGGGATCAGGGGGATGTGACGGCGCTGATCGAACGGCGCACAGATGCCGAACTCGCTGCATTGATGGAAAACCTCGGCGGCAACTGCGTCGAGACCATGGCCCAAACCTTTGATGCAATCGAACATGACCGCCCTACCTGTTTCCTGGCCTACACTGTCAAGGGATGGGGCACGCCAATTGCGGGCCACAAGGACAACCACGGCGGACTGATGAACAACAGCCAGTTCGTCGCGTGGCAAGAACATATGGGCGTGCCTGCCGGCAAGGAATGGGAACCTCTCTCGGCAGTGCCGGACCCAGAGGCGTTGAAAGATTTTCTGTCGAAAGTTCCCTTCTTTGCAAAAGGTCCGCGACGCTATTTCGATGGCAAGCTGGATGTTCCATCAATTGACATCGACACAAGCCGCGAAATCTCGACCCAAATGGCTTTCGGCAAGATTTTGGATGACTTGTCGAAGGGCGACAGCCAATTGGCCGAGCGTATCCTGACGACGTCCCCTGATGTCACAGGCACAACAAACCTTGGCCCGTGGGTTAACCGGCGCAAACTGTTTGCCAGATCCGAGCAAGCCGACGCTTTTATTGAACATCGTATCCCCTCGACGGCAAGATGGGAATTTACTCCCGAAGGGCAACATATCGAGCTTGGTATTGCCGAGATGAACCTCTTGTTGCTTTTGGGCGCTGCGGGCCTTTCGCATTCCCTGTTCGGCAAGCGGCTTATCCCGATCGGCACTGTGTATGACCCCTTTGTCAGCCGTGGCCTCGATGCGCTCAATTATGCTTGTTATCAGGATGCGCGCTTTATGCTGGTCGGCACGCCTTCGGGCATAACGCTGGCCCCAGAAGGCGGCGCGCATCAATCCATTGGCACACCTTTGATCGGGATGAGCCAGGACGGGCTGGCGGCCTTTGAGCCAGCCTTTGCTGATGAACTGGCGGTGATCATGGAGTGGGCCTTTGACTACCTGCAGCGTGATGGCGAAGGGCAACCGGACGAACGCACCTGGCTGCGTGACGAAACAGGCGGTTCGGTTTATCTGCGCTTGACGACAAACCCGATTGAACAGCCTGGCAAACGCGTGGGCGATGAGTTCCGTCAAGGTGCCATAGATGGTGCATACTGGCTGCGGAAGCCGGGCCCGAATTGCGAGGTCGTAATCGCTTATCAGGGGGCCGTTGCACCCGAAGCGATCAAAGCCGCTGGCGTGATGGGCGAAGGACGCAAAGACATTGGAGTGCTGGCGGTGACTTCGGCAGACCGGCTAAACGCTGGGTGGACGGCAGCGCAACGGGCGCGTTCGCGCGGCAATCAGGAGGCTCGGTCCCACATCGAAACTTTGATGTCCGGTCTGCCGTGCCACTGCAAGCTGGTTACCGTGATCGACGGACACCCCGCGACATTGTCTTGGCTGGGTGCCGTACAGGGACATCAGACCATCCCATTGGGGTCGAACATTTTGGTCAGACAGGGACAATTGGCGACCTCTATCGGCACCATTGCATTGACGCGGACGCTATCCTGGAGAAGGTGAATGGTCTGACCCATGGCAAGGCTTTGCTTCGCACATGAGCGGCGGTGTTGGACGTCACAGCCAGGCCTTACCCTCAGGGTAATTGGGCCCTTTCTGCAGGCGCGCTTGGGTTCGAAACCCCAAACGAAAGGCACCTTGTTCGAACCAAACTTTTGGGATCTGAGAAGAATTACGACTCGGGACTAAAGAAAAGATCCGCGCGCCTTTGCTTCTGTCACTACAGGTGCTCAAAACTGTCGTTGGTATGGACCGCCAGGAAAATCAATTTTGCGTGTATTAAGTCGGCCTATGCACGCTATCCGACCGGTTTTTTGGAAATATTCTTATTCATGTATGCGCTTAATAAAAATGGGTCTGTTCCTCTAGAATGTAACTCTTGAATAGCCGTTGATAATGTAGTTTGCAGGAGACACTCCAGTACGCGTTTGCCCCAAAAAGAACACTTTGTTCGAGCAGTTTCAGCGCAATCAATAACACCTAATTTCTAAGACAGAATAATGGCCACCGTTACAACAATCCCCAGACCGTCCGTAAGTTCTCCGCTCAGCTCTATCCAGGGCACCTATGCATATGGTGACGGGAATCCGTCGACCACGACGGTGATTTCCTACAGTTTCGGGCACTTCTCTGATACGCAGGCTTGGTCATCAGAGTATAAGGCGGAGTTCCGTGCGGCGCTGGCCGCAATAGAAGCCGTTGCAAACATTACTTTTGTCGAAGTCACCTCCGGTTCCGCTGACTTGGTTGAGGTTCTCGCGCCTTCTTCATTCTTTGAAAACCCGCGAACTCTCGGATTTCACTATTCGCCATCGAGCGGGACATCCTATGGAGCGTTCAACACGTCATACTGGACTGCTTCTTTCAACGGAAACGGTGATCCGGGCGGGTTTTTCTTTACTACTTTGGTCCATGAATTAGGTCACGCCCTTGGGTTGGGGCATCCTCATGACACCGGATTGGGTACAACCGTGTTGAGCGGTGTAACGTCGCCATTCGACTCGTTTGGGGCGGCGGGCCTCAATCAGGGTGTCTACACTGTGATGTCGTATAACGATGGATGGACTTCACAAAACGGGGGGCTACACTTTAACGCAACGTACGGTGGTTCAACGGGGCTTGGGGCTTTGGATATTGCCGCGTTGCAGGCCATGTATGGGGCGAATACTTCATATAATTCCGGGGGCAATACCTACACACTTCCCTCTGCAAACGTCGCAGGAACTGGGTATCAGGCCATTTGGGATACTGGCGGGATTGACACAATACAACATGTTGGCAGTTCGAACGCACACATAGATCTCCGGGCCGCCACATTGGACTATTCCGTCACCGGAGGTGGGCTGATTTCGCATGCGGCTGGAATAAAAGGTGGTTTCACAATCGCGCATGGCGTTGTGATTGAAAACGCGTCTGGCGGATCGGGTGCTGATACTATTGTCGGCAATACCGCTCAGAACGTCTTGCGCGGGAACGACGGAAACGACACCATTCACTCGCTGTCCAACGGAAGCAATAACAACACCATCTATGGCGGCCAAGGCAACGATATCATTTTTGTGGCCCAAGGTACCGGCGCTGACCAGGTCTTTGGGGACCAGGGCAATGATCTGGCTGTTGTGCAGAGCAACGCAGGCACGTTTACAGGTGGAACCGGCACAGACACTGTCAGATTTGTCAGCGCGATAAGTAACTATTTATTCTTTGAAAACGGCGTTTTGTACGAGTTTTGGACGTCGTCTCGCGCACAACTTTCACCATTGCAGACGACGTAGAGTTGGTCCAGTTTCTTGACGGGTTACAGCAGTATACCCGGTCGAATATCAAGTCTGCAATGCAGCTTTCAGATATTGATACACAGGGAACGACGTTACAACATGCCAGCCAAGGGCTTTATGTGCTGGATGGTGGAAGTTCGAACATTGCTTTGATTTATGGTGGCCAGTCTATTGGGCAGAACTCGCTAGCGGGCTGGCAGGCGCTTCAGGCCGAAGCCTCGGGCGGTGGCTACAAGGTGCTGTGGCAAAATGCGAACGGGTCATATGCTGAATGGACCACGGATGCCTCGGGGCAATATGTTAGCGGGACCGGCATCGCCAATGTCGTGGATGTCGAGGCCTTTTATGGTGTTGATCTGAACAATGACGGCCAGACCGGCCACGCCATAACCAATATCGAGACCAGCGGGTCGATAACACTCGCGTCTTCAACCCGCGGTGAGTACCTGATCAACGGTACCATCAACCTGACGTATAATGGCAATACAATTGGGCCAGACAGCCTGCCGGGCTGGCAGGCGCTTCAGGCCGAAGCCTCGGGCGGTGGCTACAAGGTGCTGTGGCAAAATGCGAACGGGTCATATGCTGAATGGACCACGGATGCCTCGGGGCAATATGTTAGCGGGACCGGCATCGCCAATGTCGTGGATGTCGAGGCCTTTTATGGTGTTGATCTGAACAATGACGGCCAGACCGGCCACGCCATAACCAATATCGAGACCAGCGGGTCGATAACACTCGCGTCTTCAACCCGCGGTGAGTACCTGATCAACGGTACCATCAACCTGACGTATAATGGCAATACAATTGGGCCAGACAGCCTGCCGGGCTGGCAGGCGCTTCAGGCCGAAGCCTCGGGCGGTGGCTACAAGGTGCTGTGGCAAAATGCGAACGGGTCATATGCTGAATGGACCACGGATGCCTCGGGGCAATACCAAGGCGGTGTTAGCATCGCCAATGTTGTGGATGTCGAAGCCTTTTATGGTGTTGATCTGAACAATGACGGCCAGACCGGCCACGCCATAACCAATATCGAGACCAGCGGGTCGACCACACTCGCGTCTTCAACCCGCGGTGAGTACCTGATCAACGGTACCGTCAACCTGACGTATAACGGCAATGCTATTGGGCCAGACAGCCTGCCGGGCTGGCAGGCGCTTCAGGCCGAAGCCTCGGGCGGTGGCTACAAGGTGCTGTGGCAAAATGCGAACGGGTCATATGCTGAATGGACCACGGATGCTTCGGGGCAATACCAAGGCGGTGTTAGCATCGCCAATGTTGTGGATGTCGAAACCTTTTATGGTGTTGATCTGAACAATGACGGCCAGACCGGCCACGCCATAACCAATATCGAGACCAGCGGGTCGACCACACTCGCGTCTTCAACCCGCGGTGAGTACCTGATCAACGGTACCGTCAACCTGACGTATAACGGCAATGCTATTGGGCCAGACAGCCTGCCGGGCTGGCAGGCGCTTCAGGCCGAAGCCTCGGGCGGTGGCTACAAGGTGCTGTGGCAAAATGCGAACGGGTCATATGCTGAATGGACCACGGATGCTTCGGGGCAATACCAAGGCGGTGTTAGCATCGCCAATGTTGTGGATGTCGAAACCTTCTACAGTCACGATATTGATGGAAATGGGACCATCGGTCCTGCTCAACCAAAACTGAGCGCTTTGTTGGCACCGGAAAACAATACCGTGACGGTGGCCGAGGAGTCCGGTGCCTCCGAATGGGACGAAGATGTCGACTATCTGGAATTCGTGCCAGACTTGCCCACCTTCCAGAATGAGGAAGATATCTATGGATTGGTTGTCTCTTGCGTGAAAAACAACATTTACGGGCCTTCGACAACCATCCTGGAAGCTGTGTGGCAAGAAGCCACAGACAATGTGCCAGAAGAGGATGCCAACCTGACAATTGCATCCTTGCTGGAGGATGACAGCTTCTTTTGGTAATGTTGACCCCGCTCAGTAGGAGATGCTGATCGCGCTGCGATTGCCTCGGATACATTTCTGGTGCGAGAGAAGTGTATCTATGCCGAAGAAACGATTCAGTGATGTGCAAGTTGCCTTTGCGTTGTAACAAGCTCTGAGAGAGACGTGGGTCAACTGGTGTATGAAGATGCATTTTGGCCGACTGGCCTCAGGGAATCGTATTCAAGATCCAATTGGGGTCAGGTTTATGTGGACGGCTCAAGGCTGACTCTTCGGGGTTGAGATATTTGAATCCATTGGGGCGTATCGCACGTCAACAAACTTTCGTTTCACGTCACGTCAAAGGAGGTATGGCGACAGTTGGCCAACCTTCTGTTGATACAAGAATAAGGGACCTTTCCAAGGTCGCAGAGGAAAACCCCAGGCGCAGCGACCGCATATACATGGCTTGCAATTGGTTCGAAATCCGCCCGGAAATGCGCTGTGCTTTTGACGCAGATCACCGAATAACTCAGAGGGTTTAACCCGATATGTGTGAAATGTGCGCGATCCAGGCATTGGTTTCGTATGCTTGTGACGACAAGGTCGATCTCGGCGTCGTGTCCAACCAAGCGAAGCGCAGCTGTCTTGCCAAGCGTAGCTGTTCCGCCGCCATACATTTCACCGGTATAGCGGCATGTGCCATCACTTAAGGAAAGCACTTCAAACTCTGCCCTGAATGGAACATGTCCGGCCAGGTTCGACTTTGCGCCGATAGCCAAAATGATCCGTGCGCCCTCCCCTGCCGCATGGGCCTGAATGGCACTTTCCGGATCATGGAACAGACCCATCAGAACGTTTTTTACCCCGCCCTCAATCAAAGCGGCCAGCAGCCCCGTTGTATCTGACGTTCCGCCTGCGCCCGGATTGTCCTGAACATCGGCTAGAACGATGGGTTTTTCGCGCCTTTGACGACATGTGGAAACGGCCTCTTCCAAAGACAACATCTTACATTCAAGATTGGCCTCACGGGACAGGAACATGCTGACAATCTCTTTGGCAGCGGCAGCCGCTTTTTCAGCAGTCAAGGCATAAGCAAGGCAGGATGGTCCGGTGTCAGGATAATCCGCCGCCGTAAAACCAAGAGCGATCTCTGCCAGAATGCCTTGCTGTTCAAACCTGACAGGCAATTGATAGATATCACTGATCGGCGCAGAACCCGTGTGTTGCGCATGCAGGGGGATCAGGTAAGGCACCGGTTGGAACGTTTTGTATAGGGTTTCACCCGCCAGCAGGCGACGCAAGACTGGAACGCATCGTGCACCCGCTTCCGCCATATCCAAATGTGGGTAAGTGCGAAAAATCGACAGGTAGTCTGAGTGTTTGACCATTTCGGTGGAAATGTTGGCATGAAGGTCCAAACTTGCGACCACTGGAACGTCTGGACCCACAGTTTCACGAACGCGACGCAAAAGCTCTCCTTCACCGTCAGCAAGGCTTTCGGAGACCATAGCTCCGTGCAGATCAAGATAGACACCGTCAATCTGGCCTGCGCCCCATATTCCGTCCAACAGCATCCCGCAGATCGTTTCGAATGCATGATCGGTGACATGGGCGGACGGTTCGGCAGAGCACCACAAAACGGGAATGACATCAAATCCCGTTGCCTGTGCCGCGGCGGTGAAACCCGCGATCGGAAGGTTCATGCCCCCGGTTTCCAGAAGAACCTGTGAACCATGCAGCATTCCCGGCCAGGAATCCGCCATCTCAAACTCAGGCATCCCAGCTTTCGTTACACCGAAACAGTTGGTTTCATGTTGGAACCCCGCGATCACAATACGCTTGGTCGCCATTATGCGTGCTCAAACTCTTGTTCAGTACACACAGCGGAAAAAACCCTTTCGCCATAGCGGATGGTTTCAAGCACGACAGTGTCTGACAGGCGGTCCGGGTCGTGCAGTGGATTGCGCGAAAGAACAACAAAATCTGCAATTTTACCCGGTTCTATGGATCCGCGTTGATCTTCCTTGAACACCTGCCAAGCGGCTTCGATGGTTTGGGCCCGCAGGGCTGAAATAACGCTGATCTTCTGATCCTCGCCAAGCACACGGCCAGAAGCGGATTTTCGGTTCACCGCGCAATGGGCAAGATGGATTGGACGCGTCGGTGTGACCGAGGCGTCGTTGTGGATCGTGTATCGCACGCCATACCGTTCGGCTGACGCCGCCGGCGATATCCGTTCGGCTCGCTCGGGTCCCAGGAAAGTATCGTAATGACGATCCCCCCAAAAGAAGACATGGGCGGGAAGAAGCTGACGGTCAGACCAAGCCGGGCCATACGCTCCAATTGGTCATCCCTCAGAACCTGGCCATGGATAATGGTATGTCGATGATCCTGGCGCGGGTGTGCAACAAGCGCCTTTTCCACCGCATCTATGAACATCTCGGCACCGGCATCGCCATTGCAGTGGCAGTGAATCTGCAAGCCCTGACTGTGGAGCTTTTCTACATCCGCAACCAGCTGCTCTTGCGAGGTATAGGTCATTCCACAAGGATTATCAGGGCTGGCAGGTTTGAAATATGGAGCAGACAAATACGCGGTCTGTAACTGAAAGGCCCCGTCCGTAAACAGTTTGCGCGGACCCAGCGAAAAATGCGGGTTGCCCGGCCAGCTCGTTCCAATCCAACGCGAAGATAACTCTGGCTCCAGATCTCCGACGGGCAAAAGCTCGATGTCAATTCCCGGATCCTGATCCGCAGGCAGGCTGGCGAAGTGGTCCAGCATGGGCTGCGATGCCCAGGCATTTTGGGCATAGGTCACACCATGGGCCAGGTATTCGCTGCGGCAGGCGTCAAAACCCCGCCAAAACCGGTCGCGGTCAATCAGGAAATCAGTATCGCCCATTTCACCCATGGCCGACAGCCCTTCCATCAATCCGGTCAGTGCTCCGGTTTCGGATCGCGGCCATAACGGCCCCCTTGGATCAGGAGTTTCACGAGTTATCCCGCGTCTTTCCAGCGCGAGAGAATTTGCCACGCCATTATGACCCGACGCGTGAATGACCCAGATTGGATGGCGTTGTGACACGCCGTCCAGTTCGGCCCGTGTGGGCATTCGACCTTCCAGAATGGACGTATTGTCAAAGGACACCCCCATGACCCATTCACCCTCGGGTGTTGCACTCGCCTTTTCGTGAAGCCTGTCCAACGCCTGTGACATGTCTCTGCAATCCCCTAAAGGCGGCGAAGACAGATCGACACGGAACAGCTTAACAAAGCCGGGATCGGGAAAGTGCCCGTGTGGGTCGATAAAGGCGGGCATCAGGGTACGACCCTTCAGATCATGCTCGTGCGCATCCGAAGGCATGCGGGCGCGCAACTCAGCCTCGGCCCCCACTGCCTGAATTCTGTTGCCGTCAGTCAGCACCGCCTCTGGTGAAGAGTTCTGCGCATCCATAGTCAGGATGGTGCCGTTGAAGTAGAGTGTGCTTGGCATTGGATTTCCTAGTTACGACAGCGGGGCCAGACAACGCAGCCCATGGCCGCCCTTTACTTCCCATTCCGGGGTTTGGGTGCAAATGTCTCTGGCAAAGGGGCAACGCTCGCGAAACTCACAGCCAGATGGCCGCTTCAGCAGGCTGGGAGGCTCCCCTTTGAGGGCGATCCGTTCCAATCGCGCATCCGGGTCCGGCTCGGGGTTGGCGCTCAGAAGGCAGCGGGTGTAGGGATGGCGCGGGTTGTTGAAGATCGTTTCGGTTGTGCCCTCCTCGACCAAACGGCCCAGATACATGATGCCCATTCTGTCGGCCACGTGACGCACGACGCTGAGGTTGTGCGTGATGATGACCATCGCCAGCCCCAGCCTTTCACGCAGTTCGTTGAGCAGGTTCAGCAACTCACCCTGAACCGAGACATCAAGACCGGCAGTCGGCTCATCCGCAAGGATCAGCTTGGGTTCCAGCGCCAGGGCGCGCGCGACGCCCACGCGCCGGGCCTGACCTCCTGACAGCTGATAGGGATAGCGATCGGCAAAATGCGCGGGCAGGTTCACCATTTCCAATAGGCGCTTGGCCTCGGCATCCAGATCGCGATCTTTCATACCCTGAATGCGATAGGGTTCGGTGATCAGGCTGCGGATTGTCAGGCGGGGCGACAGGCTACCGACCGGGTCCTGAAACATCATCGCCATGTCTTTACGCAGCGGGCGCATGACGCTTTCCGGCGCGCCCCGAATTTCCCGACCTTCGAATGTGACCGAACCGTCCTGTGCAGGCGCAAGACCCGCAATCGCGCGGATTACCGTCGTCTTACCCGATCCGCTTTCACCAACCAGAGCGTAAGTTTCGCCAGGTTCTACGGTAAAGCTGACACCCGCCAGAACATTGGCCGGTCCATAACTGGTTTTAAGATCCACGACATTCAGCAAGCTCATGTTGCGACCTCCTCGTGGTTCAGCCAGCATGCGGCGTGGTGGCCTTCTTTCAGTTGATCCAGTGGCGGCACATCGGTCGCGCAGCGCGCCATGGCCTGATCGCAACGGTCCCGAAAGATGCACCCCCCGGGCAGGTTGGCCAGATCAGGCACTTCACCGGGGATGGTGGGCAAAACGCGGGCGCGTTCTTTGATGTGGCCGGGATCACATTCGATCAGACGACGTGTATAGGGGTGTTTAGGGTTGTGGAAAATCTCACGCACATCGCCGCTTTCGACAACGGCTCCTGCATACATCACCACCACCCGGTCGCAGAGTTCCGCGATCACGCCCAGATGGTGCGAAATAAACAGAATGGCACAATGAAACTCGCGCTGTAATTCTTGTAGGCGCTCGATGATCTGTACCTCAAGAGTGGCGTCCAATGCAGTGGTTGGCTCATCCGCGATCAAGAGGTCCGGCTCGGACATCAACGCCATTGCTATGGCGATCCGCTGGCGCATCCCACCTGAGAACTCATGCGGATACTGCTTCAGGCGCGCTTCGGGATCGGGGATGCCGACAGCACCCAGCATCTTGGCTGCGTGGGTCAATTTATCCGCCTTTGACTGCTTTGAGCGATGCTGAATGTCCAGCATCTGCTGCCCGATGGTCAGAACCGGATTGTGCGTTTGCATCGGATCCTGGAAGACAATGGATATGTCTGCACCGCGCAGGTCGCGCATCTGACGCTCGGAAGCCTTCAACAGGTCCTGCCCTTTGAAACGAACCTCACCTTGACGGAACCGCGTATTGGGGGCGGTCAGGCGCAGGATGGATGAGATCAGGGTGGATTTGCCGCATCCGGATTCCCCGACAATACCAACAATTTCACCCTTGTTGACGTTGAATGTGATGTTCCTCAGGGCCTTAAGGTCGCCACGGCCCGTTTCGTAGTCAACACTCAGGCGGTCGATTTCCAGCAGTGTATCGGTCATCGCTGTTTCCTCAATTTCGGGTCGACCACATCACGTAGGCTTTCGCCCAGGAAAGTGAATCCAAGTGTTGCCAGAATGATCGGCAGGCCCCCGCCCACCACCAGCCACGGTGTTTGGCGGATCAGGGAATAGCCATCCTTGAGCAAGGCTCCCCAACTGGGTGTCGGGGGTTTCACACCCAACCCCAAAAATGACAGCCCGGCCTCCAGCGCGATGACGGTGGGTATATCCATGGCTGCTAAGACAGCCAGAACCCCGATGATATTGGGTAGCATGTGCACACCCAGAATACGCGTCATGCTGGCCCCCATTGATCGCTCTGCCAGAATGAATTCGGAATTGCGAAGCGTCAGGGTCTGGGTTCGCGCCACGCGCCCATATGTCGGGATCGAGGTCGCCATGACCACGAATACAACTGTCTGCAAGCTGGGCCCGACAAGGGCCACAACAGCCAGTGCAAACATCACCGTCGGAAAGGACCGGATGGTATCGAAAAACAGCATCAGCAGGTTGTCGAGCCATTTCGGCCCGTACCCGGCTATCATGCCCAAAGTCAGGCCAATCGCCATCGCGCCGAAAACAGCTGGCAGCGCCACTTTAAGCGCAACCTGCCCCCCAGCAATCACCCGCGAAAACGTATCGCGACCCAGCTGATCCGTGCCCAGCAGATGCGCCGCGGACGGCCCTTGCAGGCGGGATTTGATATCCATGGCAATGGGATCGTAAGGCACAATCCAGGCAGCAAATATCGCGCAGAACACGATGGTCCCAACGATTATCAAACCCATTAACCCAAGCGGGTCGCGGGCAACCCCGACTATGATCTGGCCAAGTTCGGAACGAGATTTTACCATCACTCCGCCTCCTTAATGAGCCGTGCGTGCGCGTGGATCGAGTAGCGCGTTGATCAGATCGGCCAAGGCGGTCGACACAACGAACAGTGCCGTTGATACAAGGACCGAACCCATCACAATCGGATAGTTTCGGGTCGTGATGCTGTCGATGACCAGCTTACCCAAGCCTGGTCGGGCAAAAACGATTTCGGCAAAAACGGCTGAGCTGAGCAGAAAGCCCATCCCGACCCCGATCACGGTGACCACGGGTAGAATTGCGATACGCAATGCGTAAACCATGACCACGCGACGTTCCGCGATACCAAAGGCCCGGGCGGTACGCACATGGCTTTCACCCATGACCTCGAGCATCGACGCCCGTACCAGCCGTGCGATATATCCTACCCAGCTGAGCCCTATGGCGAATGCAGGCAAAACCAGATGGTCAAGGCGGTCCCAGAACCCCTCTCCTGCCCCAATGGCGGGAAACCACTGCAAATTAACGGCGAAAACCAACAAAGCCAAAAGCGCAACAACAAAGGCCGGAGCGGCAACAAAACTGACGGAAATTGCGGCGGCGATCCGGTCGATCATCGTGTTTGGATGCGCAGCCGCATAAGCGCCAAGTGCGATACCAAGACTTGCGGACCACAGGATTGATGCAAAAATCAGCTCCAGAGTGAACGGCAATTGCTGAAACACAATCTCAGTCACAGACCGACCCGAGAAGACATCGGTGCCAAGGTCACCCTGCAAAAGGTTCGAGTAAAAGATCAGCAGCTGTTTCCAGATCGGTTGATCAAGACCAAGTGCGGCGGTGAGTTGGGCCTGAAGCTCGGGTGTGGCGCGCGGACCCAGCATGATCTGGACCGGATCGCCTGGTACAGCGCGGATCATCAGGAACATGACGGTGACCGCCACGAAAAGGATGAGCAGCGACAGCCCGAAGCGACGGGTTGCGAAGTTCAGCATGGCCAACTGGCTCCTTGTGGCTGGATGGCGTTGGTTATGGAGCGGCGAGTGTCAGCGCCCGCCGCTCCCTGTCGACCTGGGGAGGTCAGGTCGACTTGCCAAAGTAACGCAGCAGCGACAGCCCATCCGGGCGCAATGCAGGAATGACACCTGCGCTGTGAATGACCGGTGTTGCCTCGTGTGTGATGAAGCGATAGGCACCGCTTTCTTCCATCAAGTCCTGCGCACGCTGGTACATTTCAGCCCGCTTTGCGATATCTGTTTCCCCAGCCGCAGCTTCGTGGATTTCGTTGAACTCTGCGCTGTTAAAGCGTTCCCAATTCCACTTGCCAATTTGCTCGGGCGTAAACCACGACGTCGCATAATACGGGTCCGGCGTCATCGAATAGCGGTTCAGAACAAGTTGCAGGTTTTCGTTGTCGCCAGACGCCCAGAACGCACCGGATTCCAGAACATTCACCTCAACTGTGATACCGATTTGCGCCAGCGTCGCCTGAATGATCTGTGCAGTTGTCGTGAACGTTGTCTTGTTTAGCGTGTCGAGGGTCAGAGTGACGTTGGTTTCACCCGATTCCGCAAGCAGTTGCGCCGCTTTTTCGAAATTTGCCTCAGGTGGCACCAGCGAAGACGGCCGATGCCCAGCCAAACCCGGAGCAATGATCCCGGTTGCCGGTTCGGCTGCACCAAAATAGGCAGCCTCCAGAATGCTGGGGACATCTATGGCATGTTGAATCGCCTGTCGCAGCTTCTGATTTTGCAGCTTTGGATGTTCAACATTCATTCCCATCCAGACATAGTAAAGCGAGGGTTTCTCAACCAGCGATCCTCCATTGGGAACACCAGCGCGATAACGTTCGACTGAACCCAGCGACACGCGAGTTACGTCCAGTTCGCCCGCTTCAAACGCGATCTCGGCGGTGTTTTCGTCGTCGATCGGATAGATCTCGATTGTGTCCCATGTCGGAGCATCGCCCTTCCAGTCGGGGTTGCGCTTAAGAACCGTTTTTTCCTTGGGCGACCAGCTGTCCCGCAGATATGGGCCGGACTCTGCCACCGGATCAGCACCGATCCGGCCACCGGCTGCTTCGACCGCTGCTTTCGAAACAATGTTTCCGGTGATGTAAGGCAGGGCAATTGACCAAATCGGTGCGAAGGGTTTGTTCAACACAATCGTCCCTTCGCGTTCACCGGTCACTTCAACATGGCTGAACGGTCCCAGGTCGGGTTTGTTTGGGCTGTCGGTCGCGTCATCCACGATCCGTTCCATGCTGAACTTGACGTCCTCGGCGGTCATGGCGCCAAAGCCGTTGGTGAAGCCGATATCGTCACGCAATGCAAACTTGATATGGGTGGGGTCAACCTGCTCGATCATCGTTGCCGCGTCGAGCTGCCAGCCCCATTCCTCGCCTGGCTTATACTGGATCAGCTTGTTGTAGATCGAGGCATGTACCTCTTCTTCCACGACACCAACCGAGTGGGCCGGATCCATATTCTGTGCATCGCCGTAGGCCCGTACCCGCAGAACACCGTCGTCTGCTGCAAATACGCGATTTGCCCACCCCATCGGAAGCGCCGTGGTCGCTCCAAGCGCGGTTGCGCCTTTCAGGAACCCGCGACGACCAACATTGGCCTTTGTCCATTCTATCTTCATAGTATCCTCCCTAGGATTAAGTCAGAGAAATCCGCGTGGAATGGTTTCCGACCATTCCTTTGTCAGGACTTCGGTTTCATCGGCACCTTCGGTGGCGCGAAGTTTGCGGTAGAGGTAGAAATTCTGCGTGTCGCAACTCATGCGGCACTCGGTCGAGATGGCGACCTGCCACTCCGCCCGTTCGAATGTGAAATTCCAGGCCGTCTCAAACCGGGCAGTGGCCGGGTCATCCGGGTTAATGCCGTAATGCATGCGCACATCACTGCCGACAATCAGGCCGTGATAGGGATCGCGTGATTTACCATAGTCGTCAAACGTCTCAAGCACGATCCGGCCGTCTTCTGTTTCTTTACGTTCGGAATGCGACGCAGGTGTCCGCAATTGATCGGCTGCAAGAACCGGAAACTTCGGCGCCGGACCGGGTTCGGAAGCTTGGATTTCACGCGATACTTCGCGCACCGGCAAATGCAGGGCGCAGTCCTGCAAATGCAATGTCACCTGTGCCTGGTTTGGCGATGGCCAGATGATTGGCCAGTAGGACGTCGACAGGGCCAGCCGCAACACATGACCCTCACGCAGTCGATGCGCACATTCGTTTAGGGCAACCTCGGCCTCATATTCCTCGCCGGGTTGTAAGAATTCAGGTGTCTCGTGATCGCGGAAATGGCATAAGTTCAACGACCGGTAGCTGATGCGCTGTGAAATACCCTCGGGTGATACATCGCATAGGCGCGCAATAATCTGAGCGACAGGCTTGTCTACTGAAAACCGAAACTTCAGTCTTGCGCGCCCCAACAATTCCAGCGGCGCACGCAATGGCGCGCTGTCAAAGCACAGCGACAATGCATCGTCGCTTGCCTGGTCGTCGGGCAGCTCGTTATCGATCCGCATACCTGCACAAAAATACCCGCTTTGCATGCCCAAATGGCAGGGCGACGAAATGGCTGCGGAACCTTGGGCTGGGGTAGGGGAAAATTCGCCCGGTGCCAGATGCCAGATCTGTTCATGTACGTGCGGCGATGGCCAGCGACCTTCAGCTATCCAGCGACCTTGCCGAGGGCTGTTTTTTGGTGTCGGGTTGAAATGCTCCTGCATGTATGTCCGGTACGCAGGCAAATCTTCTGCGCCGTTTTCCTGTTCTTTCAACCAGCGATCAAACCAGCCGATGACTTCGGAATGGAAATCCGCAGGATCAATTTTCGAGATATGCGCGTATCGATGCTCCCATGGCCCGATGACGGCCTTGGTGGGCGATGTCAGGTTGGCTGTCAAAGCAGGCGGGGCATTTACATACGCATCTGCCCAGCCGGTTATGGCCAAAACCGGGGTTTGGATAGCAGACCAGTCTTCGCAAACCGAGCCGTGCTTCCAGTATGTGTCCCGTGTCTGATGACGCAGCCAATCGGCGGCTGAAAATGGAACGTTTTGCAGCCGCATCAGCCAATCCTCTCGCCAGTCTGCGCGTAAGGCCGGATCTGCGGGCCTGGTCAGATAAGCGAACATCTGACTACCCCAGTTCATGTTGTCGCTCAGCAGGCAACCACCCATGAAATGGATGTCATCTGCATAGCGATCCACGGTCGAGGCGACGCTGACGACGGCCTTCAACGCAGGCGGTTGCCGGAAAGCCAGTTGCAAACCATTAAACCCACCCCAAGATATTCCGATCATCCCAACGTGACCGTCGCACCAATCCTGCGCTGCGATCCATGCGATGACTTCTTCACCATCACTCAGTTCCTGTTCCGAGTATTCATCGTCGAATTGCCCTTCGCTGTCGCCCGTACCCGCTATATCGACCCGAACGCAGGCATAGTCAGCCTCGGCAAATACCTTATGTGTTGTTTCATCCCTGGGCGCTGTGCCGTCGCGTTTGCGGTAAGGCAGGTATTCCAGAATGGCCGGAGCTGGACCGGTTTCGGTAACCAGAGTCGAGCAGCAAGCCTCCGCCCGTCGGAGAGTGTGATCCATGTGTTTTCGACGGTTTTAACTGGCATCCGAGAGCTTGTTTTTTGCGAGCTGATGCCGAAGAAGAAAACAATTTGCAGAAAAAACAAATTGTGCAATCTTATGCGAAGTGATGCTATTTGCAGCGAAATAGCGTCAAATAGCGAAGGGTTTTTCCATGTCCCAGTATTTTTCTGCCAACCTGAAGTCGCTATGCGCAGAACACGGCAATATTTCAAAGATTTGTCGGGATATTGGCGTCAACCGGCAGCAATTCAATCGGTATCTGAATGGCTCCAGCCTGCCTTCGGCCCACAACATGCGTCGGATCGCGCGCCATTTCGGCCTGACAGAAGCCGAACTGTTCGCTGAAACTGCTTACTTTGAGCAAATGCTAAAGGACGTCTTACCACCATCCGGAAAAACGCCCGCAGACGCGTTTCTGGATCCTTTTCGGGGCCAACACAAAAACCTCAGGCGCTATGTTGGTTTCTATCACTCGTTTTTCTGCACGCCTTCCTGGGAAGGGAAGATATTTTGTTCGTTAATCCGTATTCAGGAAGTTGATGGGCTTTTCACAATCCGGTCCCGCGAAATTGCCACATCACAAGACAAAAGCATGCACCAGATTTCCCGTTACGTTGGTTTGGTGACAATGCGGGGAAACAGGATATTTATAACCGAACATGAGTTGATGCGCGAAGGCAGCGTTGCCAATACCATCTTATATTCAGCGCACCGCCAGCAACTAAAGTATCTGCGGGGAATGACGATGGGTGTTGCTTGGCGCCCTTACCCGCATCCCTACGCCGCCAAAACAATCTGGAAGCGCCTGCACGAGCGGGTAACCGCGCGTGAGGCCATTGCCGCCTGTGGTATCTACTCAACCCATAGTACCAAGATTGATCCAACTGTCAGGAAACACCTTACCGAGGAGTGAAGTGTCGGAAGGATGTATGTGACGCTCTGTTTTTTCTGGATCACACCCGGCATATCAATTTGGCTTTGCTATTCTGCTTACGCGTGTCCTTTTGGTGGTGCGCGGGTGTAAAGGTACTAGGGACGTTACCGTTTTTTGTACCGTAGCCCATAGATAGTGACCCAACAGTTCATAGTGACACGATCAACTCGAGCTTTTTGCTCCGATAGTCACTGTCTGGTCCAATCAAACCGGACACGTGTTCATCAGAATGATCGCTTTTCTCGTATTACTCGTCCAGATATGCGAAAGCCGATATCCTTGTTCCTTGCCGTCGCGGTCTAAAGCAATTTCTGCACCGAAGATCAGACTGAATCCGCGTGCGTTTCCAATAACGGCACGTTTCTGAGCCAGCGCTTCCATTCATTTGCGAGCATGCAATCCCACATTTTTCGCGCTCTCCAGCAATTGCTGTCTTTGATCTCTTCCAATACCGCCATCGCTGCAGCACAGAAAACGGGGTTGCTATTAAACGTATTGAAATAGCGATAGCACTTAAGAAAAGTAACAAAGAATTCTGCTCGTGTAACAACACCACCCACCGGATGGCCGTTCGTCTTTGGTTTCCCCAGTGTCACGATACCTGGCAGGATACTCCTTCACCCCTAACAAAATGGACCGGGTCGCCTTAGAGGGATAATACATTGGGTCCAAGCAGCTTTGTCTTGTCGGCAATAAGCTGACCTTTTTCCTGTAATGGTATGCAACTTTCGCAGGTATCCCTCGAGGCGGCGCCACGGCGTCCGAAGGTTAAATGCATTTGTTGGAATGACGAAGGTCAGCGATTTTTGCTGATTACACCCTGCTCGACCCAGGCATCAAATTGCACGAGGACCGCTTCGCTGAACGTGTGGTCGTTGATATGAGCGTCAAGTTCTGTCATCGGCACACGACCCGGTATAACCATGCGTACCTCATCCACCATATCTGCCAGTGCATCAGGGTCATGCGCCGCCTCGCCTTCTTTGTCCCATGCTTCAACCCCCTGAACAGGCAGGAAAAAGTGGACAGGTCCCGTTGCGGCCTCCATTCGGTTGGCCAGTTCACGGATCCAAGCGCGGCGTTCATCCCCATTGAAGACGGAACTCTTGATCAGTCGGTTATGCACGTGAAACGGACGATCTGAATATTGGTCGGGGATGTCCTGCCAGCCCGCGAAATCCAACAGGTCCAACGCTCCGGGCGCGATCATCTGCGGTGTGCCTACGCGACCTGCACTGGTTACACGCTCCTCGCCGCTGGACACGACAGAGCCCGCCATAAAATTTCCGAATTCCTGCATGCAGAAATCCATCACGCAGGCAAATGCGCCCTCGCCGGCCAGCTTTTCAAATGCCATGCCACCCATGCCGGTAGAGTGGAAAACCGCCACCTCAAAACCGCGTTCCTCCAACGCCGGTTTCAACGTCTTCATGTAGCGCAGACAAGACGAGCCAAGACTGGTCATTCCAATCAATGGCTTGCTGCGGTCCGGTGCAATAGCGGCCTTGGTCGCGCCAACAACTGCCCCGGCTGCCTGGCTGAGTGAAGACTGGCAAATCGAATTCATACCATAGAGCCCGCCGGCCCACAGGATCATCTGAATATCCGGCGCCAGACGATGCGGAGGGATCAGAGGAGAAAAGCTGACCGTAGACACAATGTATTTTGGCACACCCATCGGCAGCGCTTGTGCACAGTCCAGTGCCAGATCGGTGCCCATGGTACCGCCGGTGGCCAGCATCCCGTCAAAGCGGCCATCGGCATAGGCCTGGGCAACCACTTTTGCGGCACCCGCGGACATTACCCGAAAAGCTTTATTTTCATCCCCCTGTGCGATGACTTCATCAATGGTCATGCCACCGGCAGAAGCGACGTCGTGCTTGGAGATGTCGGTTGGCGTCTTGGGATCACCCAGCACTGAGACATCCATTGTCAGTACATCAGCGCCCTGTGCGTGGTGCGTTTTCAATGAAACGCATCTCGGCTTCTTTCGTGTCATAGGTGCCGATCAGCAGGATCGTTTTCATAGTCATAAGCTCCTCCTTCGTTCCGCCGCCATTCAGAGCTTGATCCAGGCCGTTTTCAGGTCGAAGTATTTCTCAAGCGCGTGCAAAGACTTGTCGTGCCCATTGCCGGACTGGCGCACTCCTCCAAGCGGTACGGTCAGATCAGCACCGCCATAGGTGTTCACATGCACGACGCCTGTGCGGATACCAGCCACCATACGGTGGGCGCGGCCAAGGTTAGATGTCCAGACACCGCCAGCCAGGCCATACACGGTGGCGTTCGCCAACCGGATCGCGTCTTCTTCGTTTTTGAAGGGGGTCACCGCCAGAACGGGGCCAAAGACTTCGTTCTGAAACAAGTGGTCCGTCTCTTTACCCCGGCCATTACGGTCGGAGACATATAATAGCCGCCACTCTCCATCAGGATGCGATTACCACCGGTGCGCCGCTCTGCCCCTTCCGCCTCGGCTTTGGCAACAAAATCCAGATTGGCCTCAAGTTCCGGCAGGCTGTGAACGGCACCAATCTGGCTGTTCAGGTCCAGCGGATCGCCGACGCGAAAGTTTTCAGCATGGCGCGAGACTTCGGCCACGAAATCCTGGTAGATATCTTCCTGAACAAGAAGGCGAGAGCCAGCAACGCAGACTTGACCGGAGTTGCGGAAGATTCCCGCTACGGACACTTTGGCGGCCTCGGCCAGATCCGGGGCGTCGTTGAAGACGATGTTGGCTGACTTACCGCCCAACTCAAGGTAGCAGCGCTTCAGATTGGAACGAGCTGAATACTCCAGCAACCGACGACCCGTCGCACCTGACCCAGTGAACACCATAATGTCTACATCCATCGACAGTGCCAGTGCCTCGCCCACAACCGAGCCGCGCCCTGTCACGACGTTGAACACGCCATCCGGAACCCCGGCTTCAGCAGCCAGTTCAGCAATCTTCAAAAGGCTGAGCGAAGCGCTTTCTGCGGGTTTCAATACTACGGAATTGCCTGCCGCAAGGGCCGGAGCAATTTTCCAGCTGCCGATCATCAGCGGAAAATTCCACGGTACGATTGCACCCACCACGCCGACCGGAGCATGGTGTACCAGGCCAAGAATATCGTGACTGGTTGGCGCGATCTGGCCATAAATCTTGTCGATTGCTTCGGCATAGTACCGAAATGTCGCCGCCGCCGAAAGCGCCTCGGCTTTATAGGCCATGCTGATCTCGGTGCCGTTGTCGCGCACTCCCAGAACAGAGATTTCCAGCGCACGCTCTTCGATCAGATCCGCCAGCTTCAGCAACACTTTCTTGCGCCCTGACGGTGCCATTCCGGACCATCGCCCGTCCTCGAAAGCAACCCGAGCGGCCAGGACGGCAGCTTCAATGTCCGCCACGCTGCCATCGGCGATCCTAGTCAGAGGTTGGCCATCGATGGGGGACAACACTTCAACCTGCACACCCGTTTCACCGTCAGTGAAATTGCCGTTAATGAAGTGGCCGCGCGGGGCGACTTGCTGCATTCGCAGCGCGTCGATTAGGGACTGATCCATGGATATTCTCAACCTTGTTGATTTGGGTGATCTGCATCGACGGGTTCGGCGTTTGGTTCTGGTCGCAGCTTATTTCTGAACTCGAAGTACAGAGCCCGAAAGTGCAGAATGAGGATCAGAACAATCATACCGAACAAGATGGCGGCAATCGGTCTATCAACAAAATCCAGCGGTGAATTAACCCGAGCCATGGCGCTGCGGAGCTTGACCTCCATAATGCCGCCCAAAACCATGCCGAGGATGATCGGAACGATCGGCAAGTCCAGCCGTTTGAGGATCAGACCGAACACTCCAAATGCCGCGGCCAATGCACAGTCGGTGATCGAGTTGCGCAGGCTGTATACGCCGACAAACGCCAGGATCAGGATCATGATGCCCAGAAAACGAGTTGGAATCTGAATGATCTTGAGCAGCAAATTGGTCGAGAACAGCAAAAACACCAGAACGATCACGTTCAGCAGGATCAACGCCATATAGAGGGCCATGACGAAATCCATCTGGTTTTCGAACAGCTGCGGCCCGGGTATCACATTGTGCACGTAAAAGACTGACAACATCATTGCCGTCAGTGCCTCGCCAGGAATACCCAGCGCCAGCAGCGGGATCATCGCCGCTCCGGGAACAGCATTGTTTGCGGATTCAGAAGCCACCAGCCCTTCGGGCGAACCATCGCCAAAGGCTTCTGGATTTTTAGAGGTTTTTTGTGCGTATGTGTATGACAGGAATTGCGAGGTGAACTCGCCGGTGCCCGGCACCATGCCCATGAACACGCCGATGCTGGATGACACGGTTGCAATACGCTTGAGGCCAAGCAGCTCTACTAATCCCGCAAAGATGCCTCCGCCAACATGTGCTTCACCCGGTGCATGGTTTTTTTCCAGCAACAGAAGCAATGCCTGACTGATTGCGAACAGCCCCAGCACAACAACAATCAGGTCTACCCAGAAGCCAGCCAGCTTTGCTCGAACGTGAAACGACGGGTGTATTTGACCGGCTCCAGCCCGACAGTGTTCAAGAACAGACCAAATGCCGCCAGCATGCCCGCTGCAAAGATCTGGCCGCGATGAGCGAGAATTACCAATATGATGCCAAGCAACGCGGCTAGGAAAATCTCACGGCTGCCAAAATGCGGGGCAACGAGTGCTAGGACGGGAGACAAGAGCATAAGGCAAATTATCGAAAAGATGCCTCCAAAAAATGACGCCGAATAGGCCAGTGACAACGCCCGATGACCCTGGCCGCGCTTCGTCATTGGATAGCCGTCATAGGTGGTCAAGGCATTGACTGCAGTGCCCGGTGTATTGATCAGGACGGCAGGGATTGCACCGCCATACATCGAGGACCCATAGATGCCTAGCAGCAGGGTCAGGCCAACGATGGGTTCAAACGCGAAAGTGGCGGGTAACAGAATGGCAATTGCCACCGGCGCTCCCACCGGCAGAGCGCCAATAATCACGCCTCCGATTGACCCGATCAAAGCGCAACGATTACCGGCCACTGCGCAAGTATCGAAAACCTGATAATAGAGCATCCATCAGCGAAACCTCAAAGATACGTCAGCGCAAACGCGCGAACCGTGTCGGGTAAATACTCATAGAGAGCGCCGGCCGGGATTTTCACCTGCAAGAAAGCCCTGAAGATGACCGTGACACAAACGCCGAACAATGCGGCACAACCGATACCCTTAGCATCGCGAAACCCGGTGCGAATTGCCAAAAACACGGCAAATATTACCGTCGCGGGAAGATACCCAAGCAAGGGAACAGCTTTTACGTAAACGAGGAAGTAGAAAACATATTCAAACGACCTCAACCAGAATGCCACTTCGGTCCACCGTCCGTGACGCCGCTGTGACATTGCTGAACTGAGCCAGTGCAGAAATCCGAAAATCACCATGGCCCAGAGGGCTATCATTGGCCAAAGACTGGGTTGCGCAAACCACTTGGTTCGCTTGACGATTTGTGTCTGCTCGTCCAGCTGCATTAACAAAAAGACAGCAAACGCAAGGAACACGAACGCAAAAACTACATCGCCAGGACGGCGATATCGTTTGAACATGTCCTGTAAGGTTTTCGCGATCATCTCTACCTCCCCACCGATTAAAATAGGCCCGGCAGTTTGAATCCTGCCGGGCCAATCTTGAGTTATTCGCCCAGAATCTCTTCGATTTTGGCGAAAGAGGCTTTGTCTTTTTCAATCTGCGCGTTGGAGGCGTCCGGGTCCTGCCAGTAGATCAGTGCACCTGTTTCCTCGGCAAGCTGCTTGGCTTTGTCGGAGCTCAGAGCCTTTTGAGCGGCTGCCGAGATCTTCTCGCGCGCCTCTGCCGGGGTGTCTTTGTGAACGAACAGACCGTTCCATAGTGCCAAAGGCAGGTCAGGATTTAGCTCGACAACAGTCGGAGTGTCAGGGACCAGGGGAATCCGCTCACCGCCGATGCTGGCCAGAACATTCACCTGATCTAAGCAGGGTAGTATAAGTTGAAGTGTCGTGTTGATCACGTCCACGTCGCCTGAAGTCAGGGTGTTGCAGTCCAGAGCATCAAATGCGGCTTCACTGGCGAAATCAAACCCGCTGCTGACAGCAGCTGCGAATGTCACCTGGGTGGGGGGCAGGACAGAGCCGAAATGCCCCAGTGCAACATCGTTATCTTTGCCATGTTCCACCAACTCCTCCCAAGATGAGAAGGGTGCGTCTTTGCTGGACGCTATCACGAACGGATAGGTCAGGAAGATGCCAATTGGGTCAAATGGGTTGGGGTTCAGCTCTGGAATGCCAATCTCGGGGCCAATCACCGGCACGCCTATTACAAAAGAGCCGACCGTATAGCCATCACCCGGAGCAGTGGCGACTTCGACAGCACCAGGGAACGGACCACCACCACCGCCAGGCTTGTTCACGACTGCTGCTGGTACGCCGTACATTTCCTGAAATTCATCTGCGATCAGACGTGTCAATACATCCTCCAGATCGCCCGGAGGCCACGGAACGACGAAGGATACAGGTTTCTCTGGATACTCAGCGAAAGCAGCTGATGCAGAGACCGCCATTACGGCAGCGGTAAGAATTTTCTTCATAGACTCCTCCCATTGATGGTTCAAATAATGAACCGATAAGTCATGTTTATTGTTGCGTTGTTAATTACATTGTGTCAAGTATTCTCTTAAGGAGGAGGAGTAACTTATGGGAACTGCTCTTAATGCTTTGAGATTGTTGGAGTTATTCTCCAACGCACGGCCCGAAATCGGGCTGACCCAGATGGCTCGGCTATCTGGTGTCAATAAGGCGACTGTTCTTCGGCATCTGCGTGAACTGGAAGAGTTCGGATTGATCGAGCAGAATCAGGGAACAAAATCCTTTATGATTGGCCCGGCGGCACTGCGTCTTGCCGCGTTACGCGAGATTGCAAATCCCGGCCTCAAAGCAGCGCGCCTAAAAATGCAGGCCGCGATGCAACAAGCAGGAGAAAGCCTGCACCTTTCTCTTCTGGAAAATGATGTTCTTCAAACGGCGCTAGTGGTCGAGACAACTCAGCACAGCGTTCGAGTTAGCCTAGACCCCACGGAAGTCCTTCCGCTCAACGCCACAGCCTCAGGGTTGTGCATGCTTTGTTTTGGCCCTCCTGCACTTTTGGAAGGCCTCAAAATCGCGACTTGCCCCGTATTACTGCCTCTACGCTAACGAACCTTGAACTCATTCAAGAACGTCTCGTCGAAGTAAAGGAAACCGGTTGGTCCTATAGTAACGGAAGTTTCGAAACCGGTGTTCATGGCTTTGCAGCCCCGGTTTTCGGAATTGATCAACTGGCGCTTGGGACGGTTTCATTCGCGGTTCCTGAAATCAGAACCGCAGGCGACCGGCAGCCGCCCCTACTGAATACCCTGAAACAAGTTTCGCAAGAGCTTACGGCAATCTTTGGTGGCCAGGCTCCTGCAAACTTTCCAACTGAGTTTCGACCGAGTGTTCGGTCGGACGAAATTCCCGGAGAATTTTGAAATGAAGGATTCCAACTTCCTGAAGGAAAACAACGCCCGCTATTTTTGGCACCCGATGGCGCACCCTGCCGACAGCCAAAAGAACCTACCAACCATTTTGGTCGGCGGCGAAGGGGTTAGCATCGTCGATGTCGACGGCCACAAGGCCATCGACGCCGTGGGAGGGTTGTGGAACGTCAATCTGGGTTATTCCTGCGAGCCAGTGAAGCAGGCGATTGCCGACCAGCTGAACGCTTTGCCCTATTATTCAACTTTCCGTGGCACCAGCAACGACAAGGCGATCGAATTGTCATACGAGCTGGCCCGGTTCTTCGAGCCAGATGGATTGACCCGCGCGTTCTTTACTTCGGGCGGCTCCGATTCGGTTGAAATCGCACTGAAATTGGCACGACAGTACCACAAGGTACGCGGCGAGGACGGGCGCACCAAATTCATAAGCTTGAAACAGGGGTACCACGGGACCCATTTCGCTGCAGCGTCGGTCAATGGCAATCAGAAGTTCCGTGCTGCCTACGAACCGATGATGCCTGGATGTTTCCACATCCCGGCACCATGGACTTATCGCAATCCCTTCGACGAGACCGATCCCGAGCGTTTGGCACAGCTTTGCGTCAAAGCATTGGAAGCTGAGATTGCGTTCCAGGGTGCAAATACTGTTGCAGCGTTCATCATGGAACCTGTTTTGGGTGCTGGTGGTGTAATTCCACCGCACGAGAGCTTCATGCCGTTGGTGCGCGAGGTCTGCTCGAAACACGGCGTTCTGTTGATCTCGGATGAGATTATCACAGCCTTTGGCCGCACCGGCAGCGAAAGCGGAGCCCGGCACTGGGGTGTGCAGCCGGACATTATGACAACGGCCAAGGCTATTACGAACGGGTATTTCCCATTCGGCGCTGCGATGATTTCCGGTCAAGTTGCCGAAGTGTTCGAACGCGACACCACTGGCAAAGCGTCCGTCGATCAGGGCTACACCTATTCCGGCCATCCGGTCGGAGCGGCAGCAGCCTTGGCAGCACTTGCGGAAATTAACCGCCTGCGGGTGTGGAGAACGCCGCCGCTCGTGGGGATGAACTTTTCCGGTCTGAAAAGGCTGGCCGACAAGTACGACGTGGTCGGCGACGTGCGCGGCGGTGAGGGCCTGATGTGCGCGCTGGAGCTGGTCTCGGATCGCAGCACCAAAGCACCGATTGCCAAGCATCTTCCGTTGCAGGTGCAGAAGGCAGCATATGATGACGGTGTCATGGTCCGGGTGTCGGGTAACAACATTATTCTGTCGCCACCACTGATCATCACGTCTGACGATGTGTCCAAGATCCTGTCGGCGCTGGATACCGGTTTGGCGAGCCTTTGAAATCTTCCCTGACCTCGCCGTTACTAGGCGGGGTCAGACTTTGACGGCTTGTAGTTCTTCGAGCAGGTCGAGGAGTTGATTGAGTTTTTCTCGTCCCATTTGTTTTTCGATGCTTTGGTAGATCTGGAGAGAGGTTCCGAGGTTTTCGGCGAGGATGTTTCGTCCTTCGTTTGTGATCTTCACCATTGTGCGTCGTTTGTCGTGGCTGTCCTGGCGGCGTGATATTTGGCCTTCGGCTTCCATCGTGCGCAGGATGCGGGTGAGGCTTGGCAACAGCAGGCAGGCCTCTTTGGCAATCGAGCTTTGCTCCACTTCACCCAACTCGTCCAGCACGCGCAGGATGCGCCATTTCTGCTCGGTCAGTTGTATCCCCTGCAGCATGTCCCGGATGGGGGCCATGACGGTTTCGCGTGCGCGCAGCAAGGCAATCGGAAGGGCGCGCGAGGTGTTCTTGGTGTGGCTTTGTTCACTCATGACAGTCTTCTAATTCGCAGAGTCAAAAGATGCAAAGATTAACAAAGCAAGTTCTTGACAGCGAGGTTTCCAATTTACTAAACATGTTTACCATTGGAGGGGAGCACATGCCACATTTTCACGTCGAGTATTCCGGCAATCTGGAAGACAGGGTCGATATGAGTGGCTTGTGCGAATGCATCCGGGCCACGGCTGCCGGGATCAAGACATTTCCCCTGCCCGGTATTCGTGTCCGGGCCACGCGGGTCGATCACTATGCCATCGCGGACGGCAATCCGGCGCATGGGTTTATCGATATCTCGATCCGCCTGCGCGCTGGCCGGGCTGCGGATGTCAAACGGGACGCCACGCAGCGCATTTTTGAGGCGGTTGAGGCCTATCTGTCCCCCGCCTTCGCCGGACATTCCATCGCGCTCTCGCTTGAGATGCGTGACATTGACCCAGACCTTTCGCCCAAGACCGGCACGATCCGGGACCATTTGGGCGCGACCAACCAGGAGCCCTGATCCATGAGCGCACTGGATACGAATATCGAGAAGCTGGCGGGCTTTCTGGCCCGGTTTAAGGAAACCGGCATCAAGAACCGGATCGCGGGCGAAGATCGCGACGGTTCCGCAGGGTGTTCAATCCACCTCCCGGTTGACAGGTCGGTGATCTGCGATGTCGCCCATGGCACAGCCGATGATATCGACGCTGCCGCTAATGCCGCCCACGCCGCATTTGCCGATTGGCGCGACATGCCTGCCACCGAGCGGCGCCGCATCTTGCTGAACGTTGCCGATGCGATCGAGGCCCGTGCCGAGGAAATTGCGCTGTGTGAATGCTGGGACACCGGCCAGACCCTGCGCTTTATGTCCAAGGCCGCGCTGCGGGGCCGAGAATTTCCGGTATTTCGCGGATCAGGTGGTCCAGGCGCGGGACGGTCAGCACCTTAAGTCGCCGACCCTGATGAACATCACCACGCGCGTACCGATCGGTCCGGTGGGGGTGATCACGCCGTGGAACACGCCGTTCATGCTGTCGACATGGAAGATCGCACCTGCTTTGGCTGCCGGGTGCACCGTGGTTCACAAACCGGCCGAAGATTCTCCGCTGTCCGCTCGCCTGCTGGTGGAGATCGCCGAAGAGGCCGGGCTGCCCAAGGGTGTGCTGAACACCGTGAACGGGTTCGGCCCCGATGCGGGTAAGGCGTTGACGGAGCATCCGTTGATCAAGGCGATCGCCTTTGTCGGTGAAAGCTGCACCGGCAGCATCATCACCAAACAAGGTGCCGATACGCTCAAGCGGATGCATCTGGAACTGGGCGGCAAGAACCCGGTTGTTGTGTTCGACGACGCCGATCTCGACCGGGCGCTGGATGCGGTGATCTTCATGATCTACTCGATCAATGGCGAGCGCTGCACGTCATCCTCGCGCCTGCTGGTGCAGGACACCATCAAGGACGCGTTCGAGGCAAAGCTGATCGAACGGGTCAACACCATCAAGGTCGGCCATCCGCTGGATCCTGAGACCGAGATCGGGCCACTGGTGACCGAGGAGCATTATAACAAGGTGACCTCCTATTTTGACATCGCCAAAGAAGACGGTGCGACTGTCGCCGCCGGAGGTGTCAAGGTGGGCGACACAGGGTATTTCATTCGCCCAACCTTGTTTACCGATGCCAATAACCAGATGCGTATCGCGCGAAGAGATATTCGGCCCGGTTCTGACCTCGATCCCGTTCTCGACCGAGGACGAGGCGCTGCAGATTGCCAACGACACACCATACGGTCTGACCGGCTATGTCTGGACCAATGACCTGACCCGCGCCTTGCGGTTCACCGACAAGCTAGAAGCCGGGATGATCTGGGTGAACTCGGAAAACGTCCGCCACCTGCCCACCCCGTTCGGCGGCGTCAAAGCATCCGGTATCGGCCGCGACGGCGGCAACTGGAGCTTCGAGTTCTACATGGAACAAAAACACGTCGGCTTCGCAACCGGAAACCACAACATCATGCAGCTGGGGAAACTGTAACCGACTGCACTCGAAATACGCGCGAAGAAACTCTAACTCCAGGAGGAGACCATGGGAGAAATCGTACTTGCCGCCAAAATGACTCACGTGCCTACCCTGCTCATGTCCGAGCAGGAAGGACCGATCAAAGGCAAGCGTCAACCGGCTATTGATGGCCACCGGGAGATTGCTCGTCGCGCCAAGGAACTGGGCGCAACAACGGTTGTCATCTGTGATACGCATTGGGTGTTGAACGCGGGCTTTCACATAAACGCCAACGACCATTTTGAGGGTATTCACGTCGAATGAATTCCGCAGTTCATTCAGGACCTGCCCTATAAATATGAGGCAACCCCGAATTGGGTGATGCGATTGCGCGGATTGCGACCGAAAGGGTGCTTATACGTTGGCCCATC